>NZ_LBIY01000081.1:0-134077 GCF_028128625.1 Bradyrhizobium sp. CCBAU 45389 | reverse complement strand
CCTTCGGCGGCTGCTTCGGTTTTCCGTCAGGGCCCGTCTCTTGCGGTTGGGCCTGCGCAACCACGAGCGGCGAAGCGCTCTGCGCATGCGATGCAGTGTTGGCCAATTGCATCGCGGTGAGAGCCGTCGTCGCAAGCAGCACGAAACGAAGGTTGGTCATGGTGGTGAACTTCCCCGGAAGGTTCTTTGACGAAGTGGTTGGGATGAACAGCTACGCGTTAGGCCGCATTGTGGCGGGCGAAGTGGTCGCGGCCCGATTTATTTCTGCACGCAAATCATCTCACTATGGCGACGTTCATTGCGCATTCAGACGCTTCTTGCAATCGCCTCACATGTGATGCTTCGCCTCATATGTGATTGCGCGGCGGCGTTGCGTCCGTCGCAGGATTGGGCGTGAGCGGACCGTTCGGCCCGCGCGATGGAATCTCTTCAGGCACTTGGCCCGGCAACTCGTCGGGCCGTGGTGATTCGCCGGGCTCGCGCACCGGCGGTGTGATGTCGGGCTGCGGATTGCCGGGCGGAACGCCCGGCGGCGGCTCGGTCGGAGTGCCCGGTGTCGACGGTGGAATCTCGGGCGGTTCGATCGGCATCGGCATCATCGAGATCGTTGTCCAGAAGACGATAACGACGATGCCGTGCCGATGTTCCCTTATCGCATCGTTTCGAAGCGCCCTACTCGGGCAGATGGCAGACCGCTTCGATGTTGTGGCCATCTGGATCGAGCACGAACGCGCCGTAGTAGTTCGCGTGATAATGCGGGCGGAGGCCGGGCGGCCCGTTGTCGCGGCCGCCGGCCGCGATCCCCGCCTTGTAGAAGGCATCGACGGTGGCACGGTCCTTGGCCGCGATCGCGATGTGCACCGGCTTGTTCATGGCGCCTTCGCCGCCGAACCAGAAATCCGGCTTGCCGTCGGCGCCGAAGCCGGCCGCCGCAGCATGACCCGTCTGCTCCGCGGTGACCTCCATGATCAGGCCGTAGCCGAGCGGAGCCAGCGCCTTCGCATAGAACGCTTTCGCGCGCTCGTAATCGGAGACAGAGAAACCGAGGTGGTCGATCATCACAACCTCCGTTGTTGGTCCCGTCAGCGTGACAGGAACGTATTGCTTCGTGTCTTGCGCACGACTGCAAAGCCGCGCGCGACCATATCGGCAATACAATCCTGCTGCCATTCGTTTTGTGACAGATGCTCGATCACCACCGCGCGCGGCCACAGCGATTGCGGTGCGTCGCGGAAGAAGCCGATCAGCACGCGGTCCTCGAAACCCTCGACGTCGATCTTGAGCGAATCGACTTGGCGCACGCCGGCCTCGTCGAGAATGCGCATCAAACGCAGTGACGGCACCTTGATGGCGTCGGCGCTGGCCGCGCCGGTCACGACATGTGTGGCGCCGAGATTGCCGCCGCCGCTCTCGATCATCAGCTCGCCGTCGCGCTCGCCCGCCGCGGCCTGAACCAGGTGCACCTGCGTCGCCTTCGATGCGGCATGGTTGAAGGAGAGCCGTCCGAAGGTCAGCGGATGCGGCTCGATTGCGACCACCGTGCCTTGGGCGCCGACCTGCCGCGCCATCACCAGCGCGAACGTGCCGACATTGGCGCCGACGTCGACGAACGCGCCGCCAGCAGGTGTGTGCTGGCGCAGGAAATCGAGCTCGTCGAGATTGTAGTCCGGATTGAACAGGGCGCCGCGCTCGGTCGCGCTGCCCTGGTGATAGAAGCGGAACGAGGCGCCCTGGTACTGCACATCGATCGGCCCGCCGCGCAGCAGATTGACCAGCCGCGACAGCCAGGGCCGGAACGCGCCGCGCTTCAGCCCCGATCGCATCGCGAGGCTGATGATCGCGGCCTGCGCCGCGTTCGGCGCAAACGCGCCGAACGGCGCGGTCGATGGAGCATTGTCGGGCGTCAAGCAGCAGGTCCTTGTTGCAAGCGGCGCATGCATAGCCGGTTTTGGCGGGGACTCCAATCTTCGCGAAAGGTCCGTAGCCCGGATGGAGCGCGGCGAAATCCGGGATTCTCGCCGCACGGATGGACCTTCCCGGATTGCGCTTCGCTCCATCCGGGCTACAGGCCGCGTGCCTCACGCCGCCTGCTTCGCCACCTTCCGCTGCCTCAGGAATCGCCCGAGCAGCCTGCGCCGGCCCTTGCGCGGGATCAGGTCGACGTCGCTGACGAGCCTTGCGCCGCCCTTGCGGCGCTCCAGCACGATCTTGCGGCTGTGAAAGGCTTCCAGCTCGACGCGATGCGCGACGCTCACGATGGTCGCCTTCGGCAGCTCGTCGGTGACCATCTTCATCATCTTGTCCTGGCTCTTCTCGTCGAGCGCCGAGGTCGCTTCATCGAGCACGACGATATCAGGGCTGTGCAGCAGCAGCCGCGCGAAGGCGAGGCGCTGCTTCTCGCCGCCCGACAGCGTCTGGTCCCACGGTCCCTCGTCCTCGATCTTCTCCTTGAGATGATCGAGGCCGACCTTGTGCAGGGCTTCCCCGATCTCCTCGACCGTCCAATCCTCTTCGGCCCCGGGATAGGCGACGGCACGGCGCAGCGATCCCGAGGGCACGTAGGGCCGCTGCGGCAGCATGAACAGCCGCCGGTCGGGATGGAAATTGACGCTGCCGCCGCCCCACGGCCACAGCCCCGCAATGGCGCGCACCAGCGTGCTCTTGCCGGTGCCGGATTCGCCGGCGACCAGCAGCCGCTCGCCGGGCTCGATCACCACCTCGGTCTCGCCGACCACCGCTGTGCCGTCATCGAGCGTGACGGAGAGATCGTGCAGCGCCAGCATCGCCTCGTTGTGCGTCTCGCCGCGCTTGATGCGTCCGAGGCCGGCGCCCTGCTCGGCGCGTTCGAGGCCGTCGAGCGACATCATCAGCGAGGCGATGCGGCGCGCGCAGGCGTTCCAGTCGGCGAGCCGCGGATAATTGTCGACCAGCCAGCCGAACGCGCTCTGCACGATGGTGAAGGCGGAGGCCGCCTGCATCACCTGCCCGAGCGTCATGCTGCCGTCGAGGAATTTCGGCGCGCAGAGCAGCAGCGGCACGACCGGTGCGACGAGGCTCGACCCTTGCGACACCAGCGTGGTGCGCATGTGTTGCCCTGCGAGCCGCGCCCATTGCCGCAGCACGTTGGTGAAATTGCGGTCGAGGCCGTCGCGCTCCTCCTGCTCGCCGCCGAGCAGCGCGATGCTCTCGCCGTTCTCGCGCACGCGCGTCAGCGTGTAGCGGAAATCGGCCTCGGCCTGGTTCTTGTCCTCCGACACCTGCACGAAGCGACGGCCGATCACCATGATCGAGCCGGATGCGATCGTGGCGTAGAGGATGGCGGCGATCACGAGGAAGCCGGGAATGGTCACCGAGGAGCCGCCGAGCGTGACGGTGAGCGCGCCGCCGATGGTCCAGAGCACGACGATGAAGGTCGCGGCCGACAGCAGCGCCGAGGTGACGCCGGCGAGGAAATCGACCGGCGAGTCGGTCGCGATGCGCAAATCCTCCGCGATCCGGTATTCCGGATTCTCGTGGTCGCCGCCGACGAGGTTGAGCTGGTAGTAGCGTCCGTTCGTGAGCCAGCGTGTCAGCACGCTGCTCGTGAGCCAGGCCCGCCAGCGCCGCTGGATGCCCATGCGCGCGAACACCTGCACGACGCCGAGCACGATGCTGCCGATCGCGAGCGGGAAGAACAGTGCGGTGAGATGGAAGACGCTCGTCGCGTCGCGCTGCTCGATCGCATCGAAGATCGCGCGATTCCAGACGTTGATGCCGTATTGGAAGCCGACGGTGAGGACGATCAGCACGCCGAGGCCGATCGAGAACGGCCAGGCGAGGCGGTCGCCGTTGCGGCCCCAGAAGCCGCGCGCGCTGATCCAGAACCGGGTCAGCAGATAATCCTTGCGGGCCTGCTCGGCCTCTTCGGGCGAGAGCTCGGGATCGGGTTCGAGCACCTCGGGCGGCGGCGGAGCCACCTCGTCGCCATTCTCGCCTTTGATTTCGACAATGGGTGGCGTCTTGCCCTGGTCGCGTTTCCCGGCTGGCTTTTGCATGGCCGGATAACGCAAGACAAATCAGCCGGTTCCGGCAGCTCCCGAATGCCCTATTCGGCGGCGCCGTCGCGCACCCGCCGCAGCCGCGCAGCCCGGTGCAGCACGCGCGACAGCTCCTCGACCGAGTAGGGCTTTTGCACGAGATCGAAACCGAGGCTGCCTTCCTGGGACAGCGCCTGGCTGTAGCCGGTGGTCAGCACGACCGGCACCTTGATGCCGCGATCGCGGATCGCCCGCGCCAGATCGAGCCCGGTCATCCCGGGCATCACGATGTCGGAGAACACGACATTGAAACGATCGGCGTCGACGACAAGCTCGGCAAGCGCATCGGCGGCATTGTCGACCAGCGTGATGGTGTAGCCGAGCGCAGTGAGGCCATCGGCGGCGAAATTGGCGAGCTCGATATTGTCCTCGACCAGCAGCACCGACATGCCGCTGCCGGCCATCGCAGGCGCGGTGTTCGGCGCCTGCTGCTGCGGCAGGAGGTCCGCGGGCACGCGCGGGAGATAGAGCGAGAAGGTGCTGCCCTGGCCGACTTCGCTCGCGACCGTCACCTCGCCGCCGGATTGCCGGGCGAAACCGAACACCTGGGACAGGCCAAGACCGGTGCCGTGGCCGACCTGCTTGGTGGTGAAGAACGGCTCGAAGATCCGCCCGAGGCGCGCGGCCGGAATGCCGACGCCGGTGTCGCTGACGATGACGCCGACGAAGCCGAGGCTTGCCGGAATGTGACTGCCCGAGACGTGCGCGGGCGTGTCGGGAATGGTCGTCGCCGCCTCGACGGTGAAGCTGATCCTGCCCTTGCCCAGCATGGCATCGCGCGCATTGGTCGCCATGTTGATCAGCGCGGTCTCGAACTGGCTGGCATCGGCATTGACGAGGCACGGCTCCGCCGGCAGCCGCATCGCGATCTCGATGGCCGGTCCCAGCAGCGTCGCGAGCATGTCGTGCAGCGACTGCAAACGCTCGCCGACGTCGAACACTTCCGGTTTCAGGGTCTGGCGCCGCGCAAAGGCGAGCAGCTGCGAGGTCAGCTTGGCCGCGCGCGCCACCGCGTCCGCGATCGCCGTGATGTAGCGCTGCCGTCGCTCTTCGCTCAGCTGCGGGCGGTTCAGCAGATCGACCGAGGCGCGGATCACGGTCAGCAGATTGTTGAAGTCGTGGGCGACGCCGCCGGTGAGCTGGCCGAGCGCCTCCAGACGCTGGCTGTGCTTGAGCGCCTCCTCGGCTTCGCGCCGCTTTGCGGCTTCCATCTGCAGATGCTGGGTGCGCCGGAAGGCGAATGCGAGCAGCAGGAACAGCAGCGCCGTGGCGGGAACGCCGAACACCAGATGCTGGCCCATGGTGGCGAGCCAGCGCGCGCGGATCGCCGACGTCTCGAGCCCGGCGCTGACATAGATCGGATATTCGGCGACACGCCTGTAGCCGATGCGGCGCTCGATCCCGTCCGACGGCCAGGCGATGGTCATGAGCCCCTGCGCGGGGTGTGCGGCGATCTCGCGGCCGACCGGTCCGCCCGGATCGAGCCGGAGGTCGCGGTCGAGCCGCGGGAAATGCGCCAGCACCACGCCGTCGGTGCGACCCATCGCGAAGAAGCTGCCGGGATCCGAGCCGATCCTGGCGTAGAAACTCTCGAAATATTCCGGCAGGACGGAGGCCTGGATCACGCCGATGAAACTGCCGTCGTCGGAGTCGCGGCGGCGGCTCATGCTGAAGAAGCGCGCGCCCTGGTAGGGCGGACGCGGCGTCAGCGGCATGCCGATGAAGGTGCCGATGCTCTGGTCGACATGGGCGTAGAAGTAGTCGCGGTCCGAAAAGCCCAACTGAGATGGCGGCGAAACGAGGCTGTTGACCAGCGCCTTTCCGTCCGCGTCGAAGATCCAGGCCGATTTGAGCTGCGGCAGCGAATCGGTCAGCCGCTTCAGCCGGCGGTGCAGCGCCGCTTCGCGCGCGCGAATGACGTCGTCGGGAAGGCCGCGCACGACCTCGTTGAGCTCGGACAGGCTGCGGTCGATGGTCTCGAACACCTTGAGCGCATGCTCATGCGCGACATCGAGCGTACGCTCGATCTCGCGGTCGGCGATGTCCCTGGTCGAGGTGTAGGAGATCGTGGAGGCGATCGCGAACAGCGCAATCGGCAGCGCCAGGGATGCAACCATCATCCACTGCAAAAGCCTCAGCGAATTGCGTTGCGCTCCCTGCACGGTCGCTCCGGTCCCAGACCGGAGAGCTTACTTGAATTTCCCGCCGGGAAGGAAGCGGCTTGTGACTATAATCTTGGGTTGTATTCGATCGAATCGCGCGCCACGCGCGTTGCGGCAAATTCTACTCAAGCTGACGCCGATCGTGGCATGCCCCGGCCGCGGTGGCGGGGGGCATGGCATGAACGATGCTAGATCTGCCGCTCGACCATCTCGGGCTTCTGCTCGCCAGTCGCCCCTGCCGGCTCGGGACCGTCCCGCGGCATCGATCTGTCAGCGGACCCATATCGCTTTGGCGGCGTGCCGTGAATGCGCTTGAACGCATTGCCGAACGCACTTGCCGATGCGTAGCCGACCTTGGCGGCAACGGCCGCGATCGTCTCGCCCCTCAGCAATCCGGAGCGCGCGACCTGCATGCGCCAACGCAACAGATAGTCGAGCGGTGGCGTGCCAACCCTGTGCTTGAACGAGACTGCAAATGCAGACCGCGACATGCCGGCAGCCCGCGCCAGCTCGTCGACCGTCCAGCGACGCCCGACGTCGGCATGCATGAGGTTCAGTGCGGCCCCGATCCTGGGATCGGCCGCGGCGCCGACCCAGCTGGCTCCGTCGTTGCCGTAGCGCGTGCCGTACCCCCGCAGGACCTGAACGAGAAGCACCTCGGCAAGGCGCCGGGTCACAAAGGAGACGCCCATCTGCCCGGAGTGAATCTCGCGATCGAGAATTTCGAGAAGGCCGCGCAGGAGAGGAGCCGTCCCGTCTCCCGCAGGAATAAGCAAAAACTCCGGCAGCGCATCGAGCAGCAATCGCACGTGAAGTGCCTCGAAAACGAAACTGCCGGCGAGCAGCGCCGTCTCGGATCCGCCGTGGCGGGCGATGTCGGAATGCTCCCAGTCGAAGGACGCCAGTCCGTCCTGCGGCTCCAGCTGCGGATCGTTTGCGAGCACATATTGCGGAGCTTCGGCGAGAAGGAACGTATCGCCCGCCGTCAGCCGTTGCGGTTTCCGCCCCGGCAGCATGATCCAGCATTCTCCGCGCAGGACTGCAGCGAATTTTAACGCCGGCTTTGCGGGAAATCTGAACGCCCATTTTCCGCCGGCCTCGAACCGCGTGCACCGGGCACCCCGGATTTCGAGAAACGAGAGCAGATCGGACAGGGCGTCGGTCATCGGTTCTGGACGTTCGCGACGAAATTACGGTGTCTAGAGCATAGACCGTCCACGACGACGGTGCAAAACCGCGGGCGAAAGACGTCTCTGCCGAAGGAGAGAAGCCGTGACGATCGAGGGAAAGGTTATCGCCATTACGGGGGCCAGCAGTGGCATCGGCGCGGCAACTGCGCGCCTCCTTGCTGCGCGCGGCGGAAAAGTCATTCTCGGCGCGCGTCGCGCGGAGCGGCTGTCGTTGCTGGTCGACGAGATTGTTGGCGCCGGGGGGCAGGCTGTTCACAGAGCGACGAATGTCGCCGACCGCCGGGAGCTCGAGGAGTTCGTTGCGTTCGCCTGCCGGACATATGGCAGGCTCGACGTCTTTGTCGCGAATGCCGGTATCGGTCCAATTTCGCCGATCGACGATCTCAATGTCGACGATTGGGAGGCGATGATCGATGTCAACCTCAAGGGATTTCTCTACGGCATCGCCGCCGCGCTTCCGGTCTTCCGTCGGCAGGGTTTTGGTCACTTCGTGACGGTGATGTCGACGGCAGGCCTGAAGCTCGTACCGAACCAGGCGGTCTATGCAGGCACGAAAAACGCTGTCCGCACGATCTCGGAGGGCCTGCGCCTCGAGGCGGGCAAGCGATTGCGCGTCACGGGCATCTCACCGGGATTCGTGAAGACCGACTTTCCGGGTTCAATGACGAACCCGAAGATCAAAGCGGAAATTGCAGCCATGATGGACGAAATCGCCATCGCACCGGATGCCATCGCCCGAGCCATCGCGTTCGCTGTCGAGCAGCCGGCAGACGTCGATGTCAGCGACATCGTCGTTCGTCCCACGGCGCAGGCGTGAGAGGGCGATCGCGGGAGGCTAGATGGTTCCCGCGATGTCCGATTAGGTTTCCCTTAGATCTGGCGCTCGACCATCTTGAGCTTCAGCTCGGCGATGGCTTCGGCCGGGTTGAGGCCCTTCGGGCAGGCCTTGGCGCAGTTCATGATAGTGTGGCAGCGGTAGAGGCGGAACGGGTCCTCGAGATTGTCGAGGCGTTCGCCGGTGGCCTCGTCGCGCGAATCGGAGACCCAGCGGTTGGCCTGGAGCAGCGCGGCGGGACCGAGATAGCGCTCGCTGTTCCACCAATAGCTCGGGCACGAGGTCGAGCAGCAGGCGCAGAGGATGCATTCGTAGAGACCGTCGAGCTTCTCGCGGTCCTCGTGGCTCTGGCGCCATTCCTTCTGCGGCGTCGGCGAGGTCGTCTTCAGCCACGGCTCGACCGAGGCATACTGCGCATAGAAATTGGTGAGGTCGGGGACGAGGTCCTTGACTACCGGCTGGTGCGGCAGCGGGTTGATCTTCACCGCGCCGTCCTTGACGTCGTGCATCGAGCGGGTGCAGGCCAGCGTGTTCTGGCCGTCGATGTTCATGGCGCAGGAGCCGCACACGCCTTCGCGGCAGGAGCGGCGGAAGGTCAGCGACGGGTCGATGTGGTTCTTGATCCAGATCAGGCCGTCCAGCACCATCGGACCGCAATCATTGGTGTCGACGTAATAGGTGTCGACGCTCGGATTCTTGCCGTCATCAGGATTCCAGCGATAGACCTTGAACTCGCGGAGCTCGGTCGCGCCCGCGGGCTTCGGCCAGGTCTTGCCGCCGGTGATCTTGGAGTTCTTCGGAAGTGCGAATTCAACCATTTCGATAAGGCCTTCGCTGTTCGATCAGTACACGCGCGCCTTCGGCGGGATGTACTGCACGTCGTTGGTCATGGTGTAGTTGTGAACCGGGCGGTACTCGATCTTGACCTTGCCGGCATCGTCGAGCCAGGCCAGCGTGTGCTTCATCCAGTTCTTGTCGTCGCGGTCGGAGAAGTCCTCGCGGGCGTGAGCGCCGCGGCTCTCGGTGCGGTTGGCGGCCGAGTTCATCGTCACCACGGCCTGCGAGATCAGATTGTCGAACTCCAGCGTCTCGACGAGGTCCGAATTCCACACCAGCGAGCGGTCGGACACGGCGATGTCGGTGATGCCGCTGTGGACCTTCTGGATCAGGTTCTGGCCTTCGCTCAAGACTTCGCCGGTACGGAACACCGCGCAGTTGTTCTGCATCACGTGCTGCATGCCTTCGCGCAGCTTCGCGGTCGGCGTGCCGCCGGAGGCGTAGCGATAATGGTCGAGACGGCCGAGCGCGAGGTCCGACGAGTTCGCCGGCAGCTCCGGCTGCTTGGCGTTGGGCGTCAGCTTCTCGGCGAGACGGAGCGCCGCGGCGCGGCCGAACACGACGAGGTCGATCAGCGAGTTGGAGCCGAGACGGTTGGCGCCGTGCACGGAGACGCAGGCGGCTTCGCCGATCGCCATCAGGCCGGGGATGATGGCGTTGTCGTCGCCGTCCTTCTTGGTCAGCACTTCGCCATGATAGTTGGTGGGGATGCCGCCCATGTTGTAGTGCACGGTCGGCACGATCGGGATCGGCTCGCGCGTCACGTCGACATTGGCGAAGATCTTGGCCGATTCGGAGATGCCCGGCAGGCGCTCGGCGAGCACCGCGGGATCGAGATGGTCGAGATGAAGGAAGATGTGATCCTTCTTCTTGCCGACGCCGCGGCCCTCGCGGATCTCGATGGTCATCGCGCGCGAGACGACGTCGCGCGAGGCCAGGTCCTTCGCTGACGGCGCGTAGCGCTCCATGAAGCGCTCGCCCTCGGAGTTGACGAGATAGCCGCCTTCGCCGCGCGCGCCTTCGGTGACGAGACAGCCCGAGCCGTAGATGCCGGTCGGGTGGAATTGCACGAACTCCATGTCCTGCATCGGCAGGCCGGCGCGCAGCACCATGCCGCCGCCGTCGCCGGTGCAGGTGTGCGCCGAGGTGCAGGAGGCGTAGGCGCGGCCGTAGCCGCCGGTGGCGAGAATCACGGTCTGGGCGCGGAAGCGGTGCAGCGTGCCGTCGTCGAGCTTGAGCGCGATGACGCCGCGGCAGGTGCCCTGGTCGTCCATGATCAGGTCGATGGCGAAGAACTCGATGAAGAACTCGGCCGCGTGGCGCAGCGACTGGCCGTACATCGTGTGCAGCATGGCGTGGCCGGTGCGGTCGGCGGCGGCGCAGGTGCGCTGCGCCTGGCTCTTGCCGAATTCGGTGGTCATGCCGCCGAACGGACGCTGGTAGATCTTGCCGTCCTCGGTGCGCGAGAACGGCACGCCCCAATGCTCGAGCTCGTAGACCGCGTCGGGCGCGTTGCGCACCATGTATTCGATCGCGTCCTGGTCGCCGAGCCAGTCCGACCCCTTCACGGTGTCGTACATGTGCCAGCGCCAGTCGTCCTTGTGCATGTTGCCGAGCGAAGCCGAGATGCCGCCCTGCGCCGCGACCGTGTGCGAGCGGGTCGGAAACACTTTGGTGATGCAGGCGGTGCGAAGACCGGCCTCGCTGCAGCCGACCACGGCGCGCAGGCCCGCGCCGCCGGCGCCGACCACGACGACGTCATAGGTGTGGTCTTCGATCGGATAGGCCTTGCCGTTGGTGGCGGGAGCGCCGTTGCCCTTGCCATTCGTCTCGTTGGCCATGGGTTACACTCCGGATGACAGTTGGAGAATCGCGTAGATCGAGGCGAGCGCGACCGCGATCGAGAAGAAGTTGTTGAGCATGATCGATACGAGCTTCAGCTTCTCGTTGTGGACGTAGTCCTCGATCACGACCTGCATGCCGATCTTCATGTGCCAGGCGCTGGCGACGATGAAGAGCATCATGATGACGGCGATCGGCAGCGAGCCGAGGATCTGCTTGGCGCCGGCCTGGTTGCGGCCGAGCGTCATCATGATGATCACCAGCACCGGGATCATCAGCAGCGTCATCGCCACCGCGGTGAGGCGCTGGCGCCAGAAGTCGGACGTGCCGGAATGCGCGGCGCCCAGATTGCGGACGCGGCCGAGCGGGGTGCGCATGCTGCGCTTGGGCGTATCAGCCGTGCTCATCGTCCACCTCCGATCGCGTAGGCGATGATCCAGATCAGCACCGTCAGGGCGATGCCGCCGATCGCTGCGCCCCAGGTCAGGGCCTCGCGCTCATTGGCCTTGAAGCCGTAGCCGAGGTCCCAGACGAAATGCCGGATGCCGCTCAGCATATGGTGCATCAGCGCCCAGGTGTAGCCGAACACGATCAGGCGGCCGATGATGCTGCCGGTGAAGGCCTGGACATGGGCATAGGCGGCGGGGCCTGAAGCCGCCGCGATCAGCCACCAGGCCAGCAGCAGGGTTCCGGCGTAGAGGGCGATACCGGTGGCGCGATGGATGATGGACAGCGCCATCGTCAGCGTCCAGCGGTAGACTTGCATGTGTGGTGAAAGCGGTCGTTCGATCCGTGCGGTCATGGGCTTTGATGTTGTATGGCGGCCCTTGAGGGCGCGCGCGGGGATCGCGAAAGGTCGGCTCTATTTACGGAGTCGGTTTGGCCTGCGCAATCACCAAATCGCCATAAATCGAACCCCGGTTCAGCTCTACAGCCTTGATGAAACAAGGCCAATCAGGGGCTTGGTATACCAGGGCCTCGGTCCGCCAACGAAGAAAAGAATATTGATTCACCCTTTCCGAAAGAGCCGAGGCGCGTTGAAATTACTATTGGAACACCTCTAAACGGACCATGCCGTCCAAACCGGGCAGAGATCGACCAAAGGCGTCACCAGCCTTGTTCTCCCCGGCGCCAACCCTCCTCCGCACCATCTGATTTGATCCGGTCCGGATATGCGCACCCTGCATTCCACCCCGCCACAGAGATCACCGGCTGAGCGGATCGCTTCCGCGCCATCGCTCGACCAGGAAATCGACGAAGGCGCGAATCTTCGTCGAACCGAGTCGCGACGGCTGATACAGCGCGTGCAGCGGCGCCGGCGCCGGCTCGTGCGCGCGCCGCAGGCGCCGCAGGCGTCCTTCAGCCAGCTGCCGCTCGACCTGCCATGACGGCACGCGGACGATGCCTGCGCCGCTCTCGGCGGCGGCCGCGAGCGCATCGAGGCTGTTGATCCAGAGCCGTCCCGGGATGCGGACTCGCGTTCCGCCGTTCGCCTCGCGGCCGAATCGCCACGTTGCAGCGCCCGGCGCGTCGGAAAACACCAGGCAATCATGCTGCGTGAGGTCGGCAGGCGTATGCGGTTCGCCGCGGCGGGCGAGGTAATCGGGCGAGGCGCAGTGGATCATCTGCACCTCCGCGAGCTTTCGCATCACCAGCTGCGAATCGGGCATGCGCCCGACGCGAAGCGCCAGGTGAACGTCCTCCTCGATCAAATCGACGTTGCGATCGACCAGCAGCAGGTCCACGGAGAGCGATGGGTAGGCGCGCAGGAAATCGCCGAGCAGCGGCGCGATCAGCAGGCGTCCCATCAATGTCGGCGCGCTGACGCGCAATCGCCCCGACGGCTCGCGGCGATTGCCGGCCAGCCCCTCTTCGATCTCCTTGAGCTCGCCCAGGATCGATTTGGCGCGCTCGTAAAGCAAGCGCCCATCCTCCGTGAGCGCGAGCTGCCGCGTCGTCCGCATCAAAAGGCGCGTGCCGAAATGCCGCTCGAGCGCGGAAATCTGCCGGCTCACCGATGTCAGCGAGCTCGGCAATGATCGCGCCGCCGCCGACAGGCTGCCGGCGTCCACGGCCCGCACGAAAGTCGCCATCGCCGCAAGCTGGTCCATTGCCATCCTTCCGTATTTCGCAAGGGAGCATGCCGTTTGTCAGATATAGCTCCGAAAAACGGAAGGGGCTACCTTGGCCGGATCCAAGCAGTCCGGGACTTGCCCATGCCCACCCATGTCAGCCTGACGGCAATCGCGCATCCGCGAGAGCTGCCGGCGGATCGCCGCCGATGAGCGGTCTCGAGGTCTTCGACGTCGTCGAGCTCGCGCTGCTGCTGATCGCAACCGGCGCGCTCTCGGGATTCCTGGCCGGCGTGTTCGGCATCGGCGGCGGCGCTATACTCGTGCCGGTGTTCTACGAATGCTTCCGCATCGCCGGCGTGCCGCTGGAGGTGCGCATGCCGCTCTGCATCGGCACCTCGCTCGCGGTGATCATCCCGACCTCGATCCGCTCGTTCCAGGCGCACTACAAGCGCGGGGCGGTGGATATGTCGATCCTGCGCGTCTGGTGGCCGCCGATCGTGATCGGCGTCGTCGCCGGCAGCGTCGTCGCGCGCTTCGCGCCGGAGCGGCTGTTCAAGATCGTGTTCGTCTGCGTCGCCTGGTCGGCGGCCGCGCGTCTCATCTTCGCGCGCGAAGGCTGGAAGTTCGGCGACGATCTGCCGAAAGGACCCTTGATGCGCGCCTACGGCTTCTGCGTCGGCATTTTGTCCACGCTGATGGGCATCGGCGGCGGCCTGTTCTCGAACCTGCTGATGACCTTCTATAGCCGCCCGATCCATCAGGCGGTCGCGACCTCGTCGGCGCTCGCGGTGCTGATCTCGATTCCCGGCGCGCTCGGCTACATCTATGCGGGATGGCCTGCGGCGGCGACCTATCCCGGCGTCGCCGCGCTGCAAATCCCCTTCGCGCTCGGCTACGTCTCGCTGATCGGCGCCGTGCTGGTGATGCCGATGAGTCTCGTCACCGCGCCGCTCGGTGTGAAAGCCGCGCATGCGATGTCGAAGCGGACGCTGGAGGCCGCATTCGGGTGCTATCTGTTTATCGTCGGCAGCAGGTTTGTGATGAGCCTGGTGGGCTGACTTCGTAGGGTGGGTTAGCTGGCGGCTGCGCGAAGCGCAGTCCGCTAGCGTAACCCACCACTTCTGCCGTCGCGGAATGCAAAGAGGTGGGCTACGCCAAGGGACTGCGCTTCGCGCAGCCCGAAGCTAACCCACCCTACGGCTTCATCCGCAAGGACGACGAGCGCGTCTCACTTCTTCGCGTAAATATCCTTGTACGTATCCCGCAGCACGTTCTTCTGCACCTTGCCCATCGTATTGCGCGGCAGCTCGTCGACGACGAACACCCGCTTGGGCATCTTGAACTTTGCCAGCCGACCGTCGAGTGCCTTCAGCACCGAGGCTTCGCTGACGTCAGCGCCCTTGTTGCACACCAGCACCGCCGTGACGCCTTCGCCGAAATCGGCATGCGGCACGCCGATCACGGCGGATTCGATCACGCCCGGCATGGCGTCGATCTCGCTCTCGATCTCCTTGGGGTAGACGTTGAAGCCGCCGGAGATCACGAGATCCTTGCCGCGGCCGAGGATGTGGACGTAGCCCTTGTCGTCGATCTTGCCGAGGTCGCCGGTGATGAAGAAGCCGTCGGGGCGGAATTCGGACTTGGTCTTCTCCGGCATCCGCCAATAGCCCTTGAACACGTTCGGGCCCTTCACCTCGATCATGCCGATCTCTTCGCGCGGCAATTCCTTGCCGGTCTCGGGCTCGGTGACGCGCACGGAGACGCCGGGGAGGGGGAAGCCGACCGCGCCGGGCACGCGCTCGCCGTCGTAAGGATTCGACGTGTTCATGTTGGTCTCGGTCATGCCGTAGCGCTCGAGCACGGCGTGGCCGGTGCGCGCCGACCATTCGCGATGGGTGTCGGCGAGCAGCGGCGCCGAGCCCGAGATGAACAGCCGCATGTGCTTGGTGGTTTCATGCGACAGCGCCGCGTTCTGCAGCAGGCGGGTGTAGAAGGTCGGCACGCCCATCAGCACCGTGGCGCGCGCCATCAGCTTGATGATCAGGTCCGGATCGAGCTTCGGCAGGAAGATCATCGACGCGCGCGAGAACAGCGTTACGTTGGTCGCAACGAACAGGCCGTGGGTGTGGTAGATCGGCAGTGCGTGGATCAGCACGTCCTTGTCGGTGAAGCGCCAGTAGCCGACCAGCGAGAGCGAGTTCGACGCCAGATTGTCGTGGGTGAGCATCGCGCCCTTGGAGCGGCCGGTGGTGCCCGAGGTGTAGAGGATCGCGGCGAGATCATCGTCCGCGCGCGGCACCGTTGTAAACTCGCTGCTCGCCTTGTCGGCGGCGTCCGTCAGCGAGCCCTTGCCGTCAGCGCCGAGCGTCTCGACCTTGGCCTTCACCTTGGCGGCGACCGGCGCGAGACCTTCCGCCTTGGAGGGATCGCAGACCACCAGCGAGGGTTCGGCATCGCCGATGAAGTAGTCGAGCTCGTTCAGCGTATAGGCGGTGTTGAGCGGCAGGTAGACCGCGCCGGCCCTCACGGTCGCCAGATAGAGCACGATGTTGGCGACGGATTTCTCGACCTGCACCGCGACGCGGTCACCCGGCTTCACGCCGCGCGCGACCAGCACGTTCGCCATCTGGCCTGCGCGCGCGATCAGATCGCCATAGCTGATATGGGCGCCGTCCTGCGTCTCGATCGCGAGGCGTTTGGGATCATCCAGGCCGTCGAACAGGCGGGAAAACAGGTTGGCGTTGGCTGCGTGGTTCATGCAAGATTTCCTCGACCGCAAGACTGACAAGGCCGGTCAAAACCGAGGGCTGGATTAGCAAAAACCGCCCCAATGAAGCAACGGAGACAGTTTGCATGTCAAAAAACGGGAAACGCGTGGCCTGGGTGACGGGCGGCGGCAGCGGGATCGGGGAGGCCGGTGCCGAGGGGCTCGCCGCTGACGGCTGGACGGTGGTGGTGTCCGGCCGGCGCAGGGACGCCCTGGATGCCGTGGTTGCCAAGATCACGGCCGCGGGCGGGGCGGCCGAGGCCATCGCGCTCGACGTGTCCGCCGCCGCGGAGGCCCGGAAGGCGGCCGATCAAATCGTCGCGAAGCACGGCCGCATCGATCTCCTGGTCAACAATGCCGGCATCAATGTTCCCAAACGCAGCTGGCAGGACATGGAACAGGAGGGCTGGGACAAGCTGGTCCAGGTCAATCTCAACGGCGTGCTCTATTGCATGCGCGCGGTGCTGCCGACGATGCGCAAGCAGCAGGACGGCTCGATCATCAACGTCTCGTCCTGGGCCGGCCGCCACGTCTCGAAGATGCCGGGCCCTGCCTACACCACCACCAAGCACGCGGTGCTGGCGCTGACCCATTCCTTCAACATGGACGAATGCGTCAACGGCCTGCGCGCCTGCTGCCTGATGCCGGGCGAGGTGGCGACCCCGATCCTGAAGCTGCGTCCGGTGGTGCCGAGCGAAGAGGAGCAGGCCCGGATGCTGCAGCCCGAGGATCTCGGCCGCACCATCGCCTTCATCGCCAGCATGCCGCCGCGCGTCTGCATCAACGAGCTGCTGATCAGCCCGACGCATAATCGCGGTTTCATCCAGACGCCGCTGAGCAGGGATTGAAGCGGGCACACTGCCTTAACGGGCACACCGCCGCAACGGGCGCACTGCTGTAGGGTGGGCAAAGGCGCGAAGCGCCGTGCCCACCATCTTCTCCGCATTTGCGTTTGGTGGGCACGCTGCGCTTTGCCCACCCTACGGCACCGAGCGCTGAACGCGCGCCGCCACACGGATGCGCCGCCCAATAGTTTCACGCATCACAAAGAATTTTTCCCCGAAACCACTTCGCAAACCCTCCCGTAGTTCGGCCAACGACGGCGCTGCTGCTTCACGCCAAGAGGTCGCAAACACCGTTGTTGCTCAACTCTAACACCGGCCATTGCCGGCTCAATTCAATCGGGAGATTCTCCATGTCGAAGCGCATTGCCTATCTCGCTGCCGCCGCCTTCAGCGCCCTCGCCATCACCGCGACCGTGGTCGCGCCGGTGCGTGCCGAGGAGAAGACCGTCATGGTCGGCGGCGCCGCGATGTTCCCGTCGAAGAACATCGTCCAGAACGCGGTCAACTCCAAGGACCACACCACGCTGGTCGCGGCGGTGAAGGCGGCCGGCCTCGTGCCGACCTTGGAAAGCAAGGGCCCGTTCACGGTGTTCGCGCCGACCAACGCCGCCTTCGGCAAGCTGCCGGCCGGCACCGTCGACAGCCTGGTCAAGCCCGAGAACAAGGCGACGCTGACCAAGATCCTCACCTACCATGTCGTGCCCGGCAAGCTCGAGGCTTCCGACCTCACCGACGGCAAGAAGCTGAAGACCGCCGAGGGCGAGGAGCTGACGGTCAAGAAGATGGACGGCAAGGTCTGGATCGTCGACGCCAAGGGGGGCACCTCGATGGTGACGATCACCAACGTCAACCAGTCGAACGGCGTCATCCATGTGGTCGACACCGTGCTGATGCCGGCGACGTAACACCGCGCAGCCCGGTTTCATCCCCCAAACCGGATGCTTTGAGACGGCGAGCCGGGGGTGCCCGGCTCGCCTTTTTGTGACCAGCATAGCCCGCGGGCATCGATTCGATGGCCAACGGGGCGTAACGAAAGCGGACGCATCGGCGTATATTCGGTGTCACACGACGTTCAGGACGGAACCACCATGGCGAGCCTCACAGTCACCGACGAGCAGGTCAGGGCCACCCCGACCAAAGTGATCCAGCCGGCCTGGGTCCGCGTCATGCATTGGATCAACGCCCTCGCCATGATCCTGATGATCCTGTCGGGCTGGCAAATCTACAACGCCTCGCCGCTGTTCGGTTTCAGCTTCCCGCGCGAGTACACGTTGGGTGGCTGGCTCGGCGGCGGCCTGCTCTGGCATTTTGCGGCGATGTGGCTCTTGATGATCAACGGCCTCGCCTATCTCGTCACCGGCTTCGCCACCGGCCGCTTCCGGAAAAAACTGCTGCCGATCACGCCGTCAGGCGTGCTGCACGACGTCAGGGCTGCCCTGACCTTCAAGCTCGGCCATGACGATCTCACCGTCTACAATTACGTGCAGCGCCTGCTCTATGCCGGCATCATCGTGGTCGGCGTGCTGATCGTGCTGTCCGGCCTCGGCATGTGGAAGCCGGTCCAGCTCTATTATCTCGTGATGCTGTTCGGCGACTATCCGACCGCTCGCTACGTGCACTTCTTCTGCATGGCCGCGATCTGCGCCTTCCTCGTCATTCACGTCCTGCTCGCGCTGCTGGTGCCGAAGAGCCTGCGCGCGATGATCATTGGCCGCTGAGTAGGAGAATTGTGATGGCCAAGCGCTCTTTCCTCATCCCCGGCGTCGACAAGCGGTTGCTGATCAAGGATTCCATCAAGACGATGCCTGACGTCACCCGCCGCCGCTTCATCGCGGGCGGCGCCAGCTTAGGGGCGCTGACGCTGCTCACCGGCTGCGACGTGGTCGACTCCTCCTCGGCTGAGGAGATGCTGAAGAGCGTCTCGAAGTTCAACGACGCCGTGCAGTCCTTCATCTTCAATCCGGACGCACTGGCGCCGACCTTCCCCGAGAGCGCGATCACGAAGCCGTTCCCGTTCAATGCCTATTACGATCTCGACGACGCGCCCGATGTCGATGGCGCCGACTGGAAGCTCGAAGTGCGCGGCCTCGTCGACAACAAGAAGTCCTGGACGCTGGAGGAGCTCTATCATTTGCCGCAGGTGACGCAGATCACCCGTCACATCTGCGTCGAGGGCTGGAGCGCGATCGGCAGCTGGACCGGCACGCCCCTGCGCGATTTCCTGAAACTGATCGGCGCCGACACGCGCGCGAAATATGTCTGGTTCCAGTGCGCCGACAAGGACGGCTACAATTCGCCGCTCGACATGCGCAGCGCGCTGCATCCGCAGACGCAGATGACGTTCAAATACGCGAACGAGATTTTGCCGCGCGCCTACGGTTTCCCCATGAAGATCCGCGTGCCCACGAAGCTCGGCTTCAAGAACCCGAAATACGTGGTCTCGGTGGAAGTCACCAACGACTACAAGGGCGGCTACTGGGAAGACCAGGGGTATAATTCGTTTAGTGGGAGCTGATCCTAGCTCCGCTGCCGTAGGGTGGGCAAAGCGAAGCGTGCCCACCATTCCGTCCATCATGAAGAGAATCGTGGGCACGGCGCTGCGCGCCTTTGCCCACCCTACGGCACCGGTTGCTTGGCTGGCCCCACCTTTCGCTGCAGCAGCGATAGCGCAGCACCCAGCGCCAGCAGCGCCGCCGAGACATTCAGCGCGTAACTCAAGCTCCCCAGCGCATCCGTGATCGCGCCGACCACGATCGGGCCGAGCGTCTGGCCGACGCCGAACGAGATCGTCATCGCCGCGATCGCGGTCGGCCACACCTCGGGCGGATAGTTGAAGCGGACGAAGGCGGTGGTCGAGCCGACCACGGCGAAGAAGGCGACGCCGAACACGATGGCCGACACCGCGAGCCAGGCCGGCGAATGTCCGAACATCGGCAAAGCGGCACCGAGCGCGTTGGTGCCGAGGATGATCGCGGTGGCGAGCCCGCCGCGGTCGAGCGCCAGCACGCCGCGCCAGGCCCAGGGCGTGACGAAGGCGGACAGGCCGATCAGGCTCCAGAACGCCGCCTGCGCCGCGGCGCCACCGCCGCCATCGCGCACATAGGCGATCATGAAGGTCATGTAGGCGATGTAGCCCGCACCGAACAGGAAGTAGCCGGCCAGATAGATCAGCACAGGCAAAATCGCGAAAGCGGCGTGGCTGCCTTCCGAGAAACGCGCGCCGCTCTCTATGCGGATCAGGAATAGCGGGATCGTCATGGCGACGGACAGCAGCGTCAGCGCCCACCACACCAGCCACCACGAGCCCGGTCCGAAATATTGCAGCGTGAACGGGGCGATCAGCCCGGAGGCGAGAATGCCGATGCCGGGGCCGGCATAGAACAGGCTGAGCAGGAAATTGGCCCGTTCGGGGCGCGACTGCGCGATCGCCGCGGCCAGCGCGCCGCCGGCGACGAAGCCGGCCGCCGCCCCCAGGCCCAGCACGAGCCGGGCAAGGCTCAGCGCGACGAAATTGCCGGTCAGCGCGCAAGTTGCGAGCGCGGCGACGCAAGCCAGGGTTCCGCCGCGGATCGCCGCCGACCAGCCGACGCGCCGGATCAGCCGGGAGGCCACAAGAGCGCCCGCGAGGTAGCCGACGGCGTTGATGGTGTTCATGAAACCGGCCGCCGAGTAGGACCAGCCGAGGTCCTCCCGCATATCGGGCAGCACCAGCGCATAGGCGAAGCGGCCGATGCCGAGCCCGACCGTCGCCGCCAGCGACAGGGTCAGGATCAGCCGCGCAGGGTGCGCGTCGAGTGGAGGGCGCTCAGGGGCGTGCAAGGGATACTCCGGCAGGGCGCACTGTGGCAGGCCCTGCCGGCCTTGCACAGCCGCGGCGCGGCAATGGTGTCTTGCCAAGCGCGCAACGCCGCTCTAGCACTCCGGCCGAATTCGATCTCAGAGGAAACGACCATGGCGACCCACAAATTGCTGCTGCTCCCCGGCGACGGTATCGGCCCAGAGGTGATGGGCGAGGTGAAGCGGCTGATCGACTGGCTGAATGCGCAGGGGATCGCCAAATTCGAGACCGAGCAGGGGCTGGTCGGCGGCTCCGCCTATGACGCCCACAAGGTGTCGATCTCCGAGGGCGACATGGCCAAGGCGCTCGCGGCCGACGCCATCATCTTCGGCGCGGTCGGCGGTCCGAAGTGGGACAGCGTGCCCTACGAGGTGCGCCCCGAAGCCGGCCTGCTGCGCCTGCGCAAGGATCTCGCTTTGTTCGCCAACCTCCGCCCCGCGGTGTGCTACCCGGCGCTGGCGGACGCCTCGAGCCTGAAGCGCGAGGCGGTCGAGGGCCTCGACATCGTCATCGTGCGCGAGCTCACCGGCGGCGTCTATTTCGGCGAGCCCAAGACCATCACCGATCTCGGCAACGGCCAGAAGCGCGCCATCGATACCCAGGTCTACGACACCTATGAGATCGAGCGCATCGGCCGCGTCGCCTTCGAGCTTGCCAGGAAGCGCAAGAACAAGGTGACGTCGATGGAGAAGCGCAACGTCATGAAGTCGGGCGTGCTCTGGAACGAGGTCATGACCCAGGTCCACAAGCGCGAATACCCCGACGTCACGCTCGAGCACCAGCTCGCCGATTCCGGCGGCATGATGCTGGTGAAGTGGCCGAAGCAGTTCGACGTCATCGTCACCGACAATCTGTTCGGCGACATGCTCTCCGACATCGCGGCGATGCTCACCGGTTCGCTCGGCATGCTGCCCTCGGCCTCGCTCGGCGAGGTCGACGTCAAGACCAAGAAGCGCAGGGCGCTGTACGAGCCCGTGCACGGCTCGGCCCCTGATATCGCCGGCAAGGGCCTCGCCAATCCGATCGCGATGATCTCGTCCTTCGGCATGGCGCTGCGCTACTCCTTCGACATGGGCGATCTCGCCGACAAGGTCGACGCCGCCATCGCCGCCGTGCTCGCCAGCGGCCTGCGCACCGCCGACATCAAGTCGGAAGGCACGACGGCCGCTTCCACCACGCAGATGGGCGAAGCGATCCTGAAGGAATTGCAGAAGCTGCACGCGTAAGGCCTGCGCCGCAATCGTAGGGTGGGTTAGCCTTGCGGACTGCGCGAAGCGCAGACCGCTTGGCGTAACCCACCTCTTCTGCTTCCGCAGCGATAGACAGCGGTGGGTTACGCCTTCGGCTAACCCACCCTACGGCACCTGCACTCGGAGCCACCTCATGGACGCACCCCGCCCCAAGATCGCGGAAACCATCATCCATGAAACGGTGCGCCGGCGCGAGGCGCAGATCGGGCGGCGCTGTGAAGTTCTCGCCAACACCCGCATCGAATATGCCTCGCTCGGCGACTACTCCTATCTCGGCGAGAATTGCGACGTCGCCGACGCGGTGATCGGCAAGTTCACGGCGATCGCCAATTCGGTGCGGATCGGTGCGCCCAATCATCCGATGGGCCGTCCGTCCCAGCATCGCTTCACCTATTGCCCTGAATATTACGAGGCGTCGGCAACGCGTGACCGCGACTTCTTCGCGGACCGCCGCGGCGACCGCGTCATCGTCGGCAATGACGTCTGGATCGGCCACGCCGCCATCCTGCTGCCGGGCGTCAGCGTCGGTGACGGCGCGGTGATCGCTGCGGGCGCAGTCGTCAGCCGCGATGTCGAGCCCTACACGATTGTCGGCGGCGTTCCCGCGCGCCCCATCCGCAAGCGCTTTCCTGATGCCGTCGCGGCAAGCCTGCGCCGGATTGCCTGGTGGGATTGGCCGGATGCGCTCATCTTTGAACGGCTCGGCGATTTCCGCTCCGAGGCAATCGAGGAATTTTGCAGGCGGTACGATCCGGCTGCGAACGCGTGATGCGCACGCATCTCACCCAAGCAACAGGAATCGTAGGGTGGGCAAAGCGCAAGCGTGCCCACGCATTTTTCGTGATCGAGAGAGATCGTGGGCACGGCGCAAGGGCGCCTTTGCCCACCCTACAAGATCTCGCACAAAAAAATGGCCGGGCGTGAGCCCGGCCATTTTGATTCGGAAATCAGTCCGCTCAGTACAGCGGGAAATTCCGCGGATAGCCGCCGACGTCGGCCGGCGTGCTCAGCGGCTGGCGATCGATCGGCCGGTTGTTGTTCTCGCGTGCGAAGGTCGGATAGCCGATCTCCGGCGGGAAGGCGTAATCCATGAACTTGCGGTCGCCCGGATTGACCTCGGTGCCGCCGTCGAGCCAGGAGCGCTTGCTCACATAGATACGGGTGCGGCCCTGCTGATAGACCGCGTTGGGACCGCTCGGGCCGTAATAGGGCCGGCCGCGCTCGTCATAGCGCTTGGTCTTGGTGTCGGCCGCAGCCGGCGCCGCGAAGGCGATCGCAACCACGGCGCCCGCCGCAAGCCAGGTCGCCAGTTTGTTCGCGGCAGAGAATTTCGAGCTCATCACGTCCCCTTCAGGCGGCACGCCGCCAGTCGATTTCGCCCCATACTAGCCCGGCCGGGGTGGCTGCAACTAGGTCTATTGGGTCACACCAGCGCGGAATAATCGTGCCCGCCGGCAAAAGTTGCATGCAAACCAGCCACTTGAGCTTGATGCAGATCCTTGACGCAGGTCAAAGCGCCCCGCGCAATTGCGCGTTGGCGGCGCCGAGCAGCCAGTCCGGCGAGCCCTGAGACGACCCTTGGGTATCGCAACCCCGGCGCCTCAGCTCGGCACGGGCGAACAATTCCGCCAGCTTCGGCTCGTTGCCGGAGGTCAGCAGCGTCAGCCGGTTCAGCGTGCAGGCGATCGCCGCGCGCTGCGCCGGCAGCGTATCGCCCTGGCAGGAGAAGCCGGAGATCTGCAGCGCCGGCTCCTCGCTGCGCTTGAGGTAGCCGAGGCAGGCCGCCTTCGCCGTGCCGGTCGGCCGGAACAGGGCGACGGGACCGAATTTGGTGTCGATCAGGCCGGCCTGTTCGAGCGGGGTGTCCGCAGCCAAACCCATCTGGACGGCGAGGTCGGCCGCCGCCGGGCGGGCCACGTCGAATTCGCCGCCCTTGCGGTAGATCTCAAGCTGGGCCAGCGGCTTTTCCGCCTCGCTCGCCCAGCGCATCACGTCCTTGCGGCCCCCTTCGGGATGCCGGAGGATGGCGTAAGATGCTGTTTTCTCGGATGAATCGAGCCGGCTGAGGGCGAAGGCCGGATGCGAGCGGTCGGCGATGCTCCAGCCGGGCCTGGAGGCGGGCTCATCATCGCGCAAGGCAGGCAGCTGGCCGAGGGCGGCGAGGCCCAGGATGGCAAACAGGAGCAGCGCCCCCACATAGGCGAACAGGCGTGCCACCGTGCCGACCACCTCGTCGGCGAAGGCTGCGAGCGTCAGATGGATCTGGGTAGGGCTAACGGCCGTCCTGGCCTCTGGCGACTGCATCCACGGCCTTCGGGCATGGTCCAACGTTGTCTTGAGGCCGGTTCTCGCATAGAAGCGCTGCTCTTCCTGTTTAAGCGTCAGCTTCAGGAACGGGCTTTTTCATCGGAGAGTGAACGATGGGTTACAAAGTCGCAGTCGTCGGCGCGACCGGCAATGTCGGACGGGAAATGCTCAACATTCTCGATGAGCGCAAATTCCCAGCGGACGAGGTCGTGGCCCTGGCGTCGCGCCGCAGCGTCGGCGTCGAGGTCTCCTATGGCGACCGCACCCTGAAGGTCAAAGCGCTCGAGCATTACGATTTCTCGGACGTCGACATCTGCCTGATGTCGGCGGGCGGCTCGGTGTCGAAGGAATGGTCGC
This sequence comes from Bradyrhizobium sp. CCBAU 45389, assembly GCF_028128625.1. Taxonomy (NCBI): domain Bacteria; kingdom Pseudomonadati; phylum Pseudomonadota; class Alphaproteobacteria; order Hyphomicrobiales; family Nitrobacteraceae; genus Bradyrhizobium; species Bradyrhizobium sp. CCBAU 45389. Next base: position 109,696 of record NZ_LBIY01000081.1, on the reverse strand, counting down.
CGCAGATCGGCGCCGCCGGCGCGGTCGTGATCGACAATTCCTCGGCCTGGCGCATGGATCCGGACGTGCCGCTGATCGTGCCGGAAGTGAACGCGGCCGCGACCGAAGGCTTCAAGAAGAAGAACATCATCGCCAACCCGAACTGCTCGACCGCGCAGCTCGTCGTCGCGCTCAAGCCGCTGCACGACAAGGCGACGATCAAGCGCGTCGTGGTCTCGACCTATCAATCGGTCTCGGGCGCCGGCAAGGACGCGATGGACGAACTGTTCTCGCAGACCAAGGCCGTCTACACCAATGACGAGCTGGTCGCGAAGAAGTTTCCGAAGCGCATCGCCTTCAACGTCATCCCCCACATCGACGTCTTCATGGAGGACGGCTACACCAAGGAAGAGTGGAAGATGATGGCGGAGACCAAGAAGATCCTTGATCCCAAGATCAAGCTCTCCGCGACCTGCGTGCGCGTGCCCGTGTTCGTCGGCCACTCCGAGGCCGTCAACATCGAGTTCGAGAATCCGATCACCGCGGACGAAGCCCGCGAGATCCTGCGCAAGGCGCCGGGTTGTCTCGTCATCGACAAGCAGGAGCCCGGCGGCTACGCGACGCCTTATGAGGCGGCCGGCGAGGACGCCACCTATATCAGCCGCATCCGCGAGGACGCGACGGTGGAGAACGGTCTCGTGCTGTGGTGCGTGTCCGACAATCTGCGCAAGGGCGCAGCCCTCAACGCCATCCAGATCGCGGAAGTGCTGATCAACCGCAAGCTGATCACCGCGAAGAAGAAGGCGGCGTAAGGGTCGTCATAGGTCTCGTAGGGTGGGCAAAGGCGCGTAGCGCCGTGCCCACCATTCTTTCCGATTGCGATAGGTCGTGGGCACGCTTCGCTTTGCCCACCCTACGAGAGCGGCAGCCTACGCCGCGCGAAATTCCTTCGCGACCTTGTCCAGCACGAACAGCGATCCCTCCGCGACGCCGAAATAGGCGCCGTGGGTCTGCATCTGGCCGGCATCCACGGCCTTGCGCACGAACGGGAAGGTCATCAGGTTCTCCAGGCTGCGGAACACCGCGGCCTTCTCGATGCGCTCGACGAATTGCGCCATGCTCTCGTGGTCGCGCTGCTCGACCACCTCGCCGGGCTTGATGAACATCTGCATCCATTTGCCGATGAAGTCGCCGGGCGTCAGCGGCTCGATCTTGTCGACGAAGGCGCGGATGCCGCCGCATTGCGCGTGACCGAGCACCACGATGTGCTTCACCTTCAGCACCGTCACCGCATATTCCAGCGCCGCCGACACGCCATGGGCGTTGCCGTCGGGCTGGTACACCGGCACCAGGTTGGCGATGTTGCGCACGACGAACAATTCGCCCGGGCCGACGTCGAAGATCACCTCGGGCGAGACGCGGCTGTCGCAGCAGCCGATCACCATCACTTCCGGCGACTGCCCCTTCACCGACAGCTCGCGATAGCGGGTCTGCTCGGTCGGCAGCCGCTGGGTGGCGAAGGCCTTGTAGCCTTCCAGCAAATGCTTCGGGAATGCCATCATGACCTATGCCTAACCATAGAGCCCGGGAACGAACAAGCCTTTCGAATAGGCATGCCAAGTGCTATCGGCTCAGGTCATAAGAGAGACGAGGAAACTGGAAGGAACGATCGCATGACCCGCCCGCGCCGCAGCCATCTGTTCATGCCCGGCTCCAACCCCCGCGCGCTGGAAAAGGCGCGGAATCTGGCCGCCGACGGCCTGATCCTCGATCTCGAAGACTCCGTCGCCCCCGAGGCCAAGGCGGTGGCCCGCGACGGGATCGCCGCCGCGATCGCGGCCAAGGGGTTCGGCAAGCGCGAGGTCCTGATCCGCACCAACGGCCTCGACACGCCCTGGTGGGCCGATGACGTCGCGATGGCGGCCAAGGCTTCGCCCGACGGCATCCTGGTTCCAAAAGTTTCAAGCATCGAAGATCTCGACGCCATCGGCCGCCGTCTCGCCGAGCTCGGTGCCGCGCCCACCGTCAAGGTCTGGGCCATGATCGAGACCGCGCGCGCCGTGCTGCATGCCGAGGAGCTGGCCGCCGCCGGCCGCAATCCCAAAACGCGGCTCTCCGGTTTCGTGTTCGGCCCGAACGACATCTCGCGCGAGACGCGCATCCGGATGCTGCCCGGCCGCGCCGCGATGATCCCGATGATCACCCATTGCATCCTTGCGACGCGCGCCCATGGCCTGGAGATTCTCGACGGCCCCTATAGCGACATCGCCAATTCCGACGGCTTCGCCACCGAATGCGCGCAGGGCCGCGACCTCGGCTTCGACGGCAAGACGCTAATCCATCCCTCGCAGATCGACGCCTGCAACGCGATCTTCACCCCGCCGGAGGAGGAAGTCGCACGCGCCCGAAAGATCATCGCGGCGTTCGAATTGCCGGAGAACGCCGCGCGCGGCGCGATCCGTCTGGATGGTGCGATGGTGGAGCGCCTGCACGCCGACATGGCCAGGCGCACGATCGAGATCGCGGATGCAATCGCAGCGATGGGGAAGGGCTAGAGCGTACACCTAAGAGTGCCGTATCGGCTCTTCTGATGCCGAGGGGGGAATGAGGTGACTCTGCAAGAATTGCTCTTGTCTCGACAGAACTGGTCGGAGACGGAAACGATCTACATGGTCCAGCCGTGGAGCTGTAGCGCCGAAGTCCTTGTTTCGAGTGAATCCCCTGACACCGCCGATCCGGTCTTCCGAGCCGGCACGCGGTATGATTATTTTCTTGAGGGCTTCATCGCGCGCGACTTCCTTGATGACATCGGCGCACCAGGAGCGGATGTTAGCGAAGCGGCTTGTGAACGACTGATCCGCTACGCCGTGAATGACGCATGATTTCCGGGGCGCATCGGCTATCGAGCACCTAGCGCAATCTCGCGCCTGGAGGAAGTCGCGCGCTCAGTCGGAGGCGACCATGGCCCTTTCCCGGAACGGCGTATTGGCAGGCGGCGGCGCGGCCAACTCCTGGCAATACATCCGATCGATCTTGCGCTGCATGAGCGCATAGCAATCGCATGCGATCCTCTCGAGCCGCCCCCGATGGATCTCGACAAACCCGCGCCGCTCGGACGGGATGGCGCCGGCCTCGCGCAGCTTGCTCATCGTCAGGGTCACTGTCGTCCGCCGCACCCCGACCAATTGCGCCAGCGCCTCCTGCGTCACCGGAAGCAGGTCCTCGGGAACGCGGTCGTGAAGCTGCAGGAGCCACCGCGCCATGCGGCCATCCACCCGGTGCAGCGCGTTGCAAGCGGCGACGTGCTGGAGCTGCAACAGCACGGCGCGGGCGTGGACCTGCACGACATTCCTGATGGCTGCGCTTTGCGCATGGGCAGCGCGAAATTTGGCGGCGGAGATCACCGATGCAGTGCCGGCTACGCGGGCAATCGCGGTCACCGATGAAGGCGACGGGCCGAGCACGGAGAACGAGGCCAAAGCGCCCTCCCGTCCCATCAAGGTGGTCGCGACCGTTTGCCCGTCCGGCATATCGAGCATGAAGGCGATTGCGCCGCTATGGGGAAAATAGACCGGGTCGAGCTCATCGCCCGATCGCACCAGGACGGCATCGGGTTCGAACGAGACCTTCTGGAAGTGGGGCGTGAGCAAACCGAGGTCCGCCGGCGGCAACGCCGCCAAGAGCCGGTTCCCGATCTCCTTGCGTTGGGCGGTCACGATATTCGTTTGTGGACGAGCCCCCAATGAACGACTGTATCCGTCGATTCCATTTGCCATAATTGTCCAAAGTATGAATTGCCGAATGCAATCATCCAAACAGAGCCAATAGTCGAGATCAAGCACGGACTATTGCGGAGAGCTTTCCGGCCTCCTCGCCGCGCGAACAGGATGTTGCATACATCATACTATTGGCGCCCGTCGCCACGCGGCGAAGTGCCCACAAGGTGGGAGCTCTGCTGTGCGCCGCTATCGGCGGTCCGGCAGATGGTCGAGGTCTTTCCCGGTGAGGGTAGCGCTGGCGAGATCGCGGATGCGATCGCTGCGATGGGAAAGGGGTGAGGGGGCCCTACCGTTTCCCGTCGAAAGCCAGCTTCAGCGCGAGGCTGCCGAACACGGTTGCCAGCAAATATTGAGGCCAGCGACCAAGGTTGCCGTTCCCAAAGAACCTCGCGCCGACACGGCTTGCGAGGACGATGACGAGCCCGTTCACGATGAGACCGATTGCGTTGAGCACCGTGGCCAGCGTCATCACTTGCAGCGCGACTGATCCGGCGTCAGTTCGGACGAATTGGGGAAAAAGGGCGAGCACGAACAGGGCCATCTTCGGATTGAGCAAGTTCGTGAGGAGTCCCTGTCGAAATACGACCAGCGTGGAGCGGCTTCGGCTTTCGCCAGGTGGTAGAGCGAGCAGTTGATTCGAACGAAGCGCGTGCCACGCCAGGAACAACAAATATGCGGCGCCTGCATAGCGGACAGCGTCGTAGGCGACCGGGACCAGCAAGAATAACTCGGAGAGGCCAAAGGCCGCAGCCAATGCGTGGCAATAGGTGCCGGCCTGTATTCCCGCGAGTGTTGCAAATCCCGCGGAGCGCCCCTGCGCGATGCTACGACTCGCGATCAGCAGCATATCCGGCCCCGGGGTCGCGGTCAGAGCCAAGCACGCTAACGAAAACAATAGAAGCGCATGCACATCAAGCATGTTCGGTTCACCATGCGAATCGAGCGATGATGAAGCGTACAGGCAAGAGTGCAGACTGTCTCGTGTCAGACCCGTAGGAAGCCTATTATAGCGCCGCTCTCAGCAGTCCAGTAGCGGGTGTCCGCACCGCGTCACCGCGGCGCGAGGTCGGCGCGGTCGAGCGACTCCAGCGTCGCGGCGTTGGCGCAGTAGCCGTGATAGTTCTCCGCGGCGGTGCCCTCGGTGAGATCGCGGTCGCACTCTCCCTTGTGATTGCAGAGCGCGCAGACCCGCTCCATGTCGCGCAGCAGCAGCGGCTGTGCGCGGCCGAGCCCCTCGGCACTGATGCCGAGCTGTTCCAGCATCTTCGGCAGCTCGTCCGCGGCATGCTTGCCGTGGCGGACCAGCTCTTCGAGATCATCAGGCGCGATCCTGAGATCGCTCGCGATGCGGTCGAAATCGGCGCGGTCGAGCTGCCGCATCTCGTTCATCTCGCGGCGATGCTTCAGCCAGTTTGCGAAGGACTCGATGAGGTCCTGAACGATGGGATAAGGCCTGCTTGCGGTGCTCATGCGAGGCTCCGTTGGGATCGTGGAATTGGAGCCAGATTAGGCACAATGGTGCAGGAGCGCGTTGCGCTGGATCAAATTGAGAAGCGATCAAGGTCGTGTCCCGGCTCTGCGGAGCGGCACTTCGCGCCGCACCGCGTCCGGGACACGCGACGAGAGCTACGCAAATCTCTCCGCCGCCCAGGCATACAGGCTGCCCGGAATCGGCTTCTCGCCGCCGCGCCCCTTGGGCGAGATGTGCAGGCCGATGATCTCGGGGTTGGTGACGAGGCCGAGATAGCTCGAGGGATCGAAGAACAGTTTTGGCTCGGCATGCACGGCATAGAACGACTGCTTCGGCAGCGCGTTCTGCAATTCGCCGGTACGACGCGCGAGCGCGGTGAGTGCCGCGGGGCCGTAGATCGCGACGCGAATATCCGAGAGCCGGTTCGAACCGCCGCGCAGGCGGCGCATCATGAAGGTGATGCGGTGGCGCACCGACAGCCAGTTCGGCGTCAGCTCCTCCTGCTCCATCAGCTCTTCAAAGGCGGCAACGATGCCGTGGTCGGGCGGCAGGTAGATCACGGAATTGCCGAGCTGGCGTGGCCGCTCCCAGGCGAAATAGGGTTTTGCCGGATCGATCTCGGCGGGCTTGAGCAGCAGCACGTCGGCATCGAGCCATAGGCCGAGCCCCTTCGCCATCAGCTTCATGCGGAAGAAGTCGCTGAACTGCAGCGTGGTCCAGTCGCGCCAGCTGCCGTCGGGCTGCGGCGGCCGCAGCCGCTCCGAGAACGCGTGCGGCAGGATCGCTTCGGCCTCGGCATTCTCGACACCCGCCGGCAGGCCGGGAATGGGGTCGAAGCTGTAGACCGTGACCTTGTGGCCGGCCGCGAGCTGCGAGCGCAGACAGGTCTGGCGCAGTGCGTCCATCGGGCCATGCCAGAAGGTGACGATCTCGGGCAGCATGCAGCGAAGCTATAGGAGACGAGCGGGGCAAAGAAAAAGCCCCGGCGCTTGCAACGCCGGGGCTCGGACGAAAACTTACGATCAGGCCCAGGCGCGCTCGCGCTTGAGCTTCTCTTCATAGGTGTCGATCGAGGTCTTCTTCTCCATCGTGAGGCCGATGTCGTCGAGGCCGTTGATCAGGCAGTGCTTGCGGAACGGATCGATCTCGAACTTGACCTTGCCGCCGTCGGGACCGCGGATCTCCTGGTTCGGCAGGTCGATCGTCAGCGTCGCGTTGGCACCGCGCTCGGCGTCGTCGAACAGCTTGTCGAGGTCTTCCTGCGAAACGCGGATCGGCAGAATGCCGTTCTTGAAGCAGTTGTTGTAGAAGATGTCGCCGAACGAGGTCGAGATCACGCAGCGGATGCCGAAGTCGAGCAGCGCCCAGGGCGCATGCTCGCGGCTCGAGCCGCAGCCGAAATTGTCGCCGGCCACCAGCACCTTCGCATTGCGATAGGCGGGCTGGTTGAGGACGAAATCCGGGTTCTCGCTGCCGTCGTCCTTGTAGCGCTGCTCGGAGAAGAGCCCCTTGCCAAGGCCGGTGCGCTTGATGGTCTTGAGGTACTGCTTCGGAATGATCATGTCGGTGTCGACATTGATGATCTTCAGCGGCGCCGCGACGCCTTCCAGCGTGGTGAACTTGTCCATGGTTGCGCTTTCCCGGGTAGGTCTGGGGGAACCGCTATTTATCGCGATCGGGGCGGGAATCCTAGGCCGAATTCGGCAGATCTAGTCTGCCTTAGCCTCAATCGCGGCCATATCGTCGTCCGAGAGACCGAAATGGTGGCCGATCTCGTGGATCAGGACGTGGCGGACGATATGGCCGAGGCTTTCGTCGTGCTCGGCCCAGTAGTCCAGGATCGGGCGGCGGTAGAGCCAGACCATGTTGGGCAGCCGCGCCACGTCGCCAAGACTCTGCTGGGGCAGGCCGACGCCCTGGAACAGGCCGAGCAGGTCGAACTCGCTCTCGCATTCCATCTCGTCCAGGACCTCGTCGGTCGGGAAGTCGTCGACGCGGAGAATCACGCCCTCGCAGAGCTTGCGAAATTCCGCCGGCAGGCGGTCGAAGATGTCATGGGCCGTCGCTTCCATTTCGGCCAGCGAGGGCGCTTTCAATTCCGTCCACATGAGACCGTCATAGCGCGGGTTCCGCGGCGATGCATCCCGCTTTATAGGATCGGGGCGTTGACGCCGCGCGCGAAAACGAGGAGCGTACGGCGCATCAAGGGGTTGGCTCAGATCGGTGGTGATGTGATGCGGGCGGGAACAGCAGTACCGGTTCTACTGTGCATGGGGTTGTTTTCGACTTTTTTTGTCGGCACGAAGGCCAATGCCCAGGCGCAGATGGCTGCTCCCGAGATCCGGCTGGCCCAGGCGGTCTTGCCCGACGACGTCCCTCCACCGCGCAGGCGGCCCCCGGCGCGCCTGCGCGTCACGCCCTATTACACCCCTGATGGCGTCTATCCCCGCTACAATCCCGGTCCCGACGCGGTCCGCGAATGCAACGTCGCCTATGTGCAGGAACACAGGCCCAGCGGCACAGTAATCACGCCGCATATGAGCTGCTACTGGCGCCGGGGCTGACGCCGGTAGCGCGGAGGCCTCGTGAGGGTCATCATGGCGAGATGGATTGCACTGGCCGCCGTTGCCGTCGCGCTTGCCGCCGGCCTGCCTCGCGCTTCTGCGGCACCAAGATCTACTGCGCCAAGGGTGACGGTGCCGGAGGCCTCGGCGGGGATCGCGGTTTTCGATGCGCGGCGACACGTGCGAACCTCTGACATCGTGCGGCCTGCCGTGCGCCGTGATCCACGCTATTACGCGCGCCCGGCCTATTATCGTCCCTATCCCTACGCCGTGCCCGCCCCCTTCGTGTTCGGCTACGGGCCGTTCTGGTGATCCGCTAACCGGCCGGCGCAAATCCCTTCACCAGCAGCACCGTCGCCTGCGCCCCCGCCTTGCGGTCGCGCGAGATGTCTTCGTATTCGGGCGAGTTCGAGAAGGCGAGGAATGCCGCCTCGTCGGGAAACGACATCATGACGAGCTTGTCGTGCGGCCATGCGCCCTCGAGCACGCGCGGATGTTCATCGGCGGCGAGCAGACGCCCGTTGTACTTCCTGAACACGTCGAAGAACCGCGCCTGATAGCGGTCATAGGCAGCGCGGTCAGTCATCTTCAATTGCGCAATCGCGTAGACCGTCATCGCAAGAATTCCTTCGCAATCTTGTAGCCCGGATGGAGCGTAGCGAAATCCGGGAATTTCGTGCGGCGTGTGACACCATTCCCGGATTGCGCTGCGCTTCATCCGGGCTACGGCGTCGTGCCGCTCGGAAACCTCGTCTATTCATAACGCGTTCACGTCGCTGTCCGTAATTTAATCTCGGGAGCGACTGCAAATGAACAGTGGCGGCGCGAGACGTTGCGCCGCAATGCCGCTGTCCACATTCAGGGAGAATTCCATGCCGAGGAGTTGGGGCCTCAGGGCAAGCCCGATGCGCTTGCTCGGGATTGCGGCTGCCGCGACGCTGATGCTGACGGCCGGGACGGCGCGCCGCGCCGAAGCGCTCAGCTTGATCAATCCGGCGACGTCACCGGCGACGAAGGCCGCGGCCGACGACCTCGTCACGCAGGTCCGGCATGGCGGCGGCGGACATGGTGGTGGCGGACATTTTCACGGCGGCGGTGGCTTCCGCGGTGGCGGCGGACATTTCGGCGGATTCCGCGGCGGCGGCTTTCATGGCGGCGGCTTCCGCGCCGCGCCGGCCTTTCACGGCGGCGGCATTCGCTACGGCGGATTTCGTCATTACGGCGGCTATCACCGCCACTGGGGCTATCGTCCCCATTACGGCTATCGCCACTTCCACCGGCGCTATTATTACGGCGGCTACTATCCCTACTACCACTATCCGCGCCGCTGCCGGATCATCTGGACCTATTACGGCCCGCGCCGCATTTGCCGCTGGCACCATTGGCGCCGCTGGCACAACCCGTACCGCTATTGGTAAGCACGATCGAAATGAAAAGGGCGCCGTGACGGCGCCCTTTGTTCATCCGGTCATTACAGCCAATCCTTCAGCTTCCACGACGCCGACTTCCAGCGCATCAGGTTCTCGACCTTCCACTGCCGAAACATCGCCGGCGGCCAGCGGCTGAGCTTGGAGGTCTCCTCGACCTCGGGCTTGGCGACGATGCGAAGCGGCGCGGCGCGCCGCCGGTGCTGGCGCGTCGCCTCGCTGATCAGATCGACATATTCAGGCTTGTTGGCCATGGCTTTGCATCCTCGCGAACCGTCGCGAGGACGCAGTGTCGTTGCGGGCGATTAACGGCGGTTTGCCGCGATCGCTACAATTGCAGGAACCGGCTTACCGCCAGTCCCTGACGTCGACGAAGTGACCCGCGATCGCGGCAGCCGCCGCCATTGCCGGCGACACCAGATGCGTGCGGCCCTTGAAGCCCTGACGGCCCTCGAAGTTGCGGTTCGAGGTCGAGGCGCAGCGCTCTTCCGGCTTCAGCTTGTCCGGGTTCATGGCGAGGCACATCGAGCAGCCCGGCTCGCGCCATTCGAAGCCGGCCTTGATGAAGATCTTGTCGAGGCCTTCAGCTTCGGCCTGCTCCTTCACGATGCCGGAGCCCGGCACCACCATGGCGTTGACGCTGCCTGCGACCTGCTTGCCTTCCGCGATCTTGGCGGCGGCGCGCAGGTCCTCGATGCGGCCGTTGGTGCAGGAGCCGATGAAGACGCGGTCGAGCTTGATGTCGGTGATCTTCGTGCCCGCGGTCAGGCCCATGTACTTCAGCGCGCGGTGCTTGGAGAGACGCTTGGCCTCGTCCGCGATCTTGTCCGGATCAGGCACGATGCCGGTCACCGAGATGACGTCCTCAGGCGACGTGCCCCAGGTCACGATCGGCGGCAGTTTTGCCGCATCGAGGCGCAGCTCGTGGTCGAAATGCGCGCCTTCGTCGGAGCGCAGCTTCTCCCAATAGCGCATCGCCGCGTCCCAGGCCGCGCCCTTCGGCGACTTCGGACGGTCGCGCAGGAAGTCGTAGGCCTTCTGGTCGGGTGCAACGAGACCGGCGCGCGCGCCGCCTTCGATCGACATGTTGCAGACCGTCATGCGGCCTTCCATCGAGAGCGCGCGGATCGCATCGCCCGCGTATTCCAGCACGTAGCCGGTGCCGCCCGCGGTGCCGATCTCGCCGATGATGGCCAGGATGATATCCTTGCCGGTCACGCCGTCGGGCAATTTGCCGTCGACGGTGACGCGCATGTTCTTGGCCTTCTTCTGGATCAGCGTCTGCGTCGCCAGCACGTGCTCGACCTCGGACGTGCCGATGCCGTGCGCGAGCGCGCCGAACGCGCCATGCGTCGAGGTATGGCTGTCACCGCAGACGATGGTGGTGCCGGGCAGGGTAAAGCCCTGCTCGGGGCCGATGACGTGGACGATGCCCTGGCGCTTGTCGAACTCGTTGTAATATTCGATGCCGAATTCCTTGGCGTTCTCGGCCAGCGCCTTGATCTGCTCGATGCTCTCAGGATCGGGGTTCGGCTTGGTGCGATCGGTGGTCGGCACGTTGTGGTCGACGACCGCGAGCGTCTTCTCGGGTGCGTGGACCTTGCGGCCCGTCGCGCGCAGGCCTTCGAACGCCTGCGGCGAGGTCACCTCGTGGACCAGGTGACGGTCGATATAGAGCAGGCAGGTGCCGTCGTCGGCTTCGTGCACCAGATGGTCGTTCCAGATCTTGTCGTACAGGGTGGTCGGCTTGGACATGAGCTTGAGCTCCGGGAATGTTATGAAAGCGGATTGCGCGCCTCGCGCGCGGGCAACAAAATCGTCAGCGCAGCTTTTAGGCTGCGCGCGTAAGCTCTGACGTTGCCGAGGTCGCGAAGCGTCCGAAGAACCGGCCAGGCAGCCGCGAGCGATCGTCGATGACGATGCGCCGGACGGGTGCGAAGCTGGTCAGATCTGGAAACATTCCAAGAATATATAGCAGGCCGAATTGGAATCGCGAGTGGTTTCAAATGCCCGCCAACGCGCGCCATGCATGCCCCTCATCCTGAGGAGCGCGCTCTTGGCGCGCGTCTCGAAGGATGAAGGCCCGGCTGGTGGCCTCGCTCTTCGAGACGCGCGTTCCGCGCTCCTCAGGGTGAGGGCCGGGCACCTTGCGCGCCGCACTGACGCAACAAAAAAGCGCGGAGCCGAGCCCCGCGCTTTCGAAAGACTTGCCTGATGGCGATGCTTACTCGCCGACGGCGGCCTGACGGTCCTGCTTCTCGACGATGCGGGCCGACTTGCCGCGGAGGTTGCGGAGATAATAGAGCTTGGCGCGACGCACCTTGCCGCGGCGCACCACCTTGATCGAGTCGATCATCGGGGAGAGCAGCGGGAACACGCGCTCGACGCCCTCGCCATAGGAAATCTTGCGGACGGTGAAGCTCTCGTTGAGGCCACCGCCGGAACGGCCGATGCAGACGCCTTCATAGGCCTGCACGCGGGTGCGGTCGCCTTCGACGACCTTCACGTTGACGATCACGGTGTCGCCGGGGGCGAATTCCGGGATCTCCTTGGTGGCGGAGAGCTTCTCGAACTGCTCTTTTTCAAGCTGTTGGATCAGGTTCATGGGGTAATCTCCATCGGCGCGCCCAGCCGCAGATCGGGGGCTGCGCGAAATTCGTCTATCCAGCTATTGCGGATTTGGCCGCTCCTATAAGGCAAGCCGGAGCGTTTGTCACCCGTCTGTCTTGTTTTTTGGCGTTTTTTGGCGACGGGGCCGAATCGGGGGCTTGGGCGGGATTTGGGCCCATAAATCCGGCCGCCGGGCCTCTGTCAGGGCCTCGGATTGCGCCCGCCGCCAGCTGGCAACCTTGGCGTGGTCGCCCGAGGTCAGGATTTCCGGGATCGGGACCCCCTCGAACAGCTGGGGGCGGGTGTATTGGGGGTATTCGAGCAGGCCGTCGGCGAAACTTTCCTCGGTCCCCGAGGCTTCCTTGCCCATCACCCCCGGCAGCAGCCGGACGCAGGCGTCGATCAGGGCCAAAGCTGCGATTTCGCCCCCTGAGAGCACGTAATCGCCGATCGAGACCTCCTCCAGGCCCCTCCCGTCGATCACCCGCTGGTCGATCCCCTCGAACCGCCCGCAGACGATCAGCGGGCCGGGCCCCTGGGCGAGCTCGGTGACGCGGGCCTGGGTCAATGGCCGACCGCGAGGGCTCATCAGCAGACGTGGCCGCTCAGGCCCGATCTCCGCGGCATCGATGGCAGCCGCCAGAACATCCGCCCGCAGCACCATGCCCGGGCCGCCACCCGCAGGGGTGTCGTCGACGCTGCGATGGCGGTCGGTGGCGGAGGCCCGGATGTCCCGCGCCTCGATCTCCCACAGTCCGGAGGCCAGCGCCCGCCCGGCCAGACTCACGCCGAGCGGCCCCGGAAACATCTCCGGAAACAGCGTCAGCACCGTCGCGCGCCAGGGTGAGGGGGATGTCATCGGATCTCAGTTGTTGTCGTCCCGGCGAAGGCCGGGACCCATAGCCATCGCACTCAATTGTGCGACGGCTGGAGCTGCCAGCTTAGCCAAAACCACGATTTGTGGTTATGGGTCCCGGCTTTCGCCGGGACGACTCGCGGAAGGGGTCTCGTCCTCGTCCCGATCGCCCTCGATCTCCTGCGGCAGCGCGATCACGACGCGTCCGCCTTTGAGGTCGACCTCCGGCACCACCGCATTCGAAAACGGCAGCAGCATCGTCGCGCCCTTGAGCGGTGCGATCTCGATGATGTCGCCGGCGCCGAAATTATGGATCGCGAGCACGCGGCCGAGCGCATCGCCATCCGTGGTGACAGCGGCGAGCCCGATCAGGTCGGTGTGGTAATATTCGTCCTCGTCCGTCGCGGGCAGTTTTTCGCGCGGGACGTAGAGCTCGATGCCGTTGAGGCGCTCGGCCTCATCGCGGGTCGTGACGCCCTTGAACGTCGCGACCAGATGATCTTTTGCCTCGCGCGCCGTTGCGACCTCGAACTGGCGCTTGCCGTCCTTGGCGAGAAGCGGACCGTAGTGCTTCACGGCAAACGGATCTTCGGTGAAGGTCCATAGTTTGACCGCACCGCGCACACCATGCGCGGCGCCGATCCGCGCGACGCAGACCAGCGCCGACATGGTCTAGCCTTAGCCCTTCGCGGCGGCTTCGGCCTGCGCCTTGCGCTCCTTGCGCGGCACGGCCTTCTCGGGGTTGTTGCGCGCTTCGCGCTTCTTGACGCCGGCGGCGTCGAGGAAGCGCATCACGCGGTCCGACGGCTGCGCGCCCTTGGCGAGCCAGGACTTCACCTTGTCCATGTCGAGCTTCAGGCGAGTCTCGTTGTCCTTCGGCAGCAGCGGGTTGAAATAGCCGAGACGCTCGATGAAGCGGCCATCGCGCGGGAAACGCGAATCGGCGACGACGACGTGATAGACGGGACGCTTCTTGGTGCCTGCACGGGCGAGGCGGATAACGACGGACATTCAGTTCTCCTTCAAAGTACGTTTTGTTCGGTTGATTGGTATTCCGCGTCACGCGAGACCGGTTGAGATCCCCCGCGACGAATTCCTCATTTCTTCTTGCCAGGGAAACCGCCGAGGCCCGGCAACGTCGGCTTGCCGCTCAGCCCGGTCAGTCCAGGAAGATTGGGCAGGCCGCCGCGAAGCCCGGGCGGCAGATCCTTCGGCAGATTCGGAAGGCCACCGCCGCCGGCCTGCATCTTTTCCTGCATCGCCTTCATTTCTTCCGGCGACGGCATCTTCATGCCGCCGCCAAAGCCCATCGCCTGCGCGATGCCGGCGAGCGGGCCGCGCTTGCCCGAGCCCATGGCCTTCATCACGTCGGCCATGTTCCGGTGCATCTTCAAGAGCTTGTTGACGTGCTCGACGCTCTGGCCGCTGCCGGCCGCGATGCGCTTCTTGCGGCTTGCTTTCAGCAGGTCCGGATGACGGCGCTCGTCGCGCGTCATGGAATCGATGATCGCGACCTGGCGCTTCAAGATCTTGTCGTCGATGCCGGCGGCCGCGATCTGGTTCTTCATCTTGGAGATGCCGGGCATCATGCCCATCAGCCCGCTGATGCCGCCCATGTTCGACATCTGCAGCAGCTGCTCGCGCATGTCGTTGAGGTCGAACTGACCCTTGCGCATGCGCTCGGCGGTGCGCGCGGCCTTCTCGGCGTCGATATTGGCGGCGGCGCGTTCGACCAGCGAGACCACGTCGCCCATGCCGAGGATGCGGCCGGCGATACGATCGGGGTGGAAATCCTCCAGCGCATCGGTCTTTTCACCGGTGCCGATCAGCTTGATCGGCTTGCCGGTGACCGCGCGCATCGACAGCGCAGCGCCGCCGCGGCCGTCGCCGTCGACGCGTGTCAGCACGATGCCGGTGAGGCCGACGCGCTGATCGAACGAGCGCGCGAGGTTTACCGCGTCCTGGCCGGTGAGGCTGTCGGCAACCAGCAGCACTTCGTGCGGATTGGCCGCCGCTTTGATCGCCGCGGCTTCCGCCATCATCTCTTCGTCGAGCGTGGTGCGGCCGGCGGTGTCGAGCAGCACGATGTCGTAGCCGCCGAGCTTGCCGGCTTCGAGCGCGCGCTTCGCAATCTGCGGCGGCTGCTGGCCCGCCACGATCGGCAGGGTCGGAATGTCGAGGTCGCGGCCGAGCACGGCCAGCTGCTCCATCGCCGCCGGGCGATAGACGTCGAGCGAGGCCATCAGCACCTTGCGCTTGTCGCGCTGGACCAGGCGGCGGGCGAGCTTCGCGGTGGTGGTGGTCTTACCGGAGCCCTGGAGACCGACCATCATGATCGGCACCGGGGGCACGGAATTGACGTCGATGGTCTGGCCTTCGGCGCCGAGCGTGTTGATCAGCTCGTCATGGACGATCTTGACCACCATCTGGCCGGGCGTGACCGACTTGACGACGGTGGCGCCGATCGCCTGCTCGCGCACGCGCTCGGTGAAGCTGCGCACGACCTCGAGCGCGACGTCTGCCTCCAGCAGCGCGCGGCGCACCTCGCGCATCGCGGCGTCGACGTCCTTTTCGGTCAGCGCGCCGCGCCCCGTCAGGCGATCGAGAATGCCACCAAGCCGTTCCGACAGATTGTCGAACAATGCCGTTGTCCTTGTCCTGCTCGCCAGAATGGCGATCTTCCAAACACCTTTGCGCCCGAGGGCGCATAGCGCTGTCGGGCGTTGACCTCCGGCCTCGAGGACCGGTCGGCGGGTCGAAAAGAAAGCCTTTCCGAGAAAGTGGCGGGGTTAAACGCCGCTCCCGCCTAAAAGTCAAGGAAAGTTAGGGTGCCGGGACGCCTTTGGTAGGGCAAGATACTGAAAATATGCCCCTTTTTGCGACAGGTTCCTTTTTTGGCGGCCCGGCCCATATAGGCGGGTGATGTCTTACCATCCCGACCATCCCTAGAAGCCCGCCCGTGCCGGTCACCCGCCGCCGCCTTTTCGGACTGCTTGCCGGAGCCGGTGCCCTGGTCGGCGTCCCCTCCCTCTGGATGTCCCGCATGAAGACCTATGACGGACCCGCCTCCGACCATTTCAACGGCCTGCACTTCTTCGATCCGGATGGGGCGCCGCCAAAATCGCTTCGCGAGGTGCTGCGCTGGCAGTTCAGCGGCAAGCGGCAGCGGGCGGCCTGGCCGGATTGGGTTCCGAGCCCCCATGCCGACACCCCGCCGGCGCGGGTCGACGGTGACAAGGTGCGGCTCTCCTTCGTCGGCCACGCCAGCTGGCTGATCCAGGCCGGCGGCGTCAACATCCTGGTCGATCCCGTCTGGTCCTCGCGGGTCTCGCCGGTCGCCTGGGCCGGGCCGAAGCGGCACAACGATCCCGGCGTCGCCTTCGAGAAGCTGCCGAAGATCGACGTCGTGCTGGTCTCGCACGGCCATTACGATCATCTGGACATGGCGACGCTGTCGCGCCTCGCGAAGAATTTTGGCCCGCGCGTGGTGACCCCGCTCGGCAACGATGTGACGATGCGCGGCGTCGATCCCACGATCAGGGCGGAAGCGTTCGACTGGCACGACCGCGTCGAGCTCGGCGAAGGCGTCGCCGTGCATCTGGTGCCGACCCGGCACTGGACCGCGCGCGGCCTGTTCGACCGCAACAAGGCGTTGTGGGCGAGCTTCGTGTTGGAGACGCCGGCTGGGAAAATCTACGTGGTCTGCGATTCCGGTTATGGCGATGGCCGGCATTTCCGCCGCGTCGCCGAGAAGCACGGGGCCCTACGCCTCGCCATCCTCCCCATCGGCGCCTACGAGCCGCGCTGGTTCATGCGCGACCAGCACATGAATCCGGAAGATGCCGTGAAGGCGCTAGGCGATTGCGGCGCGCAACAAGCGCTCGGGCATCATCACGGCACGTTCCAGCTGACGGACGAGGCGATCGACGCGCCGGCGAAAGCGCTTGTCGAAGCGCTCGATGCTGCGAAGATTCCGCAGGAGCGGTTCGTGGCGATGAAGCCCGGGCAGGTGGTGGAGATTTAGGTCGTGTACCCGTAAACCCGGCGGCGTGATGCGACGGAAGCAATGTCCGCTTTGCTCCTATCGCGACAAGTTCGTGCGGCTCTGCGCCGTTGAACCAGAAAGCCCCTGACGCAACAAAACACCATGAATTTCTTTCGGTCGGAAGACCTTGATCGATCGACGGACGGAGCCGACCTGTGGGATTTTTGCTGAGAATTGTGCTCGCAACCGCTCTTGTGAACCTTGCTCCAGCCGTCGCCCGGGCGAAGGACGCCGTCGCTTCTCCTGCCTTGCAGAAGGAATTCGATGGCTTCATCGAGAAGTTTCGCGCGGCGCTGAAGGCAAACGATTCCGTCGCCGTCGCCGGTATGACACGATTGCCGTTCATGAACGACAACGCAATTCGCGACGCCGCGCAATTTGGCGCCAAGACCTATCGGACCTCGTTCACGGCAAAAAATCGCGCGTGTATCCAGCGCGGCAAGGCCGTCTACGATCGCGATGATTATAAGAACGACAGTTACTTCGTCTTCTGCGGCGAGCTCATCTTCGTCTTTACCAAGACGCAGGCGGGGTTCCTTTTTACAGATATCAGCGCGAATGACTGATTAGGTGTTGCGCCGACGTGCCTCTTACGAACGAGACTATTGCCCAGCCTTGATCGCCCAGCTCACATTCACCGTCACCGACAGGGTCTCCTCGCCCGGTGCGACGGCGGCAGGCGCGGCCATCGGCGCTGCTGCGACTCGTGCCTTGAACAGCGGCACCGGGCCACCGCCTTCGGAGACGCTGAGCGGCGTGCCAAGCGTCACGCCGGTGGCCTTCGCATAGATCTCCGCCTTGCGCCGCGCGTCGGCCACCGCCTGCTCGCGCGCGTCGTCGAGCAGCTTTGAGGCCTGCGTCACCTCGAACGAGATGTTGCCGATGTCGTTCGCGCCGGCGCTGACCAGCGTGTCGATGATGGTTGCCACCTTGGTCACGTCGCGGATCTTCACGGTGACGCGATTGGAGGCGCGGAAGCCGACGACAGGCGAGGCGCCGGTGGATTTGTTCTGGCCGTATTGCGGCTGCAGCGACAGCCGCGAGGTCTGGTAGTCCTTCTCGGCGATGCCGGCGCCCTTCAGCGCCAGTAGCACCTTGCCCATCGCGGCGTTGTTGGCATCGGAGGCCTCCTTCGCCGTCTTGGCGTCGCTGGCGACACCGGCGTCGAGTTGCGCGAGATCAGGTGCCGCGGACACGGAGGCTTCGCCGCTCACCGAGATCGCGGCGGGAAAATCGTCGGCGCGCGCGGGTGCGGCCAGCAAAGTGGTGGCAAGGACGGCGGCGAGTACGGCAGGCTTTTTCATCACTCTCACTTCAGCGGCACGAAAACGTTGATCACGAGCTTGTCCTCGGCCGTCTTCAGGGGATCGGTGAGGTATTCCTCGATGAAGGTGTCCTTGGCTTCCAGTCTCTTGTCGTCGAGGTGATTGGTGATCGCCTCATAGGTGTTGTCCATGTTGTCGTAGGAGCCGCGATGGACGAATTTCAGTGCCTTGCCCTCCGGCGATTTGCCGACGCTCATGTCCTTGGGCAGGTTCTTCGGGTCCTGCTCGACCGGGATCTCGGCGAGGAAGGTGAAGCCGGTGTCATCCGTCGAGGTGTAGACGATCATCGAATTGCCGGCGTGCTTGATGCCCTGCTTGTCCAGCAGCGTGTTCAGCGCCTTGAAGGCGTCGATCAGCGTGTCGAAGGCGGAATCCCAATTGGCAGTGCCCTTGACCATCACGACCTTCTTCGGCTCCAGCGTGGTCTCGAGGCCGAAGGGGTCGGCGGTCTGCACCGGGGCAGGGGTGGCGGCCGCAGCCGGCGGCGGGCTGGGCGAGGCGCTGGCTGCGGGCGCTGGCGATGCTGCAGGAGCGGGTGAGGCGCTCGCCGCAGGCGAGGGTGTCGCCGCGGGGGCGGGCGAGGCACTTGCAGCCGGAGCGGGCGAGGCCGGCGCAGGACTTGTCGAAGAGGGGCTTGCCGATGCCGCCGGCGCCGGGCTCGGGGTCTGCGCCAGCACGCTGGACAGCCCAAACGACATGGCCGCCGCCGGGATCAGCGCAGCCATAGCGAAACGACGAAAAATGTTCATTTTATTCTCCCCAGACCTTGCCCACCAAGGCCTTAACCGGGCCGCGTATCCCGGGTCGCGCGAACCGCGCCGTTCTAACACGCGAGCGCCGAATTCGTCCCATGACAGATGCGTCATGGCAGATGTCCTGCTCGGGGTGGCAAATCACTGGCCAAGCGGCCAAGGATCGCCATATAAGGCAGGCGAAATTCGGGAATTTTCATGAGCGCGCTGGCCAACCACGCATTTGCCAAGATGAACGGCATCGGCAACGAGATCGTCGTTGTCGACATGCGCGATTCCGCAGGCCGGGTGACGCCGGACGACGCCCGCGCCGTGGCGTCCGCGCAGGGCGGCGTGCCCTACGACCAGCTCATGGTGCTGCAGAAGCCGCGGCTCGACGGCACCGAGGCCTTCATCAGCATCTACAACAATGACGGCTCCGAAGCCGGCGCCTGCGGCAACGGCATGCGCTGCGTGGTCCGCCGCATCTTCGAGAAGACCGGCCAGAGCACGGCGACGTTCGAAACCGCCGCCGGCCTGCTCAACGCCTGGCAGGGCCCCGCGCCGGAGCTCTACACGGTGGACATGGGCGCGCCAAAATTCGGCTGGCAGGACATTCCGCTGGCGGAAGAGTTTCGCGACACCCGCTACATCGAATTGCAGATCGGGCCGATCGACAATCCGATCCTGCATTCGCCGTCAGCGGTGAGCATGGGCAATCCGCACGCGGTGTTCTGGGTCGACGACGTCAACGCCTACGATCTCGGGCGCTTCGGTCCGCTGCTCGAAAACCACCCGATCTTCCCCGAGCGCGCCAACATCACGCTGGCCCATATCGTCGATCGCGAGCACATCACCATCCGTACCTGGGAACGCGGCGCGGGGCTGACCCGGGCCTGCGGCTCGGCGGCGTGTGCGACGGCGGTTGCGGCCGCGCGGCTGAAGCGCGCTGAGCGCAAGGTCGAGATCACGCTGCCCGGCGGCAAGCTCGGCATCGAATGGCGCGAGCGCGACGACCATGTGCTGATGACGGGCACGGCGACCTTCGAATTTGAGGGCAATTTCGATCCGGCGCTGTTCGCGCCGGTCGGCTGATGGCCGTCGACATCGTCACCTTCGGCTGCCGCCTCAACGCTTTCGAGGCCGAGGTGATCCGCCGTGAGGCGGAGGGCGCAGGCCTTTCCGACACCATCGTCATCAACAGCTGCGCCGTCACCAACGAGGCGGTGGCACAGGCGCGCCAGTCGATCCGCAAATTGAAGCGCGAGCGCCCCGAGGCGCGCATCGTCGTCACCGGCTGCGCGGCGCAGACGCAAGCTGCGATGTTCGCCGGCATGGCCGAGGTCGATCGCGTCGTCGGCAATGACGACAAGATGCGCAGCGAGGCGTGGCAGCAGACGCGTGATGCGTTCGACATCGGCGCCAGCGAAAAGATCGCCGTCAGCGACGTCATGTCCGTCCGGGAGATGGCGCCGCATCTCGTCGACGGCTTTGCGACCGGCCTGCCCCGCGTGTTCGTGCAGGTGCAGAACGGCTGCGATCATCGCTGCACCTTCTGCATCATCCCGTTCGGTCGCGGCAATTCGCGCTCGGTGCCGATGGGTGCCGTGGTCGAGCAGGTGCGCACCCTGGCCGAGCGCGGCCATGCCGAGATCGTGCTGACCGGCGTCGATCTCACCAGCTATGGCGCTGACCTGCCCGGCGCTCCGAAGCTCGGCATGCTGACGAAACAGATTTTGCGGCACGTGCCGGAGTTGAAGCGCCTGCGCATCTCCTCGATCGATTCGATCGAGGTCGACAGCGACCTGCTCGACGCGATCACTGAGGATGCGCGGCTGATGCCGCATTTGCACCTGTCGCTGCAGTCAGGCGACGACATGATCCTGAAGCGCATGAAGCGACGGCACTTGCGGCAGGATGCGATCGCGTTCTGCAACCAGGTCCGCCGCCTGCGCCCTGATGTCGCCTTCGGCGCCGACATCATCGCGGGTTTCCCGACCGAGACCGAGGAGATGTTCTCGCGCTCGCTCGATCTCGTCGAAGAATGCGGACTGACGTTCCTGCACATCTTCCCCTATTCCCCGCGCCCCGGCACGCCCGCCGCGCGGATGCCGCAGGTGGCGGGTGGCGTGATCAAGGAGCGTGCGAAGCGGCTGCGCGCGGTGGGAGACGCGGCATTACGGCAGCGGTTGCAAGCCGAGATCGGCGCGACGCGCGATGTGCTGATCGAGAGCGAGGGGCAGGGCCGCACGGAGCATTATCTGCCGGTGGCGATTGCGGACGAGCGGGTGGGGAGCATCGTGCCGCGGAAGATTGCCGGCAGTGATGGCGAGCGATTGACGACGTAATCTGCGGTCATCCCACAATTGCATCCCCAACGTCGTCCTGGCGAAAGCCAGGACCCATTACCCCAGGGCGTAGTTGTTGAATGCGATTGATAACCACCAGTCTTCGTCAAACCGAATTCGGTGGTAATGGGTCCTGGCTTTCGCCAGGACGACAGCGGAGGGCTTGGCACGCAGCGCGGGCCTGACGCGCGCTCTACGACGCCCTTACCTGCCAGAACCGCAGCGTGCGCCTTGCGTTGTCCGGCGTCATGCGCGCGTAATGCCCCTGCGCCTTGGCAAGGTCGGCCGGCTTCATCGCACCGGTCGCAAAACGGCTTTCGAGCACGGCGACCGTCGTGTCCCAGCTGAGCTGCGCCGCCTTGCACGGCACCAGCAGGCCGTCCTCGCGCAGGCTCTGCATCAGCGGGCGAATCACCTCGACGGTCGATCCGGACAACGCGGCCAGCGCGGCGGCGGTCTCTTCATAGCGCCGCTGCCTGGCGAAGCCGAGCAACGTCGCCTCGTTGAGCTGGCCGGTGGCTTTGAGATGGGCGATGGCACGCTTGGCGCCTTCGAAATCGCGAACGCTCGACATCTCGCGCTCGACGCCGACGGTGACGGCGGCGATCGCGCTCTGGATTTCCTCGAACAGATGCGGCGGCGCGCGCGACAACAGGCGCGTGCGGACCACGTCCGTCGCCGAGCGCAGCAATTGGCGGCGTAGCTCCGACGGCAGGTCGACGCGGACGCCGACGCTCACGGCGAGCTCGGGATCGCTTTCGGCCTGGCCGACGATGACGGTGAATCCGCTTCCGGAGACACGCGCGCCGGGATTGGCGGCGAGCCGGCGGCTGACGCTGGGATAGCGCCGCGCCAGCAATGCGTCAGTGACGATCTCCTTCAGCCACCAGCGGCCGGCGACTGCGAGCAGATGCGGCTCGCCTTTGCTGGAGGCAATCTTGACCAGCTCGCCATCGTCGAGGCGCGCGGATTCCTGCAGCACGGGACCGGCGATGCGGATCTCGTCATTGTTGGCGAGGCGGCGGATCACGGAAGGCGGCGCCTGCGCGATCGGCGCAAGCTGGGCGCTGATCTCGGCCAGCGCCACGCGTGCGCCCATGTCGGCAATCGCGCGCAGCTCGATGGTGCGGATCAGACGCTCGAGCACGTCGTCGAACAACGCGATCTGCTCGTCGCTGAAACTGCCGGCGGAGGACAGGAACAGGTCGGTGACCCGCCGCGCCGTTTCCAGGCCCTTTTCAGGCGAGCCGATCCGAAGTGCGGATTCGACCTCGTCGATGATCGATAGCTCGGCCTTGGGCATGACGCGCGGCTCGTCCTGAGCGAATTGACGGAAGCTTGTTCTAAGCGACCGTTATCATTAGAGGCGAGCCCTGAACGTTTCGTAAACCATGGCGCGGATGGCGGAGCACTGCCCTGCTCCCAGACCGGCCACCACTCCTCATCCTGAGGAGCCGCGTAGCGGCGTCTCGAAGGATGGCCGCGGGCGACAGTTGGGCCTTCATGGTTCGAGACTGCGCCGACGCGCCTCCTCACCATGAGGGTCGACACCTATTCCCCATTCCACCCGCAGGCACGGAGCTTCTCGTGCATATGCGGCGGGGCCGGCGCGACCACGCGGACCGGCTCCTTGTTGCGGGAGATCGGCACCACGATCTCGCGGGAATGCAGATGCAGCTTCGGCTCGCCGAAGCGCGGGCCGTTGCCGTAAATGTTATCGCCGAAGATCGGCCAGCCGCTCTCCGCCGAATGCACGCGCAATTGATGGGTCCGCCCGGTCACCGGTTCCATGGCGAGCCAGGTGAAACCATCGCCCCGGCCCATCACCTTCCAGTTGGTGATCGCCTTCTGCCCGTCCGGATCCGGCTTCTGCCACCAGCCGCGTTCGGCATTGAGCCGGCCGAGCGGCATGTCGATGGTGCCCTCATCTTCGGCAGGGCCGCCCTCGACCACGGTCCAGTAGGTCTTGCCGATCTTGCCATGCTTGAACAGCAGGCCCAGCGAGGCGGTCGCCTTGCGATGGCGCCCGAGCACGAGGCAACCGGAGGTGTCCTTGTCCAGCCGGTGGGCCAGCACCGGCGGCCGCGGCAGGCCGAAGCGGAGCGCGTCGAAGGAATCCTCCAGATTGGCGCCGCCCTTGGGGCCGCGATGCACGGGCAGGCCGGCCGGCTTGTCGATGATCAGCATCAACCCATCGCGATGGAGCACGCGGGCCAGGATCTCGTCGGCGGTCAATGCGGGAACATCGAGCAATTGCAAGACTTTCGGTCAAGGCTTTCGTTTGCGAGCCGGAACGGCTAACACGCCACCATGAACGATACCACCTCCGAGACCCCCAAGCTGAGCTGGTGGCGCCGCCTGTCCAACGGGCTGAAGCGTACCTCGTCCTCGCTCGGGACCGCGGTCGCCGACCTCGTCACCAAGCGCAAGCTCGACCGCGCCATGCTCGACGACATCGAGGACGTGCTCTTGCGGGCCGACCTCGGGACCTCCGTCGCGGTGCGCATTGCCGATGCCGTCGGCGCAGGCCGCTACGACAAGGCGATCTCGGCGGACGAGGTCAAGGACGTCGTTGCCACCGAGGTCGAGAAGGTGCTGTCGCCGGTGGCAAAGCCGCTCGAGATCGATGCGGCCAAGAAGCCGTTCGTCATCCTCGTCGTCGGCGTCAACGGTTCCGGCAAGACCACCACCATCGGAAAGCTTTCGCAGAAATTCGCATCCGAAGGCCGCAAGGTGATGCTCGCCGCCGGCGACACGTTTCGCGCGGCCGCCATCGAGCAGCTCAAGGTGTGGGGCGAGCGGACGAAGACGCCGGTCATCGCGGGCGCGCAGGGCTCGGATTCGGCCAGTCTTGCCTTCAACGCGCTCACCGCGGCGAAGGAGCAGAGCATCGACGTGCTGCTGATCGACACCGCCGGCCGGCTGCAGAACAAGGCCGAGCTGATGAACGAGCTCGAAAAGGTCGTGCGCGTGATCCGCAAGGTGGATGACACTGCGCCGCATGCCGTGCTGCTGGTGCTCGATGCTACAGTCGGCCAGAACGCGCTGTCGCAGGTCGAGGCGTTCCATCGCACCGCCGGTGTCACCGGCCTCGTGATGACCAAGCTCGACGGCACCGCGCGCGGCGGCATTTTGGTGGCGCTTGCGGAGAAGTTCAAACTGCCGGTGCATTTCATCGGCGTCGGCGAAGGCGTCGACGATCTCGCGCCGTTCACTGCGCGCGATTTCGCCCGCGCCATCGCCGGAATCGAAAGCTGAGAATGGACAAGACCCAGCCGCATCCGCTGTTCAAGCTTGCGACCGAGCTCGGTCCGTTGCTCGTGTTCTTCTTCGTCAATGCGAAATTCAACCTGTTCGCCGCGACCGGCGCCTTCATGGTCGCGATCGTCGCGGCGATGGCCGCCTCCTACGTGGTGACGCGCCACATCCCGATCATGGCGATCGTGACCGGCGTGATCGTGCTGGTGTTCGGCACGCTGACCCTGGTGCTGCATGACGAGACCTTCATCAAGGTCAAGCCGACCATCATCTACGGTCTGTTCGCCGCGATCCTCGGCGGCGGCCTGTTGTTCGGCCGCTCCTTCATCGCCGTGATGTTCGACCAGATGTTCAACCTGACGCCGCAGGGCTGGCGTATCCTCACGCTGCGCTGGGCGCTGTTCTTTGCCGGCATGGCAGTGCTGAACGAGATCGTCTGGCGCACCCAGAGCACGGATTTCTGGGTGAACTTCAAGGTGTTCGGCGTCACCCCGATCACGATGATCTTCGCCATCGCCCAGATGCCGCTGACCAAGCGCTACGGGATCGAGCCGGCCTCGCTGGAGACCAGCGAGGCCGAAGCCGGGGATGTGAGGAAGGGGTAGGGCGAAGCGCCCCCCAGCATACCGCTGTCATGCCCCGGCTTGACCGGGGCATCCAGTACGCCGCGGCTTCTCCGTATACGACTGACGTCTCTGGAATACTGGATCGCCCGATCAAGTCGGGCGATGACAGTTGAGCATGTGGCACGAGCGCGCGGCGCTAGCTCCCCGCCTTCAACGCCTTCTCCATCTGCGGCAACAACACCTTCTGCAGATTGTCTGGTGTGATCGGGCCGACCAGCTTGTAGACGATCGTGCCCTCGCGCCCGACGACGAACGTCTCCGGCACGCCATAGACGCCCCATTCGATCGAGGCGCGGCCGTTGGCGTCGACGCCGACCCGGCCGAACGGGTTGCCGTAGCGCCCGAGGAAGCGGCGCGCGTTGTCGGCGGCGTCCTTGTAGTTGATGCCGACGAGCTGGAAGCGCTTGTCTTTTGCCAGTTCGGTCAGGAGCGGCGCTTCGTCATGACAAGGCACGCACCAGGATGCCCAGACATTGACCAGGCTGACCTGGCCCTTGAACGCAGCGGGATCGAGCCCCGGCACCGGCGTGCCGTTGTCCTGCAATCCCTCCAGCGGCGGCAGCACGGTTTGCGGCGCCGGTCGTCCGATCAGCGCGGAGGGAATCCGCGAGATATCGCCGCTGCCGAGCCGGAACCAGAACAGCACGGCGAGGCCGATGAAAGCGATCAGCGGCAGCACCATGAGGAAGGTGCGGCGCTGCGGTGGGACGGAGGTCGACTGATGGCTCATGACGCGTCCATCGCGCTGCGGCCCGAGCGGCGGGTGACGCCACTACGGTCGAGCTCGCGCAGGCGCCGGGTTTGGCTGCGATAGTCGAGCACGATCCAGCCGATCAGGATCGCGATCACGAGAGCCGCAGCGGCATAGGACGTTACGATGAAGGAGGCGTAGGGACCGAGCGACATGATCACGCCGCTCCTGTTGATGCGTTTTCCTGATGCGAACCGGTGCCCATTTCGCTCGAAAACGCGACCCGGCTCGCCTGCATCATCTGCAGCGAGCGGACCCGGCGGCGCAGGATCTCGTTGCGCATCGCCGCCAGATGCAGCGTGACGAACAGCAGCGTGAATCCGATCGCCATCAGCAGCAGCGGAATCAGGAAGGATTTGTCGAGCGTCGAGCCGCCCACGCGCATCACCGAGGCCGGCTGGTGCAGCGTGTTCCACCAGTCGACCGAGAACTTGATGATCGGAAGATTGATCGCGCCGACCAGCGTCAGCACCGCCGCGGCGCGCGCCGCGCGCGAGGGATCGTCGACCGCGCGCCACAGCGCCATCAGGCCGAGATACATCAGGAACAGGATCAGCACAGAAGTGAGACGCGCATCCCATTCCCAATAGGTGCCCCACATCGGCCGGCCCCACAGCGAGCCCGTCAGCAGCGCGAGGAAGGTGAAGCTGGCGCCGATCGGGGCTGCGGCTTTCGCCGCGACGTCGGCGAGCGGATGCCGCCACACCAGCGTGCCCAGCGAGGCGATGCTCATCACGCCCCAGACGAACATCGACAGCCAGGCATTGGGCACGTGGATGAACATGATCTTGACGGTCGCGCCCTGCTGGTAGTCGTCGGGCGCGTAGGCGGATTGATAGAGGCCGATGGTGAGCAGGATGACGGTCGCGGCCGCAAGCCACGGCAACACCCGCGCTGTCAGCGCGAGGAACCGCGTGGGGTTGGCGAGGTCGATCAGCGTCATGGTATCCTGATAATCACCGGTTGATGCTCACGCAATCAGCATAAAAGCGCGTCACGAAAGTTGATCGGGGTCAAGGTCAGTCCGATCCCACTCAATCCAGTCCATGCCGCAGGCTCGCCGCCGCCGCGAAGGGGCCGACCACGAGGCTGACCAGCGACAGCGCGCACAGGATCGAGAACGGCGCCCCGAACGTCATGGGACCGACGATTGCGGCCTGCGAGGCGGCAACGCCGAAGATCAGCACCGGAATCGACAGCGGCAGCACCAGCACGGCCATCAACAGCCCGCCCCGATGCAGCGTCACCGCCAGTCCCGCGCCGATCATGCCGGTGAAGGTGAGGGCCGGCGTGCCCGCCAGCAGCGTCAGCGCCACCGCGCCGGTCGCGACCATGTCGAGGTTCAGCAGCAGGCCGAGCACGGGGGTTGCGACAATCAGCGGCAGGCCGGCGGCCAGCCAATGCGCCAGCGCCTTGGCCGCGCAGGCGAGTTCCAGCGGCGTCCGGCTCATCGTGATCAGGTCGAGCGAGCCGTCCTCATGGTCGGCCATGAACAGCCGGTCCAGCGTGAGCAGGCTCGCCAGCAGCGCGCCGAGCCAGAGGATCGCCGGCCCCAGCCGCGACAGCAGCGCCAGGTCCGGCCCGACCGCGAACGGCATCAGGACCACCACGGTCAGGAAGAACAGCACCCCGATCAAGGCCCCGCCGCCGACGCGCAGCGCGATCCTGATGTCCCGGCGGATCAGGGCGGCAAGGGCGGTCATGGGGCGCTCCCATCGTGCCGCAAAGGCGGTGTGCTCCCTCCCCCCTTGCGGGGGAGGGCGGGGGAGAGGGGTAGCCCAGGAAATGGTGCGCGTTGGGTCAGAACAGGACTTGGACCGAACGAGAGAATCCCCGTGTGGCACCCCTCTCCCTGACCCTCCCCCGCAAGGGGGGAGGGAACGGAGAGGCCGGCACCCGGCCGCTTGGAAAGCTGAGGGTCCATGGGAATCACGCCGCACCCCCGATTCGAAGCTCCCGCGAATCGATCCCCAGCGGCGCGTGGGTGGCGGCGATGATCATGCCGCCGCGCGAAAGGTGCTCGCGCATCAGACCGCCGAACATGTCCTGGCCGGCGACGTCGAGCGCCGTGGTCGGCTCGTCCAGCAGCCAGATCCGGCGCCTGATAGTGAGCAGCCGGGCCAGCGAGAGGCGGCGGCGCTGGCCGGCGGACAGGAAGGCGGCGGGCAGATGGGTGGCGTGGTCGAGGCCGACGGCCGTGAGGCTCTCGGCGGCGTCGCCGCGCTCCCCGCCCAGAAAATCAGCCCAGAATGCCAGATTTTCCACCACACTCAGCGCCGGCTTCAGGGCATCGCGATGGCCGAGATAGTGGCACTGCTCGGGCAGCGTCATTTCGGTGTCGCCCCCGTCCAGTACGATCGTCCCGCCGGCCGGAATGAGCAGGCCTGCGATCAGCCGCAGCAGCGAGGTCTTGCCCGATCCGTTGCGACCCGTCACCGCCACCGCCTCGCCGGAGACGGCAGCGAAATCGAGCCCCGAAAACACCTCGCGGCCGCCGCGCACGCAGGCGACCCCGCGTCCGGACAGCTGCATCTTGCCTTGGTCCAATCCGCTCAAAGCCAGGCCTCAGGAAATCTTGGGGTAGCGCATGGGAATTTTTGGCTCAGCAATTGCTGCGGCACGATTGTGGCTGTGGCGGTGCGGTTAGAAAGCTTCTATAAGCCCGGAACTACTTGATGCAGCAACTCAACCTGCCCCTGCAAGCGACCCAGCCTGCTACGCTGACGGTGTTAAAATACCCTGCCGGGTATAACTAACAATTGGGATTTCCTACATGACCTCGCTCGACAGCTTCAAATGCAAAAAGACCCTCAAGGTCGGCGCCAAGACCTATGTCTATTACAGCCTGCCCACGGCCGAGAAGAATGGTCTGAAGGGAATTTCGAAACTCCCCTATTCGATGAAGGTCCTGCTCGAGAACCTCCTGCGCAATGAGGACGGCCGCTCGGTCAAGAAGGAAGACATCGTCGCGGTGTCGAAGTGGCTGCGCAAGAAGTCGCTGGAGCATGAGATCGCCTTCCGCCCGGCCCGCGTGCTGATGCAGGATTTTACGGGCGTTCCGGCCGTGGTCGACCTGGCAGCGATGCGCAACGCCATGCAGAAGCTTGGTGGCGACGCCGAGAAGATCAACCCGCTGGTGCCGGTCGATCTCGTCATCGACCACTCCGTGATCGTGAACTTCTTCGGCGACAACAAGGCCTTCGCCAAGAACGTCACCGAGGAATACAAGCAGAACCAGGAGCGCTACGAGTTCCTGAAGTGGGGCCAGAAGGCGTTCTCGAACTTCTCGGTCGTGCCGCCCGGCACCGGCATCTGCCACCAGGTCAATCTCGAATATCTCTCCCAGACGGTCTGGACCAAGAAGGAGAAGATGACGGTCGGCAAGAAGACCGGCACCTTCGAGGTCGCCTACCCCGACTCGCTGGTCGGCACCGACTCCCACACCACCATGGTCAACGGTCTGGCCGTCCTCGGCTGGGGCGTCGGCGGCATCGAGGCGGAAGCCTGCATGCTCGGCCAGCCGCTGTCGATGCTGCTGCCCAACGTCGTCGGCTTCAAGCTGAAGGGCGCGATGAAGGAAGGCGTCACCGCCACCGACCTCGTGCTGACCGTGACCCAGATGCTGCGCAAGCTCGGCGTGGTCGGCAAGTTCGTCGAGTTCTTCGGCCCCGGCCTCGACAATCTCTCGGTCGCCGACAAGGCCACGATCGCCAACATGGCGCCTGAGTATGGCGCGACCTGCGGCTTCTTCCCCGTCGACGCCGCTGCGATCGACTACCTCAAGACCTCCGGCCGTGCGGCGCCGCGCGTCGCGCTGGTGCAGGCATATGCGAAGGCGCAAGGCCTGTTCCGTACCGCCAAGTCGGCCGATCCGGTGTTCACGGAAACGCTGACCCTCGACCTCGCCGACGTCGTGCCGTCGATGGCCGGCCCGAAGCGTCCCGAAGGCCGCATCGCGCTGCCTTCGGTCGCCGAAGGTTTTTCGCTGGCGCTCGGCACCGAGTACAAGAAGGCCGAGGAGCCGACCAAGCGCTTCACCGTTGAGGGCAAGAACTTCGAGATCGGCCATGGCGACGTCGTGATCGCCGCCATCACCTCCTGCACCAACACCTCGAATCCGAGCGTGCTGATCGGCGCCGGCTTGCTGGCGCGCAACGCCGCCGCGAAGGGCCTCAAGGCCAAGCCGTGGGTGAAGACCTCGCTCGCCCCGGGCAGCCAGGTGGTCGCGGGCTATCTCGCCGACTCCGGTCTGCAGAAGGATCTCGACAAGGTCGGCTTCAACCTGGTCGGCTTCGGCTGCACCACCTGCATCGGCAATTCCGGTCCGCTGCCGGAGGAGATCTCGAAGTCGATCAACGACAACGGCATCGTCGCCGCCGCCGTGCTCTCGGGTAATCGCAACTTCGAAGGCCGCGTCTCGCCGGACGTGCAGGCGAACTATCTGGCCTCGCCGCCGCTGGTCGTCGCCCACGCGCTCGCCGGCAGCGTCACCAAGAACCTCGCCGTCGAGCCGATCGGCGAAGGCAAGGACGGCAAGCCGGTGTACCTCAAGGACATCTGGCCGACGACGAAGGAGATCAACGCCTTCATGAAGAAGTTCGTGACCTCGGCGATCTTCAAGAAGAAGTATGCCGACGTGTTCAAGGGCGACACCAACTGGCGCAAGATCAAGACGGTCGAGAGCGAGACCTATCGCTGGAACATGTCTTCGACCTATGTGCAGAACCCGCCCTATTTCGAAGGCATGAAGAAGGAGCCGGAGCCGGTCACCGACATTGTCGAGGCGCGCATTCTCGCCATGTTCGGCGACAAGATCACCACCGACCACATCTCGCCGGCCGGTTCGATCAAGCTCACCTCGCCCGCGGGCAAGTATCTCAGCGAGCGCCAGGTGCGTCCCGCCGACTTCAACCAGTACGGCACGCGTCGCGGCAACCATGAAGTGATGATGCGCGGCACCTTCGCCAACATCCGCATCAAGAACTTCATGCTGAAGGGCGCCGACGGCAACATTCCGGAAGGCGGTCTCACCAAGCACTGGCCGGACGGCGAGCAGATGTCGATCTACGACGCCGCGATGAAGTACCAGCAGGAGCAGGTGCCGCTGGTCGTGTTCGCCGGCGCCGAATACGGCAACGGCTCCTCGCGCGACTGGGCCGCGAAGGGCACGCGTCTGCTCGGCGTGCGCGCCGTGATCTGCCAGAGCTTCGAGCGCATCCATCGCTCCAACCTGGTCGGCATGGGCGTGCTGCCGCTGACCTTCGAGGAGGGCACCTCGTGGTCGTCGCTCGGCCTCAAGGGCGACGAGAAGGTCACGCTGCGCGGTCTGGTCGGCGATCTCAAGCCGCGCCAGAAGCTGACCGCGGAGATCGTCTCCGGCGACGGCTCGTTGCAGCGCGTTTCGCTGCTCTGCCGCATCGATACGCTGGATGAGCTCGATTACTACCGTAACGGCGGCATTCTGCACTACGTGCTGCGCAAGCTCGCGGCCTAAGCGCGAATTTGTGAACGGTGGCTCACTGCGACGTGAGTAGAAGGTTAAACGAAGGCGGCCTATCACAAGGCCGCCTTCGCGCGTTTGCGGCATGCTTTGGATGGGCCCATCCGGCGGAAAATCGGCTTGGCGAAAATCGGCCTGGCACGGTTTCCTGGATGGTTGAGCAGGCCGCGCCCCGTAAGACTACGGTGACCATCAATCGATAAGATTCCCCCTCCCACGAGCTTTGGTGTGCGGCGTTCGACATGACAACAATGACGGCTTCTCCCCTGATTTCACGTTGGTCCGGTGCCCTCTGGTCGGGAGCACTCGGCATCTGTGCAATCGTCGCCGTCATCCGTCCCGCCCACGCCGATCCCCGCGCCGTTGTCGAATTATTTACCTCGCAGGGCTGCTCGTCCTGTCCGCCCGCCGACAAGATCATCGGCGATCTTTCCAGCGATCCCTCGATCATCGCGCTGAGCATGCCGATCGATTATTGGGACTATCTCGGCTGGAAGGACACGCTGGCGGATTCGCGTTTCTCTGCACGGCAGCGTGCCTATTCGCGCATGCGCGGTGACCGCGAGGTCTACACGCCGCAGGTCGTGGTGAATGGCTCGACGCATGTCATCGGCAGCGATCGCGCCGGCATCGAAAACGCGATCGGCAAGACCGACAAGGGCATCGGCGTGATGAGCGTGCCGGTGACGATGTCGCTCTCGGGCAAGCAGATCAACGTGTCGGTGGCCGCGAGCAAGGAGCCGGCGGTCTCGCACGGCGAGGTCTGGATCTGCTCGATCTCCAAGTCGGTGCCGATCTCGATCGCCAAGGGCGAAAATCGCGGACAGCAGATCACCTATCACAACGTGGTGCGCAACCTGCTCAAGGTCGGCGACTGGACCGGTCGCCCGGAGAGCTGGACCGTGCCGATCGAGAACCTTACGCGCGACGGCGTCGACGGTGCGGTGGTCTACGTCCAGGACGGCAGCCGCGAGAGGCCGGGCCCGATGCTCGGCGCGGCGTACACGTCGCTGCACTGATTCTCCCTAGCGTCGCATTCGCTTTCGCTCCTCACGGTGAGGAGCGCGCCCTCGCGCGCGTCTCGAACCATGCAAGGCCCCGCTGATGCAGCTCGGCCTCGATCCTTCGGGACGCCGCTTCGCGGCTCCTCAGGATGAGGAGGGAAAGTACTCGCGCGGATGAGGGAGAGTTCGTCGAGCCCAGCAACATCCCGACACAAACAAAAAAGGACCAACTCGCGTTGGCCCTCCTTGTCGCGCGTACAGACCCGATCCTGTTCGACCCCGGGGGGCTGGGGGCTGAGGAATCCGGAACCGAAAGGACCGGGTCAACGCACATCGTTCTTTTCGCAATGCAGGGCGGCAGGCGCTGGGCGGAAAAGCGGCGAGACTAAGATTCTTGAGCACGATCCC
This sequence comes from Bradyrhizobium sp. CCBAU 45389, assembly GCF_028128625.1. Taxonomy (NCBI): domain Bacteria; kingdom Pseudomonadati; phylum Pseudomonadota; class Alphaproteobacteria; order Hyphomicrobiales; family Nitrobacteraceae; genus Bradyrhizobium; species Bradyrhizobium sp. CCBAU 45389. The sequence goes on along the minus strand of NZ_LBIY01000081.1, from coordinate 77,014 downwards.
GTGACGGTTCGTCGCGACGGATTTCCACCCCTGCGTGTGGTCTGGTCCGTACCCGATTCCATCGGTTGAGCCCCCAGACCCTTTAGAGACTCTTTAGGGCACTTTTCCCGGGTTCCATCGAGAGCCCTTGCGGAGGACAGCGGTTGGCGCAATCATGCAACTGTCATGATCCGCGGTTCCGGGGACGGTTTTCGCGGACGCGGTCATGCCGTGCGATGAGGAGGCGCTTCCCATGAGTCTGATGCCGGAGGATGCCGATCCAAGCGGGCAGCGCGCGGCGGCGTATCCCGCCGCTGCGAACGCGCAGGCGAACCGGGTGACCTTCAACCGGCTCGAGCTGCATCGTATTCTCAATCTCTACGGCCGCATGGTGGCCGACGGCGAGTGGCGCGACTACGCCATCGACTTCCTGAAGGACCGGGCGGTGTTCTCGGTGTTTCGCCGCGCCTCGGAAGTGCCGATCTATCGCATCGAGAAGGATCCGCGCCTTGCACGCAAGCAGGGCATGTACAGCGTGATCTCGGCGACGGGTTTGATTCTGCGCCGCGGCCACGAACTCGAGCGCGTGCTGCTGGTGATCGATCGGAAATTGGCGGTGGTGTAGCCAAGCGAACGGTGCCGTAGGGTGGGCAAAGGCGCAACGCGCCGTGCCCACGTCCCTTCTCCATCGCCGCAGATGGTGGGCACGCTCCGCTTTGCCCACCCTACGACACCGGTGATGTGGCGAAGTCTTCGTAGCCCGGATGAGCGAAGCGACATCCGGGTCTTTGCTTATGATGTTCCCGGGTATCGCTACGCTCACCCGGGCTACGGGACTGCGCTATTTTGTCGGCACCGTGCGCGCGCCCTCGCCGAGGTCGCGCTGCATCATCACCGTATCCAGCCAGCGGCCGAATTTCAGCCCGACATTGGGATGCGTGCCGATCATCTTGAAGCCGCCCTTGGTGTGCACGCCGATCGAGCCGGCATTGGCGGAATCGCCGATCACCGCGATCATCTGGCGAAAACCGCGCGCCTCGCATTCGGTGATCAGCCGCTCCAGCAGCAATGAGCCGAGGCCGCGGCGGTGGAAGGACGGGTCGAGATAGATCGAGTTCTCCACCGTGAAGCGGTAGGCCGGCCGCGGCCGGTAGGCGCCGGCATAGGCATAGCCAGCCACGCGCCCGTCGAGGATCGCGACGAAATAGGGATAGCCGCCGTCGACCAGCGCGCGGTAGCGGCGCGTCATCTCAGTGAGGTCGGGCGGATCCAACTCGAACGTCGCCGTGCCCTCGCGGACGGCCTGCTGGTAGATGGCGGTGATTGCGGGAAGGTCGGCCTCGGTCGTGGGCCTGATTTCAGGTGCGGACATAAGGGCAAGATTAGAGCCTTCCCGCGGGCGCTGGAAGGGGCCTGGGCGCATCCCACATCCTCCGTCATTGCGAGCTTAGCCACCACTTTCTCCGCCGTCATTCCCCGCGAAGGCGGGGAATCCAGTACCCGCGGCCTCTCGGTTAATCACGACTGCCTCTGGAATACTGGATCGCCCGCCTGCGCGGGCGATGACACCGCGTATGTGGCTGCCACCGCGGCCCCAAACAAAAACCCCGGCCTCCCGGCCGGGGTTCGTGTCCGTTCTCTCGGGCCTGTCGCTTAATCGCGCTGGCCGAGGAGCTGCAGGAGCAGCGTGAACAGGTTGATGAAGTTCAGGTACAGCGACAGCGCGCCGGTGATGGCCGCACGCTCTGCGATGTCACCGCCGGCCGAAGCGTAGCCGTAGATGTAGTCGTTCTTCAGCCGCTGCGTATCCCAGGCGGTGAGGCCCGCGAACACCAGCACGCCGACCACCGACACGATGAACTGCAGCATCGAGCTCGCCAGGAACAGGTTCACCAGGCTCGCGATGATGATGCCGATCAGGCCCATGAACAGGAACGAGCCCATGCCGGTCAGGTCACGCTTGGTGGTGTAGCCGTAGAGGCTGAGCGCACCGAAGGTCGCCGCGGTGATGAAGAACACCCGCACGATCGAGGTGTGGGTGAACACCAGGAAGATCGACGACAGCGAGATGCCCATCAGCGCCGAGAACACCCAGAATAGGATCTGGGCGGTCGAGGGGGCGAGACGGTTGATGCCCGCCGAGATCACGAACACCATCGCAAGCGGCGCGAGCATGAACAGCCACTTCAGGGGGCTGACGAACATCGCGTAGCCGAACGGCGTCAGGAACAGCTTGCCGACACGGACGGCGTCCGCGGTCGGAACGTCGGTCACGGCGGCCATGTAGACGCCGAGCGCGGCAAGGCCCGTGATGGCGAGGCCAATGCTCATGTAATTGTAGATGCGCAGCATGTAAGCGCGCAGGCCGGCATCGACCGTCGCGGCGTCAACACGCCCGGCGGCCCTGCCGAAAGGAGAAGCGTAGTTACGGTCTAGGTCCGACATGGTCGAATTCCCGCTGGTTGGCCGGTCCGGCACGAGGGTCGCCATGCCGCCGGTTCGTCAAACTCTATCTCGGATACCGCTGCCTGCCGACTAAATTTTGGCTAACAATCGGGGCTCCGAACCCATTCGATATGTGGGAAACTAACACATTCGCTGCAACCGTCCACGCGCGGCTGAATGTCGCCCTTGGCTACAATCCAGACGGGCGGAGCGTGGTTAATCGCAGGAATCGTGCGATTTCGCTACCGCACGGCTGCCCGCTACCATTTGTCACAAATTCCGCAACACCGTGGCGGGCTTTTTGTTCAACGCCAGCAGCGTGCCGGCGAGCCCGAGCCCAACCGTGACGATCAGGGCGGCCGCCACCACGCCGGCCGCGCTGCCGGCCTGCCAGACGAAGCTGAGCGTCATCAGCCGCGTCACGATCATCCAGGCCGCGATGCTGCCGGCGATCACGCCGAACACGGCGGTGGCGAGCCCGATCAGGAGGTATTCGAGCGCATAGGCGCCGAGCAGCCGCAGGCGCGTCGCGCCCAGGGTCTTCAGGATTACCGCATCGTAGACACGGTGACGGTGGCCGGCGGCAAGCGCCCCGCCCAGCACCAGGATCGCCGAGATCAGGGTTACGGCGCTGGCGCCGCGGATCGCCAGCGCCAGATTGGTCACGACCGAGCCGACCGTCTCCATCACCTCGCGCACGCGCACGCTCGTCACCATGGGATAGGCGTCGGCCACCTGCTTGATGATCTTGCCGTCGCCCGCGGCATCGCCGCCGGTCTCCGTCAGCGTCGCGATATGGGTGTGGGGCGCGCCCTTGAAGGCGTTGGGCGAGAACACCAGGACGAAATTGATGCCCATGCCCTGCCAGTCGATGTTGCGCAGGTTGCTGATCTTCGCCGGGATGTCGCGGCCGAGCACGTTGACCACGACCTCGTCGCCGAGCTTGAGGCCGAGCCCGTCGGCGATCTTCTTCTCCATCGAGACCAGCGGCGGGCCGGAATAATCGGCGCTCCACCACTCGCCCTCGACCACCTTGGAGCCCTTCGGCAGCTCGGCTGTGTAGGTCAGGCCGCGGTCGCTCTGCAGCACCCATTCGGAATCCGTGGTCGGCTTGAGCTCCTCGGCGCGCACCCCGCGCGCGGCGACGATACGCCCGCGCAGCATCGGCACGTCCTCGACCTTCGCGCCCGGCGCGATCTGGCGCAGATAGAAGTCGAACTGCTCGGCCTGCGTGCTCGGGATGTCGATGAAGAAGAACGACGGTGCGCGGTCGGGCAGGGCCGCGAGGAACTGCCGGCGCAGATTGCCGTCGATCTGGGTGATGGTGACGAGCACGGCGAGCCCGAGACCGAGCGACAGCACCACCGAGGGCGTCAACGCGCCCGGCCGGTGGATGTTGGCGATCGCCAGCCGCAGCATCGGCTGCCGCGTCCGCGGCAGCCGCCGCGCGATTGTCATCAGCAGCGCGGCGATGCCGCGCAGCAACGCGAACACCACGACGGAGGAGGCCACGAACACCGCGGCAATGCGCTTGTCGAACGACAGGCCGATCACGACTGCGATGAGCAGGACGATCACGACGCCCATGAACACGAGATAGCTCGCCCGCGGCCGGTGCCATTCGGAGCTGATGGTGTCACGGAACAGCGCCGCCACCGGCACGTCATGCACGCGCCCGAGCGGCCACAGGCCGAAGGCGAGCGCGGTGAGGAGGCCATAGACGAAGGACAGCGCGAGCTCGTCGGCATGCACGGCCGGCACCACTGGCAGCGGCAGCAGCTTGCCGAACAGCCCGACGATGGCGAAGGGCATGGCGGCGCCGAGCGCAAGGCCGATCACGGACCCGATCGCCGCCAGCAGGATGACTTGCGCCAGGTAGATGCCGAACACGTCCCGCCCGGTGGCGCCGACGGCCTTGAAGGCCGCGATCACCTCGAGCTTGCGGTCGATATGGCTCTTGACAGCGTTGGCGACGCCGACGCCGCCGACCAGCAGCGCGGCGAGGCCGACCAGCGTCAAAAACTGCGTGAAGCGGCTGATGTTGCGCTCCAGCTGCGGCGAGGCATTGGAGCGGCTGCGGACTTCCCAGCCGGCCTGCGGCGCGGCGCTCCGCGCATCCGCGATGAAGGCCTCGGTGGCGCGCTCGTTGTTGGCGGCATCAGGCAGCTTCACCCGGTAGACCCAGCGCACCAGGCTGCCGGGCTGGATCAGCCCGGTGGCGCGCAGGCCCGCCTCGCTGATCAAAAAGCGCGGACCGAAGCCGATGCCGCCGGCCAGCTTGTCCGGCTCGGCCTCGACGGTCGAGCGGATCTGGAAGGTTGCGGAGCCGATGGTGACGCGGTCGCCGGTCTTCAGCGAGAGCCGCGCCAGCAGGGTCGGATCGGCGGCGGCACCGAACGCGCCGTCGCGCTCGGCGACGAGATCGGACATCGCCAGCTGCGGTGCCAGTGTCAGCTGTCCCAGCATTGGATAGGTGCTGTCGACCGCCTTCATCTCGACCAGCGCGAGCTTGCCCTCGGCCGAGCGCGCCATGCCGCGCAAGGTCGCCGCGGTCGAGACGGTGCCGCGCGAACGCAGGAAGGCGACCTCTTCGGGCTTGGCCTCGCGCTGGAACAGCACGAAGGAGACGTCGCCGCCGAGCAGCGTGCGCCCCTCGCGGGCGAGCCCGTCGGAGAGGCTCGCCGAGACCGAGCCGACGCCGGCGATCGCCATCACGCCGAGCGCGATGCAGGCGATGAAGACGTAGAAGCCGCGCAGGCCGCCGCGCAATTCGCGCAGCGCGTAGCGCAGCGACAGTGCCACGGCGTTCGGCTTAGTGAACGGTTCGACAGCGGCGCTCATGCCGGCGCAGACTGCGTGTCGATGCGCCCCGAGCGCAGACGGATGACGCGATCGCAGCGATGCGCCAGCGAGGAATCGTGCGTCACCAGCACCAAGGTCATGCCGCGCTCGGCATGCTTGGTGAAGAGCAGGTCGACGATCTGCTTTCCGGTGGCCTCGTCGAGATTGCCGGTCGGCTCGTCCGCGACCAGGATGGCGGGGTCGGGCGCCAGCGCGCGCGCCAGCGCCACGCGCTGCTGCTCGCCGCCGGAGAGCTGCGTCGGGTAGTGATGCAGGCGATCGCCGAGGCCGACCGATTGCAGCTCCTGCGCCGCGCGCTTGGCGGCGTCGGGATTGCCGGCGAGCTCGAGCGGCACGGCGACGTTCTCGAGCGCCGTCATGGTCGGGATCAGATGAAAGGACTGGAAGACGATGCCGACCTGGCGGCCGCGGAAGCGGGCCAGCGCATCCTCGTCGAGGGCATTGAAAGGCGTGCCGCTCACCACCACCTCTCCGCTATCAGGACGCTCCAGCCCCGCCATCACCATCAGCAGCGTGGATTTGCCCGAGCCTGACGGGCCGATCAGGCCGATCGTCTCGCCCGAGGCGACGCGCAGGCTGATGTCCTTGAGGATGTGAACGCGTGCCGCGCCCGTGCCCAATGAGAGATTGACGTTGGAGATGGCGATGGTGTCCATCGCGGTCGTGGCGAGCGAAGAGGAATAGGTGTCCATGGTCCGGTCATATGGCAACTCCGATAGCGCGGTCGAGAGGCGTTACGGATTGTTCATGCACATAGCCGTGTTGATGTTCGCCTTGATGACGGTCGCGAACCCGGCCTGGGCCGAGGCGACAAAACCGATCAAGCTTGTGGTTCTCGGCGATTCCTTGAGCGCCGGTCTCGGCCTCCCGGCCCAGGAGGCGTTCCCTCAAAAACTCCAAAAAGCCTTGCAGGCCAAAGGCATAGCGGTTGACATGACCAATGCCGGGGTGTCCGGCGACACTACCTCCGGCGGGCGCGACCGGCTCGACTGGTCCGTGCCCGATGGAACCGATGGCGTCATCGTCGAGCTCGGCGCCAACGACGCGCTACGCGGGATCGATCCCGCCCTGACGCGCACGGCGCTGACCGACATCGTGCAGCGGCTCAAGGCGCGGAAGATTCCAGTGATGCTGTGCGGTATGCTGGCGCCGCCGAACTACGGCGCCGAATACGCGGCGCGCTTCAATTCGATTTATCCGGATCTGGCGAAACAATTCGACGTGCCGCTCTATCCGTTCTTCCTCGAGGGCGTTGCTGCCGACGCCAAGCTCAACCAGGCCGACGGCATCCATCCGACCGCGGCGGGCGTCGACATCATCGTCGGCAACATCATGCCCATGGTGGAGGCATTCCTTGGCACGATAACCGAGCAACGGCGTTGAAAAGCAGGCAACGCTAACCCTAATTCCCAGGGTTTTCACGGGGTGGGCCGCGCGATGCTTCGCAGAGTCACACAACTGCGATAGGAATCAGGGTACCGGTGATTCGTCGCCGGCTCTAATTTGGATATGGTTCTCGGTCGAGGGCCGTACCCAAGCATCGGGAGTGCGAAACGATGCCGCGTCTGTTCACTGGTCTGGAAATCCCGGCCGACATCGGCCAGTCGCTTTCCAACTTGCGGGGCGGCCTTCCCGGCGCCCGATGGATCGATCCCGAAAATTATCACGTCACCCTGCGCTTCATCGGCGATATCGACGGCGTCTCCGCCAACGAGATTGCTTCGATGCTGTTTCGCGTCGACCGCAAGCCGTTCGAGGTGAAGGTGCAGGGCCTCACCAGCTTCGGCGGCCGCAAGCCGCGCGCGGTGGTCGCCACGATCGCGCCGAGCAAGCCGCTGATGGAATTGCAGGCCGAGCTCGAACGCATGATGCAGCGGATCGGTCTTGATCCGGAGGGACGCAAGTTCACCCCGCACGTCACGCTGGCACGCTTGCACGACGCTTCCGACCGCGACGTCGCCGACTATCTCTCGATCCGCGGCTACTTCCCGAGCAAGGCGTTCATGGCGGAACGTTTTGTCTTGTTCTCGTCGCGGGCATCGACGGGCGGCGGCCCGTACATCGTCGAGGACGCCTACGAGCTGTGTGAATGATCCGCTTTCGTGCCCCGGACGCAGTGCGCCACGAAGTGGTGCACTGCTGAGCCGGGGCTGATCGCTCCACGGCAATGAACGAAACAGTGCGTCCCGGCTCTGCGTAGCAGCGTTGCACGCCGCACCGCGTCCGGGGCACGGAACGCATAGCGCCCCGCACCAATTCACGGCTTGCAATTTCCGCCCATCTCTGGCGGTAAGGGGCCATGCTCTCCACCCAAAATTCCTCATTCCACGAGGCATACCAGGCCGAGATCGCATCGGGCGCGATCGAGCCGGATGCCGCGCAGGCCGAGGTCGCCGAGGCCTATGCGGCGCTCGACCAGCGGCTCGCAAGTTACAAGCCCGCGCGCAAGCAGGGCCTGCTCAGCCGCCTGTTCAGCAGCGACAAGGACGATGCGCCGCACGGGCTCTACATCCATGGCGAGGTCGGCCGCGGCAAGACAATGCTGATGGATCTGTTCTTCCAGCACTCCTCGGTCGAGCACAAGCGCCGCGCGCATTTCCATGAATTCATGGCGGATGTGCATGAGCGCATCTACGATTATCGCCAGAGCATCGCACGCGGTGAGATCGCCGACGGCGACGTCATCGTGCTGACGGCGACTGCGATCTTCGAGGAGAGCTGGCTGCTCTGCTTCGACGAATTCCACGTCACCGACATCGCGGATGCGATGATCCTGGGACGCCTGTTCGCAAAGCTGTTCGAGCTCGGCACCGTCGTGGTCGCGACCTCCAACGTCGCGCCCGACGATCTCTACAAGGGCGGCCTCAATCGCTCGCTGTTCCTGCCTTTCATCAAGCAGATCACCGACCACATGGACGTCGCGCGGCTCGATGCGCGCACCGACTTCCGGCTGGAGAAGCTGCAGGGCGTGCCGATGTGGCTGACGCCGGCCGACGGCGATGCGGATGCCGCGCTCGACCGCGCCTGGTCGAAGATGTCGGGCGGCGCCAAATGCAGGTCGCGCGACATTTCGATCAAGGGCCGCATCCTGCACGTGCCGTGCTCGGCCCATGGCGTGGCGCGATTCTCCTTCGCCGATCTCTGCGAGAAGCCGCTCGGCGCATCCGACTATCTCAGGCTGGCGCACGACTATCACACCATCCTGGTCGACCATATTCCAGTGATGGATTTCTCCCAGCGCAACGCCGCCAAGCGCTTCATCACGCTGATCGACACGCTCTATGACAATGCCGTGAAGCTGATGGCCTCGGCGGACGCCAACCCGATCTCGCTCTACCTCGCCACCGAGGGCACCGAAGCCATGGAGTTCAAGCGGACGGCCTCGCGCCTGATCGAAATGAGCTCGGAATCCTATCTGGCGCTGCCTCACGGCCGCAAGGATTCCACCGCCAGCGGCTCCACCAAGGGCCTGGTGGAGACTTAAGTCCTATTCCCGTCGAAGGTACCGCTGTCATTCCGGGGCGCCCGCGCAAAATGCGGGCGAACCCGGAAGCCCGAGATTATCGCGCGAGATTCCGGGTTCGCGCTTCGCGCGCCCCGGAATGACAGGGCTGCGTGCCCGAGGCATCGGCAAGCCCGACAAATGGGCATCCGCCGACTTGAACGCGGGAAGCGAAAGGGATAACCACCCATCAGTTTTCCCTCCTTCGGATGTCTAAAGGACAGGTTCACATGGCGCGCGACAAGATTGCTTTGATTGGCTCCGGTCAAATCGGCGGAACGCTGGCTCACCTCATCGGCCTGAAAGAACTGGGCGACGTCGTGATGTTCGACATCGCCGAGGGCGTGCCGCAGGGCAAGGCGCTCGACATCGCGCAGTCCTCGCCGGTCGACGGCTTCGACGCCCACTACACCGGCGCGAACTCCTACGAAGCGCTCGACAACGCCAAGGTCTGCATCGTCACCGCCGGCGTGCCGCGCAAGCCCGGCATGAGCCGCGACGACCTCCTCTCCATCAACCTCAAGGTCATGGAGCAGGTCGGTGCCGGCATCAAGAAGTACGCCCCCGACGCCTTCGTCATCTGCATCACCAACCCGCTCGATGCGATGGTCTGGGCGCTGCAGAAGGCTTCGGGCCTGCCGCACAAGAAGGTCGTCGGCATGGCCGGCGTGCTCGACTCCGCGCGCTTCCGCTACTTCCTGGCCGACGAATTCAACGTCTCGGTCGAGGACGTCACCGCCTTCGTGCTCGGCGGTCACGGCGACACCATGGTGCCGCTGGTGAAGTACTCCACCGTCGCCGGCATCCCGCTGCCCGACCTCGTCAAGATGGGCTGGACCTCGCAGGCGCGCCTCGACGAGATCGTCGACCGCACCCGCAACGGCGGCGCCGAGATCGTCAATCTGCTCAAGACCGGCTCGGCCTTCTACGCCCCGGCCGCTTCCGCGATCGCGATGGCCGAGAGCTATCTGCGTGACAAGAAGCGCGTGCTGCCCTCGGCCGCGTACCTGAACGGCGAATACGGCGTGAAGGACATGTATGTCGGCGTGCCCGTCGTGATCGGCTCCAAGGGCGTCGAGCGCGTCGTCGAGATCGAACTCGCCGGCAAGGACCGCGAAGCCTTCGACAAGTCGGTCGGCGCCGTGCAGGGCCTGGTCGATGCCTGCAAGAAGATCGCCCCCGATCTTCTCGGCCGCTAAGGCTCAGACAATACCCCGCCGAAGATCGAAAAACCGGTCTTCGGCGGTTTCACTTCCGGGACCCCACTGCCGGGGCGGGTTCCCGGTCAGCAGTCCAGAGATCTCGAAGTCAAAGAATCCGGGTTGCAGTTCCTGTGGTATATGGTATGCCAGCCACAAGACTGAGGTGGGCCCAAGAGGTCACCGCCCGCGGGTTCAGGGAGCGACCATATGAATATCCATGAATATCAGGCCAAAGCGCTGCTGGGTGAGTTCGGCGTCCCGATCTCCAAGGGCGTCCCGGTCCTCAAGGCCACTGATGCGGAAGCCGCCGCCAAGGCGCTGCCCGGTCCGGTCTATGTGGTGAAGAGCCAGATCCATGCCGGCGGCCGCGGCAAGGGCAAGTTCAAGGAAGCCTCGGCCGGCGACAAGGGCGGCGTCCGCATCGCCAAGTCGGCAGCAGAGGTCTCCGAATTCGCCAAGCAGATGCTGGGCGCAACCCTCGTGACGATCCAGACCGGCCCCGCCGGCAAGCAGGTCAACCGCCTCTACATCGAGGACGGCTCGGACATCGACAAGGAGTTCTACCTCTCGATCCTGGTCGACCGCGAGACCTCGCGCGTCTCCTTCGTCGTCTCGACCGAGGGCGGCGTCAACATCGAGGACGTCGCGCACAACACCCCCGAGAAGATCGTGACCTTCTCGGTCGATCCCGCCACCGGCATCATGGGCCATCACGGCCGCACGGTTGCGAACGCGCTGAAGCTCTCCGGTGACCTCGCCAAGCAGGCCGAAAAGCTCACCGCTCAGCTCTACGCCGCGTTCGTCGCCAAGGACATGTCGATGCTGGAGATCAACCCGCTGGTCGTGACCAAGCAGGGCCAGCTCCGCGTGCTCGACGCCAAGGTGTCGTTCGACGACAACGCGCTGTTCCGTCATCCCGAGGTGCTCGCGCTGCGCGACGAGACCGAGGAAGACGCCAAGGAAATCGAGGCGTCGAAGTACGACCTCAACTACGTCACGCTCGACGGCAACATCGGTTGCATGGTCAACGGCGCCGGTCTCGCCATGGCGACGATGGACATCATCAAGCTCTACGGCATGGCGCCGGCGAACTTCCTCGACGTCGGCGGCAGCGCCAGCAAGGAGAAGGTCGCGGCCGCGTTCAAGATCATCACCGCCGATCCCAACGTGAAGGGCATCCTGGTCAACATCTTCGGCGGCATCATGAAGTGCGACGTGATCGCCGAGGGCGTCACGGCTGCGGTTCGCGAGGTCGGCCTCAGCGTGCCGCTGGTGGTGCGCCTCGAAGGCACCAATGTCGAGCTCGGCAAGAAGATCATCCGTGAATCCGGACTGAACGTGGTGCCGGCCGACAATCTCGACGACGCCGCGCAGAAGATCGTGAAGGCCGTCAAGGGAGGCTAAGGCCATGGCCCAGGACCATCTCGCCGCATCATCTCCGCTCCCCGAGCACACGCGCCTCGCCGCGTTCGCCGGCGAATGGGATGGCGAAGAGGTGGTCTTCCCGTCGCGCTGGACGGCGGGCGGGCCGGCAACCTCTCACGTCGTCGCGCGCATGGACCTGAATGGATTTTATCTGATCCAGGACGCGGTGCAGATGCGCGACGGCAAGCAGGTCTTCGCCACCCACGGCCTCTTCACCTTCGACCGTGACGACCGGACCTACAAATTGTTCTGGTACGACTCGCTCGGTTACACGCCGCCCTCGCCCGCCTCCGGCGGGTGGGTCGGCCAGACCCTGACGCTGGTGCGCGGCTCGCTCCGCGGCAATGCGCGCCACGTCTACGAGATCATCAATGAGGATTCCTACTCGTTGAAGATCCAGTTCTCGCCGGACGCGGAAGGTTGGGCTGACGTGCTCACCGGCGTCTACCGCCGCATCCACTGACCCTCTCACTCAGTTAGTTTCGCGAAAGCAGACCTCATGTCCATCCTGATCGACAAGAACACCAAGGTCATCTGCCAGGGCTTCACCGGCAAGAACGGCACCTTCCATTCCGAGGCTGCGATGGCCTACGGCACCAAGATGGTCGGTGGCACCTCGCCGGGCAAAGGCGGCTCGACGCATCTGGGCCTGCCGGTGTTCGACACCGTGCGCGATGCGCGTGAGAAGACCGGCGCCGACGCGTCGGTGATCTACGTGCCGCCGCCGGGCGCGGCGGATGCGATCTGCGAAGCAATCGACGCCGAGATCCCGCTGATCGTCTGCATCACCGAGGGTATTCCGGTCGTCGACATGGTCCGCGTCAAGCGTTCGCTAGCCGGCTCCAAGTCGCGCCTGATCGGGCCGAACTGCCCGGGCGTCATGACCGCCGGCGAGTGCAAGATCGGCATCATGCCCGCCAACATCTTCAAGACCGGCTCGGTCGGCATCGTCTCCCGCTCGGGCACGCTGACCTATGAGGCCGTGTTCCAGACCTCCCAGGAAGGCCTCGGCCAGACCACCGCGGTCGGCATCGGCGGCGACCCGGTCAAGGGCACCGAGTTCATCGACGTGCTGGAGATGCTGCTCGCCGACCCCAAGACCGAATCGATCATCATGATCGGCGAGATTGGCGGTTCCGCCGAGGAGGACGCCGCCCAGTTCCTCAAGGACGAGGCCAAGCGCGGCCGCAAGAAGCCGATGGTCGGCTTCATCGCTGGCGTCACTGCCCCTCCCGGCCGCCGCATGGGCCATGCCGGCGCGATCATTTCGGGCGGCAAGGGCGACGCCGGTTCCAAGACCGAGGCGATGAAATCGGCAGGGATTACAGTGTCCCCGTCGCCCGCCCGCCTCGGGCATACGCTTGCCGAAAAGTTGAAGGGCTAATTCACTTCTTCGTGCTTTTCCGGGCGAAGTTTCGCAGCAAATAGGGTAAAGGGTGCCTGTCGCGCCGAGCCTCTGCCGGGGAGCTCGGCGCCAGCGCCGTTTGTTATGCGCGAACCGAAATCGCCAGGAACTCAAGTATGTCTCGCCAGGACGCGAACGCAGCCTTTGCCCTGTCATCCTTTTTGCAGGGCACCAACGCCACCTACATCGACGAAATCTACGCCCGCTACGAGAAGGACCCGTCCTCGGTCGACGCCGAGTGGCAGGAGTTCTTCAAGAGCCTCAACGACCAGCCCGCCGACGTCCGGAAGAACGCGGAAGGCCCGTCCTGGGAGCGGGACAACTGGCCGCTGACGCCCAAGGATGATCTGACCTCCGCCCTCGACGGCAACTGGGCCGAAGTCGAGAAGGCGGTCGGCGCCAAGATCGCCGCCAAGGCGCAGGCCAAGGGCGCCGACATCTCCTCCGCCGACGTGCTTCAGGCCACGCGCGACTCCGTCCGCGCCCTGATGCTGATCCGCTCCTACCGCATGCGCGGCCACTTCCACGCCAAGCTCGATCCGCTCGGCATCGAAGCCCAGCGCAACCGCGAAGAGCTCGATCCCCGCACCTACGGCTTCAGTGAAGCCGATTTCGACCGCAAGATCTTCCTCGATCACGTGCTCGGCCTCGAATACGGCACGCTGCGCGAGATCACCGCGATCTGCGAGCGTACCTACTGCCAGACGCTCGGCGTCGAGTTCATGCATATCAGCAATGCCGCGCAGAAGGCCTGGATCCAGGAGCGCATCGAGGGACCCGATAAGGAGATCTCGTTCACGCCTGAAGGTCGCAGAGCCATCCTGACGAAGCTGATCGAAGCCGAGGGCTTCGAAAAATTCTGCGACACCAAGTTCACCGGCACCAAGCGCTTCGGCCTCGATGGCGGTGAAGCGCTGATCCCCGCGCTCGAGCAGATCATCAAGCGCGGCGGCAATCTCGGCGTGAAGGAAATCGTGCTCGGCATGCCGCATCGCGGCCGCCTCAACGTGCTGACCCAGGTGTTGGGCAAGGCCCATCGCGCACTGTTCCACGAGTTCAAGGGCGGCTCGGCCAACCCCGACGCGGTCGAAGGCTCCGGCGACGTCAAATATCACCTCGGCGCCTCCTCGGACCGCGAGTTCGACGGCAATCGCATCCATCTCTCGCTGACCGCCAACCCCTCGCATCTCGAGATCGTCGATCCCGTGGTGCTCGGCAAGGTGCGCGCCAAGCAGGACCAGCACGGCGATCCCCCGGACATGCGCATCTCGGTGATGCCGCTCCTGATGCACGGCGACGCTGCGTTCGCCGGCCAGGGCGTGGTCGCGGAGTGCTTCGGCCTGTCGGACCTGAAGGGCTACCGCACCGGCGGCTCCGTGCACTTCATCGTCAACAACCAGATCGGCTTCACCACCTATCCGCGTTATTCTCGTTCTTCGCCTTACCCGTCGGACGTGGCGAAGATGATCGACGCGCCGATCTTCCACGTGAATGGCGACGATCCGGAAGCCGTGGTGTTCGCCGCCAAGGTCGCGACCGAATTCCGGCAGAAGTTCCACAAGCCGGTCGTGATCGACATGTGGTGCTATCGTCGTTACGGCCACAACGAGGGCGATGAGCCCGCGTTCACTCAGCCCGTGATGTACAAGCGGATCGCGGCCCATCCCTCGACCCTCACTCTCTACTCGAAGCGCCTGATCGCCGAAGGCGTGGTCACCGAGGGCGAGGTCGACAAGCTGAAGGCCGACTGGCGCTCGCGGCTTGATGCCGAGTTCGAGGCCGGCACCTCCTACAAGCCGAACAAGGCCGACTGGCTCGACGGCAAGTGGTCCGGCTTCAAGATCGCCGATCAGGAAGAGGATGCGCGGCGCGGCGTCACCGGCGTCGACATCGCCACACTGAAGGATATCGGCCGCAAGATCACCAAGGTGCCGGACGGCTTCCGCGTTCACCGCACCATCCAGCGTTTCCTCGATAACCGCTCGAAGGCGATCGACACCGGCGCCGGCATCGACTGGGCGACCGGCGAGGCGCTGGCGTTCTGCTCGCTGCTCAACGAAAACCATCACGTCCGTCTGTCCGGACAGGATTCGGAGCGCGGCACCTTCTCGCAGCGCCATTCGGTCCTGATCGACCAGGAGGACGAGAGCCGCTACACGCCGTTCAACCATCTCGGCCACGAGCAGGGCCATTACGAGGTCATCAACTCGCTGCTGTCGGAAGAAGCCGTGCTCGGCTTCGAATACGGCTATTCGCTCGCCGAGCCGAACACGCTGACGCTGTGGGAAGCCCAGTTCGGCGACTTCGCCAATGGTGCGCAGGTCGTGTTCGACCAGTTCATCTCCTCGGGCGAGCGCAAATGGCTGCGCATGTCCGGCCTCGTCTGCCTCTTGCCGCACGGCTATGAGGGCCAGGGACCGGAGCACTCCTCGGCGCGCCTCGAGCGTTACCTGCAGATGTGCGCGGAAGACAACATGCAGGTGGTCTACCCGACCACGCCGGCCAACTACTTCCACGTGCTGCGCCGGCAGCTGCATCGCGAGATCCGCAAGCCGCTGATCATGATGACGCCGAAATCGCTGCTGCGTCACAAGCGGGCGGTGTCGCGTCTCGAGGAGCTCGCGAAGGGCACGACGTTCCACCGCATCCTGTACGATGACGCCCAGATGCTGCCGAACGAGGCCATCAAGCTCGTTCCGGACGAGAAGATCCGCCGCATCGTGCTGTGCTCCGGCAAGGTCTATTACGACCTCTACGAGGAGCGCGAGAAGCGCGGCATCGACGACATCTATCTGATGCGCGTCGAGCAGCTCTATCCGGTGCCGCTGAAGGCGCTGGTGGCCGAGCTGTCCCGCTTCAAGAAGGCCGAAATGGTGTGGTGCCAGGAAGAGCCCCGCAACATGGGTGCCTGGCACTTCATCGAGCCCTATCTGGAATGGGTGCTGAACCAGGTGAACGGCGTGAGCCGGCGTCCGCGTTATGTCGGCCGCGCTGCTTCCGCCGCGACCGCCACGGGTCTGATGTCCAAGCATCAGGCTCAGCTGAAGGCGTTCCTGGACGAAGCGCTGAGCTGAACTTTTTGAACTGCGTCATGCCCCGCCTTGTGCGCAACCAGCGCACCGGGGCGGGGCATCCAGTAGCCGTGACGTGAATGCGAACGTCCCGGCTTGCTGGATGGCCTGCTTTTCGCAGGCCGATGACACCTGAATTCATGACCGCTACCGGCGATCCCTTAAGGAAGAGACCATGACTGAAATTCGTGTGCCGACGCTCGGCGAATCCGTCACCGAGGCCACCATCGGCCGCTGGTTCAAGAAGGCCGGCGATCCCGTCGCCGTCGACGAGCCCTTGGTGGAGCTCGAGACCGACAAGGTCACCATCGAGGTCCCCGCGCCCTCCGCCGGCACGCTGAGCGAGATCATCGCGGCCGATGGCGCGACCGTTGCTGTGGGCGCGCTGCTCGGTCAGATCACCGATGGTGCCGGCGCTGCCAAGCCCGCCGCTGCTCCCGCCAAGCCTGCCGCTGCTCCGGCGCCCGCCGCTGCGGCTCCGGCTGCTGCCGCTGCTGCGCCGAAGGCGCCGCCGGCCGATGCGCCGCTTGCCCCGTCCGTGCGCAAGCTGTCGGCCGAGACCGGCATCGATGCTTCGACCGTTCCCGGCTCCGGCAAGGATGGCCGCGTCACCAAGGGCGACATGCTCGCTGCGATCGAGCGCGCCGCGTCCGCGCCGACCCCGGTCAACCAGCCCGCCGCCGCCGTGCAGGTCCGCGCGCCGTCGCCGGCCGATGACGCCGCCCGCGAAGAGCGCGTCAAGATGACCCGCCTGCGCCAGACCATCGCGCGCCGCCTCAAGGACGTGCAGAACACCGCGGCCATGCTCACGACCTTCAACGAGGTCGACATGACCAACGTCATGGCGCTGCGTGCCCACTACAAGGACGCGTTCGAGAAGAAGCATGGCGCCAAGCTCGGCTTCATGGGCTTCTTCACCAAGGCCGTCGTGCAGGCGCTCAAGGACATTCCGGCGGTCAACGCCGAGATCGACGGCAGCGACCTGATCTACAAGAACTACTATCACATCGGCGTCGCCGTCGGCACCGACAAGGGCCTTGTCGTGCCCGTGGTGCGCGACTGCGACCACAAGTCGATCTCCGACATCGAGAAGGGCATCGCCGATTTCGGCCGCCGCGCCCGTGACGGCCAGCTCAAGATCGACGAGATGCAGGGCGGCACCTTCACCATCACCAACGGCGGCATCTACGGCTCGTTGATGTCGACCCCGATCCTGAACGCGCCGCAGTCCGGCATTTTGGGCATGCACAAGATCCAGGAGCGGCCGATGGTCGTCGGCGGCAAGATCGAGGTCCGCCCGATGATGTATCTGGCGCTGTCCTACGATCACCGCGTCATCGACGGCAAGGAAGCCGTCACCTTCCTGGTCCGCGTCAAGGAGAGCCTGGAAGATCCGGCGCGCCTGGTGCTCGATCTCTGATCCCTGATGCTCTGCGAGCGCCGTCGCTCTTTCGTGCGGCGGCGCGTGTCGAACCATGGAGGCGCGCGTGACGGATAAAGTCGTTGTCATCACCGGCGGCAGCCGCGGCATCGGGCGGGCGACCGCGATCGCGGCGGCTGCGCGCGGCTTTCGCGTCGTGGTCGGCTATGCCAGCAACAAGAAGGCCGCCGACGAAGTGGTCGCGCAGATCGAGGCCAGC
This sequence comes from Bradyrhizobium sp. CCBAU 45389, assembly GCF_028128625.1. Taxonomy (NCBI): domain Bacteria; kingdom Pseudomonadati; phylum Pseudomonadota; class Alphaproteobacteria; order Hyphomicrobiales; family Nitrobacteraceae; genus Bradyrhizobium; species Bradyrhizobium sp. CCBAU 45389. Next base: position 59,483 of record NZ_LBIY01000081.1, on the reverse strand, counting down.
AACGGCAAGGCCATCGCGGTGAAATGCGATGTCGCCGAGGAAAGCGACATCCTGGCGCTGTTCAAGGAAGCCGACAAGTTCGGCACGCTGGGAGCGCTCGTCAACAATGGCGGCATCGTCGGCAAGAGCGGCGTGCGCGTCGACGAGATGTCGGCCGAGCGCATCCAGCGCGTGATGGCCGTCAACGTCACCGGCTCCATCCTCTGCGCGCGCGAAGCCGTCAAGCGGATGTCGACCAAGCATGGCGGCAAGGGCGGCGTCATCGTCAACCTGTCCTCGGTCGCAGCCCGGCTCGGCGCCCCCAACACTTATGTCGACTATGCCGCGTCCAAGGGCGCGGTCGATTCCTTCACCGTCGGCCTCGGCTATGAGGTCGCGAACGAAGGCATCCGTGTCGCCGCGATCCGTCCCGGCCTGATCGACACCGAAATCCACGCCGCCGGCGGCGAGCCCGACCGCGCCCATCGTCTGGCCCACATGGTGCCGATGAAGCGTGTCGGCACCGCCGACGAAATCGCCAATGCCATCGTCTGGCTGATGTCGGACGAGGCCTCCTATGTCACCTCAGCCATTCTCGATGTGTCCGGCGGACGCTGACGCGCCGCGCGGACGCTGACACATCCTCATCACGCTAAACCTACGGGACTTTCTCTCATGGCTACCTACGATCTCGTCGTCATCGGCACCGGACCGGGCGGTTATGTCTGCGCAGTGCGCGCAGCCCAGCTCGGCATGAAAGTCGCCGTGGTCGAAAAGAACGCCACCCTCGGCGGCACCTGCCTCAATGTCGGCTGCATGCCCTCGAAGGCGCTGCTGCACGCGTCCGAGATGTTCGAGGAAGCCGGGCATTCCTTCGCCAAGATGGGCGTGTCGGTGTCGTCGCCGAAGCTCGATTTGCCTGCGATGATGAACTTCAAGCAGCAGGGCATCGACGGCAACGTCAAGGGCGTCGAGTTCCTGATGAAGAAGAACAAGATCGACGTGCTCAAGGGCACCGGCAAGATCCTCGGCACCGGCAAGGTCGAAGTCTCCGCCGACGGCAAGTCGCAGGTGGTCGAGACCAAGAACATCGTGATCGCGACAGGCTCCGACATCGCGCGGCTCAAGGGCATCGAGATCGACGAGAAGCGCATCGTGTCCTCGACCGGCGCGCTGTCGCTGGAGAAGGTGCCAGGCAGATTGCTGGTCATTGGCGCCGGCGTGATCGGGCTCGAACTTGGCTCTGTGTGGCGCCGGCTTGGATCCGAAGTCATGGTGGTCGAATTCCTCGATCGCATTCTGCCCGGCATGGACGGCGAGATCGCCAAGCAATTCCAGCGCATCCTTGAAAAGCAGGGATTTGCGTTCAAGCTGGGGTCGAAGGTCACCGGCGTCGAAGCGAACAGCAAGACGTTGCTCGCGAAAATCGAGCCGGCAGCCGGCGGCGCTGCCGAGACCATCGAGGCCGATGTCGTTCTGGTCTGCATCGGCCGCACGCCCTACACGGACGGGCTCGGCTTGAAGGAAGCCGGCGTGGCGCTCGATCCGCGCGGCCGCGTCCAGATCGACCCGCATTTCGCCACCAGCCTGAAGGGCGTCTATGCCATCGGCGACGTCGTCGCCGGCCCGATGCTCGCGCACAAGGCCGAGGATGAAGGCGTTGCGGTTGCGGAGATCATCGCCGGCCAAGCCGGTCACGTGAATTACGATGTGATCCCGGGCGTCGTGTATACCACGCCGGAAGTGTCCTCCGTCGGCAAGACCGAGGAGGAGCTGAAGCAGGCGGGTGTCGCTTATACCGTCGGGAAGTTTCCCTTTACCGCCAACGGCCGCTCCAAGGTCAACCAGACCACCGACGGCTTTGTGAAGATTCTCGCAGATGCGAAGACCGATCGCGTGCTCGGCGTGCACATTATCGGCATAGAGGCCGGCGAAATGATCCATGAAGCCTGCGTTCTCATGGAATTTGGTGGCAGTGCGGAAGATCTCGCGCGCACCTGCCACGCCCATCCGACCCGCTCGGAGGCCGTCAAGGAAGCCGCGCTTGCAGTCGGCAAGCGGGCCATCCATATGTAGGTTCGCGCCTAGCGAGGAATCGGGCGGGAAACACATGCTGCGCCGCCTTCTTCAACCGGTCTGGGTCCTGCTTGCGATCGTCTTTCTGATCGAAGCCTGGCTGTGGGACCATCTCGAACCGATCGTCGCGCGGGTTGTCGCAGCCATCCCGCTCGCACGTTTCAAGCAGTGGCTGACGGAGCGTGTCGACGCGCTGTCGCCGGCCATGACGCTGATCGTGTTCGCGGTCCCCATCATTCCGCTGTTTCCGCTCAAGCTGGTCGGCCTGTGGCTGCTCACGCATGAGTACTGGACCAGCGCGGTCGTCACGATCGTGTTCGCAAAGCTCGCCGGCGTCGGCGTCACCGCTTTCGTGTTCGACGTCACGCGCGACAAGCTGTTGGAGATGCCCTGGTTCGAGCGGATCTATGATCTCGTGATGAAGGTGCGCGCCAAGGCGCACCTGCTGGTCGACCCGATCAAGCGCCGCATCCGCGAGCTGATCGCCGGCAACGGCGAAGGCTGGTCCGCCCGCACGCTGCGTATGATCCAGCGTTTTAGGAAGAGCGTGCACCAGGCGCGCTGAGCTTTCCGGGTGTCGTCCCGGCGAAGGCGGAGTTTGTTGCGCTCAGCCTCTCAATGCAAATGCACCAGGTGCGGCCACCACAGGCCGAGGGCGGTCATGATCAGGCCGGCGAGGGTCAGCACGCCGCCGACATAGGCCAGCGCGATCATGCCGGTGATGATGGTGGCGGACGCCAGCACGATGCCGATCTGGAAGGCAGCGGACGCCAGCTCGAAGTGGTGGTACTTCGCGGTCGCCTCGTCGCGCTGGTGCTCGGCATGCTTGGCCTTCTCGGCGAGCTGCTCGGTGCCTTCGCCGGTCTCGGGCTCGGAGCGGTAGCGCGCCGCGGTCTTGGTCCAGTCGTCGACCTGCTTCTGCACCGCCGCCCTCTGGGCGTCGTCGGCGGTGGCGCCGAGCGTGAGCTTGCCCTGCTCGGCTGCGGTCACGACCACGGTGCGGCGGATGCTCTTGGCCTGGAAGAACGCCCAGAGATTGGCGGCCTCGACGTTCTTGCTGATCGCTTCGGTTTGGGCGCCCTTGCCGAGCGTCTCCGAGATCGCCAGGAACAGCGCCAGCACGGCAATCAGGAGCGCGATCTTCTTGTTCGATCCGGACGCGTGCTCGGCGTGCTCGGCATGCTCCATGCTTTCATGTGCGCTCATATGACCTCCTGGATGTCGCTCGCTACGATTGACCGAATGCGCCGTCGGACGCAAGCGCCAAGCGCGTTCACCGGCATCGGCGGCGATGCCGCGCGAGGGCTCATCTCACGCGTTCGGAGGAATATTCGATGGCGCGGCCGAAATCCGCGCTGTTGTCATACGGCGTTACGAAAAAACGTGGATGATGCGGCTTGAACTCTGCGCCGGAGAGGCAGGCGAGCACCAGGGGAAACGTGTCGATCAGCGTCAGGTCGTCGGCTGCCATCGCACGACAAGGGTAGGGCAGCCGCATTGCGTCGAGGGCGCCGAACCGTTCGTGCAGATCCTCGTCCGTCCAGGCCGTCGGCGGCTTCTTGAATTGGCCACGGAAGGCCGTGCCGTGATCCGACTGAAGAATGATCAGGGCGCCGGGATCGGCCTGCGTGATGTCATGGAGCAGCGCCAGCGTCTGTGAATTGACGCAAGTCAGCTGCTCGATGAACGCCGGCCGCGCCTCCGGAATCCAGCGCTGGAGATCCGGATCGGCAGGGCGGAAACTGCAATCCGACCGGAAGCGGATCGGCGGATGCGGTGCGAGGACATGCGCATAGAGGAAGAATGGCGAAGGCATCGCACGGATGGCGTTCAGCTTCGCGTCGAGATCGTCGACGCCGCCCCATGCGAACGGCGTCGATTGCCGGCGCTGCACCACCAGGTCGACGAGCGGCGTGTTGGAGAGGATCGCGATATCGAGCTCGTCCAGACCGAGATTGCCGCGCACGCATCGCGGCTGGTCCGGTGCGCATTCGGTGAGGTAATCGTAGCCGTTCTCGAAATGCACATAGGTGTAGCCCGCCGACGTCAGGCGGGCCACGGTGCGGTTCTTGCCCCTGACGCGTGCCTGCATGTCCTGCAACGGCAGCGGCCGAAGCGTCTCGCCCTCGCTCTCGACGGTGTAGTCGAAACTCGCCGTGCTGGAGATCGAGTTGACGGTGGCGGGAAAGTTGGAGCGGCTCCTGGCCAGCACGGCGAAGTCGAGCCCGCGCAGCGACCGGATGAAGTCGCTGTTGTCGAACTTGAAATCCTCGGCGAGCACGTCCTGCCGCGGATATCCGTCGAGCACGATCCAGTAGATGTTGGGCGAGCGTGCAAAACGCTCGCGCGTCCCGGCGCTGGCGGATGCGTCGGTGTGCGCGGGGCCGTCGCGCAGCGCAAAGGCCGCAATGCGCGCGATCGAAGGCGCTGCGAATGCGGCCGACAGAACCAGGGCGACCGATACGGCGGCACGATTGCGGATGGCGGCGAGCGCCACGATGCCGATCACCGAGGTCGCCGCAACCCAGGCCAGCGGCGCGAGCTGGCCGAGATGCGCCTTCAGCTCGCGCTGGATCAGGCCGACATCGTAGGAGAAGAAGACGAACACCATCAATCCCGTCGCCAGCAGGATGCGCCAGAGCGGAAGCCTCCGCAGCAGGATCTTCAAGCCGGCCGCGACGATCGCCGTGATCGCCAAAGTGCCGGCGGCGTAGTGCAGGACCCGGGCGGGACCGGCGAGTGCGGCGATATTCTCGGCGTAGAAATCGAGCAGCGCCACCGTCGACAGCGCCGCGGCCGTCGCCAGCGATCGCAGCAGCAGCCAGTGATCGTCTCGCCTGCGCATCGCGGCTAGCCGGCCACGCGTTCGAATTCGTACAGCGCGCGGCCGCCGGCCGCGAGCTCGAGCCGCCGCACGATGCGCGCGTGGCGACCGAGCGCCTGCTCGAATTGACCGCTGTCGTAGTCGGCAAAGATGTCGCGCCGCAGCCGCAGCATGCGCTGGACCATCGGATCCGCCTTCGGCACGAATTCGATCACGCCGCGCGGTGCGAGACCGACGAGCCACTCCGCCACGAAGGGCAGGGGCACGTTGCGGCCGATCGCGAGGTGATGCACCAGCGCCAGCGCGATGACGGCGTCGGCGTTGCGGCGCGAGGAGAGGCCGGTTCGCTCGGCCTCGGCCCAGCCCTGCGCGGGGCTTGGGTTTGCCGCATCGGAGAACAGCGGCAGGAAGTCGAGGCGGCCGGCCGCCGCGCGCGCGGCCGCGCCCTCCAGCGCATCGAGGTCGGCATCGAAGCCGATCACGGATTTCGCACCGTTCTGCAGCAGCGCCTCGGCGTAACGGCCGGTGTTGCAGCCGATGTCCCAGGCGCTGGCGGGCGCATGGCGGCGGGCGAAATCCGCGACGAAATCCCGCTTCCGGCGCTCTTCGTCGCCGGCATAGGAGACGTTATCGGTCTCGTAGCGCTGCCATTCCGTCGGCGCGATCGCTTTCGGCGCAAGCTTCGAGATCCAGCGATGCAGCCGTCGCAGCAGCAGTTGCAGCGCGGCTTTTGGCAGCGGGCGCGCCGGACGGGTGGTGGCATCCGGCGCATGCCGCGCGCGTCGCTGCATCAGGTCGGGCAGGGTGATGTTGGTCAGGATGTCGGGCGCGAGCCAGCGCCTGAAGCGGCCGAGCAGCGCGACGATGTCGCGGCTCGCGATGCCCTCGAGCGCGCCGCGATACCAGGAATTGTGCGCGATCCCGAACAGCGCCCGCAGCAGCAGCGGGTTGACGAATTGCTCGATGAACTGACGCTGGCCGGTCCAGTAGTCGCCGTCGCGGTAAGGCACGAAGGAGGAGATGTCGATGAAGACGGGACGGTGGCCTGCGAATTGAACGTTGTAGGCGCTCGCATCCGACAGCGTGAAACCGAAATCGAGCGCGCGCAGCTGCACGTCGAGGTGCAGCAGCGCGGCGCGCTTGAGCAGGGCGAACGGCCATTCGTAAGGGTAGGAGATGAACGGCAGTCTCGGATGCACGAGCACACGTGTGCCGCGCGCGGGCTCCGGCATGTCGGTTAGCACCGCCGCATCGACCTCTTCCGCGCCGATGATCCAGCCCCGGCCGAGCAGATCGTCATAGGCGCCGGAGGATTTCAGCAGCAGGAAATTCCGCTCGGCCTCGCCGTTGACGGAGCGAAGGATCGCGCCGCCCGATGCGAAGACGGTGGCGGACGGATCGCGGAAAGAGCCGGGATCACGGCTGGCCATTGCTTGAGGGGTCCTTGGGCCAGCTTCGCGGATGTGCCTTCGATCGCCAGAACCATCCCAGGATCCGCCGCCCATAGGCACGGATGGCAATCAGGCCGCCGGCAATGGCCGCGATCAGGCTCTGCACCGCGAATGCGCCCGTCCCCGGATCGAGATAGGCGTAGGCACTGGTCGGCATCAGCGCGGCGAGACACGCCAGCATGGTCACGAAGACCACGGGAGATTTCTTGTTCTTCATGGAAGCCCCGTCACGACAGGGACGACCGGCCATGCCGGGCCGGGCGCACTATCTGTGACAGAGCGTAGCACTCCACCCCGGCGCGTAACCTTAAATCTTGTCCATCAAGGCGGGGATCGCCCGATTTCCGCCACCGCGGCACCGCCGCATTCCGCAAATAAGGCAGGCGGGAAATGCTCTGAAATAATTTTCAGCGCCGCGGATGCGCGCTGGCATAGACCTCGAGCAGGCGCTCGGAATCGATGCCGGTGTAGACCTGCGTGGTCGAGAGCGAGGAATGGCCGAGCAGCTCCTGGATCGCGCGCAGGTCGCCGCCGCGCGAGAGCAGGTGCGTGGCGAAGGAATGGCGGAGCGCGTGCGGCGTGGCGCTGTCGGGCAGGCCGAGCGCGCCGCGCAGGCGTTCCATCGCGAGCTGGATGATACGCGGGCTCAAGGGACCGCCGCGTGCGCCGACGAAGATCGGCCCTTCCGCCGGCAGCGGATACGGGCACATCGCAACGTATTCCTGCACCAGCTCCAGCACGTTCTGCAGCACCGGCACCATGCGCGTCTTGTTGCCCTTGCCTGTCACGATCAGCACGTCGCCTTCGCCGGGCCGCGGCACCTCGCGGCGTTTCAGGCCGAGCGCTTCGGAGATGCGCAGGCCCGAGCCATACAAGAGCGCCATCACCGCGGCATCGCGCACAAGGATCCAGGTCTCGCGTTCCTCGCCGGCGCGCTCGTCGGCATCGGCAAGACGCTTTGCCGATGCCATCGGCAACGGTTTTGGCAGGCTCTTGGCGACTTTCGGCGCACGGATCGCGGAGAGCGCGCCGACCTTGCCCTTGCCTTCGCGCTCGAGGAAGCGGCCGAACGAGCGCAGGCCCGCCAGCGCGCGCATCAGGCTGCGTCCGGCGATGTCGTCGGCGCGGCGCATCGCCATGAAGGCGCGGACGTCGGTCGCTTCCAGCGCGGCGAACCGCTTGAGCGTCACGCGCTCGCCCCAATGGCTGCAAAGGAAGTCCAGGCACTGCCGCAAGTCCCGGCCATAGGCCTCCAGCGTCTTCGGCGACAGCCGCCGCTCGGCGCCGAGATGCGCCAGCCAGCGCGTCATTTCCTGCGCGATCGAGGGATCGGCGCTGGCAAGCTCGATCAAGGGGGCGGCCGCTTTGCTCATGCGCTCTGGACGTGGTGATTCCGCACAGTATATCGCATCACACCCGTTTACTGTTCGCTAAGGCCGCCCCGCGGCGTTAGCTTCAAGACCCCAAGGTTCCGATTCTCCCTTCCATGGATCACAGCTCGCGCAGCAACACTGCCCCCGCCAACGCGACCCCCATGGTCGACGTGCTGGTGCCGGTCGCGCTCGACCAGACCTATTCCTACAAGGTGCCGCGCGGCATGGAGCTGAAGGCGGGCGATCTCCTCAGCGTGCCGCTCGGCGCGCGCGAGGTGCTGGGCGTGGTCTGGGGCGAGAACGCCAATCCCGATCCGCGCCTGCATAACCGTCTCAAGGAGGTCAGCGAGAAGCTCGACGTCGCACCGCTGAAGCCCGAATTGCGCCAAGTCGTCGACTGGGTCGCCAATTACACGCTGAGCCCGCGCGGCATGGTGCTGCGCATGTGCCTGCGGATGGGCGACAATCTCGGCCCCGAGCGGGTGCGTCCCGGCGTGCGCCTGACCGGCGATCCGCCGCGGCGGCTGACGCCGGCGCGGCAACGGGTGATCGAGGTGCTGTCGGACCGGCTGCTGCACGGCAAGTCGGAGGCGGCCAGGGAGGCCGGCGTCTCGGCCGGCGTGATCGACGGCCTCGTCGACGAAGGCACGCTCACGGTCGAGCCGATGCCGCCGCCTGCGCCGCCGCCGGCCCCCGACCCGGATTACGGCCGTCCCGATTTCTCGCCGCTGCAGCGCACGGCGGCCGATACGCTGCGTGCGCTCGCCGCTAACGGCACGTTCCATGTCGCGCTGCTCGACGGCGTCACCGGCTCCGGCAAGACCGAGGTCTATTTCGAAGCCGTGGCCGAGGCGATCCGCCGCGGAAAACAGTCGCTGATCCTGATGCCGGAAATCGCGCTCACCGGCCAGTTCCTCGACCGCTTCGCGCAGCGCTTCGGCGTGCGGCCGATCGAATGGCACTCCGAACTGACGCCGCGCACCCGCGCGCGCAACTGGGCGGCGATCTCCGAAGGCAGCGCGCCGGTCGTGGTCGGCGCGCGCTCGGCGCTGTTCTTGCCTTACGCCAATCTCGGCCTCATCGTCGTCGATGAAGAGCACGACCAGGCCTACAAGCAGGACGAGGGCGTGCACTATCACGCCCGCGACATGGCGGTGGTGCGCGCGCATATCGCCAAGATTCCGGTCGTGCTGGCCTCCGCGACGCCGTCGGTCGAATCCGAGGTCAATGCGCGCAAGAACCGCTATCAGCGCATCGCGCTGCCCTCGCGCTTCGGCGGCCAGCACATGCCGCATATCGAGGCCATCGACCTGCGCCGCGAGCCGCCCGCGCGCGGCCGCTACATCTCCCCGCGGCTCGCCAGCGAGATCAGAACCGCGATCGAGCGGCGCGAGCAGGCGCTGCTGTTCCTCAATCGCCGCGGCTATGCGCCGCTGACGCTGTGCCGCGGCTGCGGCCATCGCTTCGCCTGCACCATCTGCGATGCCTGGCTGGTCGATCACCGCTTCCGCCAGCGCCTGGTCTGTCACCATTGCGGCTTCTCGATGCCGCGCCCGCATCTCTGCCCGCACTGTTCGGCCGAGGAATCGCTGGTCGCCGTCGGTCCCGGCGTCGAGCGCCTGCAGGAGGAGGCCGCCGCGCTGTTCCCGGAAGCGCGCACCATGGTGCTGTCGAGCGATCTCATCACCTCGATCGAGACGATGCGCTCGGAACTCGCCGAGATCGCGGAGGGCCGCGTCGACATCATCATCGGCACGCAGCTGGTGGCCAAGGGGCACAATTTTCCGCGGCTCAATCTGGTCGGCGTGGTCGATGCCGATCTTGGTCTCTCCAACGGCGATCCGCGCGCGGCGGAGCGGACCTGGCAATTGCTCAACCAGGTGATCGGTCGCGCCGGCCGCGAGCAGGGCCGCGGCGTCGGCTATCTGCAGACCCATCAGCCCGATCATCCCGTGATGAAGGCGCTGATCGCCTGCGATCGCGAGGCCTTCTACGACAGCGAGATCGACCTGCGCGAGAGGACGCTCTATCCGCCGTTCGGCCGGCTCGCGAGCCTGATCATTTCCGCCGGCGACCGCCCGAGCGCGGAAGGTCTCGGCCGCCGTCTCGTCGCGCTCGCGCCGCGCGACGAGCGCGTGGTGGTGCTGGGGCCGGCCGAGGCGCCGCTCGCGGTCATCAAGGGCCGCTACCGCTTCCGCATCCTGGTGAAATCGGCGCGCGGTTTCGATCTCTCGGACTATTTGCGCAACTGGCTCGCGGTGTGTCCGAAGCCGACCGGCAATCAGAAGCTGGAAGTGGACGTCGATCCGCAGAGCTTTTTGTAATTCTCAAGCTCTCGTAGGGTGGGCAAAGCGCGCGTCTTCGTTCGAAGAACGAAGGCGTAAGCGTGCCCACCATTGAAATTGGTGGGCACGCATCCGTCGCCGCTCTGCGAGCGCCGGAGGATGCTTTGCCCACCCTACGGCAGCTTCATCCCGGCTACGAAAAACAAACAAAAAAAGCCCGCGGTCCCCCAAGACCGCGGGCTTGTTTCATGCGCGCATCAAACTGATGGAAAGTGCGCGAGCAATGTGAGGCGCCTCGAACGCCTTAGGAGACGACTTCCGCGGTGACGCGGCCGACGCCGGCGCCGGTGAGGCCGATGGCGCGGGCAGCGCCGGTGGAGAGATCGAGGACACGGCCGCGAATGAACGGGCCGCGGTCATTGATGGTGACGATGACGCTCTGGCCGCCATGGGTGACGCGCAGCTTGGTGCCGAACGGCAGCGAACGGTGCGCTGCGGTCATGGCGTTCTGGTTGAAGCGCTGGCCCGACGCGGTCCGGCTGCCGGACTCGTTGCCGTAATAGGACGCCATGCCGGAGAAGCTGCGGCCCGTGCCCGAGGACGGCGTCATCGCCGCGTTGGCGTTGCGCCAATCGGGGGTCGCGTTGGTATCGGCCTGGGCGTGGTGGCGGTGATGATGCCGGTGATGCCTGGACTTGGCGGACGCCTCGGTGGCGGTTCCCCCGACGATCAGAGTGGCGGCGACGAAAGCGATCGCCGTTCGCGGCCGGGTCACGGTGCCCAGCGTCTTCAAAGACAGCATTTCTTGGTCCCTAAGCTAGTATTGCCACATATGTGGCTAGTGGAGCCCCCATCAGTTTGTGAGCGATTTGGCGTTTCGATTCGCAATGAGGCGTGAATTGGGCAGTAAATCCGCTCGGGGTCGTCATGAAATATCTTGTTACCGCCGCACGATATTCGACCGATGTTTCGTAGTCTTCGGCTTTAACGATTTATTAAGCTCAGTATTACTTGCGAATACTGTAAAGCGAAGTCATCGCCCCCGGCATTTAGAATTGGGTAAGTATTCGGCGAGTGGAACGGAGGAGGCGGGAATCACGCCTCAGCGATCCGTGTTCATGGCGGGTATGCGCTGGCGGCAGGAACCAAAGCGCGGATTGCCGCCGTCAGGCTCAGGGCAATTCCGTGGCGTGGCAGGCCGTCGCCTCTCGCATCGCGAGTTCTCGTGGAGTGCGACGAACTGGCGACAGAACCCCGTGCCTTTAATTTGGCGTCATGTTGCACGTGCGCGCCTGCTATGTTAGCAAAGCCGCGATTTTAACGGACCCGGCACTTCCCGTGTCGGCCGGAAATCAAAGTCCCGCTTGAATTCCAAGGGCTTGGATCGCTAGGCGCTGCTTCGCGGCGACGGTTTTTCCCTTGCGAGTTTGACAGCAAAAAGAGCGCGTCTGTGGCTGCAGAAGATACGTCCGTTTCAGGTGTGTCCGGCCGTTATGCAACGGCCTTGTTTGAACTGGCCCGCGACCAGAAATTGGTCGACGAGGTCAAAGCCGATCTCGACAAATTCGAGGCCTTGCTGACCGAGAGCGCCGATCTCAAGCGCCTCGTCCGCAGCCCGGTGTTCGCGGCCGATGCCCAGTCCAAGGCCCTCTCGGCCGTGCTGGACAAGGCCGGCATTGCCGGGATCTCCGCCAATTTCCTCAAAGTGCTGACCGCCAACCGCCGCCTGTTCGCGGTGGCCGACGTCATCCGCGCCTATCGCGTCCTCGTCGCCAAGTTCAAGGGCGAGACGACGGCCGACGTGACCGTGGCGGAAGCGCTCTCTGACAAGAATCTCGACGCCCTCAAGGTTGCCCTGAAGTCGGTGACCGGCAAGGACGTCGCGCTGAACGTGAAAGTCGATCCCTCGATCATCGGTGGCCTCGTCGTCAAGCTGGGCAGCCGCATGGTGGATGGTTCGCTTCGCACCAAACTCAATTCGATCAAGCACGCGATGAAAGAGGCAGGCTGATGGACATCCGCGCCGCGGAAATTTCCGCGATCCTCAAGGACCAGATCAAGAATTTCGGCCAGGAAGCTGAAGTCTCCGAAGTCGGACAGGTGCTGTCCGTCGGCGACGGTATCGCCCGCGTCTACGGTCTGGACAACGTCCAGGCCGGTGAAATGGTCGAGTTCGAGAACGGCACCCGCGGCATGGCGCTGAACCTCGAAACCGACAACGTCGGTGTCGTTATTTTCGGTGCCGACCGTGAGATCAAGGAAGGCCAGACCGTCAAGCGCACCCGCGCCATCGTGGACGCGCCGGTCGGCAAGGGTCTGCTCGGCCGCGTCGTCGACGCGCTCGGCAATCCCATCGACGGCAAGGGCCCGATCCAGGCCGACAAGCGCATGCGCGTCGACGTCAAGGCGCCCGGCATCATTCCGCGCAAGTCGGTGAGCGAGCCGATGGCGACCGGCCTCAAGGCGATCGACGCCCTGATCCCGATCGGCCGCGGCCAGCGCGAGCTGATCATCGGCGACCGTCAGACCGGCAAGACCGCGATCGCGCTCGACACCATCCTGAACCAGAAGCCGCTCAACGCGCAGCCCGACGAGAACATCAAGCTGTACTGCGTCTACGTCGCGGTCGGCCAGAAGCGTTCGACCGTCGCGCAGTTCGTGAAGGTTCTGGAAGAGCAGGGCGCGCTCGAATATTCGATCGTCGTCGCCGCCACCGCCTCCGATCCGGCGCCGATGCAGTACATCGCCCCCTTTACTGCCTGCACCATGGGCGAATTCTTCCGCGATAACGGCATGCACGCCGTCATCATCTATGACGATCTGTCCAAGCAGGCCGTCGCCTACCGCCAGATGTCGCTGCTGTTGCGCCGTCCGCCGGGCCGCGAAGCCTATCCGGGCGACGTGTTCTATCTGCACTCCCGCCTGCTCGAGCGCGCGGCGAAGCTCAGCAAGGACCATGGCTCGGGCTCGCTGACCGCGCTGCCGGTCATCGAAACCCAGGCCAACGACGTCTCGGCCTACATTCCGACCAACGTCATCTCGATCACCGACGGCCAGATCTTCCTGGAAACCGACCTGTTCTTCCAGGGCATCCGTCCCGCGGTGAACGTCGGTCTGTCGGTGTCGCGCGTCGGCTCCTCGGCGCAGACCAAGGCCACCAAGAAGGTCGCCGGCAAGATCAAGGGCGAGCTCGCGCAGTACCGCGAAATGGCGGCGTTCGCGCAGTTCGGCTCCGACCTCGACGCCTCGACCCAGCGCCTGCTCAACCGCGGCTCGCGCCTCACCGAGCTCCTGAAGCAGCCGCAATTCTCGCCGCTGAAGATGGAAGAGCAGGTCTGCGTGATCTGGGCCGGCACCAACGGCTATCTCGACCCGCTTCCGGTCAACAAGGTGCGCGCGTTCGAGGACGGCCTGCTCTCGCTGCTGCGCGGCAAGCACGTCGACATCCTCAATACGATCCGCGACAGCCGCGACCTCGCCGACGACACCGCTGGCAAGCTGAAGTCGGTGGTCGAAGGCTTTGCGAAGAGCTTCGCGTAATTCAGGCATGGCCGGATCTGTCCGGCCATGACCGCTTCGCGAGAGGCAAACCAATAAGACGCATGCCCGGCGCCCGGCCGGGCATTGCAGTAGGGACAGGCTAGCGGTCCGACGCTTCAGTCGAACCGCCGGGGTGAACGAAGAATGGCGTCACTTAAAGACATGCGCGTCCGCATCGCCTCCACCAAGGCGACGCAAAAGATCACCAAGGCCATGCAGATGGTCGCGGCCTCGAAGCTGCGCCGCGCGCAGACCGCGGCGGAAGCTGCGCGTCCCTATGCCGACAAGATGAGCGCGGTGATCTCCAACATCGCCGGCGCCGCGGCGGGCTCGCCCGGTGCGCCGGCGCTGCTGGCCGGCACCGGCCGCGATCAGGTTCACCTGCTGCTGGTCTGCACCGGCGAGCGCGGCCTGTCCGGCGCCTTCAACTCCTCGATCGTGCGTCTTGCCCGCGAGCGCGCGCTCGCCCTGATGAACCAGGGCAAGGAAGTGAAATTTTTCTGCGTCGGCCGCAAGGGCTACGAGCAGCTCCGCCGCCAGTTCGACAAGCAGATCGTCGAGCATCTCGACCTGCGCAGCGTCCGCCAGCTCGGCTTCGTCAACGCCGAGGACATCGCCAAGAAGGTTCTGGCGCGTTTCGAGGCCAGCGAGTTCGACGTCTGCACGCTGTTCTATTCGCGCTTCCGCTCGGTGATCGCGCAGATCCCGACCGCCCAGCAGATTATTCCGCTGGTCGTCGAGGAGGGCGCTGCCGCCAGCACGACCTCTTACGAATACGAGCCGGAAGAGGACGAGATCCTCACCCGCCTGTTGCCGCGTAACCTCGCGGTCCAGATCTTCCGCGCGCTGCTCGAGAACAACGCCTCGTTCTACGGCGCGCAGATGAGCGCGATGGACAACGCGACGCGCAACGCCGGTGAGATGATCCGCAAGCAGACGCTGGTCTACAACCGCACGCGTCAGGCGCAGATCACCAAGGAACTGATCGAAATCATCTCGGGTGCCGAGGCCGTCTGACCAAGACGGATTGGCACTCATCACACGCAACATCCCGGTCAAATTGACTGTGGTCTAGAAGTTCGGATCGAAGGAGACATTCAATGGCAGCCCAGGTCGGTCGCGTCACCCAGGTCATCGGCGCCGTCGTCGACGTGCAGTTCGAAGGCCACCTCCCGGCCATTCTCAACTCGCTCGAGACCAAGAACGGCGGCAACCGCCTGGTGCTCGAGGTCGCCCAGCATCTCGGCGAATCCACCGTGCGCACGATCGCGATGGACACCACCGAGGGTCTGGTCCGCGGCCAGGAAGTGACCGACACCGGTTCGCCGATCCGCGTTCCCGTCGGCGAGGGCACGCTCGGCCGCATCATCAACGTCATCGGCGAGCCGATCGACGAAGCCGGTCCCGTCAAGTCGGAAGGCCTGCGCGCCATCCACCAGGAAGCGCCGACCTACACCGACCAGTCCACGGAAGCTGAAATTCTCGTCACCGGCATCAAGGTCGTCGACCTCCTTGCTCCCTACGCGAAGGGCGGCAAGATCGGCCTGTTCGGCGGCGCCGGCGTCGGCAAGACCGTGCTGATCCAGGAGCTGATCAACAACGTCGCGAAGGCGCACGGCGGTTACTCCGTGTTCGCCGGCGTCGGCGAGCGTACCCGCGAGGGCAACGACCTCTATCACGAGTTCATCGAGTCCAAGGTCAACGCCGATCCGCACAATCCGGATCCGAGCGTGAAGTCGAAGTGCGCGCTGGTGTTCGGCCAGATGAACGAGCCGCCCGGCGCCCGCGCCCGCGTCGCGCTCACCGGCCTGACCATCGCGGAAGACTTCCGCGACAAGGGCCAGGACGTGCTGTTCTTCGTCGACAACATCTTCCGCTTCACCCAGGCCGGCTCGGAAGTGTCGGCTCTGCTCGGCCGTATTCCTTCGGCGGTGGGTTATCAGCCGACGCTCGCCACCGACATGGGCGCGCTGCAGGAGCGCATCACCACCACGCAGAAGGGTTCGATCACCTCGGTGCAGGCCATCTACGTTCCGGCCGACGACTTGACCGACCCGGCGCCCGCGACCTCGTTCGCGCATCTTGACGCGACCACCACGCTGTCGCGCTCGATCGCTGAAAAGGGCATCTACCCGGCGGTGGACCCGCTCGACTCGACCTCGCGCATGCTCTCCCCGCTGGTCGTCGGCGAGGAGCACTACGCGGTCGCCCGTCAGGTCCAGCAGGTGCTGCAGCGCTACAAGGCGCTCCAGGACATCATCGCCATTCTCGGCATGGACGAGCTTTCGGAAGAGGACAAGCTGACCGTGGCCCGCGCCCGCAAGGTCGAGCGCTTCATGTCGCAGCCGTTCCACGTCGCCGAAATCTTCACGGGCTCGCCCGGCAAGTTCGTCGACCTCGCCGACACCATCAAGGGCTTCAAGGGCCTGGTGGAAGGCAAGTACGACCACCTGCCGGAAGCCGCCTTCTACATGGTCGGCACCATCGAAGAAGCCGTCGAGAAGGGCAAGAAGCTGGCGGCGGAAGCCGCCTAAGCTGGCGAATAGCGAATAGGGAGTGGCGAATAGCTGTTCCCTGTTTCAACCACTCGCCATTCGCCACTCACCATTCGCAGGTTTCTTATGGCCACCTTCCACTTCGATCTCGTCTCTCCGGAAAAGCTCGCCTTCTCGGGCGAGGTCGACCAGGTCGACGTCCCCGGTTGGGAGGGCGACTTCGGCGTGCTCGCCGGACATGCTCCCCTCGTGGCTGCGGTGCGGCCGGGTATCCTGACGATCATCGCCGGCGGCCAGAAGCAGAAGGTCATCGTGCTCGGTGGGCTCGCGGAAGTGTCCGACGATCGCCTGACCGTGCTGGCCGACGTCGCCACGTCGATCGAAGAGCTTGATCGGGCGCAGTTCGCCGACCAGATCGCGGAAATGCAGGAAAAGCTTTCCGAGAAGGAAGGCGGCGAGCTCGATCTCGCGATCGCGCGGCTCGATCATTACAAGAGCATCCAGCACGAGCTCAACACGACGGCTATGCACTAAGCCCCGGCGCAGCCGCTCCGGGGCTCAGGCTCAAAATTCCTGAATAAGTTCAGCGCTCGTCACGACCGTGGCGGGCGCTGAAACTTTGTTGCACCGCGCCAGAGATAGCGGCATTCTGCGCCCGCGAATTTGTTCCGGGGCGGGTCACAGATGAAACGCAAGATCGCGGCGATTTTCGCAGCCGATATTGCCGGGTATTCGAGGCTGGTCGCGGAAGACGAAGAGGAGACGCTGCGGCGCCTGGCCTCTTACCGCGAAGTCATCGACGATTTCATCGCAAAGGCGAACGGCCGAATCTTCAACACGGCGGGCGATGCCGTGCTCGCGGAATTCCCGAGCGCGGTCGATGCGGTGCGCTGTGCGATCGACATCCAGGAATCCCTGCGGACCCGCAACATGGCGTACCCGCCGAGCCGGCAGATGTCGTTCCGCATCGGCATCACCATCGGCGACGTGGTCGAGCGCAACGGCGATCTGCTGGGGGACGGCGTCAACATCGCGGCGCGGCTTGAAGGCCTCGCCGAGGTCGGCGGCATCTGCGTCTCCCGCGCCGTGCACGAACAGGTCGCCAACAAGCTGTCGGTTCAGTTCGCCGATATCGGCGCGCAGGAGGTCAAGAACATCCCGACGCCGGTCCATGCCTACATGGTGGCGATGCGGCGCGAGGACGGCAGCTATTCCAAGCCGCAGGTGAAGAAGGCGGCTTCGAAGGTGGCCGCCGCACCGGTGTGGATGTGGCCGCTGGTCGTTGCCGTCGTCTCGATCGTCGGCATCGTCGTCACCGGCTTCCTCTACAACACCAAGCTCAAGCAGACTGCGAGCGTCGCAGCCCAGCCGGCCGCGGCACCGGTTGCCGTGCCGAGCGCAACCCCGACTGCGATGGCTGCGTCGCCGACTCCGATGCCGACCCAAATGGCAAAGGCGCCGATGGCTCCGATGCCTCCGTCCAATGCCGGCGCTGCGATGGCGCCGATGCCTTCGCCGTCACCCTCCGCCGCGCCGATGACAGGCAAGCTCGCGGCCGACGGCGTGCCCTTCATCAACGAGCGCGTCCGCAACTATCTGGCCGGCGACTATGCCGCTTCCGGTGACTACAAGGCCTTCGCGCTCAATGTCGGCGGCTTCACCGGCTCGGTGTTGAACCAGCCGAGCGAGGAAGCCGCCCGCAACGGCGCGCTTGAGCAGTGCCAGAAGCGCGCCGATGCCGCGCAATCGCCGCGGCGCTGCGAGCTCTATGCGGTCGGCAACAATGTCGTCTACGCGCACGGCAAGCCGCCGATGCCGCCGGCGCCTTACTTCCGGCATGACGCCATGACCGAGCGGGCGTTCGCCTCGAAGGACTTTCCGATCGTGCGCGATCCGCAAAAAGTCCGGCTCGAGAACATGTTCGTGCCGGCGGCGAAATCCCGCTCGGTCGCGCTCGGACCGGGCGGACAATATTTCATGGTGCTGGGCGCATCATCCGCCGAGGACGCGGCGCGGCGCTCGCTGGAATCGTGCGGTGCGATCGCCGGCGTTGCCTGCATGATCGTCGCGATCGACGACAACTTCGTCGTGCCGATTCCGACGCTGCTGAGAATCACCGGCTTCTTCCACGCCGCGAGCAATCCCTCGATCGTGGCCGATGCCCGCGACGAGGTCGTGCGCAAGCTCGGTGATGCCATGGGCTGGAACGCCGTCGCCGTCGGCACCTCGGGCCGCCCCGGCCTCGGCCTCAAGGCCGCCGACGAGCAGACCGCCGTCAACACCGCGCTCGCCGACTGCGCCAAACGCGACCGCGATTGCCACGTCATCGCGATCGGCCCGTTCACGGTGGGACCGATCAATTAGTCTGGCTCTGATTGTGCCCCACTAGCGCTCCGACATAGGTGCGTTCCCTCCCCCCTTGCGGGGGAGGGCTAGGGAGAGGGGTAGCCACGAACTCAGATCTCGCCCGGAGCCACCCCTCTCCCCTACCCTCCCCCGCAAGGGGGGAGGGAGCGCAGCGGAGCGAGTGGTGGCGTCTTGCCTCCCTCACTCGGAAACTTCGCGCGAAAATTCGCTCGTGATTTCAACCCCGTTCTACTGTGCATGGGGTTGTTTTCGCAGTTTTAGTTTCCGAACGTCGCGAACTGCTTTGCCACAGCCTGATAAACCTCGCGGCGGAAGGGCACCACGAGATCGGCGACGCGGTCGAGGCGCTCCCAGCGCCAAGCGTCGAACTCGGCGGGCTGGCCGTTGCGCGGCGTCAGCGGATCGATCTCGTCATCCTTGCCGGTGAAGCGCAGGGCGAACCATTTCTGGCGCTGGCCGCGAAACTTTGCGAGGCGATGCGTCTGCGGTCCGTCGTAAGGCGGAAACTCGTAGGTGAACCAGTCGGTCTCGCCGAGGAATTCGGCGCTGACGACGCTGGTCTCCTCCCACAGCTCGCGCATCGCCGCATCGCGCAGATTCTCGCCCTCGTCGACGCCGCCTTGCGGCATCTGCCAGTCGAGCCCCGGCAGGATGATCTCGGGCCCGTCGCCCTTGAAGCGGTGGCCGATCAGCACGCGGCCGTCGGCGTTGAACAGGGCGATGCCGACGTTGGGGCGGTAGGGTTTATCGTTGGTCACTTGCAAATATCTCTCGTCGTCATTCCGGGGCGCGCGAAGCGCGAACCCGGAATCTCGAGGTTCCGGGTTCGATGCTGTTCGCATCGCCCCGGAACGACGGCAAACCATTTATTCGTCCGCCAGCGCGGAAAATTCCTTCACCACGCGCTCATAGACCGGGCGCTTGAAGGGAATGATCAGCTGGGGAAGATTCTTCATCGGCTCCCAGCGCCAGCTCACGAATTCGGCCTTGTGGCCGCCGCCGCCGGGCTTCTCGACGTTGATCTCGCTGTCCTTGCCGGTGAAGCGCACCGCGAACCATTTCTGGCGCTGGCCGCGATAGCGGCCCTTCCAGGCGCGGCCTGCGACCGTGCGCGGGATGTCGTAGATCAGCCAGTCCGGGACCTCGCCGAGCCGCTCGACCGAGCGCACGCTGGTCTCCTCATAGAGCTCGCGCTTGGCGGCGTCCCAGGTGTCCTCGCCGGGATCGACGCCGCCCTGCGGCATCTGCCAGACATGGGCGTCGTCGACATGCTCGATGCCACCGGCGCGGCGGCCGATGAACACCAATCCCTTCGCATTGATCAGCATCACACCGACGCAGGTCCGGTAGGGCAGATCCTCGTAACGCGCCATTCCGCCAGACCTCTTGCCTGCACTTGGTGGGCATGCCGGTCCCGCGCGACCCGTGCCGTACCAATCCGTTGATTTAGCTGGATTTTGATTTCAGCATCGCGGTTGTCAATGGCACCAAAAGGATACCTCGGTCGCCCAATGTCCTGGTCCAGGCACTGACGCGCTCGATGGAGACCGGCAGGGCCGAGGCGGTCCCGACGGCGACGCCGCGCTCGCGGGCCGTCGATTCGAGCTTGCTCAGGGCGCGGTCGATCTCGGTCGGGGTCGGCACCACGTCGATCGCGATGTCGCCCTTGCCGAACGGCATCGACGCGCTCGCCGCGGCCTGCGGCGCGATGCTGCGGGGTGAGGAGCCGTCGTCGAAGAAGCCGAGGCCGCGCTTGGCCGCCTCGCGGATGATCGGCTGCATCGCCGGCTCGGTCGCGATGAAGCGGGCGCCCATGAAATTGGCGAGGCCGGCATAGCCCTGCATCCGGCTCAGGTGCCAGTACAGGCGATCCATGTTCTGGTCGGGGCTGAGCGAGGTCAGCAGTGTCTGCGGCCCCGGATCGTTGTCCGGGAAATCGTAGGGCTCCATCGGGATCTGCAGGAAGATCTCGTGGCGCTGGGCCCGCGCCCGCTCGGCGAGCTTGCCGGGATCGGCGCCATAGGGCGTGAAGGCCAGCGTCACCGCCGGCGGCAGCTTCATGATCGCGTCGGTGGTCTTGGCGGCGCCGACGCCGAGGCCGCCGATCACGATGGCGACCACCGGCATCTTGGCGGCCTTGGCGCGGTCGGCATCCGCCGCATAGACGTTAAACGGCTTCAGGTCGCCGGCGACCACGGGGATCATGCCGTAGCGCGACTTCTCCAGCAGCTTTGGATCGATCCCGGCCATCACCGGCGGCGAGGCGGACGCCGCCTCGCCCTTGTCGGCGGCATCGCCGGCGCCGATCACCACGTCGCGCCGCGCACCGGTCGAGCCGTCGATCATGGTGACGGTCTTCTGCTCACCGGGGGCGGCCTGCTTCGGCGCCGTCTCGTGCTTGCCCTCTGGCTTGCTCTCCGAGCCTTGGCCGGAGGCTGCCGGCTTCTCGTCCGTGACTTTGGGCTCGCGGATCGCGATCCGCGTCATCGGCTCGCCGCCGAGCGGGTCCTTGTTGAAGATGGCGAAGCCGGCAAAGGTAACCAGGAACAGCCCGAGCAGCACGGCCAGCAGCTGCATGGCGGTGAACGGCAGCCGCAGCCGGCGCTTGCGGCGCGGCTTGTCCTGTCCGAGCGGGGCGCTCAGATCATCGGCCGTTTCAGTCATGCCCGATCCCGAATCACTGATCCCGACGATACCACGGCGCGGTCAAGCGGCGGCAGGCCGGGATAGGCCGGGGACGACAGGAGTTCCAAGCAAAAAGGGCGGCTCGAGGAGCCGCCCTTTTCGGAAGATTGCTTGATACGCCGACTTAGTTCGCCGCCACTTAGTTCGCAGCCACTTAGTTCGCCGCCTTGGGCTTGTCGGTCGCGGCCTTGTCGGCACCCGGGGTTGGCGCGGCGGAGGCGCTGTTCTTGATGCCGTGGAGCAGGTCGTCGGCGAGCTTGAGCGCCTTGTCGTCCTTGGCGTCCGGCGGCACGTAGGACTGCGAGCCGGTCTTCTCGTCGCCGTCGTTCTTGAGATGGCCGCGCAGCGAAGCCTCGCCCTTGGTGTCGGTGCGCGACTTCAGCTCATCCGGCACGTCCTGCAGCACTTCGATGTCGGGCACGATGCCCTTGGCCTGGATCGACTTGCCCGACGGCGTGTAGTAGCGCGCCGTGGTCAGGCGCAGCGCGCCGTTGCCCGAGCCGAGCGGGATGATGGTCTGCACCGAGCCCTTGCCGAACGAGCGCGTGCCGACGATGGTCGCGCGCTTGTGGTCCTGCAGCGCGCCGGCGACGATTTCCGACGCCGAGGCCGAGCCGCCATTGACGAGCACGATGACCGGCTTGCCCTTGGTGAGGTCGCCGGCATGCGCGGTGCGGCGCTGGGTCTCCTCGGCATTGCGGCCCCGGGTCGACACGATCTCGCCCTTCTCCAGGAACGAGTCGGACACGGTCACCGCTTCCTCGAGCAGGCCGCCCGGATTGTTGCGGAGATCGATGATGTAGCCCTTCAGCTTGTCGCCGATCTGATTCGAGAGGTTGGCGACCTCGCGCTTCAGGCCTTCGGTGGTCTGCTCGTTGAAGGTGGTGATGCGGATGTAAGCGATGTCGTCGGCCTCGACCCGCGCGCGCACCGAGCGGACGCGGATGTTGTCGCGCACCAGCGTCACGTCGAGCGGATTGTCCTGGCCCTTGCGGATGATCTTGAGCTTGATCTTGGTGTTGACCGGACCGCGCATCTTCTCGACCGCCTGGTTCAGGGTCAGGCCCTGCACCGCCTCGTCGTCGAGATTGGTGATGATGTCGTTGGCCATGATGCCGGCGCGCGAGGCCGGCGTGTCGTCGATCGGCGAGACCACCTTGATCAGGCCGTCTTCCATGGTGACCTCGATGCCGAGGCCGCCGAACTCACCGCGGGTCTGCACCTGCATGTCGCGGAAGCTCTTGGCGTCCATGTAGCTCGAATGCGGATCGAGGCCGGTGAGCATGCCGCTGATGGCGGATTCGATCAGCTTGGTGTCGTCGGGCTTCTCGACATAATCGGAGCGCACGCGCTCGAACACGTCGCCGAACAGATTGAGCTGGCGATAGGTGTCCGCGGTGGCGGCTCGCGCGCTGGAGCCCATGAACACCGCGCGCGGCTGGGTCACGAACAGCGTCAGCGCCGCACCGGTGGCCGCGCTGAGGAGGATTACTGAAGTCTTGCGCATCATCCGCGAACCTTCTCGCCTTCATTTGCGGCCCACCATGGGCCTGGATCGATTGGAGTGCCGTCTTTACGGAACTCGACATACAGCACAGGTTGACTCGCGTTCGTGGCGAGAATGGAGGCGACTTGAGAGGTCGATCCCATGGTCGCGACAGGCTCCCCCGTGAGCACAAACTGTCCGATGTTGACCGAAATGCGCTCCATCCCGGCGATCAGGACATGATACCCGCCCCCGGCGTTGAGGATCAAGAGTTGTCCATAGCTGCGGAACGGCCCGGCATAGACAACCCAGCCATCGCACGGCGTCGTGACCTGGGAGCCGGGCTTTGTCGCCAGCGAAATGCCCTTCTGGACACCGCCGACCCCGTCGGAACCGCCAAAGTCCCTGATCTTGTTACCGTTAACCGGAAGCGGCAGGAGGCCCTTGGCCGAGGCGAAGGCGATCGCGGGGGTGGTCCGGGACCGGTCCTTGAAAGCGGCGGGGCCGGATTTGGCGCTGGCGGCCGCGTTTGCCGCCGCCTTGGCCTCGGCCTGCCTTGCCGCCTCGGCGGCCTTCTCAGCCGCCTTGGCGGCGCTCTGCAGGTCCTGCTCCATCTTGGTGATGAGCCCCTGGAGATCGCCGACCTGCCTTGAAAGCGCGATCGCGCGCGAGCTTTCGGCGTCGAGGTCCTTTTCGCGCGCCGCCTGCTGGCGCTGCCGCTCGTCGATCAGCGCGGTGAGGCGGGTCTGGTCGCTCCGGACCTTGTCACGGTCGGCGGCGAGCTGGTCGCGTTCGCTCGCGATGTTCTTGCGCAGGGCCACGAGCTCGCCGAGCTCGCCTGCGATCTTCTCCGCGCGGCCGCGCAATTCCGGCACGACGGCACCGAGCAGCATCGCGGTGCGTAAGGATTGCAGCGCATCCTCGGGGCGCACCAGCAGCGCCGGCGGCGTGCGCCGGCCGGCGCGCTGCAACGCCGCCAGCACCTCGACGATGTCGGCGCGGCGCGAATCGAGCGAGGACCGCATCTGCTGCTCTCGGCCGTTCAGCGTCTTCAGCCGCGTTTCGGCTTCGTCGATCTTGGTCTCGACGCTGCGCACATTGGCGGCTGTGTCGATCAGCTGCTGATTGAGCTGGGTGCGGTCCTGGCCGAGCGCGGTGATCTCGGCCTTGAGCTTGGCTTGCGCTTCCTCCGCGCTCTTCTGCCTCGCGCGCGCAGCTTCGAGCTCCTGCTCGCGCTGCTTGATGGCGTCGGGCGAGACGGCCGCGGTCTGGGGCGCCGGCGCTGCGGTCTGAGCTTGCGCGAGGCTTGTGCCTGCGAGGTTTGCGCCTGCGAGGCTTGCAATCAGCAGGTTGAGGACGGGCGCTCGCATCGCTTTAGGCAAAGGTGCTCGTTGTGGCGCGGATCACGCGCGGTGATAGGGGTGGCCGGCCAGGATGGTGGCGGCCCGATATAGCTGTTCCAGAAGCATGACGCGGACCATTTGGTGCGGCCAGGTCGCAGAGCCGAACGCGATCGCGAGCTTGGCCTTACGGCGCAATTCGGGCGAAAGTCCGTCCGCCCCTCCTATCATGAAGATAGTATGTCCTGCACCCTCGTCTCGCCAGCGCCCGAGATGCCGTGCGAATACGGTGGAGTCGAGATTCTGGCCACGCTCGTCCAGTGCCACCAGGATGGATTTTTCCGGAATATGCGCCGAGATCGCCGCGGCCTCTTCAGTCATCCGAGTCGCGGTGTCGCGCGCGCGGCTTTCGGGAATTTCGTGGATGCTGAGCTCGCGGAATCCAAGCTTGCGGCCGACCTCGTCGAACCGCTCGAAATAGCGGTCGGCAAGCTCCCGTTCGGGGCCCTGCTTCAGCCGGCCCACCGCAATGACAGCAACACGCATGATGGTTTCAGCGTCGTGTTTTCGAGGTCGCGCGCATCGTGCGCGCGCACGACGCTAACATGCGCGTCAGCCGATTCGAAATCGGCTTCGTCAGCCTCTAGATCGCCTTCGCCGCCCCTGGGCCCTGCGTGTACAACCGCTCAAGGTTGTAGAACTCGCGGACCTCGGGTCTGAACACGTGCACGATCACATCGCCGGAATCGATCAGCACCCAGTCGCAATTGGGCAAGCCCTCGACATGGATGTTCTTGATGCCGGTTTCCTTGAGGCCCTTCGTCACGTTCTCCGCGATCGCACCGACGTGCCGGTTCACCCGGCCGGTGGTGACGATCATGTAGTCGGAGTATGCCGATTTGCCGCGAAGGTCGATGGTGACCGTCTCTTCCGCCTTCATATCCTCGAGGCGGGAGAGGATCAGGCTCAGCGTCTTGTCGGCGTCGGGTTGCGCCTTCAAGGCCGCAGCTTTGGTCGATGTTTTACGCGTAGGCTTAGCAACCTTGGGTAAAACAGACTTGGACAATACAGATGTGGCCAGGGACCATTCCTTTCACTGTATCGCGAGGGCCGAATCCGGCACTCACGGGTGACACTACATCATGTGGGGTTAAGGGTTTCAATATGCCAGAGAGGCCAACATCCCCACGAAGCCGGCACACTCCGTCTCACTTCGTACCTTTCCAGCTCCCGTCCGGGTTCCGCAGGCGGGTCGAGGACAGATTCAGCTTCAATCCGGTCAGGAACACCCAGGCCGGCGCCGACTGGTCCGCGAGCAGCGCCGCCTTGTTCTCCGGCAGACGGTAACGAGATAGCGCCTGCGCGGCGGGCGAGGCGAGGGCGCGAAAACTCTGCGGCGGGCGATCGATGACCGCCATCGGCACCTGGCCGGCGATGCGCCGCCAGTCCTGCCAACGGTGGAATTGAGCGAGGTTGTCGGCGCCCATGATCCAGACAAAGCGCAGGCCGGAGAAGCGGCGGCGCAAGGTGTTGATCGTGTCGATAGTATAGCGGGTGCGAATGACGGATTCGAGACAGCTCACCTCGATGCGCGGATCGTCGGCAACGTCGCGCGCGGTCTGCATGCGCTCGCTGAGCTCGCGCAGATTGCCGTTCTCCTTGAGCGGATTTCCTGGAGTCACCAGCCACCAGACTCGATCGAGCTGCAATCGCTTGAGCGCGAACTGGCTGATGGCGCGATGCGCCTGATGCGGCGGGTTGAACGAGCCGCCGAGCAGGCCGATGCGCATGCCCTCCGTGTGGGGCGGGACCGCTTGCGCCACAAAACGCGGCACGACGAATGTGTTGCTCAATGCCCCGCGCCTTGCAACGTTGCTTACGGCCGCGTCTGCCCGGTGCCGTGAACGCGATACTTGAAGCTCGTGAGTTGCTCGGCGCCGACCGGGCCGCGGGCGTGGAAGCGACCGGTGGCGATGCCGATCTCGGCACCGAAACCGAACTCGCCGCCATCGGCGAACTGCGTCGAGGCGTTGTGCAGCACGATCGCGGAATCGACCTCGCTCAGGAATTTCTTCGCCGCACGCTCGTCGGCGCTCACGATGGCATCGGTGTGATGCGAGCCGTGGTTCTGGATATGCGCGATCGCGCCGTCGACGCCGTCCACCACCTTCGCCGCGATGATCGCGTCGAGATATTCGGTGTCCCAATCCTCGTCGCTTGCGGGCTTGACGCGTGCATCGGCCTTCTGCACGGCGTCGTCGCCGCGCACTTCGCAGCCGGCCTCGATCAGCATCTCGACCAGCGGCTTCAGGCTCGATGCAACAGCCGCGCGATCGACCAGCAGAGTCTCGGCCGCGCCGCAGACGCCGGTGCGGCGCATCTTGGCGTTGAGCACGATCGACTTCGCCATGGCGAGATCGGCGCTGGCATCGACATAGACGTGGTTGACGCCTTCGAGATGGGCGAAGACAGGCACGCGGGCCTCCTGCTCGACGCGCGCGACGAGGCTCTTGCCTCCGCGCGGCACGATCACGTCGACGGCGCCGTTCAATCCTGACAGCATCATGCCGACCGCCGCACGGTCGCGCGTCGGCACCAGCGTGATCGCGGCTTCGGGGAGGCCGGCTTCGCGCAGGCCCTGCACCAGGCATTCATGGATCGCACGGCACGAGCGAAAACTGTCCGAGCCGCCGCGCAGGATCACGGCATTGCCCGACTTCAGGCACAGCACGCCGGCATCCGCCGCGACGTTCGGGCGGCTCTCGAAGATCACGCCGACGACGCCGAGCGGCACGCGCACGCGCTCGATGGTCATGCCGTTCGGCCGCTGCCAGCTCTCGGTGACGATGCCGATGGGATCGGCGATGCCGCGTACGATGCCGATGCCTTCGGCCATCGCTTCGACCCGCGCCGGCGTCAGCGTCAGGCGGTCGATGAAGGAGGAGGTCATGTTGCCGGAGGCGCGGGCCTCGGCGACGTCCTCGGCATTGGCGGCAAGGATCGCGGCCGCGTTGGCGCGGATCGCCCGCTCCATGGCTTCCAGCGCCCGGTTCTTCTGCTCCGGCGGCGCCAGCGCCAGCACACGCGCGGCAGCGCGGGCACGGGTGGCGAGATCGGACATCAGCGCCTGAAGATCGGCATTGCCGTCAACGGCTTTGAGGGGGGCGGCCATGGGGGTTCAACCTTCTGCTAAGGCGGTGTCCTAGCACGGAAATCCCGCTTTTGCGAAGGGCGGGGCGGGTATGGCAGGGGCCCGGTTCGCGCCGCCGGGTCGGCCAATGGCCCGGTCGCGCTGGAGGCATGGGGCATCCTTGCGGGGTACCCAAATATCAATAAGTATCATATTTTGATAACGGAGCCGTCCCATGGCGAGCAGCTACAGCATCGGCAAGCATTTCGAGGATCTGATCGACACTCTGGTCGAGAGCGGCCGCTATGCCAGCGCGAGCGAGGTCATGCGCGAAGGCCTGCGCCTCGTCGAGGAGCGCGAGGAGCGGCGCAAGCTCAAGCTGGAGGCGCTGCGGGAGGAGATCCAGAAGGGTTTTGACAGCGGGCCGATGGAGGAGGTCGATGTCCAGGAATGGATGAACGACATCAAGGCGCGGGGACGGCAACGTTTGGCCGCGCGCAAACGTGGCAAATAGATTTCGCAAAGCCCCGCAAGCAGACCTCGATCTCGATTCGATCTGGGACTTCATTGCTTCAAACAGTGTCCGGGCCGCCGACAAGCAGATCGCGCGCATCGGCGAGATATTCGAAATGCTCTTGGAGAATCCGCTCGCGGGGCGCGAACGCCGGGAGCTGAGGGCCGGCCTGCGCAGCTTCCCGGCCGGCAACTACGTGATCTTCTATGTTCCGTTACCGGACGGCGTCGAGATTGTCCGAGTCATGCACGGCCGGCAGGATATCAGCGCCGAAGACATGCAGTAGCCGGCGCTCGTTCAGTCCTTACCCGCCCACCACCAGATCGTCGCGGTGGATCATCTCGGCGCGGCCGCTGATGCCGAGAATGGCCATCACGTCCGGGGAGGAGCGGCCCTTGATGCGCTCGGCATCGTCGGCGTCGTAGGCGATCAGGCCGCGGCCGATCTCGCTCATGTCAGGGCCGCGCACGATCACGGCATCGCCGCGGGCGAACTGGCCCTCGACCTTGATCACGCCGGCCGGCAGCAGGCTGGCGCCGGCACGCAGCGCGGTCACCGCGCCGGCATCGATCGTCAGCGTGCCTTTCGGCTCCAGCGTGCCCGCGATCCAGCGCTTTCGCGAGGTGATGGGATTGGCGGGCGTCAGGAACCAGGTGCAGCGGCCGCCATCGGCGATCGCCTGCAGGGGATGCTCGATCTTGCCGGAGGCGATCAGCATGTGGGTGCCGCCGGTGGTCGCGATCTTGGCGGCCTCGACTTTGGTGCGCATGCCGCCGCGCGACAGCTCGGACTCGGCATCGCCTGCCACCGCCTCGATCTCCGAGGAGATGCTGTCGACGACGGGAATGAGCTTTGCGTTCGGGTTGTTCTTCGGCGGGGCGTCGTAGAGCCCGTCGATGTCGGACAGCAGCACGAGCAAATCGGCGCTCGCCATGGTGGCGACGCGCGCGGCGAGGCGGTCATTGTCGCCGTAGCGGATCTCGGTGGTGGCGACCGTGTCGTTCTCGTTGATCACAGGGATCGCGCGCCACTCCAAAAGCTTGCCGATGGTGGAGCGGGCATTGAGATAGCGGCGGCGCTCCTCGGTGTCCTGCAGCGTCACCAGGATCTGGCCGGAGTCGATGCCGTGTGCTCCCAGCACCTCCGACCAGATCCGCGCCAGCGCGATCTGGCCGACCGCGGCAGCGGCCTGGCTCTCTTCCAGCTTCAGCGGACCGCGCGGCAATTTGAGCCGGCTGCGGCCGAGCGCGATCGAGCCCGAGGACACCACGAGGACGTCGCGCCCTTCCTTGTGCAGCTTGGCCATGTCGTCGGCGAGCGCAGCGAGCCAGGACGCCCGCACCTCGCCCTTGTCGGAATCGACCAGCAGCGCGGAGCCGACCTTGACGACGATGCGGCGGAATTGACTGAGTTCGGGGCTGGCCATGACGCGTGTGAAGAATTGCTCGGGAAACGGCGGAGCGAGGGGCGGCGCCGATGAGCCCTGCTTTTGCAGCAGGACGATGGCCGGCGCAAGGCGGGTCGGATGGTAAACGGCGCGGGTCGGGCTTGTCTTTGGCCTTGTTTCGGACGGCAGTGCGGTTCTAATGCCGCCAATCAAATGGTCTGGAGGGGAAACGTATGGATCGTCGCAAGTTCATGGCCGGATGTCTCGGCCTGCCGCTGCTGGCGCAGCTGGGCGAGGCGCAAGCGCAGGCCGGCCTGACGAAAATCATCTTCCCGTTTGCAGCCGGAGCGGGCGGCGACACGCTGTGCCGGCTGATTGCGCAGGAGATGGCCCCGGTGCTGCAGCGGACCATGGTGGTCGAGAACCGTACCGGCGGCGACGGCCTGATCGGCATCAAGGCGGTGAAGGGCGCGAGCCCCGACGGCAGCATGGTGCTGGTGACGACAGGGCCGACCATGTATCTGCTGCCCATGGTCGAGGCGACGCCGAGCTTCGACACGGACAAGGATTTCATGCCAGTGTCGCTGCTGGCGCGATTCGAATTCGCCGTCGTGATCGGCCCGGGGATCGATGCGACGGACTTCAAAGCATTCGTCGGCTGGTTGAAGGCGCATCCGGACAAGACCTCGTTCGGCGTTCCCAGCAACGGCACCATTCCGCACTTCATGGGCTCCAGGCTCGAGAAGGACCTCGGCATTCCCCTGACCCGCGTGCCCTATCGCGGCAGCGCACCGATCCTCAACGACCTCGTCGGCGGCCATATCTCGTTCGGCATCACGACATTGGCGGATGCGTTGCCGCAGCATCGTGCCAAGGGCGTGAAGATCATCGCGGTCTCGAGCGCGGACCGATCGCCTTTCGCCCCGGAGGTCCCGACGCTGAAGGAGAGCGGCATCGATCTCGTTGCTGACGCCTGGTACGGCATGTGGCTCCCCGCCGGCAGTCCGCCGGAATTTGCGAGCAAGCTCGGCGCCGCCGCAAGCACGGCACTCGCCAAGCCCGAGGTGAAGGAGAAGCTCACCGCGATCGGGTTGATCCCGGTCGGGAGCAATGCGGAGGGATTGTCGAAAGAGCTCGCAGCGAACACGGCGTTCTGGCAGCCGATCGTGAAGGCGACGGGGTATAAGATCGAGAATTGAATCTGGTTTGCGGGGCCATGACACAGCGGTTACTCGGTGCAGCGCGCGTATTTGCAAGCCACTATCAGATCGTCGTGTGTGACGATCCGTTCAGGCCCCTTGGAAGCGAAGAGAACTGGGACGCGCAGAAAACAAAGCAAGGTTTTGCCGGCGCGCCTGCGTTTCGGATGATTAACACCGAAGCTGATCTCAATGACCATTGGGTTGAGCTCGTGTCGAGCGATCTGCCACCTTCATCGGAAGAATGGCAGCGAATCACGTGCGTGCATTTCCATTCCGGAAGCGGGCGGATCCACGTCATGTCGGTGATCGATCATGATCCGGCACTCTCCGCAGAAGTCGAGTGCGGCGATTATGCCGTCTACGCGGCGGCGCAAAATCTCGGGATCGATCAGTCGAGCCTTGGCGAAACCGCGAAACTCTCGGACACCGAAATTGCCGAGCGGAGGGATATTGAGTGGTATCGACTCTTTCTGGTGCCAGGTAAGCCTGAATTTGAAGGGCGCGTGGTTGATCGCTAGCTGGCCGCGGGCTCTATCCGCTCATCCTGAGGAGCGTGCTCTTGCGCGCGTCTCGAAGGATGAAAGGCCCGGCTGTCGCAGCGGGGCCTTCATGGTTCGAGACGGCGCTTCGCGCCTCCTCACCATGGGGGTCTACATCTTCGCGCGCTGCGCTATCCCGTCCTTGATCGCGGCGAGCTCTTTCTCGTCCCAGATGCCGATCAAAACGCCGCCCTTCACTTGCAGCTGGTTGTCGGCATAGGCCGCGATCTTCTCGCGCGGCGTCGTGATGTGGTCGTTGGGATGCAGCGCCCAGTCGAACAGCTCGGCCTGCAACCGCGCGATGATGCCGGCGCATTCGGGATCGTCGCCGCGATCGACATATTCCTGCGGATCGGTTTCGAGATCGTACAGCATCGGGCGGAAGCCGGAGGCGTGGATGTATTTCCAGCGGCCGTCGAACACCATGAACAGGCGGCAACGCTCGATCGGCTGGTTCAGCTTCAGCCGCACGTCCTGCATCGCATAGTCGTATTCCGAGAACGCCACCTTGCGCCAATCGCCCGGCGTTGGCCCGCGCAGCAGCGGCAGCAGCGAGCGTCCTTCGAGGATGTGGCCCGGCACCTTGTCGCCGAAATAATCGACGAAGGTCGGCGCGAGATCGATGCCTTCGACCAGTGCGTCGCTGCGTGTGCCGCGCGTGGCGTCGGCTTCCTTGGAGGGATCGATGATGATCAGCGGAATCTTGGCCGACTGCTCGTGGAACAGGTCCTTCTCGCCCATCCAGTGATCGCCGAGATAGTCGCCGTGATCGGAGGTGAACACGATCATGGTGGTTTCCAGGAGATCGCGTTCCTCCAGGAACTTCATCAGCACGCCCATCTGGTCGTCGATCTGGGTGATCAGGCCCATATAGGTCGGGATCACCTTTTCGCGGGCATCGTCGCGCGCCATGTTGCGGGAGTAGCGCATGTCCATATAGGCGCCGAACACTGGATGCGGATTCTGCCGCTCGCGCTCGGAGCGGATCACCGGAATCATGTCATCCGTCGAATACATGCTCGCATAGGGCTCCGGCGCGATGTAGGGCCAGTGCGGCTTGATGTAGGACAGATGCAGGCACCACGGCCGGCCGTCGGTCTCGGCCTCTGCGATGAAGTCCATCGCGCGCCGCGTCATGTAGGGTGTCTCGGAATGTTCTTCGGGCACGCGCGCGGCCTTGTCCGCGTGCACCAGCAGCCAGCCGTTCTGGAGCGAACCATCCTCGGCGGCGCCGGAATTGGCCCAGTGTTCCCAGGGATTGGCGGCTTCAAAGCCCTGCTGGCGCAGATACTCATCGTATTTCGGGCGCGGCCGTCCGGTCGGATGCAGGCCGTCGTCGCGCTCATAGGGTTCGAAGCCGCATTCGGCGACATGTACGCCGATCATCGATTCCGGCGGAATGCCGAGCGCTTTCATGCCTTCGAGGTCGGGTGCCATGTGGGTCTTGCCGACCAGCACGTTGCGCACGCCGATCTTGTTCAGGTGATCGCCGAGCGTGGGCTCGCCGACGCGCAGCGGCCAGCCGTTCCAGTGCGAGCCATGCGAGCGCATGTAGCGCCCGGTGTAGAACGACATCCGCGACGGGCCGCAGATCGGCGATTGCACATAGGCCTTGGTGAAGAGCACGCCGCGCTTGGCCATCGCGTCGATGTTGGGCGTCTTCAGCGTGGGATGGCCGGTGCAGCCGAGATAATCATAGCGAAGCTGGTCGCACATGATCCAGAGAACGTTTTTCGCGCGCGCCATGCGTTATCCCTGCCGTTTCTTGAGTGATTGATGCTGCGATATTAGAGCGCCGGTGACAACCTGCCAGTGATGCGCGAGCCCGTTATCGCACATTCGGTGTCGTCCCGGCGCAGGCCGGGACCCATAACCCCAGGGAGCAGTTTGGCGTAGACTGGTTGTGCGCGGTACTCCTACCGCGCGTCACGGATAGATCACGCGGTATGGGTCCCGGCCTTCGCCGGGACGACCGTGGGGAGAGATTACGCCGACCACGGCTCCGCTTCGGCCGCGCTCTTCGCCTTGGCGGAGACCGGGCTTTCGCCGATCACATCGGCCAATGCGCGCAAGGCTTCCTTCACGCCCTGACCGGTGACACCCGAGATCAGCAGCGGCGTCTTCTTGGCGGCGCGCTTCAGGCGGTCCTTCTGCTTCTTGAGCTCGTCCGGCTCGACCGCGTCGATCTTGTTCAGCGCGACGATCTCGATCTTGTCGGTTAGCTGTCCGCCATAGGCATCGAGCTCCTTGCGCACCGTCTTGTAGGCCTTGCCGGCGTGCTCGCAGGTTGCGTCGATCAGATGCAGCAGCACGCGGCAGCGCTCGACATGGCCGAGGAAACGGTCGCCGAGGCCGGTGCCTTCATGCGCGCCTTCGATCAGGCCGGGAATGTCGGCGAGCACGAACTCGCGGCCGTCGGCGTTCACGACGCCGAGCTGCGGATGCAGCGTGGTGAAGGGATAGTCGGCGATCTTGGGCCGCGCCGCGCTGACCTTGGACAGGAAGGTCGACTTGCCGGCATTGGGCATGCCGACGAGGCCGGCATCTGCGATCAGCTTCAGCCGCAGCCAGATCCAGCGCTCCTCGCCGGGCTGGCCGGGATTGGCGTTGCGCGGCGCGCGGTTGGTCGACGACTTGAAATGCGCATTGCCGAAGCCGCCATTGCCGCCCTCGGCCAGCACGAATTTTTCGCCGACCTTGGTGAAGTCGTGGATCAGCGTCTCGCGGTCCTCGTCGAAGATCTGCGTGCCCATGGGGACCTTCAGCACGATGTTCTTGCCGTTGGCGCCGTGGCGGTCCGAGCCCATGCCGTTCTCGCCCTTCTGGGCCTTGAAGTGCTGCTGGTAGCGGTAGTCGATCAGCGTGTTCAGCCCGTCGGCGACCTCGATGATGACATTGCCGCCGCGGCCGCCATTGCCGCCGGAGGGACCGCCGAATTCGATGAACTTCTCGCGGCGGAACGCCACGCAGCCGTTCCCGCCGTCACCGGAGCGGATATAGACCTTTGCTTCGTCGAGGAATTTCATGGGCCATAGGTAGGCCAGCCGGGCACGCCCGGCAACCCGGATTGACCCGCAAATCGGCCGAAATCCTGCGAATTTCGACCCTTGCTTAACTCCCGATCCCGCTCTTGCCTCAATTTGGCAATGGTCGGTCTTGGTCCGGCGCATCGCCGGCCGGCAGCAGGACGCAGCGAAGCGGATGCTGGCGGGCCGCTGCAAGATTCTGGATTTTTTCACGAAGGACGGCAGCCTCGGCGCGGGGGAAGATCCCGCAGGAGCCGCGCTTGCGCGCGTGGGTGGAAAACATGATCGCGGTGGCGCGCTCGCGGCTCATCCCGAAGACGTTTTCGAGAACGAAGGTTACGAACTCCGCCGGTGTGTAGGGGTCATTGAGCAGGACGACCTCCAGATAAGGCGCATCGCCGCTGTCGGCTTTGACATCCGCAATCGCGCCCTTGGCGATACCATGGCTCAGATAGACCAGGGCGTCGTAGCGGGTTGCGCCCTGTGCGAGAAGGAAGCGCCCGACCGGCTGGGCGAACAGCTCGACCAGCATGTCGGCGCCCGTCACGACCGTCCGTTCGGACAGCTGTGCCTCGTTGAAGGCAAGCTGGAGCACGTGACCGAGGCCCGTCGCTGGCTCTGTCGCGCCCGCGGCCTCGACATCCTGCCGCAAGCGCATCAGGTCGATGCCGCAGGCCTGCATTACCGGCGATGCGTCCTCGTCCTCGATCAACGCAATCAGCAAATCCTGCGGGCCTGGATGCGTGCGGCCTTTCGCCCGCGCGGCGGACGTCGCGCGCTGGAGCGAACGCTTGAATGTCTCGGAGCAGGGCGGAAGCAGTGCCATCGCGGGCCTTCGTGTGCGGGCGGAGCGTGCACGGGGTTTGTCGGCACGTTCTCCGCCGTGGTTCACAAGGGGGCGGCCTGCTCCGCTCGCGCGAGACGGCCCCGCTATTCCGGCCGCCGCCGGATCAGGAATTTCTGCATGCCTTCCAGCACCAGCTCCTTGCGCTGGTTGAACACGGTACTCCCTAGCGTGACCACGCCCGTCGTGCGTCCCGGCACCAGCTCGGTGACCTCGAGCGCGGGATAGATGGTGTCGTCGGCGAAGACGGGCTTGAGGAACCGGCTCGATTGCTCGAGGAAGCCGACCAGGGAATCCTCGACCATGAATGGAAACAGGCCGGCGCCGGGCGCGGTGTGGATCAGGGTCTGGAAGCCGTGGGCGAGCAGATGCGGCATGCCGCGGCTGCGGCAATATTCCACGTCATAGTGCACGGGATGGGTGTCGCCGCTCGCGGTCTGGAATGCCGCGAACACCGCCGAAGTCTGGGTGCGGCTCGGCAGCACGAAGCGCTCACCGACCACGAAATCCTCAAACCAGCGTTGCGTGGGGATCATGCGATGCTGCGTCGGATCGAAATCGGTCATGTCACGGCTCTTTTCTCGGTGCGCCCTCTATCGCTACCGCGATGCGAAGAGTGCGACAATCCGTTCAATTCGGCGGTGGCGGGCTTGTCCCGCGCGTCCACGCAACTAAAACGGCGCCAATGCCCTTCTTCAAGAATCTCTCCGCCTATGACGACCGCTCCGCGCGCCTGGCCGGCATCGCGCTGATGGTGCTGTCGATCTTCATGTTCTCGTTCGGCGACGCCATGGGCAAGTTCCTGGTCGGGACCTATTCGGTGGGGCAGCTCTTGTTCCTGCGCGCCTGCGCGGCGCTGCTGTTGCTGTCGCCGCTGATCTGGAAGCAGCGCCACCAGTTCCTGCATCTGGAGCGGCCGGGCCTGCAGCTGTTTCGCGTCGTGCTCTCGACGCTCGAGGTCGCCGCCTTCTTCCTCGCAACGGTCTATCTGCCGCTCGCCGACGTCATCACCTATTATCTCGCCGGCCCCATCTTCGTCACCGCGATGTCGGCGATCTTTCTGGGCGAGAAGGTCGGCTGGCGGCGCTGGACCGCGATCCTGATCGGTTTCTGCGGCGTCTTGATCGCGCTGCGGCCGTCGGCGCAGACCGTCAGCCTGCCGGCGCTGATCGCGCTCGGCGGCAGTCTGTCCTTCGCGACCTTGATGCTGATCACCCGCAGCCTGCGCAAGACGCCCGACATCGTGATGGCGTCCTCGCAATTCATCGGCACGTTCTCGCTGGGCGCGGTGCTCTCGGCATTCCACTGGGTGCCGCCGACGGCGGGCAGCCTCGTGATCTTCGCGTTGGCCGGGCTGATCTCGGTGACCGCGCTGTTCTGCGTCAACCGCTCGCTCAAGCTGGCGCCGGCCAGCGTCGTGGTGCCGTATCAATATTCGATGATCGTCTGGGCCGTGATCTTCGGCTTCGTCGTGTTCGGCGATGTCCCCTCGATCGCGACGATCGTCGGCGCGGCGATCATCATCGGCGCGGGATTCTATATCTATCTGCGGGAGCGGGATTTGGGGCGGCAGAGCGAGCAGGTGAATCCGCCGGCCTAACCACGAATCCAATGTCGTCCCGGCCTGCGCCGGGACGACATTGGAGAGTGAGGCGCGGCCTCCGCCTACCTCACCCGCCGCGCGCTACTCCAGCTCTTCAGCGAGGCCCAAACGCCGCGGGAGAGACGGAAGCAGTCGACGGGCGTCGAGGAGCCCAGCGCCAGGAAGCGGTGCAGCTGCACGCCGCTCCACTGGAAGCCGCACTTCTCCAGCACCTTGCGCGAGGCCGGGTTGGTGACGCGGGCGCCGGCATGGAGATGGTCGTCCTCGTACTCCTCGAAGAAGAAGTCGATCGCCCCGCGCGCAGCTTCGGTGGCGAAGCCCTGGCCCCAATGCTCGACGCCGAGCCAGTAGCCGAGCTCGGCATTGCCGGGCTTCGAGCAGTCGATCCCGACCATGCCGACCGGGCCGCTGTCGTGCTCGATCAGGAACACGGTCTCGCTGCCGAGCTCGGCGGTGGCGCGGATGAACTCGACGGCGTCGTCCTGCGAATAGGGATGCGGCAGGCGGCGCGTGTTCTCGGCGACGCGGCGGTCGTTGGCGAGCCGGGCGATGGTCCTGACATCGGCGAGTGTCGGTCGCCGCAAGGTCAGCCGCTCGGTGGCGACGGCATCAGGTCTCGCCTCCTGCAAGGTCGCGCTCGAGAAATCCTGCAACATGTCCGGCTCCGTGAAAGTCACTAAGTCAAAGTGAGCAAGTCAAACAAAAGGGGAGGCCGGTTTCCCGCCTCCCCTTGGAGCCTTCGATCTCTTGATCTCTGGGACTCCGCCGGTTTGGTAGGACCCGGCGGACTCCAATTTGATCCGCCGTCTATTCAGCCGCCTCTGCGATCGGGAGCACCGATACGAAGGTGCGGCCGTTGGCTTTGGCCTGGAACGCAACACGACCTTCAACCTTGGCGAACAAAGTGTGGTCCGTGCCCATGCCGACATTAAGGCCGGGGTGCCAGGTGGTGCCGCGCTGACGCGCAATGATGTTGCCGGGAGTGACAATCTCCCCGCCGAACGCCTTGATGCCGAGGCGCTTGCCCTTCGAATCGCGTCCGTTGCGCGATGAACCGCCTGCTTTTTTGTGAGCCATGGCTCGTCTCCGAAATCCTGCGTATTTCTAGATCAATTCCTTGACGGAATCATTTCACGATTTCTCACGCATCAATTCGTGAATTGGCGTGATCAAATCCCGTTATTCGGCAGCTTCCTTCGCAACCTTTTCCTTCTTCGGACGCGGGCCCTTGGTGGGCTTGGCGCCGTCCGCCAGGATCTCGGAGATGCGGAGGACCGTGATCTCGTCGCGATAGCCGCGCTTGCGGCGCGAGTTCTTGCGGCGGCGCTTCTTGAAGGCGATGACCTTCGGACCGCGCTTGTGGTCGAGCACCTCGACCGCAACGGAGGCACCGGCCACCGTCGGGACGCCCAGCACCGGCGTGTCGCCGCCGAGCACCAGAACTTCATTCAACTGCACGATCGAGCCGACTTCGCCTTCGATCTTGCCAACTTCGAGAACATCATCCGGCACGACGCGGTATTGCTTGCCGCCGGTTTTGATGACTGCGAACATCGTTCTTTCTCCGTGTTCAATCCCGGCCTCGGGACGAGCATCGTCCGGGTCGGCTTTTTGTCAGTCGCTATGGGTTTATCTGCGTTTTGTGCGGGTGGGAGTTATCCCATTGAAAACCCACGCAAAAACAAGTGGCGCGAGAAACGCCCCGCGCCAGCTGTGGGACTTATAGCGGCGAGCAGCCGCAAGTCAAGGAAAACCGCCGAAAATGGCCCGGATTTGAAGGATTTGGCCGCGCCGGCGGCCTGCCGTCGAATCTCGGCCGGCCTTGCAACAAACCGGTTCCCCCGCAGTTAGTCCGTCGGAACAGATAAGCGGGCAAGGGCTCCCATGGCAACGGACGAACTGGTCAAGACGACGGGCATCGCCCATCATGGCGCCGAGCGGCTGCCGTCGGTGGATGTCGACAGCTTCAACATCGAGATGAAGGACGAGGACGGCTTCCTCGGCGACCGCGCCAGCAAGGGCGCCTTCCGCGACATCCTCGACCGGTGGCGCAAGCCGCTGCGCAAGACCGGCGAGGACCCGTTCGGCAAGGAGCCGTCGGAGAACATCAGCAAGAAGACGCTGGACGCGATCCTGGTCGGCGACGACACCGAGGCCTCCGCGGTGGTGCACAGCGCGATCGAGGACTTTGCGCAGGAACTCGCTTACGTGACCCGGCGCTTCCTCAAGACCAAGGCCTGGGCCAAGACCGAGCGCATCGTGGTCGGCGGCGGTTTTCGCGATTCCAGGCTGGGCGAGCTCGCGATCGCGCGCACCGAGATCATCCTGAAATCCGAGGATTTCAAGATCGATCTGCAGCCGATCCGCCATCATCCCGATGAAGCCGGCCTGCTCGGCGCGCTGCATCTGGCGCCGTCCTGGATCTTCGAGGCCCATGACAGCATCCTGGCGGTCGATATCGGGGGGACCAACATTCGTTGCGGCTTGGTCGAGACCAATTGGAAAAAGGCAAAGGACCTCTCGAAGGCCAAGGTCGTGAAATCCGAGCTGTGGCGCCATGCCGACGACGAGCCGACGCGCGAGGGCGCGGTGAAGCGGCTGACGAAGATGCTGAAAGGGCTGATCACCGAGGCCGAGACCGACGGCTTCAAGCTCGCTCCCTTCATCGGCATCGCCTGTCCCGGCGTGATCAACGCGGACGGCTCGATCGAGAAGGGCGCGCAGAACCTGCCGGGCAATTGGGAGAGCAGCAAGTTCAACCTGCCGGCGAGCCTGATCGAGGGCATCCCCGTCATCGGCGAGCACGACACCGCGATCCTGATGCACAATGACGGCGTGGTTCAGGGCCTCTCCGAGGTGCCGTTCATGCAGGATGTCGAGCGCTGGGGCGTGCTGACCATCGGCACCGGGCTCGGCAATGCCCGCTTCACAAATCGCCGCAAGGACAGGGATTCTACGGAGAACGGGAAGAAAAAAGGTAAGAACGACAAGGAGTAACCTTGATCGGTTAGGTTAAGGATCGGATTGCGTTGCGGGGCGCGGGCTGCACGCTAGGGTCGAATCGTCGCTTCACCTGGCCGGCGAAGCCGCCCTTCACGGCCAGAATTGCAATGAGCGGCACGGGACCGCCAGTGTTTACCGCGTCTGGCGGTCCCACCCCGTTTTTCCAATGTCTCAGCTCCAGCCGACACGCTGAAAGAACGCCGCGATCTCCGCCGCCGCGCGATCCGGATATTCCCGATGCGGGAAGTGGCCGACGCCGGGAAACATCGCGAGATCGAGCGTGCTGAAGGTCTCGCCAAGCCGATCGGTCCAGGCAAAGGGAAACAGCGGATCGTGCTCGGCCCAGCGCACGCAGGTCGGCACGTCGATGGGCGGAAGCTTCGGTGCTTCGCCCTTCATCATCGCGACCCGGCCGGCATGCGAGGCCCGATAATGCGCAAAGCCGCCGGCGAGATTGCCGTCCTTGAAGAAATTGTCGGCGAAGGCGTCGAGGACGTCGTCGAAGGCGTTTTTTCGATGCGCCCAGCCCTTCAGGAAGTGGCCGATATAGAGCCGGCAGCTCTCGCGGCTCGCACCGACCAGCGCCGCCGCCATCTCCATCTGGTGAAAGGACTGGTACCAGATGTGATTGAGCCGATCAGGCGCCGCCATGCGCGGCCCGATGCCGGGATAGACGAAATCGAAGAAGAACAGCCCGGCGGGCCGTTCCGGCGCCTGCCTGGCCAGCGGCTGCATCACGGCGCCGCCGACATCGTGCCCGACCAGGCCGAATCGCTCGATGCCGAGCCCCTCCATCAGCGCCAGCATGTCGGCGGCATGGCCATCCGGACCATAGGGCCCGTCCGGCTTGTCGCTGTCGCCGAAGCCGCGCAGGTCGGGCGCGATCAGGGTGAAGCGGTCCGAAAGCCTTGAGATCACCGGCTCCCAGGTCAGCCAGAATTCCGGCCATCCATGCAGCAAAAGCAGCGGTTTTCCTTGTCCGGCGCGAACCACGTGGAAATTTGCGCCGTTGGCGCGGATCGTCAGGTGCTCCATGGCAGTTCCTCCGGGGCGAGGCACGGGGGCCAAAAAGAGGCAGCGGATTTTCCCCTTTCGCGCCTTGTCTGGCCCGTCATCCTCGCCTATTAACGCCCCCAACCACAGGGGCCCTGCCTCTATATGGCGCCTTCAGGAGAGGTGGCAGAGTGGTTGAATGCACCGCACTCGAAATGCGGCATAGGTGCAAGCCTATCGGGGGTTCGAATCCCTCCCTCTCCGCCATCATGCCCGAATCGAGAAAACTCCTGAAGACGGGATGCCAGGCTCTCGATGCCGCCCAGGCGACCATGCCCTCTCGGAACTTGCGTCGAACATGACAGAAGACCCGCCGATGACGACGGGTCTTCCGTGATCAATGCCGTTCAACGCGCGTGTGCGACTCCCGCGACGCCACCGCTGTTGTGGAGGAAGCGCGCGTCCAGGCTGAGCGCGCCGGCGCCGAAGGCGACGATCTGAAGCAGCCCGCCTGACATCATCACGTTCTTGAGGAAATGGATCATCTGATTCTGGTCGGCAAAGTTGTTGTGGAACGAGATCGCTGCTGCCACCGAGAACACCGCCAGCGCCAGCGCAACCGCGCGTGTCTGATAACCCGCGATCAGCAGCAGGCCGCCACCGAGTTCAACGAGAACGGCAATCGCATAAGCAAGCGGCGGTACGGGCAATCCGGCGGAGGCGATGTAGGCGGTCGTCGCACCATACGCGGCAAGTTTGCCGAAACCGCTCATGGCGAAGGGAAGGCCGATCAGCAGTCGGCCGATGAAAGAAGCATAACGGGTCGTATCCATTGTAGTCACTCCTGTGCTTGGTTGAAGTCGCATGACGACGACACGACGTGTTCGTTGCCGTGTGGGAATCTGTTTTATTGAGATCAGACGGGCGGAGAATTCAGGTAGATGTAGAGCGCTGCGATCTTGCCGTTCCGCACGAGGATGAAATCCTCGCCCGTGTAGCGCGGTGGCTCGCCCTTGGGGCCTGAACCCCAGGCCAAGCGAGCTGAATCGTGCACGACTTGAGGCTCTCCTGATGGCGTGTAGACGTAGTCGGGATGCAGGCTGCGAAGATCGCCTGCGAACTTGTCGAGTGCGTCGTGTCCGACGATGACGCCGGGAGGAGCATGGACGGCTGCATCCTCAGCGAAGAGGTCGCGGATCGCTGCCCTGCGGCGGTCAGGATTGTTCTCGCCGAACACTTCCGCGACATTGCGCTTCAACAACGTTGCGATGAGCTTTGGGTCGTCGCTTGTGGAGGGCCTGACGTCTTCGGCGTGCGTCTCGCTCGATTGCTTGGTCATGACGAGAGCTCCTTGGTTGCGCCCTCAAACTGACCTCGCTCGATTGAGATTAAAATAGAAATGAAGGAAAGGCATAGTTTCTATTTTTGCGCTCTTGCTT
This sequence comes from Bradyrhizobium sp. CCBAU 45389, assembly GCF_028128625.1. Taxonomy (NCBI): domain Bacteria; kingdom Pseudomonadati; phylum Pseudomonadota; class Alphaproteobacteria; order Hyphomicrobiales; family Nitrobacteraceae; genus Bradyrhizobium; species Bradyrhizobium sp. CCBAU 45389. Next base: position 17,902 of record NZ_LBIY01000081.1, on the reverse strand, counting down.
GCGCCGTTCCAGGTCCCGGCGGTTGCGCGAGGACCGTCCGTGCCGTTGTCACAAACGCCTGCGCCGCCGGCGACAGCGTCCGGCCCTGACGCTGCAGCAGCGACACGGGGCGCGTGAGGGCGGGGCGCACGAGGGGTCTTGCGGTCAGCGTCGGAAACTGGTCGGCCGGCAGCATCGTGCCGGGAAGGATGGCGAGGCCGAGGCCCTGTGCGGTCATCGCAAGCGCGGTGTTGATCAGCGTCACTTCATAGGTCGGATCGAGGCGCTTGCCCTGGGCGCTCAGCGCCTGATCGATCTGCATGCGGATCCGGCTCTCGCGGCGCATCGCGATCGTCGGCAGTTGCGCCAACTCGTCCCATGTGAGGGAACGGCGCGCGGCGAAGTCCGCCGTGCGGCGGCCGATGGCGCTCAGGCGGCCGCGGGTCAGAGTCTCGACTGTCATCTCCGCGAATTCACCTTCCACGCTGCCGATCGCGAATTCCGCATCGGTCGTGCTCAGGCGCGGCACGAGATCGTCGGCGGCGACATCCCGCATGTCGATCTCGATGTCGGGATGGCTGGCGCGGAATTTCGCGAGCACCGGAGGCAGCAGCGCCGATGCGGTACCGGCCGAGGCGAGAAAGGCGACGCGGCCGGCGCGCGCCTGCGCGAGGTCGCGCATGCGGCGCGACAGGCCATGCGCATCGCTGAGCATGCGTTCGGCGGTGTGGAACGCCTCGTCGGCGGCCAGCGTCGGCTGCACCGAGCGCGTGGAGCGGTCGAACAGTTTGACGCCGAGCTGGCTCTCGAGCTGCTGGATCAGCAGGCTCGCCGCCGATTGCGTGATCCCGAGCTCGCGGGCGGCCCGCGTGATGCTGCGCGTCCGGTACACGCCGGTGAAGGCCCGCAATTGGCGCAAGGTGACATTCATAGGCAAAGCTCATGAATTGATGAGTTCTTTCCGGCTTATCGCATAAACAGATCTGCAATAAAATGCATGCTGCGCGGCGGAGAATCCGTAGCGAGGATGGGAGCGAGCATGAGGACACAGGTACTGGTGGTGGGCGCCGGGCCCGTCGGATTGACCGCGGCGATGGATCTGGCCTCGCGCGGGATCGACGTCGTCGTCGCGGAGATCCGTCACGCCGGCGATCCGCCCAGCGTCAAGTGCAATCACGTGTCGGCGCGCTCGATGGAGATTTTTCGACGGCTCGGCGTTGCCGCCAAGCTGCGCGATGCGGGGCTTCCTGCGGACTTTCCCAACGATTGCTCCTATCGGACCACGGCGACCGGCATGGAGCTCTGCCGTATCGACATTCCCTCCCGTGCGCGCCGCTACAGCGCGACTGGCGGCCCCGACACCTGGTGGCCGACGCCGGAGCCGCCGCACCGGATCAACCAGATCTATCTCGAGCCGATCCTGTTCAGCCATGCCGCGGCGCAGCCGCGGATCAAGATCCTGGCGCGCACGGAAATTACGGACATTGAACAGCACAGCGACCACGTCGGCGCACTCGCGCGCGATCTCGACAGCGGCAGCTCGCTCCGCATCGAAGCGTCCTTCGTGATCGGCTGCGACGGCAGCCGCTCCCTCGTGCGCAAATCGATCGGTGCCAGCCTGTCCGGCACGCCGGTGATCCAGCGCGTGCAGTCGACCTTCATCGAAGCGCCGCAACTGAAGGAGTTGATGGGTGCGCACAAGCCGGCCTGGATGGTGCTCTCGCTCAACCCGCGCCGCTCCGGCACGACAGTTGCGATCGACGGTCACGACCGCTGGCTGATCCACAATCATCTGAAGCCCGACGAGCCCGAGTTCGACTCGGTCGATCGCGACTGGTCGATCCGCGCCATCCTCGGTGTCGACGAGCGCTTCGAATACCGAGTGCTCAGCAAGGAGGATTGGGTCGGGCGTCGCCTCGTGGCCGATCGCTTCCGCGACCGCAGGGTCTTCATCTGCGGCGACGCCGCGCATCTGTGGATGCCCTATGCCGGCTACGGCATGAATGCGGGCATTGCGGACGCCGTCGATCTCTGCTGGCAGCTGGCGGCGCATCTGAACGGCTGGGCTCCGGCTGCGATCCTCGATGCCTATGAGGCAGAGCGCCAACCGATCACCGAGCAGGTGTCGCGCTTTGCGATGGACCACGCGATGAAGATGATGGCGCAACGCGGCGGCGTCTCGGCGGAGATCGAGGACGACACGCCGCGCGGCCACGCCGCGCGCGCGGCATTGGCGAGAGCGGCCTATGATCTCAACGTGCAGCAATATTGCTGCGCCGGATTGAACTTCGGCTACTATTACGATGCCTCGCCGATCATCGCCTATGATGGCGAGACGCCGCCGCCTTACGCGATGGGCAGCTTCACGCCCTCCACAGTGCCGGGCGCCCGCGCGCCGCATTTCTTCCTGCGCGATGGACGATCGCTCTACGATGCGTTCGGAGCCGGCTACACATTGTTGCGGTTCGACCCGGCGATCGATGTGACGCAGCTGCAATCCGCCGCGAAGGAGCGCGGCGTGCCGCTCGCGCTGGTCGACATCGCACCTGATGAGGCGAACGGCGCCTATGCCGAGAAACTGGTGCTGGCGCGGCCCGATCAGCACATCGCCTGGCGCGGACAGGCCGCGCCCGCAGATCCACTGGGCCTGCTGGCGCGGATCACTGGCGCTGCGGCGTAAGGCGACTTCAGGCGGGCAGCCTGGCGGCGCAAGCCGCCGGCTGTGTTTCAAGGACAAAAGCACACTTAAGGAGGAGAACGTGTTTCACGTTGCAAGGCGCCGCATCCTGGCCGTGCTGACGGCTGCGACTTTCGCCGTGTTGCCGCTGCAGGCAGGCCGTGCCGCCTATCCGGAGCAACTGATCAAGGTCATCGTGACCTTCCCGCCCGGCGGCAGCGCTGACACCGTCATCCGCGCGCTCGAGCCGCTCGTCACCGCCGAGCTCAAGCAGAGCCTGGTCATCGAGAACCGCGCGGGGGCCGGCGGCAACATCGGCATGGCCGCGGTCGCGCAGGCCAAGCCCGACGGCTACACGCTCGGCGTTGCGCCGGCGGGCGCGCTCACGGTCAATCCGCACCTCAATGCCGCGATGCCGTTCGAGCTGAAGGATCTCGCGCCCATCACCCTGCTTGCGGAAATTCCCTTTGTGCTGGTCGCATCTGTGAATATCCCGGCGCACACCGCCGCGGAGACGATTGCGCTCGCCAAGGCCAAGCCGGGCGCGCTATCGATCGGACACGGCGGCAACTCGACGGCGATGCATTTGACGGCTGCGCTGTTCACGCAGAAGACCGGGATCGCCATGGAGCTGGTCCCGTATCGCGGGACGGCGCCGGCGACGGTCGATGTTCTCGCGGGGCATGTCCCGTTCGCGGTGCTGGATATTCCGGCATCGCGGCAATTGATCCTCGACGGCAAGCTCAATGCGATCGGCGTGTCGTCGGCACGCCGCCTGCCGTCGCTGCCCGATGTGCCGACCCTCGCTGAGAATGGCATCGCGGGTTTCGAATCCGTGGGCTGGTTCGGGCTCGTTGCTCCCGCCGGCACGCCCGCGGATGTCATTGCCAGGCTGAACGAAGCCTTCACCAAAGCCCTGAAGGATCCCGCGGTGGCGGAGAAGATCCGCACCCTCGGCGCGGAGCCAGCACCGATGGTGCCCGAGCAGTTCGGCCGCTTCATTCAGAGCGAAAGCACGAAATGGGGCAAGCTCATCAGCGAGGCCGGGATCAAGGCGAATTAGGCTCGCTCCTCACGCCATCCCGGCCGGCTTCTCCAGCTCGGCCCCTTCCGCTCCTTCGCGATCTCGCGCGCCACGCCGACGACCGCTCCTTCGCGTGCACGACGTCCACGGCCGTGCCCCTGAGCTAACGCGCGGCGATGCCCGCGGTCTCGATCACCCGCTTGGTGCGTGCGGTCTCCTCGACGATGAACGGCACCATCTCGGCCGGCCCCTTGTCGGCAATCGACACCTGGCCGTTGGCGGTGAGGTCAGCGACAATGGCGGGGTCGGCGAGCGCGGCGGCCAGCGCCTCGGAGAGCCTGCCCACGATTCTCGGGTCGGTCCCGGCCGGGACCGAGACCCAGGTCGAGCCGACACTGACGGCATCCGGGTAGCCGGCCTCCAGCACCGTGGGCGCGTCGGGCAGCGCGGCCAGCCGCGCCGTGCCGGTGGTGCCGAGCACCTTGACCTTGCCGGTGTCGATCAGCGGCCTGAGCACGGCGAGGTAGTCGAAGGAGACGTCCAGGATGCCCGACATCATGTCGGTCATCTGGCTCGAGCCCGACTTGTAGGGCACGTGGGTCAGCTTGATGCCGGCAGCCGCCTGGAACATCTCGCCGGCGAGATGCTGGGCGGTGCCGGGGCCGGGGGAGCCGAAATTGACCTTGCCCGGGTTGGCCTTCGCGTAGGCGACGAACTCAGCCAGCGTGCTGTAGGGCGCTGCTGCGGTCGCGACGAGGATCTGGTTCGCCGAGCTCACGCCGCGGACGTGGACGTAGCTCCGGAGCGGGTCGTAGTTGAGCTTCGTCAGCCCCAGGTTCGGCTGGATCGTCATCGGTCCGCCGGAGGCGTAGAGCACGGTGTAGCCGTCGGGCTGGGCCCGGGCAACGAACTCCGTCCCAATGGTCCCGCCAGCGCCGGGTCGGTTCTCCACCACCACGGGCTGCCCAAGCCGCGTCCGCAGCAGCTCCGCGATCTTGCGCGAGACGAGGTCGGTGACGCCGCCGGCCCCGAACGGCACCACCCAGGTGATCGCGCGGTTCGGCCAGGATTCCGCGGCCGTCTGGGCCGCCGCGGCGCCCGCCTGGAGCGCCAGCGTCGTCGCGGCGACGAGACACAGGAGCGCTCTCATCACCGTGGATCCGGAGCGACCGCTCAGGCCGCTGCCCGCGCCAGATCCCACGGCTTCCGCGGTGACGGTCTGCTCGACCGCGTTGTTGATCACCTGCCGCGAGCACTGATGATAGCCGCGCTGCTGCGCCAGGACGAAGACGCCGAATTCCATGGATGCAGTCCCCCCTCGCAGTGTGGCCGTTTACGGCCGTGTTGTGCGAAGGCTACAGCCTTGAGTCTTCTCCAACCATTGGCGCAGTCCGAGCATCTCTTTTGCAGAATATGAAAAGATCGATGAGTCACAGGAGCGGTGACGGGTTGAACCTGCCAACGGCGGGGGCCGACCTAGCAACAGCCCGCCGGCGGGCACGGAGCCAGCCGCCGGCAGCAGTCAGGTAATCCACGACGATGTTCGATAAAGCCTACCGGCAGCGCCTTGAAGCTGACCTTGCGCAATGGGAAGCCGACGGCGTGATCGCGCCCGCGGCCGCCGTCTCCATCCGCAATGCGCTGCCGCCGATGTCGCCCGGCATCAACATCGCCGTGGTCGTTGCCATCGTCGGCGGTCTCCTGATCGCAGCCGCCTTCCTTGCCTTCGTTGCCGCGCACTGGACGGAGATCGCGCGGCTGATGCGGTTTGCGATCCTGCTCGCCGGCATGGCCGTCGCCGGCGGTCTCGGCGCCTGGTTCGCCGCGACAGGGCGCACCGTTCTCGCCGATCTCTGCGCCAGCATCGGTGCCATCATCTTCGGCGCGGGCATCGCGCTGGTCGGGCAGATGTATCATCTCGGCGAAGACTTTGCCGGCGGCATGCTGTTGTGGTCGATCGGCGCGTTGGCCGCGGCCCTGCTGACCGGCTCGCGCGGCGCGCTTGCGGTCGGCCTCGCGGCGGCCTCGGTCTGGACCTGCATGCGCAGCTATGATGCGCCTGATGTCCTGCATCTTCCATTCCCAGCGGTCTGGCTGTTTGCCGCCGCGCTCGCCTTCGCCTGGCATTCCCGCATCGCCGCCCATCTCGTCGCGATCGCGGTGCTGCCCTGGTGGATCGCGACGTCGCTTCGTTTCGAGTTTGACGGCGCTCAGCCGTCATTCGTGCTCGCGAACGGTGCAGCCCTGCTGTTCGGCGCCGGGCTCGCGATCGCCGCCGCGCCGTCGCCGAGGGCGCTCCGGCTCGGCAGCGTCCTGTCGATCTACGGCGCGCTTTCGCTGGCCGTCGCCGCATTCCTGGAGGTGACGACGGTCGACGACATCGTCCGCTTCCGGACCGGTTCTGGTGCGGGCCAGCCGCTTTGGGCGATTGTGTGCGGGGTTGCCGGTGTGATCCTTGCGCTGGCGTCGGCCGCGATCACCAGGCGCGCAGGTGAAGTCCTTGCAGCCTGCGCGATCGGGCTGGTCCTGCTCGCGGCGCCGATGTGGCCGGCGTCCTTGGCCGGCGAGTCCTGGTTCGCCTATGCCGCGCTGCTCTGTGCCATGCTCTGTCTCGTCGTCTCCGGCATGCTCGATGACGTGCGCCCGCGCATCGTCGCCGGATGGCTCGGGATTGCCGGGGTCATCGCCGGCATCACCTGGGCGGTGAAGGGCTCGCTGCTGCGCCGCTCCGCTTTCCTTGCGGCCGCCGGCATCGTCGCCGTCGTGTTTGCAACCGCGCTCAATCGCATGCTGCCGAGGGCCGAGCGATGACCGAGATGATCGCATCCGTCACCGCGTTCTGGCAGCGCATCCCGAAAGCCATGCTGTTTGGTGCCGCCATCCTGATCCAATGCGTGCTGCTGGTCCTGATGATCGCCGACCGCATGCAGATCCTGCGCGACGGCCGCGAGGTGACCCTGCAGACCCAGCCCGTCGATCCCCGCGATCTCCTGCGCGGCGATTATGTCGTGCTCCGCTACGACATTTCGCAGCTGCCGTCGGGTAGCCTCACCGGCAAGCCGTCCGGCACGCGCAATCCCGTCGTGTTCGTCAAGCTCGCGCCCAATGCCAGCGGACTCTACGAGGCCGTCTCGGTGCATGCCGAGCCTGTTGCGGTCACGGCTCCCGAGATCCTGATCCGCGGCCGCGTCAGCTATTCCTGCGGTGCGACCAGCCCCATCTTCTGTGACAAGCTGACGGTCAAATACGGTCTCGAAAGCTATTTCGTGCCCGAAGGCGAGGGCAGGACGCTCGAGCAGGCCCGCAATCAGCAGAAGCTGCGGGTTGTCGCCGCCGTGCTGCCCTCAGGCCGCGCCGCCATCAAGCGGCTGCTGCTCGACGGCAAGCCGGTGTATGAGGAGCCGTGGTATTAGGCGTCGATGATCCTCAAGCCGCCTTCAACGCCCGCCGCAGCACATCCCATATCCGTGGATCGCTCATATGCGCCACGTTGAACCGCATGAAGCTCGTTGCCGTCTGCGACACGCTGAACACGTTGCCCGGTGCGAGCACGACATCCTCTTCGAGCGCGGCGCGCGCCACCGCGGTGGCGTCCCGTTCGCCGCCGAGGCGGCACCAGAGGAAGAAGCCGCCGCGCGGCATCAGCCAGGGCTCGATGCCAAGGGCCTGAAGTTTTCGCGCGATGTCGCGGCGCGTGCGTGCGAGCCTTTGCCTGAGCTCGTCCATGTGCTTGCGATAGCTGCCGCCGGCCAGGACATTGGCGATGAGTTCGGTCGCAACCGGGCTCGGACCGCCAAAGCTGGTCGCGACCTGGAGGTCGACCAATTGCTCGATCCAGTCCGCGCGTCCCGCGATGTAGCCGCAGCGCACCGAGGCCGACAGCGTCTTGGAGAAGCTGCCGATGCGGATCACGCGATTGAGCCCGTCGAGCGCGGCAAGGCGCGGCGAGCGCTCCGGCTCGAAATCGCCGAAGATGTCGTCCTCGACGATGGTGAGATCGTGCGCGGCGGCCGCCGTCAGAAGCCGGTGCGCGGTCTGCAGCGAGAGCGTTGCGCCGGTCGGGTTATGCAGTGCTGAATTGGTGATGTAGAGCCGCGGCCGCTCGCTGCCAAGGATCTGCTCGAAGCGCGCGACGTCCGGGCCCGACGGCGTGTGAGGCACGCTGATGATCATCGCCTGATGCGCCCGCAGCAGCGCGCGAAAATTGAAGTAACAGGGATCGTCGACCAGCACCGTGTCGCCGGGGCGGAGCAGGAAGCGGCAGATCAGGTCGGTTGCCTGCGTGCCCGAACCCGTCAGCATCAGCTGGTTGACCGAGGCCTCGATCTCGTCTTCGGTCAGCCGTTTCAACAGCAGTCGGCGCAGAGCAGGGGAGCCGGACGTCGAGCCGTAATTGGTCAAGACGCTCGCATCCGTGCGGGCAAGTGCGCGCGCGGCGCGGCGCAAGGCGTCCTCCGGCATCCAGTCCGGCGGCAGCCAGCCGCAGCCGGGCTTGAGCACGCTCTCATCGGCATCGAGTGATTGCCTGGATACCCAGAACGGATCGACCGCGCGGTCGCGGCGCGGCTCGGCTTCGGTCAATGCAAGCGGCGGCATGACGCTCGGCGAAACATAGAAGCCCGAGCCGCGGCGGGCGCGGATCAGGCCCTCGGCCGCCAGGCGATCATAGGCCTCCACCACCGTGGAGGGCGAAACGCCCATCGTCGCGGCCAGGCCCCGGATCGATGGTAGCCTGTCGCCGGCACCGAGCGCGCGGCCGGCGACCCTGGCGCGGATCGCGCTCATCACATCGGTCGTCCGCGTTCCGTTGCGACCCTTTGCTGGCGCATCGTCCAAAGTGTATGACCTTCCATATCAATACAGTTTGGCAAAATTGTACTGCATTGTCGCTGTCCTTGCCAGCGCGGAAGGCCGAAGGTCGAGGTCCAGAAAGAGGTGGACATGCAATCGGCGGGCAGTGGCTGGGGCAACGGGCTTCTCGGCGTCATCATCTTCAGCGGCTCGCTGCCGGCGACGCGCGTGGCGGTCGGTGGCTTCTCCGCGCTGTTTCTGACGTCGGCGCGCGCGGTCATTGCCACGCTGATCGGTGCGGCCGTGCTCTTCCTGCTGCGTCAAACGTGGCCGGAGCGGCGTGATCTCGCCTCGCTCGCCATCGTCTCGGTCGGTGTCGTGGTCGGCTTTCCCCTGCTGACGGCGCTCGCGCTCCAGCACATCACCTCCGCGCATTCGATCGTGTTCATCGGCCTGCTGCCGCTGTCGACCGCGGTCTTCGCCGTGCTGCGCGGCGGCGAGCGGCCAAAGCCGCTGTTCTGGCTGTTCGCGATCCTCGGCAGCGCCACGGTGGCAGGCTTCGCTCTCTCCAGCGACGGCTCGGCCTCGCTGACGGGCGATCTCCTGATGGTGGCGGCGATCGTGCTGTGCGGGCTCGGCTATGCCGAAGGCGCCGCGCTGTCGCGCCGCCTCGGCGGCTGGCAGGTGATCTCCTGGGCGCTGCTGCTGGCGCTGCCGCTGATGGTGCCGGTCGTAGCCCTGACCTGGCCGCCAGCATGGAGCGGCGTCGGTGCGCCCGCCTGGATCGGGCTCGCCTACGTCTCCGTCTTCAGCATGTTCGTCGGCTTCATCTTCTGGTACCGCGGGCTTGCCATTGGCGGCATCGCCCGCGTCGGCCAGTTGCAGCAGCTCCAGCCCTTCTTTGGCCTCGCGCTCGCCGGCTTCCTGCTGCACGAGCCGGTCGCCTGGAGCATGATCGCCGCGACCGCGCTCGTGGTCATCTGCGTCTTCTTCGCGCGGAAGTTTGCGTGAGGCCTTTGCCTCAGGCCTGCCCCATCACCGTCCGCGCCAGCGCGCTCTTTGCGAACTTCTTCAGCGGCATCGGCTTGCCGAACAGGAAGCCCTGCACGAGGTCGAAGCCGAGCTCGTTGGCGGCGACGAGGTCGGCGCGGCTCTCGACGCCCTCGGCGATGGCGCCGACGCCGTAGCCTTGTGCAAGCTCGACGATGTGCCGGCACACCGTGCGCTTCAGCCGATCATCGCCGCTGCCGGTGACGAAGTGCCGGTCGGCCTGCAGCTTGATGAAGGGGATCTTGCCGAGGTCCATCAGCGAGGGCCAGTTGGCGCCGAGATTGGCGATCGACAGGCCGATATTGTGCAGGCGCACCTCGCGGGCAACCTCGACGAGGAGATCGAGGTCGCGGATTGCCTCCTCGCTGTCGATCTCGATCGTCAGTCCGCCGAAGGCCGGATGCGTCGGCACGCGGCGGCAGAGATCGCGCACGGCCTGCGGCTCCTTCAGGTAGGAGGCCGGCAGGTTGATCGAGAGATCGACCGGACCCTGCCGCTCCAGCAGATAGTGCCAGTCCTGCACGGCGCGCTCGATCACGAATTCCGACAGGCCGCGCAGATGAGGATCGTCCGCTTCGGGAATGAAATAGGCGGGCGGCACCACGCCCCAGGTCGGGTGGCGCATCCGCACCAGCGCCTCGGCGCCGCTGCGGATCAGCGTCCTCGCATCGATCTTGGGCTGGTACCACAGCTCGAGCCAGCCGGCATGCAGGGCCTCGCCGACATGCACGGCCGGGCTCGGCGCCGGCTCCTCCGGCAGCAGCATCGCGACGCGCTCGCGCAGCGTCTCCGCGGCAAAGGGCGTGGTCAGCGGCGGCAGCATCGCAAGACCGTATTCCTCGCCGACCTGCTGCACGGCCCTGACGATGATCGACTCGCGGGCGCCGACGGCGAGGACCTTGCCGTCGAAGCTCTCGCGCACCAGCGTCTCCAGGAATTTTCCGGGCTCGATGCCGTCGGCGGCGATGCCGAGCAGGATCAAGTCCGGCAATTCGCGCGTCAGGACGGATTGCAGCTCCTCCGCGCTGGCGCATTCGCTGGTGACGAAGCCGAGGTCCTCCAGCACTTCGGCGAGGAAGGCGCGCAGATGGCGCTTGCCGTCGGCGACGCAAGCGCGCGGCGTCATCTTTCGCCGCCCGAAGGTTTTGGGCCTTCGTCCGGCGAGCTCAACAATTTTATCGTTCATCGCAAACCACTCCCGTTCCGCGACCGGTGTTAGCGACGGGAGCAGTTTCAAATATGGAGAGCTTCAGCCGATTGTTGAATTATCTGGGTAACGTTAAAGCGCGCACCACGTCTAAAATTGTTCGGATCTTGTTGGGAAAGTTTTTACGTCCGGCCGCACATGACGGCCGCGTGACACCGTCTTCGCGGAGGAATCTCGAATGACGCGGCGAGTTGCGGTCGCGAAGTCGGTGTCCTGCAATAGGACGAAGCCGTTCGCGTTTCGCCCAATTGAATAACAGCGGTATCAATTGCCGGTGGCCTTGTCGTGTTGAGCCATCCCGACCGCCTTGTAGTCGTAGGTCGGATAGAACTCGGTGCGGTAGGGACCCCACGCGGTGTCCTCGACGACACGATTGACCTCGCGCAGCCGCGAGGCGGGCAGGCGCAGCGTGACGACCTGGCCGATGCCCATCATCACGTACCAGCTCACGACCTCGACGCCGGGCGGCGGAAACGCCTTGCGGAAGCCCTGCTTATCGAGCTGCGCATTCAGTTCGCCGAGCGGGCGCGACTGGTCGTGCTTGAAGAAGATGGTGAGCAGCACCGCGTTGTCCGCGGTCGGCGCCGCATTGCCCTGCGGCGGCGACGTCTGCGCCATCGTCGCCGATGTCAGCGCCAGCGCCGCCGTCAGCAGGGCAGCCATCGTCCATATCCGTCGGTTCGACCTCATCGCGGATTCCTTCCCAATGCTCATGCGATGGATCGGAGCATAGGAGCGGCGGCATGGCCGAAGAACTCATATTCGCGCGATGCGCGCATGTTCCGGCTTCGCTCGTGACGGTTCTGCGACAATGCGCGCCGGTGCGGCGGTGCAAATGTGAAGCACCTCACATGTGCATTGCCGCATCTGCGCTATTGCTCCGCTCAGCCGGTGGTGGGCTGTGTTTAGGATTACAGCTATGTCGATGCGGCGAATGATGTATTGGTGGTTCAGGTTCGTGCTGTCGGGGCGATTTATGGATCGCTTCCTGTGCCTGTCGCGTTAGCCGCGCTGCGCAACGTGGCCCTTCGCGGCCGAACCCTTAATCTAGGTCTGACCGATCAGTTTGCGAAACGCCGCCGCGCCGTCCTGCACGGCGTCGCGTCCCTTCCAGGCGAGATAGGAGAGCTTGCCGCCGAGCGTGTCGTGGCTGCGCAGCCGGCGCGAGCCGAGGATGTGGCCGACATTGGACGGGAAGCGGCTCACCTCGGCGGATACCAGCGCCGCAATCGCGTCCATCAATTGCTGGAGCCGGATGCCCCATTCGCTGGTCTCGATGCCGTCGATGCGGACCTTGAGCGCATATTCGGTGTCGTAGATCTCGGTGAGCAGGTCGCGGGCGACCAGCACGCGGTTGTGCCGGAGCGCGATCCTGAGAGCGAGGCGCTTGTCGTCGAGCCGGTCGAGCACCATCGGCACGACGCTAGAATAGGGCGTGGCGGCGACGTCGGCCGCGGCCTTGGTCGCGGCAGCCTTGGTGGCAAGGCGCACCAATTGCCAGGACGTCTTCAGCCGCCGTGCCACCAGCGCCAGCGCAAAGGGCAGCGCATCCGGGTGAGCTTTCTTGAAGGCATCGAGCTGCGCGGTGATCTGGGCCGCCTGGCCGTCGTCGAGCTTCGCGATCTTCTCGGGCAGCTTTTCGTTGAACTTCGGCAGCGCGTCGCCGGCGCGCAGCACATGCTGCATCTTCCTCACGTCGTCGAAGGCGGTGCGTGAGGCCGTATATTGCGCGAGCTTGCCGCGGGCGAGCTCGGCGCTCTCCACTGATGCGAAGGTGTTCTCGAGCACCTTGACGACCTTGGTCTGGAAGCTCGAGGCGATCTTTTGCACTTCCTTCGGGTTGTTGGCGGCGACCTGGTCGTTGATCGCCTTGACGTAGTCGCGCGCCATGGTCGGCAGCAGGTCGCGGCAGATCCACTCCCAGATCGGGGTGAGGGTGTTGCGGGAGATGCGTCCCGCATTGGCATGCTCGGGCGCGCCGTCGATCAGCAGCAGCTCGAGCGGCGCGAAGAAATAGCGCGAGGGGCTGGTGGCGCGCGCCTGGGTCGATCCGTCCTTGCGAAATTCGGCGCGCAGGCGGGCCTGGACCTCGGCCGAGCCGGGCATGTCGATGCCGCACAGCTCGAGTCGCTCGAGCTCGCTGAGCAGACAGCTGCGCGACAGCGGCGTCAGCCTCTGCAGGAATTCCGACAGCCGATCGATCTCGTTCATGGCACGCAATCTTCCGCAACGATTCCAGCTGGCCTACCGGCCCAATGCGTGGAGGCATTTGCGCGCTCGCAATCGTGACCTAGAGAAGCAAGTCGCCGTTAATGAATCCGTAAAATCCGGGGCCCGGGCGTCCGGCCGGGGCGGCGATTAACGAGACTTCGGCCTGTTTGCTGGGGATTTGGGTGAAGTTCTCAACCCTTGCATGGTCGCGGCAAGCCTCGCGCAAGCATAAATTGTGCCGATGTCCATGTTTTAGCGCAAAACTGCCAAAATCACCGTAGTCTTACGGAGCAAAAAGTTAACCACAGATCGGCCCCGGTTCCGCTAAACAGGTCACATGGGGTCACAGAATGATACGGCTGCCGATTCGCGGCCGTCGGAATGGTACGAAAGCAGCACCGCTCCAGCTGAAGAGCTCGATTTCGTCCGCCTGAATGCCGCCCGGGCGAAGGCGGCCGACGAAATGGCGGCCGCCTTCGCCCGCGAGCTCAACGGTCCCCTGACGGCGCTCCTGCTCTATATGGGCGAGATCAAGCATCACAGCGATCAGCTCGCGCCCGTCACGGCCGACCGTGCCTATCTGCAGCGGGTGGTGGAGAATGCACTGACGCAGACCGAGCGCGTCTGCGGCCTGGTCAAGCAGCTTGCCGGTCCCCACAAGGGTGCCCCGCCGATTCCGTCCCGGATCGAAGACGCAGAATCGAACCTCCCGCGCGCGCCGCAGCCGCAGCGCGTGCCGAGCGCCGAGCTGATCGGCCTGTCGGGCCAGAAGCGGCTGACCAAGCGCGAACGCGAGGTGCTCCGCCTGATCAGCGAGGGCTATTCGAACAAGCAGGGTGCGCTTCGGATGCAGATCAGCCCGCGCACTTTCGAGAGCCATCGCGCCGAGGCGATGCGTAAGCTCGGTGCGCGCAACACCGCGGATCTCGTCCGCGCGGCGCTGCTGCATTCGATCGATTGAGCTCTCTTGCGCCGCCGGCGGCGGCCCGGGGGCTGGAGAAGCCCGATCGCGGTCAGAAATAATCTTCAGCGAAGGGACGCGTGCGCGATGAGGGCCGCAGTGGCTTGAGCTCTTCCTTCGGCGCGTTCGGGATGATGGTGATGGTCCAGCGCGGAGGGATGCTCGATTCCTGCTCCAGAACCGAGCGGACGAAGCCAGTCACCGTCGACTCGCCGGATTTCACGGTCGCCATCCGGCCGTTGAACTGAGCGATGCGGAAGCGACGGACTTCCTTCTGGTCCGCAGTCTCATAGGTGAACATGGAAACCCTCCTGGTTTCCCGCGACTATCGCCACCTATGATTAGCCATCTCTAAAAATCACAAACCGTAGAAGTACGGCGGGTTTAGCCCGCCCTTCAGCCTTGCGGCTCCTGCGCGCGCGCGGCGGCGTAGGCAGCATCCATCTGCTCCAGGAGTCCGCGGAATTCGGCATCGCCCAGCGTCGCCGCGGTCTTCTCCAGCCGCAGCGCCAGCGCCGCGAGCCTGACATAGCCGAACGTTCCGGCCGCGCTCTTCAGTGAATGAGCTTCGCGCGCGATCCTGGCGTGCTGCTGCGCCAGCGAAAGCGTGCGGAACAGTTGCAGGCGCGCGCAGGTCTCGCTCCAGAACACGGCGCGCACTTCGCCGGCGCCGTCCTCGCCGATCTCGCGCACCAGCGCCGCGTACGCGCCCGGCTCGCGCGCAGGTTCGGCATTGAAGGTTCCCGGCGCGGGCGCAACGGTCACGTCAAACATGGTCTCGCCTTGGTCGCGGTTCGTTGGCCGCGCGGCGCATGCGGCGCGCGGCTCGCCCCGTGTCTACGGCATTTGAATTTCAGTTCCGGTAGCGGGATGGAAGGTGTTTGCGGGCCAACGTTAACTTCGGGTTTACCACGTGCCGCTCAGCGCTGGCCGAGCAGCCGGTCGTACTGGGCCTTCACGGTGCCGTAGCACTCGCACGCCGTCTGGCGCAGGCCGTCCAGGTTCAGGATCTGGATGTGCCCGCGGCTGTAGTGGATGAAATTGGCATGCTGCAGGGTGTTGGCGACCAGCGACACGCTGTTGCGCCGCGCGCCGATCATCTGCGCCATCGCCTCCTGGGTCAGCAGCAGCCGGTAGTCGCCGGACAAATCATGGGTGTGCAACAGGCAGCGCGACAGCCGCGATTCCACGGGATGGGCGGCGTTGCAGCCGGCGGTCTGCTGGACCTGCGCGTAGACCGCCAGCCCGTGGCGCGTCAGCAAGGTGCGCAGGGTTCCGCTCTGGTCGGCCGCGACGCGCAGCCGGTCGAGATCCATCACGGATGCGGTGCCGGGAACCAGCACGATCGCCGTATTCAGTGCGCATGCATCGCCCAGGGTCGAGAGCGCGCCGAGCACGCTGTCGCGGCCGATCATGGCGACCTGCACATGCTCGCCCTTGGCAAGCTTCACCACCAGCGAGATGACGCCGCGGTGAGGAAAGTAAGCGCGCGTGAGCGTCTCGCCGGTCTCGACCAGCACGGCCTCGTGCGGCAGCTCGATCGTGCGCAGGTGCGGGCGGAGCAGGTCATAGTCGTCCGCCGCCAGCGCGGACAGGAAACCGTTGGATGGACGCACCATCGTTTCCAAAGCTGCCTCCCGTCTCTGCATCAGTGAGTCGCGGCAAGCAAAATTGCTCCCGACACGGGTAAGTTCCATCATGTTCACGTCGGGATATATTGGCAATTGGGACAAGTTGTCCGGGGGCAGGATCCTCCTCTCGGCACTGTGTTCACCACGGCATGCAGATGGCCGCGCCTGACTCGCGTCACGGCGGCGCTCCGAGCAGGCGCGAATGCGATGCCTTG
This sequence comes from Bradyrhizobium sp. CCBAU 45389, assembly GCF_028128625.1. Classification (NCBI taxonomy): domain Bacteria; kingdom Pseudomonadati; phylum Pseudomonadota; class Alphaproteobacteria; order Hyphomicrobiales; family Nitrobacteraceae; genus Bradyrhizobium; species Bradyrhizobium sp. CCBAU 45389. Next base: position 2,156 of record NZ_LBIY01000081.1, on the reverse strand, counting down.
ACCGCCGAATAGCAGTCGCAGGATGTCGCTTTCAGCGCGGGCAGATCGACAATCTCGATTTGTCCGCGGGTGTAGCGAATGATGCCGGCCCGCTGCAGCGCATGCGCGACGAGGGAGATGGCGTTGCGCCGCACGCCCATCATCTGCGCCAGCGCTTCCTGCGTCAGCGGGAGGCTTGCGCTGTCGGACAGATCGCGGGCGCGCAGCAACCAGCGCGCCAGCCGCGCCTCGACCGGATGCGCCGTGTTGCAGAGCAACGATTGCTGCGCATGCGCAAGCAGGACCTGCTCATGGCGCACCATCAAGCTTCGAAACGGCGGGCTTGCGGCGGCGATCGTCCGGAATGCCGCGAGTTCCAGCGTGGACGCAGTACCGGGGAAGAGTACGACCGCGTCCGCCGGCGCGATACCGTCGGCCAGCGCCGCGCCGCCGCCGACGACGCTGTCGCGTCCCAGCATTGCGACCTCGATCGTCTGTCCTTCGGACAAGCTCACCGAAATCGAAACAGAACCGTCGTGCGGGAAGTAGACATATCTCTGGGGAGAGCCGGCCTCGCCCAGGACAGATGTCCTGACCATTTCGACGGTCGCCAGATGAGGACGCAGCCGATCGAAATCTGCTGCGTCGAGCATTTGCAGCAACTGATTGGGCGGGCGGCCGCTCGCGGTCATGCAGGATCAATCCCAATGCGTTCAAGCTACGGTCGGAGCCGCGCCCTTTCCGTCACGCAATTGCACGGCAAATAAATCCTATTCCAGAGGTTGTGGTAGTGTCCATATACCCGTTAGGGGGCAGACACGCTGGCACGCTTGCGGCGGAAATAAGGGTGCGTGTTGATTCGCGCACGCGGCTGGTGTGCAATCCAATGTCGCCAGTCGGGAAGAACCGGCAGGGGGGCGGCTTCGAATCCATCAGGGTCTTCCACGAGCGCGCGCCCGCCATTCCGCTGATCGCGATGTCCGGCTACGCATTCGCAGATCTGAATTCACCTGCGCCCGACTTCCTCCGGATGGCGCTCGAGCTCGGCGCGGCACGCTGCCTGCGCAAGCCGTTCACGCCGGGCGCGCTGCTCGTCGCCATCAACGATTGCCTCGCGGAGTACCGTCCCGACGATGTCGTCTCGGCCGCGCGCCTCGGTTAGCGCGGCACCGGTTGCATCGGCGGCGGGGTAAGCGTTCGTTTACTCTGAATGCGGATCTTGCGGATTCCAGCAGATCACGACGCGATGGCCACCTGAGCAGCTGCGATCGCCGGCGATTTCCCGCGGGCCGTGTCTATCGTCCTTTACGAGCAGGACTTTTTCGCGCGCATCGCCGCGCCTTTCCCGCCGCGTTTACCCAACGTTAATTGCCGTCACGGCGCGGTAGCGGTTTCGCCGAAAAGCGTTGCCGCGTGCGCTCGAACCGCAAACTTGTCTTCAATATCCGTATTAGGACGGAGGATGAAATTAACGGGACCGTGAAAGGGCTTGTCTAACGATCTAAAGCGAAGACTTCCGCCGACTCCGGGCGCGGCTCAGGCGTCGAAGTCCAGCTCAGTAAGGCGTACCCCATGGATGATCTGTTGCGGGAGTTTTTGACGGAGACCAGCGAGAGCCTGGACACCGTCGACAATCAGCTGGTGAAGTTCGAGCAGGAGCCGAACAACGCCAAGATCCTGGATAACATCTTCCGCCTGGTCCACACCATCAAGGGTACCTGCGGCTTCCTCGGCCTGCCGCGGCTCGAAGCGCTGGCGCATGCCGGCGAGACCCTGATGGGCAAGTTTCGCGACGGCATGCCTGTGACCGCCGAAGCGGTGACGGTGATCCTGTCCTCGATCGACCGCATCAAGGAGATCCTCGCCGGGCTCGAGGCGACCGAGGCCGAGCCCGAAGGCACCGACCGCGATCTCATCGACAAGCTGGAAGCGATGGTCGAGCAGGGCATGGCGGCCATGGCCGCGGGCGCTGCTGCTCCTGTCGCCGAAGCCCCGCCGCTGGCACCGGAAGCGCCGGTTGCCGAAACCAAGGCTGCTCCCGCAAAAGAGATGACCACGGGCACGCTGATCGACCAGACCCTGGAGCGCCCCTTGCGTCCCGGCGAAGTCTCGCTCGACGAGCTCGAACGCGCCTTCCGCGAGACCGCGATCGAAGCGCCGGTCCCCGCGCCCGTTGC
>NZ_LBIY01000080.1:0-118719 GCF_028128625.1 Bradyrhizobium sp. CCBAU 45389 | reverse complement strand
GATTGAGAATGTCGCGATGCCTGAGCGATCCGGCGATGCGAGACTACCTTCCCCTAAAATTCGCCGCGCGGCGCTCTTCCGTGGCCTTCACGCCTTCCTTGAAATCTTCCGTCGCGCGCAGGCGGGTCTGCTCGGCGAGCTCGTGATTGGTCGCGGCCATGACGCGGTCGGCGAGGCCGTTCCGCAACGTGGCGCGGGTCGAGAGCAGGCCGAGCGGGGAGCATTCGGCGATCTCGCCGGCGAGCTTCATCGCGGCCGGCTTCACCTGGTCCTGCGGCACCAGCTCGTTGGCGAGGCCCCATTTGTAGGCCTCTTCGCCGGTGACGCGGCGGCTGGTGTAGAACATCAGCTCGGCGTTGTTCTTGCCGATCAGCTCGGGCAGCGTCACGGTCAGGCCGAAGCCGGGATGGAAGCCGAGTTTTGTGAAATTCGCGGAGAAGCGGGCTTCCGGGCAGGTGACGCGGAAGTCGGCGGACACCGCGAGGCCCAGGCCGCCCCCGATGGCGGCGCCCTGCACGGCGGCGACGATCGGCTTCTTGGCGCGGAAGATGCGAACGGCCTGGATGTAGAGATGGCTGATCTGGCCGAGATTGTCAGCGGGATCGCCTTTCTTGGCTTGCTCGGCCTCGCGCGCTTCCTGCGCCTGCCGGGCCGGGTCGCCGAAATTGGCGCCGGCGCAGAACGCCTTGCCCTGTGCCGACAGGACCGAAGCGCGGATTTCGATGTCGCGGTCGAACTCGTCAAGCGCATCCGCGATCTGGTTGATCAGCGAGATGTCGAAGAAGTTGAGCGGCGGGCGGCGGATCTCGATGGTGCCGACATGTCCAACTTTTTCGACGCCGATGTCTTTGTACGTGCTCATGATGGTCCTCGATTGAATTAGCGCAAGCCAAGCCCGCGGGCGATGATGCCGCGCAGCACCTCGGTGGTGCCGCCCTGGATGGTGAGTTTCGGTGCGGTCTTGATCGCGAAGTCGAGTTGCCGCTCCAAGGTCTCGCGATTAGTCGCGGTCTCCTCGACGAAGGCCGCGAGGTCGCGCACGCGGTGCGGCAGCTGCTGCTCCCAGACCGTGCCGATGTCCTTGACGATGGACGCCTCCACCACCGGCTCCTTGCCGGCCTGCAGCATGCCGGCCACCGAGACCGACATCCGCCGCATGGTGTGGAGCTGCGCGACCAGCCGGCCGATGCCTTCGGCGCTGCGCGTATCCGGGTTGGGGCCGACCGCGCGCACCAGCTCCGTCAGCACGTAGTAGGTTTCGAGGAAACGCTCGGGACCCGAGCGCTCATAGGCGAGCTCGCTCGTCGCCTGCTTCCAGGCGCCGTCGACCTCGCCCAGCACGTGATCATCAGGGATGAAGTGATCGGTGAAGACGACCTCGTTGAACTCGTACTGCCCGGTGATCTGGCCGATCGGGTTCACCTTGATGCCCGGTTGCTTCATCTTGACCAGAAACTGCGTCAGGCCGTGGCGGCGGTTCTCCTTGGTCGGCGGCGAGGTCCGGAAGATCGCGATCATGTAGTCGGCGATGTGTGCCGACGAGGTCCAGATCTTGGTGCCGTTGATGAGATAGCCGCCGTCGGTCCTGGTCGCGCGCGTCTTCGCCGCGAACAGGTCGGAGCCGGAGTTCGGCTCGCTCATGCCGATGGCGAAGCAGATCTCGCCGCGGCAGATGCGTGGCAGGATCTCCATCTTGATGTGCTCGGGCGCGTATTTCAGCAGCACCGGCCCGCTCTGGCGGTCGGCGACGAAGAAGCGCCGCGTCGGCGCATTGGCGACGCGCATCTCCTCGGTCACCACATAGCGTTCGAGGAAGGAGCGCTCCTGGCCGCCATATTTTTTCGGCCAGGTCATGCCCAGCCAACCCTTGGCGCCGACCCGGCGGGAAAATTCCGGCGCGTCGGTGTCCTCGCGGTTGGGCTTGTTCGGATCGAAGGTGCCGGCGGCGATTTCTTCGGCGAGGAAGGCGCGCACTTCCTTGCGCAGTTGCTCGCACTTTTCGGGCAGGCGGATCGGATCGAAACGGAGGGCAGCGGTCATTGTTGTCTCGTCTCCTGATCAGCGCGACGCCACGAGCGGCCATAATTCATCGGCGCCTCTGCTGGCGACCAGCTTGCCGAGCTCGACGGCCCAATGGCTTTCCGAGCCGAAATCGTCGCGCCAGGCCAGCGCACGCAGCGAGTAGCGGTGCAGGATGTGCTCCATGGTGAAGCCGATCGCGCCATGGACCTGATGCGCGATGCCGCCGCCTTTTTCGGCGGCTTCCGCGCAGCGGATCTTTGCGGAGGCAGCTTCGAGATAGATCTCGTCGTTGAACGATTTTGCATTCGCGATGGCGTCGGCCGCGGAGGTTGCGGCCGCAAGCGCCGCGGCGGACTCGCCGGCAAGGCGCGCGAGATTGTGCTGCACGGCCTGGAATTTCGAGATCTTCTTCTCGAAGGCGACACGCTCGTTGGAGTAGCGGACGGAAATGTCGAGCATCGATTCCAGCGCGCCGGCGATCTGAAGGCTGCGCGCGACGCCGCCCATCAGCATCATCGTGGTCTGGTCGAAGCCCCTGGGCGCCGGTTTGATCGAGACGGGCTGCACCTTGTCCAGCGTGACGGTGTCGCTGTGGTCGTAGCCGACATTGAGGCCGGATTCGATCCGCCCCTTGCTCGCATCGACCAGCGCGATGACCGCGCCGTCCTTGCCGTGCGCCAGCACGGCAAAATGTTTCGCCGCCTTGGCGAAGGGTACGCCGCGGGCGCGGCCGGAGAGCGCGCCGTCGGCATCGAGGGTGATACGATCCTTCGGGCTCGCCGGCACGACCGTCATCTCGCCTTCGGGCGAGGCGACCTTCGCCTGTGCGAGCAGCCAGCCTGCGAGCATGGTCTCGGCGAAGGGAACCGCGACGGCGAAGCGGCCGGCGGCGTTCAGCAGTGCAAAGCCGTCGGCAAGGCTCGCGCCGGAGCCGCCGAGATCGTCAGGCACCCAAGCCAGCGGCAGGCCGGCTTCGCTCAGCGCCTGCCACAGCGGCGCCTGCCACGAATTGTTCCTGTCGTTGTTGATGGTTTGCGGATCGGCGAGATCGGCGAAGATTTTCTCCGCGGTCTCGACGACGATATTGTCACTCTCCGCCACAGCGTTCCCCGTATTTTGCAATTGGCGCGTCAGGCCTGATGAGCGCGGTGCGCAGGTTCTTCTTGCGCCCGATGATCGGAAAAAGCCATGGCCCTGACAAGCGTTGATCGCAGGTCCATCTGCGGCGCAGGCATGGGGCCGAGAGCCGGTCTGGACTAATTCCGCTTAGCGGAGTTTGCTCGATTTGCAGGGCGCGGCAAACTCGCTAAACAAGGCGCCGGCAATTTACAAAGGGAAGGAAATACCGGATGGCAAAGGACGGCTTGTGCGCAATCGTGACGGGGTCCGCATCCGGTCTCGGAGCTGCGACCGCTGAAATTCTCGCGCGGAGCGGGGCGCGGCTCGTCATCAACTATTCGTCGAGCCAGAAGGAGGCCGAAGCCACCGCGGAAGTCTGCCGCAAGGCGGGCGCGGCGGAGGTGCTGGTTGCGCAGGGCGACGTCTCGAAGGATGAGGATTGCCGCAAGATCGTCGCGGCCGCCAGCGGCTGGGGCCGCCTCGACATCCTCGTCAACAATGCCGGCATCACCAAGCATGTCGCCCATGCCGATCTCGACGGCTTGTCGGCGGAGGATTTCCAGCGCCTCTACGGCGTCAACACCATCGGCCCGTTCCAGATGGTGCGCGCGGCGCGCAGCCTGCTCGAGGTTGGTGCGAAGGCTTCGGGGCGTCCGTCGGCGGTGGTGAACGTGTCCTCGGTCGCCGGCATCAGCGGCGTCGGCTCGTCGATCGCCTATGCCGCCAGCAAGGGCGCGCTCAACACCATGACCTTGTCGTTGTCGCGCGCGCTGGCGCCGCTGATCCGCGTCAACACGGTGTGCCCCGGCTATATCGACACGCCCTGGTTCACCAAGGGCCGCGGCGAGGCCGGTGCCAAGCAGGTGCGCGACAGCGTGGTGGCGAAGGTGCCGCTCAAGGTCGCATCATCCGCCGACGACATCGCCCAGCTCGTCTGCTTCCTGGCGATGCCGGCCTCCAGCAACATGACCGGTGAGGTCGTGCGCATGGATGCGGGGATGCATTTGATTACATGATTGGGGCGGCACACTCCGCTGTCGTCCCGGCGTAGGCCGAGACCCATAACCACAGGCCGTGGTTGTTTTGCGAAGTTGGCAATTGCCTGTCTTCGCCAAACTGAGTTCGGTGGCTATGGGTCCCGGCCCCCGTGCGCAATTGCGCAACTAGGCCGGGACGACACCGAGTTTTTTGGCAGGCGCCATCGCAAGCGACGACGCGCTACCCTTTTATCACCCCGCTCGCCACCAGCCGGTGCCAGATGAACAGCACCACCACCGCGCCGATCGTGGCCATGATGAAGCCGGCGCCCTGGTCGGGGCTGTAATGACCGATGGCCTGGCCGATGAAGGTCGCCAGAAACGCACCCGCAATGCCGAGGATGGTGGTGAGGATGAAGCCGCTCGGATTGTTCGGCCCCGGCGCGAGCCAGCGCGCGATGAGGCCGGCGATGAAGCCGACGATGATGATCCACAACAGGCCGCCGAAACTCATGACAGTGCTCCCCTTGCCTAGAATTCGTTGAGCGTGATCCGGAAAAGTCTGCAGCGGCTTTCCGAGCGGGTCACGCTCAAGCTGAACTGAAGACTTCTACTAAATCCTGCCCGAGATCTCATTCTCGGTCGGCAGCCGTCCGTCCGGCGTCAGATGATCGACCACCTGCGGCAGATACTGGCTGAGACCGGAGAGCAGCTCCTCGCGCGATAGGCCGCTCTGGGCGGACAGGCTTTGGATCTGGTCGGCGCCAAGCGCGCTGGCGAGATCGCCGGGCGCGATCGCCTTGTTCTCGCCCTTGCCAACCCAGGAATTCGCGGCCTCGCCCTGGCCGCCCTGCTGGAGCTGCTTGAGGAGATCGCCGAGCCCGCCGCTCAGCACGGTGCCGGCCGCGCCACCGGCGAGCAGGCCGCCGAGGCCGCCCTTGAGCAGATCGCTGAGGCCGCCGCTGTCGCCGGGAAGCGCGGTGTTGCCGGTATTGACGGGCGTCGGAGGCGGCAGCGGTGAGCGCTGCTGCGGGGCAGGCGCCGCGTCGGGCTGGCCCGCCGTCAGATGCTTGAAGGCCTTCCAGGCGATCAGGCCCAGCAGCGCCATGGTCATCGGCGACATGCCGCCGGAGGATTGCTCTGAGCTTGGCGTGCTCTGGCCGCGGGGGCCGTTCTGCATGCCGTTGAGGACATCGAGTAGACCCATGGTACTCTCCTTTGGCGTCTCGTTCGGCGAGCGCTCGCCGCTGACTGCCCCCCGGGGCGAAAACATATGGGGCTCTCATGACGGTTACAAGGCGGATGCGTCGCAACCATTGGGCAGGCGGCGCTGCCTCTGCTATCGAAGCGGGACGTTAAGGAGAACGAGGTGGTTACGGATCGACCCATCGTGGTGGCCGGGGCGGGCGCCATCGGCTGTTTCGTCGGCGGCATGCTGGCAGCGGCCGGCCGCCGCGTCGCGCTCCTGGTGCGGCCGCGGGTGAAGACCGAGATCGAGCGGTTCGGCCTGCGGCTCACCGATTTCGACGGGGCCGAGAAGAAGCTCGGTGCCGGCCAGCTCGCGCTCTCGGAAGACCCTTCGATCTTCCACAGCGCCGGCATTGTGCTTGTCACGGTGAAGAGCGCCGACACCGCCGATGTCGCGGACCAGATCGCGCAGCATGCGCCGCAGGACGCCGTCATCGTCTCGCTTCAGAACGGGATCGGCAATGTCGCGGTGCTGCGCGAGCGCCTCGGCGGCCGGCCTGTGCTCGCCGGCATGGTGCCGTTCAACGTGGTCGCGATGGGCGAGGGGCGCTTCCACCGCTCGAGCTCCGGCGACATCCATGTCGGAGCAGACGCTACAAACACCGCCGGGGCGCTCTCGGTGCCCGGCCTCAACGTGCATGCGAGCGGTGACATCACCGGCGTGCAATGGGGCAAGCTGATCATCAATCTGAACAACGCGCTCAGCGCGCTGTCCGACCTGCCGCTCGCCGCGCAACTGGCAAGCCGCGACTGGCGAAGATTGTTCGCCGACCAGATGGCGGAGGGGCTGGCCGCGCTGCGGGCCGCCGGCATCGCGCCGGTGTCGTCGACGCCGATCCCGATGAACTGGTCTCCGACCTTGCTGCGGCTGCCCGACATGATCTTCAACGCGATCCTCGGACGCACGATGAAGATCGATCCCGAGGCGCGCTCCTCGATGTGGCAGGATCTGAAGCAGGGCCGCAAGACCGAGATCGACTATCTCCAGGGCGCAGTCATTGCGCTGGCCGAGCGGAACAATGTCGCCGTGCCGCTGATGCGCCGCATTGTTGCGTTGATCAGGGAGGCTGAACGCGCCGGCAAGGGCCCGCCCGGGCTGTCGCCGCAGCAGATTCGCGGGTACGGTTGAGCCCGCCACGCGATGGGAGAGCGCGATGAAACGTAGCTTGATGGTTGGGCTCGCGCTGGCCGCGCTCTGCGGCACATCGACGCTCGCCTACGCCAGGCCGCCGACGGTCATGACCTCGCCCGGCTATGACAGGCGATTGCAGGAGAGCAGGTCGCAGCTGGGTGGCTCGGCGACGGCGCCAGCGACCGCACCGGTGGTCAAACCGAAGCACAGAAAAAAGAAGCATCCGAACTGAAGCCACACGCTTCGCCGGGACGACAGCGGAGTTTGTGGTAACAGCGGAACGAAAGCAGTGAAACTCAGCCCTTCTTCGCCGGCTTGCTCGGCGTCGGGTTGAACAGCTTCTTCAGGTCGTTCAAGCTTTCCGACAGCCGTGGCCACTCGCAGGAGAACGAGCCCTTGGTGCAGGGCGCGCTCTTCGGTCGCTGGCCTGCGGCCTGCTGCACCTTCGGCCGTTCGACCGGCACGGGCACGCGCTCGGTCTCGGTTCGCAGCGCGATCTGCTGAAGCTGCTGGACCTGTTGCTCTTGCTGCTCGCGCTGCTGGCGGGCCGTGGCCTGGGCCGCTTCATTGCTGCGCCGCTGATTGGCGAGGTAGGCGGTATAGGTTTCGTCGATCTTCCTCTGCTCCTCCGGCGTCGGATTGGGACCTGCGATCTCGAAGGTGCGGTCCTGGAGGAAATCGTAATAGGTGTAGCCGCCGCCCGGCTTGCGGCGGCCGGCGAACTTGGCATTGCAGTCGGCGAGCGCGGATGTCTTCTCGGCCTTGGTTGCGGCCTTCTCGGCGGCATCGGCGCATTCCTCGAAGTCGATGGGCGCGCGTTTCCACCATTGCGCCTGGGCATGCGACTGCGTCAGCAGAAAAATTCCTGCTGCGGCAATGAGAAGCGCCGCACGACGCGATGCAACGACAACCGACATTTTACGAGGGCATTCCTTACACGACTCAACTCGAACCGAGTCGGGCCAGATTTTTGCCCCTTTATCGCCGGCTTGTCACCCATGGAACCCGAGAATTTCATGGCTGCGATGCTGACATTTTTTGCTTGACGTGGCGCGGGAGTCACAGCCGCGCGGCACGTGATGCGCTTAGACTTTTATCGATTTGAATCCGAGGGGGAATCTCCGTCATGAGCGCGCTGGCCCGACTTGCCGCACTCGCCCTGGTGCTGACTTGCGGCCATGCCTTCGCAGCGGAGGAGGATGCGCCCAACCGCAAGCCGGTGAAGGCCATCGGCGATGCCAGGCTCTCGGTCGGCGGGCGGGGCATGCTGCCGCTTTATCTCTCCCGCGACTGGTCGATGCCGCTGCCGGCGGTCTTGCGCGCGGTCATCGTGCTGCATGGTCGCCTGCGCAATGCCGACGAATATTACATATCGGCCAACAACGCGCAGGCCGCGGCGGGCGACGACGGCAAGAGCGCGCTCATGATCGTCCCGCAGTTTTTGGTGGAGATCGATATCGAGGCGCATAAGCTGCCGCAGGACATGCTGCGCTGGTCGCTCGAGGGATGGGAGGGCGGCGAAGCCGCGCTTGCGCCGAATCCGGTGTCGTCCTTCGAGGCGCTCGATGCGATCCTGGCAAAGCTCTCGGACCGGCGCGTCTTTCCCAACCTGAAGCAGGTCGTGGTCGCCGGGCATTCCGGCGGCGGCCAGGTCGTGCAGCGCTATGCGATCGCGGGCAAGGGCGAGGCGCCCTTGCTGCGCCAGCATATCGACATCCGCTACGTCGTCGCCAATCCCTCGTCCTATGCCTATTTCAGCGCTGAGCGGCCGCTGCCGAAGGTTGCTGCATCCTGTCCCGGCTACGACAATTGGAAATACGGCATGGGCGACCGTCCGCCCTATCTTGCGGACGCGACACCAGCGGCACTCGAGCAGCGCTATGTCGAGCGCGAGGTGATCTACCTGCTCGGCACGCTCGACACCAATCCGAAACATTCTGCGTTGGACAAGAGCTGCATGGCCGAGGCGCAAGGCGCCACGCGCTATGTCCGCGGTCACGCCTATGCCGATGCGATGGCAAAGCGCGACCACGGCACGCCCAATCACCGCGTCTGGGATGTCGCCGGCGTCGGCCACGACGGCGACAGGATGCTGACCTCGAAATGCGGCCTTGCGGCGCTGTTCGACAGTCCGGGCTGTGGCGCGGAGCGCTAACGCGGGTGCCTTGAAGGCGCGGCCGTCGCTGTTACACTTCGGCCCGCGAGTGCCTCACCCCGAGGCGCCGCCAAGAAGACGAAGTGGAAACGCCTGATGCTGCTGCCCCTGTCCGACGTGCCCTGTTGCGCGACGAGCGCGCGGCGTGGATGAAGGAGGGACGCGCCTTCCGGATCTTGCCGGCGAAGGCGCCGGCGCATGCCGAATAAGAAAATTCACGAAAGGACTCTTTGACATGACGATCACGATCGCAGCGAACAGCGTGCCGAAGCCGCCCGCCGAGATCATCGCGGGCTTTCGCGGTGCGCCGACCTCGGTCATCTCGGACAATCTCGCCCGGCTGCCGGGCGCGGTGGGGCTAAAACCCTATCATCGCGGCGGCAAGCTGGTGGGGACGGCCTTCACCGTGCGCACCCGGCCCGGCGACAATCTCGCCATCCACCGCGCGCTGGAGCTGGTCGGGCCCGGCGACGTCATCGTGGTCGACGGTGGCGGCGACGAGACGCGCGCGCTGGTCGGCGAGATCATGAAGAACATCGCGCAGTGGCGCAAAGCCGAAGGCTATGTGATCGACGGCGCGATCCGCGATGTCGCGGCCTTCGCCGTTGACGACTTCCCCTGCTACGCCCGCGCGGTGATCCACCGCGGCCCCTACAAGAACGGCCCCGGCGAGATCAACGTGCCTGTTACTGTCGGCGGCAGCGTGATCTCGCCCGGCGATATCGTCGTCGGCGACGAGGATGGCGTGGTGTCGTTTCCCGCTGCCGGCGCGGCCGCGCTGCTGGAAGCGGTGCGTGCCCAGGTCGCGCGCGAGGAAGAGACCATGAAGGCGATCCGCGAGGGCCGCTACCAGGGCTCCTATGGCAAATCCTGACCAGAGACGAACGAAGGGGAGAGCGGCGTGAGCCAGAAGGACGAATTCCACAACATCGACAATCCCGATGACGGCCTCTTCCGCGAGCTCGCGGCCGGCGTGACCACGCGCATCTTCTCCGGCGAGCAGGCGATGCTGTCGGTGGTGACGCTGGCCCCGCATGCGAAAGGAACGTTGCACCATCATCCCGAGGAGCAATGGGGCGTGCTGCTCGACGGCTCCGCCATCCGCGTCCAGGGCGATGAAGAGATCCCGGTGAAGAAGGGCGATTTCTGGCGCACGCCCGGCAACGTGCCGCACACCATGCGCGCCGGCCCCGATGGCGCCCGCGTGCTGGACATTTTCAGTCCGCCTCGGCCAGAATACAAAAAAGCGGGGTCGGGCTTCGGAACGACCTAAAGCGCTCAAAAGCAAAAAAGCAAAGCGCAAAACAAAAGGGAGGGGACCATGACGATCACACGACGGGCGCTGCTTGCTGCGCCCGCCATCCTCGCGATGGCATCGGCAAGCGCGCAGGCCTCGAAGATCACGCTGGTCGTGCCGTTTCCGCCGGGCGGATCGACCGATGCGATGGCGCGGCTGCTTCAGAGCAATCTGCAGACAAAACTCAACCGCATCGTCTTGGTCGAGAACAAGTCGGGCGCGGCCGGCGCACTCGGTGCGGCGCAGGTCGCCAAGAGCCCGGCGGACGGCTCCTCGTTCCTGGTCACCTTCGACTCCCACGCGGTGATCCCCTCCATCCTCGACAAGCCGCCGGTCGACGTCGAGCGCGAGCTGATGCCGGTGCTGCTGATCGGCACCGCGCCCTATGTGATCGCGGCCGGTGCCGGCCGTCCCTACAAGAGCTTTGCCGACGTGGTCGCCGCCTGCAAGGCAACGCCCGGTGCGGTGAAATACGCTTCCGTCGGTATCGGCACGCTCGGCCATCTCGCCATGACGGTGCTCGGCAGCAAGGCCGGCGTCGAGATCATGCATGTGCCCTATCGCGGCGGCGGACCGGCGATGAACGACGTGCTCGGCGGCCATGTCGATCTCATCGCCGGATCGGCGGCGCTGGTCGCAGCCCAGCTCGGCACCAACATGCTGCGCCCGATCCTGCAGCTCGGCCGCGAGCGGCTGCAGGCCTTGCCGGACACGCCGACCGCGATCGAGGCCGGCTTTCCCGATTTCGAGACGCTGGCCTGGTGGGGCATCTTCGCGCCCGCAGGCACGCCGCCCGACATCGTGTCGGCCATGGCAACTGCCTCGAAGGAGATCCTGAGCGAGCCCGCCACCGCCGCCCAGCTCAAGGAGACCCAGCACATGACGCTGCTGCTCCAGGAAGGCCCCGCCTTCAAGTCCTTCTTCGACAAGCAGGTCGCCTATTGGGGCAAGGTGGTCCGGGACAACAATATCAGGGCGTGAGACGCCTATTCCCGGGATTGCCATCCCGGGTCCAGTGCGCTCGCGCGGGCCTGAGCGTCAGAGCATCTTGCCAACAATCTTTGTCATATCCGCCGCCGAAAACGCGCGCAGCGTTTCGGTGCGGACATTGCCGAGTGCGCCGAGACTAAGGCTGAGCGACATCGCGGCAGCCTCATCTGGAGCCTCGAGAACGGTCACAACGTCATATCGTCCCTGCGTCCAGACGATCTCTTTCACGGTCACGCCGAACGTTTTGGCCATCTCCTTGAAGGCGTCGGCCCGCTTCGGCGAGTCCTTGACGTTGCGGACTCCCTGATCCGTGAAGTTCGACAGCACAACGTAGGTTACCATGGTCGTCCTCCCTGGTTCGAACTTGAGGAAACCGCACCGAGCTTGCCACGGCGGCTGAGACAGCGCTACTTGCGCGTTGGAACGTCAGCGGATGCGACTTATTCGGTCAGGACAACGGCCGTGCGAAACTGAGCTCATGGCCGTCGGGGTCGGTGAGATGGAAGTAGCGCTCACCCCATTCGGCATCGCGCGGCGTGGTCGACGGCTGCCACCCGGCGGCGCGCGCTTGTGCATAGGTCTCGTCGACATCGGCCACGTAGAAGATGACGCGGCCCCACCAGGACCAGCGCTTGTCGTCCGGCTGCGCAGTCAGGTTGAGATAGCCGCTGCCGGCGCGAAAGCTCGTGAATGCGGCGGCTTCGCCACCATACAGCAGCTCGAACCCGAGCGAGCGGTAGAAGTGCACGGCGCGCGCCATGTCATGCGTGCCGAGCGTGATGGCGCTGATGCTTTCGATCATGTGGGCTGCTCCGTCGGGAGGGATCCGGCCGCGATTGTACTGCCGCCGTGTTCAGCTTGACGATGGATCCCGCCCGCCTTGCGGCTGGCGAACCGTATTCTGCTCTGCTATGAGGGGCCGAGCCCGCAACTTGCGGGTTCCGCGGTCCCGTAGCTCAGCCGGATAGAGCGACGGTTTCCTAAACCGTAGGTCGGAAGTTCGAGTCTTCCCGGGATCGCCATTTCGGTATGGGCCGTCGGCCCTGCTCGACAAGCTCTCCGGCGTAAAAATTGCTAGAAGTGGGGTCTTCCTTCCTTTCGGCTGACTGGTGGTCGGCCGCCTCACAGCTACATCCGGAGACCATGATGCCTTTTGACTTGATCCTGCGCGGCGGAAGGGTCGTTGACCCCTCTCAGAAGCTCGATGCCGTGACGGATGTCGCATTTTCGGGCGGCAAGGTCGCTGCCATTGGCACAGGACTCAAGGCCGACCCGGGCACGGTTGTGCGCGACGTTTCGAAATATATCGTGACCCCGGGGCTGATCGATCTGCACACCCATGTCTATTGGGGCGGCACCTCGCTCGGCATCGATGCCGAGGAATTCTGCCGCCTGTCCGGCGTCACCACGGCGGTCGACACCGGCAGTGCCGGGCCCGGCAATTTTGCGGGCTTCCGCAAGCATGTGATCGAGCCGAGCCAGGTCCGCATCCTCGCTTATTTGCACGTCTCGCATGCCGGCATCTTCGGCTTCTCGCACCGGATCATGGTCGGCGAGAGCGAGGAGCTGCGGTTGATGAATCCGATCGAGGCGGCCAAGGTGGCCGATGCCAACCGCGATCTCATCGTCGGCATCAAGGTGCGCGTGGGCTTGCATTCTTCGGGCACCTCGGGGCTGGTGCCGCTCGAGATCGCGCTCGAGGTCGCCAACGAGGTCGGCATGCCCCTGATGGCGCATATCGACCATCCGCCGCCGAGCTATGAGGAGGTGCTGGCCCGCCTGCGCCCCGGCGATGTGCTCACCCATGCGTTCCGTCCGTTCCCCAATACGCCGGCGACCGCGCAGGGCACGGTGAAGAAGGTGGTGCTGGAGGCGCGCGAGCGCGGCGTGCTGTTCGACATCGGTCACGGCAAGGGCTCGTTCGCGTTCAAGACTGCGCGCGCCATGCTGGCCAACGGCTTCTATCCGGACACCATCTCCTCCGACATCCACCAGCTCTGCATCGACGGCCCCGCCTTCGACCAGGTGACGACCATGTCGAAATTCCTGTGCATGGGCATGGAGCTCTCCGACGTGGTCGCGGCCTCGACGGTGAACGCGGCGATGGCGCTGCGCCGCCCCGAGCTCGGCAGCCTCAAGCCCGGCAGCGTCGGCGACGCCACGCTTGTTACGGTCAGGCAGGGCCAGTTCGACTATGAGGACGTCGTCGGCGAGCACCTGATCGGCGATCGCAAGATCGTCTCGGAGGGTGTCGTGATCGGCGGCCGCTGGTGGCATCCGAACTGAGGCCGCGCTAATCCCGCTCGCGATAGAACTGCAGCAGCCGCGCGCCCGCCGGCGAGAGCCAGTCGGGCGCGCCCGCGATGTAGCCCTCGATCCGTCCGCCCGTCCCGACCAGATAGGTGATGGGCATGCCGACGAGTGAGAACATCGTGGTCGATGCTTCGGCCGCCGCGCCATAGGCATCGACATAGCAGGCGAGGTTCTGCACGGCGAGGCCGCCGAGAAATGCGCGGATCTTGCGCAGGTCTTTCGTATCCGTGCAGATCGCGACGATGTCGAGCCGGTCGGGCCGCGATCCCGCAAGGCTTGCGAGCATCGGCAGATCGAGCTTGCAGGCCGCGCACCAGGTCGCCCAGAAGTTCACCAAGGTGACGCGGCCCGGCTTTGCCGTCACGACGGCGTCCCTGCCGTGCAGGTCCTGAAGCCTGAGCTGTGGCATCGCTACGCGCGGCCGCACCAGTGTGAACTGGCTGCGGCCGGCCTCGAACACCGGCGGCCAGCTGTCCTCCGCGCCGCTCGCATGCTGGACAGCGAGAGAGGCTGCCGCGGCGATCAGGATCGATCGCCGCGACAGCGTAACGCCTTCGCGCGCGGCATCACGCATGGATATAGGCCCAGCCCTTCAGTTGCAGATCGACGACGCGGCCGATGCCGAACGGGACGAGGCTCGCGCCTGCTATCAGCGGAATCGAGATCTGCTCCTTGGCTTCCGCGATCGACTTTGACGAGGCGCACATGCTGTAGGAGAGATTGGGCAGCGACTGCCGCAGTGTCGCGAGCGGTTCGACCAGCGGCGTCTTGTCGGCGCGGAAGACGTCGATGCCCTTGCCGTTGGCGACGACCTCGATCAGCAGCCGCGCGCCCCTGTCGGCAAAATGCTTGGACAGGTTGGCCGAGTAGCTGATCGCGTGACCCATGACATAGGGCTCGTTGCTGTCGATCAGGATCACGACGCCCTCAGTGAGGCGATCCTCCTTGGCGGCAGCGCCGCCGGCCGTGGGGATCGCGGTGCCGGCGAGCAGGCCCCTGCGGGACCATCCGTTGGCGAAGATCATGGCGACGGCGTTCCTGCCGGTCAGAACTGGCGCGGCGCGATCGGTGCCTTGCTGTTGCGTCCCCACAGCACGAACAGGGCGAGCGCGAGCAGGACGACATTGAGCGGCGTCACAGCGGCCTCGCCGCGCGAGAGATGGAAGAGAAGTGCGATCACCTGCAGCACCGCGCAGCCGAGCGCGGCGAGCACCGTCAGCCGCGGCAGGATCCGCGTCAGGGCCGGCAGCAGGATGCCGATGCCGCCGGCGAGATCGACCAGCGCGATGGATCGGACGAACGTCTCGGAATACTGGCCCGCCCACGGCATCATTGCGGCCAGCTGGGGAATCGGCGTGGTCAGCTTCACGAACCCCGCCGCGATGAAGACGAAGGCGAGGACGATTTGGGCGGCCCAGAGGCCGATGCGAAGGGCCCGACCCGGGGCGGCGGTCTCGAAGGTGGTGGTGGACACGGTGGTTCTCCAAACAGTGAGGGTTCCCACCATTTGATGGTTTCTCCATTTTTGATCATTATATGTTCCGGGATAGGTTCATTTCCTGGATGTTGATGATCTCATGGATTCCCTGGTCAGCATGAGGGTGTTTTGTCTGGTTGCCGAGCTGAAGAGCTTTGCCGCCGCGGCGCAGCGCCTGCGCATCTCCCCCGCCATGGCGAGCAAGCATGTGATGCAGCTCGAGAAGCGGCTGGGCACGCGGCTGCTCAACCGGACCAGCCGGCGCGTCAGCCTGAGCGAGAGCGGCACGCTCTATTTCGAGCAGGCCCGGCAGATGCTGGATTCGCTCGACGAGGTCGAGGCCGCCGTCAGCAAGGCGACCGTCGTTCCGCGCGGCACGCTGCGGCTGACCACGCCGGTGTGGATGGCAAACGCGATCTTCGCAGGCGTGCTGGCGGATTATCAGGCGCGATATCCGGATGTGCGCCTCGACGTCGATCTCAGTGGGCGGCTGGTCAACCTCGTGGAGGAGGGATTCGATCTCGCTTTGCGCGCGACCGCCGCACCCGACGAGGCGCTTATCGCTCGTCCGATCACCAACGTTCCCTTCTACATGGTCGCCGCGCCTGCCTACCTCAAACGCGCAGGGCGCCCGGCCAGGATCGCCGACATCGCCGGCCACGCGCTATTGCACTACGCGCTTTATCCCGGCGAAAGCTTCTCTTTCCAGGGCGAGAACGGCCCCGAGACCATCAAGCTCGATCCGGTGCTGCGCAGCGCCAACGAGACGCTGCTGCACATGGCGGCGCTCGAAGGCATGGGCCTCGCCTTCCTGCCGAAATGGCTGGTCGCCGCCGATATCGCTGCGGGGCGTCTCGAACACGTCCTGCCCGACGAGATCATCTTCGAGGGACGACTGCTCGCGGTCTATCCCAGCCGCAAATATCTGTCCGCGAAGGTGAGGACCTTCATCGACTTCGTCGCCGCCGACAAGCGGATGAGGTAGCCGCGCGCGGCACCGCGAGATCAGCTGCGTGGCGGCTGTCAGTCGCGTCCCGCCTCCATGATCGCCTTGGCGAGGCGTGCGGGATCGGAGAAGCACAGCTCGTGGCTTCCCGGCACCTGCACCAGGCGGAACAGGCCGAGCTTCTCCGAGAGACGCGGATGCCAGCCATAGCTGTGCGGCAGCGCGGTGTCCTCGGTGCAGTTGATGTAGGATTTGGCCAGCGGCATCTCGGCCGGATTGGTCTTGAGCGCGATCTTGTCGGTGAAGGTCGCGAGCGGATGCGGATTGAGCACGTCATAGGCGCGCTGCGCCGTCTCGAGATCGGCATCGTTGATGAAGGCTTCGCGCCAGACCGGGAATGGCAGCACCACCGAGCCGTCGCCGCGCTCGGCGGCGATCGCGTCGAACAGCCCGATATAATGCGGCGGCACCATGTCGTTGAGGCACTCGCCATTGTTGGGCACGAAGGCGTTCCAGTAGACGAGGCGGCGGATGCGCTCGGGCGCGAGGTCGGCGACACCGGTGATGACCATGCCGCCGTAGGAATGGCCGAGCAGGACGACGTCCGTGAGATCGTTCTCGGCGAGGTAGTCGGCGATCGACTGGATCGCTTCCTTCAGTCCCGTCGTCTTGGCATCCCCCGGGCGGTTGCCCTTGATCGTCGGCGTGTGGACCTGATGGCCGTGGGCACGGATCGGAGCCGCCACAGGCTCGAACTCCGCACCGGTGTGCCAGGCGCCATGAACGAGAACGTAGGTCGACATGTTGTGGCTCCTCCCGCGGGTGTGATTAGATCGGCGCAGCGTCGCCGCGCGGCAAATGTGGACCGGCGACGGATTTGTTGCTTGGCTGGAAGTGAATCGGATTGGTCTCGGAGTGAACCGATGCAGCAGATCGAGCGCGCCGTTCCGTCACGCCAATCGGCCTGGAATACCGCGGGCCTGCGACCGAACGAGCAATTCGCCTATTACCGCGAGGCGATCTGCCAGGCCTTCATGAATCTGACGCCGGAGCCGGCGGCCGCGGCCGGCTTTCCCGCCAGCGTCGAGCACGTCCGTCTCGGCGATGCCGCGATCAACCGCGTCAGCTTTCCCGAGCATGTGGTACGCCGCTCCGCCGCCGACATCGCGGCGTCCGACCGCAGCTGCTTCTACCTCAACCTGAAGCTGGCCGGCCGCTGCCGCATTCAGCAGGACGGCCATGAGATCAGCCTTTCGCCCGGGCAGGTCGGAATCTTCGACAGCGACCGCCAGTTCGCCCTCCTGCACGATCGTGGTCCGCAATTGCAGGTCGCTTCGTTCTGGGTGCCAGCAGTCGCGTTGCGCGAACGATTGCCGGCGTCGTTCGACGTCACCGCTTGCCGCGTCTCGGACGATCCCTGCGTCGGCCACCTCATCGTGGAGACGGCGCGCACGCTGAGCAACGGGGCGCTGCGCATGACCGAGGACGAGGGCGTGCGGCTGTTCCGGGCGCTGATCGAGCTTGTCGCCGTCAGCCTGTCGCGGCACAGCCGGGCGGGTGCTGCGGAATCGGAGAGCCTCACGGATGCGACCACGCTGGCGCTGAAGCGCGCCATTCACCGGCGGCTCCGCGAGCCAGGCCTTGCGGTTGCCGATGTCGCCGCCGCCGTGGGCATCAGCGAGCGCTACGTGCATAAGCTGCTGGCGCGATCGGGCTCCAGCTTCACCGATTATGTGATCGAGCATCGGCTCGACGGCGCGGCCAGGAATCTCAGGGATCCCGCGATGGCGGATCGGGCGATCGGCGCCATCGCGTTCGACTGGGGCTTCTCGGACCTCTCTCACTTCACGCGGCGCTTCAAGCAGCGTTTTGGTTGCCGCCCACGGGACTGGCGTATGCGATGAGGGAGAGCGCGTAAAACGGACTTGTCGTCCCGGCGGAGGCCGGGACCCATACCGCGTGATCTACCGATTGCGAAAGGTGGGAGTACCGAACTGCTGACCTTCGCCAAACCCCTCCCTGTGGTTATGGGTCCCGGCCCCCGTGCGCAATTGCGCACTAGGCCGGGACGACAGCTAATTCTTATGGAGGCCGTGTTGCCTCAAGCGTCTTTTGCCGGAAGCAAGAGCGCAGAGCTACAACGACCTCGCGATCAAGAGCTTCATGATCTCGTTGGTGCCGCCATAGATCTTCTGGATGCGGGAATCGATGAAGATGCGCGAGATCGGATATTCCTGCATGTAGCCATAGCCGCCGAACAGCTGGAGGCATTCGTCGGCGGTCTGGACCTGCTTGTCCGAGCACCAGTATTTCGCCATCGACGCCGTCACGGTGTCGAGATCTTTCGCGACCAGCCGCTCTATGCACCAGTCGACGAAGACGCGGGCGATCATCGCCTCGGTCTTGCGCTCGGCGAGCGTGAAGGCGGTGTTCTGGAAGTCCATCAGCGGCTTGCCGAACGCCTTGCGCTCCTTGGTGTATTCGGTGGTGAGCTTGACGGCGCGCTCCATCGCGGCGACGGCGCCGACCGCGAGCGCGAGACGCTCCTGCGGCAATTGCTGCATCAGCTGGACAAAGCCCTGGCCCTCCTCCTTGCCGAGCAGGTTTTCCGGCGGCACGGTGACGTTGTCGAAGAACAGCTCCGACGTGTCGGAGGCGTGCAGGCCGATCTTGTCGAGGTTGCGCCCGCGCTTGTAGCCATCCGCGCCCGCGGTCTCGACCACGATCAGCGAGATGCCCTTGGCGCCGGCCTCGCCCGTGCGCGCGACCACGATGACGAGATCGGCGGCCTGGCCATTGGTGATGAAGGTCTTCTGGCCGTTGATGACATAGGAATTGCCCTGCTTCTTCGCCGTGGTCTTGACGGCTTGCAGGTCCGAGCCGGTGCCGGGCTCGGTCATGGCGATGGCGCCGACCATCTCTCCGCTCGCCATCTTCGGCAGCCAGCGCTTCTTCTGCTCCTCCGAGCCGTAATTGAGGATGTAGTGCGCGACGATGGTGCTGTGCACCGAAACGCCGGTCGTGAGCTCCGGCACGGTGCTCTCGAGATCGTCGAGCACGGCGGCATCATAGGCGAAGGTCGCACCCAGGCCGCCGTATTCCTCCGGCACGCTCGCCAGCAGTGCGCCCATCTCGCCGAGGCCGCGCCAGGCGAAGCGGTCGACCATCTTCTGCTCGCGCCATTTCTCGGCATGCGGGGCCAGGTCCTTGGCGAGATATTTCCGGAACTGGTCGCGGAAGACGTCGAGCTCTTCGGTCATCCAGGAGGAGCGGTAGGACATGGTTACCTCGGTTGATGTGCAGTTCCGGCTTGGTAGGCCAGCCGGCCGCGGCAATTATTGTGTTTTCAGGCTGCGCCGGTGACGCTACCAAGGCGGCCGTAACAGCGTCTGTCGGGATGTCTGATTGTGGCGACCAAAACTCAAGAGCTCAAGCTCGACATCGAACGCACCGGCACGGTCTCGGCGATCCTGACGCAGCCGGCCCAAGCGCGCGCCTGTTACGTCCTCGCGCATGGCGCGGGTGCGGACATGCGGCATTCCTTCATGGAGAAGGTCGCGGCGGGCCTTGGTGAGCGCGGCATTGCGACGTTCCGCTTCAATTTTCTCTACATGGAAAAGAAACACGGGCGCCCGGACCAGCCGGCGGTGGCGCACGCGGCCATCCGCGCGGCGGTCGCGGAGGCCGCGCGGCTCTGCCCCGGCGTGAAGCTCGTTGCCGGCGGTAAATCGTTCGGCGGGCGCATGACCTCGCAGGCGCAGTCCAAGGCTCCACTGCCTGGCGTCAAAGGCCTCGCCTTCCTCGGCTTCCCCCTGCACGCCGACAAGAAGCCGTCGTCAGAGCGCGCCGATCACCTCGCCGGTATCACTGTCCCCATGCTGTTCCTGCAAGGAACGCGCGATGGGCTTGCCGACCTGAGCTACCTCAGGCCTGTCGTCGAGAAGCTCGGGGCGAAGGCGACGCTGCATGAGGTCGAAGGCGGCGATCACTCGTTTGCGGTGCTGAAAAAGTCCGGCCGGACGAATGAAGAGGCGCTCACGGAAGTGCTGGACGCGCTCGCGGCCTGGATCGACGAAATCGGCTGACGTTCACGCCGAATAAAGCCCCTTGTCGCGCGCCTTCTGGATTGCCAGCGCGGCGATCAGGTCGAGCGTCGGCGTCGACAGGCCGGCAGTGCGCGCGAAGGCGGCAGGCGCCCTCACCAGCACGTCGATCTCCATGGCGCGGCCGAGCTCGTAATCCTGCAGCAGCGACGGCTTGTGGTTGGGGGCGGGGCCGCTGCGCGTGACGCGCTTGACCTCGGGGATGAAGTGCTGGGCGATGTCGTTGGCCTCGTTCAGCATGCGCGGGATGACCTCGGCGAAGGCGGGGTCGTCGCGCACCCCGCGGGCGGTCTGGCCGGTGAGCAGGCACAGCACCGACAGCGACATGTTGGTCAGCAGCTTTGACCAGATCGCCTCGCGGATCTCGGCCACCGGCGGCGATTCCAGCCGCGCGTCGTTGAGGACGTTGCGGAGCTTCGTGATCCGCTCGCAATTGCGATCGTCGCATTCGCCGATCAGGAGGCGGTTGCGGTCCGGGGTGAGGTTATGCACGACGCCGGGCGCAGCGACCTCGTTGGAGGAGAAGATGACGCCGCCGATGATCCGCTCCTTCGGGATGCAGGCGCGCAGGCGTCCGCCGGGATCGAGGAACGAAATGTCGGGTGGCGTCGGGTGCCGCGGCGGCAGGCCGATGCCGTACCACCAGGGAATGCCGTTCTGCGCGAACACGATCGCGGTGTCGTCCTGCAG
This sequence comes from Bradyrhizobium sp. CCBAU 45389, assembly GCF_028128625.1. Lineage (NCBI taxonomy): Bacteria > Pseudomonadati > Pseudomonadota > Alphaproteobacteria > Hyphomicrobiales > Nitrobacteraceae > Bradyrhizobium > Bradyrhizobium sp. CCBAU 45389. Next base: position 98,250 of record NZ_LBIY01000080.1, on the reverse strand, counting down.
CAACGGCTTGATGCTGGAGACCAGTCCCGTCAGCGCGGTCGCCTTCAGCGTGGAGATCACGACGTCCTGCGGGCCGAGCTGGGCCGGGTCGCCTGACGCGTTCACCTTGGCGGAAACCTCGGAATCGCCGACCCGCAGCTTGAGGCCGTTTGCGCGCACTGCCTCCAGATGCGCGCCGCGCATCACGCATGAAACCTCATGGCCGGCGCGTGCAAGCCGTACCGCGATGTGGCTGCCGACGGCGCCCGCGCCGAAAATGCAGATGCGCATGTTGATCCCGTCCCTGATCCCGTGGTGCCATCAGGCGGCAGCATGACACAAGCCGCCATGCGATGGACGCGGCTGCCCTACGCCGGAAAGATATGGATCGGGATGCGTTGCCTCGGCCATAGTGCGTGGCAAACAACCGGAGGATCGCCGATGACTGCCAGCCCCGTCCTATGGACCCTTGATGAGCGTGGGGTTGCGACCGTCACGTTGAACCGGCCGGAGGTCAACAACGCCTATGATGGCGCGTTGATCTCGGGTGTGCTGGCGGCCATGGACGATCTGGCCAAGAAGCCGAACCTGCGGGTCGTCGTTCTCAGGGGCAACGGCAAGCATTTCCAGGCCGGCGCCGACCTCAAATGGATCAACGGCGTGCGGCCGCAATCGCCTGAGACCAACGAGGCGGCCTCGCGTGCGACCTTCGAAGCCGTGCAACGGCTCAACACCTTGCCGATCCCGACGGTCGCCTTGGTGCAGGGCGGCTGCTTCGGCGGCGGCACCGGCGTGATCGCGGCCTGCGACGTCGTGATCGCCGCGGACAACGCCCTGTTCTCCATCACCGAGGTCCGCTGGGGCCTGACCGCCGCGATCATCATCCCGCAGCTTTGCGACGCCATCGGTGTCCGGCAAGTCCGCCGCTACGCGCTGACCGGCGAGCGCTTCGGCGCCGAGGACGCCCGCCGCATCGGCCTCGTCCACGAGTTGGTGCCGCTCGCCGATCTCGAATCTGCTGGAGCCAAGGTGGTGGAGCAATTGCTCGCCAACGGGCCGGAGGCGATGGCCGAGACCAAGCGGCTCGCGCTGGAGAGCTCGTTCGGCGGCATGGCGGTGGACGATGCCGCCTACAAGCGGCTCGTGCAGCTGCATTCGCTCAAGCGCCAGAGCGCGGAGGCCGCGGAGGGCTTGGCGTCATTCGCGGAGAAGCGGGCGGGGAATTGGGGCGGCGGGAAAAGCTGAGGCTCAGCAGCCGCGGCAGATGTTGTTGATGCTGCGATAGACGGCGTCGTCGTCCTGCCGCATCTGGCGCAGTGTTTCGAACGTCGTGCTCTCGGCGGCCGGCGCGGCCGGCTTGCGCTTGGCCGCGAGCTCGTCCTCCTGCCGCTTGTAACAGGCCTCGCGATCGGGCTTGGCCTGGATGAAGCGGCAGTTTTGCTCCAGGGCTGCGGCGGCGGTGGTGGAGATCGCGAGAACGACCAGGGAGGGCAGGGCGAACTTCAAAAGCGTCGAATCCATGCGGCACTTCTGTCAGGTCCGCAATGCAAGAGCAACCGCCATGTTGTGACGCCAGAGGCGGCTCACAGCGACGGCGCCAGTGACGTTTTCAGCAGGGTCAGCAGCGCCTGCACCGCGGCCGCGTTGCGCCGCCGCTCGGGAATCGCGGCCTTCACCCACAAATCCGGAATCGGAAAGTCGCGCAGCACCGGCTTCAGCCTGCCATCATGCAAGGCATCCGCGACGAGATAATGCGACATCAGCGCGATGCCGTTGCCGGCAATCGCGCTCCGCGCCAGCACGTGTCCCTCGTTGGAGGACAGCAATGGGCTGACCTGGATGCTGATGCGACCGCGCGGTCCGTCGAAAATCCATTCCGGGCCGGTCGGCAGGAAGCTGAGACAGCGATGCTCGACGAGGTCGCGCGGATGCTTTGGCGTGCCGTGCTTCTTCAAGTAAGCGGGCGAGGCGCAGAGCAGCCGCTTCAATAGACACAAGGGCTCGTCGACCACGCCGCCGAAGGAATGAGGGAAGGCACCGATGGCGATGTCAAAACCTTCCGTCACGGGATCGACCGGGCGATCGATCAGCACGATCTCGAGTTTTAATCGCGGGTTCTGGGTCTGGAACGCGCTGAAGGCGTCGGCGAGGCGCGCCACCGTCAGCGAGGTCGGCGCCTTGATGCGGAGGTGATCGACGAGATCGTGTCCCTTCTCGCCCATGCGCGAAAGCAGGTCGGTGGCATCGGTGACGACGCCGCGCGCGCGATGCACGTAGCGCTGACCGGCTTCGGTGAGACGCAATTGCCGGGTCGAGCGGTGAAACAGCGGCGTGCCGATCCGCGCCTCCAGTTGCGTGACGCGTTTTGCCACCACCGAGGTCGAGACGTTGAGTTTTCGTGCGGCGGCGGAGAATCCGGCCGCATCGGCAGTGGCGAGAAACGCTTGAAGGTTCACCAGGATGTCCATGTCCACCTTTCGCGATTCGAGAAAGCTGATTGCATATTTTGGTGGATTGTAGCCCGCTGCGCGCTAATTCATAGTCGTCCGCAAGCAAGAAATTTTGGGAAGGGACGCGCCATGCGGGCCACGACGATCGAAGAACCAGCGCGCAAAGTGCCGCTCTACGGCGAATATGAAGTCGTCGTGCTCGGCGGCGGTCCGGCCGGCATCGTGGCGGCGGCCTCCGCGGCGCGCGCCGGGCGGAAGACGCTGCTGATCGAGCGCTACGGCTTTCTCGGAGGCATGGGCACGGCGGCCGGCGTCACCAATTTCTGCGGCCTGCACGGCAATGTCTACGGCAAGGCGCACCGGCTGGTGCAGGGCATGGCGTCCGAGCTGCTGGCGCGCATCGACCTGCTCAACGGCCTCAACACGCCGCATCTGATCCTCGGCAAGGTGTTTGCCCAGGCTTATGACACCGCGGCCTACAAGATCGCGGCCGATCAACTGCTCGCGAGCCACGGGGTGCACATCCTCTTCCATGCGCTCGGCGCCGGCGTGGTGATGGGCGATAACAGCCGCATCGACGCGTTGCTGGTCGAGACCAAGGCCGGCCGGCAGGCCGTGCGCGCGGAAATCTTCATCGACTGCTCCGGCGACGGCGATCTCGCCGTGTGGGCCGGCGCGCCGTTCGAGATCGGCGACGAGCACGGTCACCCGCTTTATCCGTCGATGATGCTGCGTCTCAACGGCATCGATCCAGACAAGGCGGGCGAGGCCTGGCGCACCATTCCGCAATTGATGGAAAAGGCGCTTGCCGCCGGCACCCACACATTCCCGCGCAAGAGCGCGATCGTGCGGCCGCAAAAATCCGGCATCGAGTGGCGGGTGAATTTTACGCAAGTCGCACGCGAGGACGGCCACGCCATCAACGGCATCGAGCCCGACGATCTCACCCGCGGCGAGATCGAGGGCCGCAAGCAGGCGCTCGCGGCGTTCGAATTCCTGCGTAGCACCGTGCCGGGCTTTGAAAAATCCTACATCGTCGATTTGCCGCCGCAGCTCGGCATCCGCGAGACCCGTCGCATCAAAGGCGGCTACCAGCTCAGCGGCGAGGATGTGCTCGGCTGCGCCTCGTTTGAGGATTCCATCGGCGTCAACGGCTGGCCGATCGAGGCCCATGTTCCCGGCGATGTCGTCTTCACCTTCCCGCCGATCCCGGAATCCCGCGGCTACAACGAGCTGCCCTACCGGATGCTGGTGCCCGAGGGCGTCGACAATCTGCTGGTCGCCGGCCGCTGCGCCTCGATGACCCATGAGGGCCAGTCGGCGGCGCGGGTCTCCGGTGCCTGTTTCGTGATGGGCGAGGCGGCTGGTTCCGCCGCCGCGCTGGCGCTCTCCGGAAACCGCATTCCACGCGAAATCCCCATTGAAAAATTGCAGGAAACGTTGAAACAACAGGGCGCCTTCATCGGGCGGGATCAGGTGGTGCCCGAGGGCCTGTAACGGACTGCAAGACAACACGAGAGGAAACGGGATGATCGGAATTGCACGGCTCGCAGCTGCCGGCCTGTTGGCGATCATGGCGATGGGCACGGCGCGGGCCGAGGACGCGCTGAAGGCCAAGGTCGGCGTGCTCCGCCTGTCCTCTTCCGCGCCGGTCTTCATCGCGCAGGACAAGGGCTATTTTCGCGAGGCCGGTCTCGACGTCGAGCTGAAGTTCTTCGATGCGGCGCAGCCGATCGCGGTCGCCACCACCTCGGGCGACGTCGATTTCGGCGTCACCGCCTTCACCGCCGGTCTCTACAATCTCGCCGGCAAGGGCACGCTGAAGGTGATCGGCGGCATGAGCCGCGAGAAAGCAGGCTATCCCCTGATCGGCTATTTCGCCAGCAACAATGCCTATGCTGCCGGTCTGAAAACGCCGAAGGACCTCGCGGGCAAGCGCGTGGCGATGACGCAGGTCGGATCAAGCTTTCACTATTCGCTCGGCCTGCTCGCCGACAAATATGGCTTCAAGCTCGCGGACGTGAAGATCGTGCCGCTGCAATCGCTGTCGAATGCAGCAGCTGCGCTGAAGGGCGAGACCGTCGATGCCGCGCTTCTCCCCATCTCCACCGCGCGAAAGTTGATGGACGAGGGCGGCGCGAAGTTTCTGGGTTGGGTCGGCGACGAGACGCCGTGGCAGCTCGGCGCAGTGTTCGCCTCGCCGAAGACGCTGACCAACAAGGCGCTGGTGACGAAATTCATCGGCGTGCTCGCAAAAGCCGACCGCGAATATCACGACGTCATCCTCGCCGCGATGAAGGACGGCGTCGCCCCGATCAACGAGCAGACAAAACCGCTGCTGGAGATCATCGCCAAATACACCAACCTGCCGGTCGAGCAGGTGGTCGGCAACTGCGCCTATATCGATCCCGACGGCAAGCTCGACGTGAAGAACGTCGACAACCAGATCAAATGGCTGCAGGAGCAGGGTTTTGCCGACAAGGGCTTTGATGCGGATGCGATCATCGCCAAGGATTATGTGAAGGCGGACTGATGTGTCCGTCATTCCGGGGCGATGCGAAGCATCGAACTATGGTGCGCACTTGCGCACCTGAGAATCTCGAGGTTCCGGGTCTGATCCTTCGGATCATCCCGGAACGACGGAGAACAGGATAGACGAGACAGAATGGACCTGATCGCCAGCCACATCACCCATCGCTTCGGCGATCTCGCCGTGCTCGACGACGTCTCCTTCACCGTCAGCGCGGGCGAGGTGGTGGCGATCGTGGGACCCTCCGGTTGCGGCAAGAGCACGCTGCTGTCCATACTGGGTGGCCTGCTGCAGCCGACCTCGGGCGCGCCCGAGCTGCGTGGCGCGCCGCCCGCGGACAGTCTCAATCCGCTGACCTTCGTGTTCCAGGATTTTGCGCTGCTGCCCTGGGCGACGGTGGAGGAGAATGTCGAATTCCCGCTGCTGCATACCCAGCTTTCGGCTGCGCCGCGCCGCGCGCTGGTCGACGACGCCTTGCGCCGCACGGGCCTGACCGACTTTCGCCAGACCTATCCAAAGCAGCTCTCCGGCGGCATGCGCCAGCGCGTCGGCATTTCGCGCGCGCTTGCGGTCAAGCCTGCGATCCTGCTGATGGACGAGCCGCTGTCGGCGCTGGATTCGCAGACGCGCGAGCTGCTGATGGAAGACTTCGTCCGCCTGCTTGCCGATGGCGGCATGGGCGCGGTCTATGTCACCCACAATCTCGAGGAGGCCGCTCGGCTCGCCGATCGCATCGTGGTGCTGTCGCGCCGGCCGGGGCGCATTCGCGAGGTCGTGACCGTGCCGATGACGCGCGCCGCGCGCGGCGAGGCGGCGGCGCGTGAAAAGCTGCTGGCGCTGCAGAACCAGATCTGGTCGCTGATCCGCAACGAGGCGATCGATGCCGAGCGCGAGGTCCAGCATGCTTGATCGCGCACCGGCGCAAGACGAGACGACCCGGCGCGTCCGCTTTCGCGGCGCCGGCTTCGTGCCCGCCTCGAGCCGCTTCGGCGGCTGGATCGCGCTCGCCCTGGTCATCGCGATCTGGCAGGCCGCCGGCAGCGCCGGCCTCGTCAATGCGCTGTTCCTGCCGACGCCATCTGCGATCGCCCGGGCGATCTACCAGCTCGCGATCTCGGGCGCGCTCTGGCAGCACCTGTCCGCTTCGCTCTTGCGTATCGGTGTCGGCTGGGTACTCGGGACCGCGGCCGGCGTTGCCGTCGGCTTCGCCATCGGCCTGTCGCGGCTGGCGCGCAGCGTCGGCATCACCTTCATCTCGGCGCTGTTCCCGATCCCGAAGATCGCGCTGCTGCCGCTCTTGATCCTCTGGCTCGGGATCGGCGAAGAGCCGAAGATCGCGACCATTGCGCTCGGTGTGTTCTTCTCGACCGCGATCTCGGTCTATAGCGGCGTCGATGCGGTGCCGCGCAATCTCATCCGCATGGCGCAGAGCTTCAACGTCCCCTTCGCCACCATCGTGCGCAAGGTGATCTGGCCCGGCGCGCTGCCCGCGATCCTCGCCGGCTTCCGCATCACTGCGTCGGTCGCACTGCTGCTCGTCGTCAGTGCCGAGATGATCGGCGCGCAATACGGCATTGGCGCCTTTGTGCTGCAGGCCGGCAATCTGATGCAGACGGATCAGCTGCTCGCGGGCGTGGTGATCCTGTCGGTGTTTGGGCTGGCGGTAGGCAAGGTGATCGGCTGGCTGGAGACGCGGCTCTTGCACTGGCGGTAGCCAAGTTCACCGCTGCTGTAGGGTGGGCAAAGCGAAGCGTGCCCACGATTTAGAAGACGTGGGCACGGCGCAAGTGCGCCTTTGCCCACCCTACGACACTGGCGCGCCTCACGCGTTCCCGCGATCCTCGCGGAACAGATCCAGCTTCTGCTGCACCGGCCGATCCGAGAAGCTGAACAGCACGGCGTCCTCCTCCGCCTCGTGGGTGACCCAGTGCCAGCTCGGCACCACGAACAGATCGCGCGGGCCCCATTCGAACACGGCATCGCCGATGCGGCTGCGACCCTTGCCTTCGATCGGGCAGAACACGGTGGCATCGGTCGAACGATAGCGCGCGGTCTTAAAACCCTTCGGCAGCAGCTGGATGAAGGTGCCGATGGTTGGCATGGCGAAATCGCCGGTCTCGGGGTTGCTGAACTTCAGCTTCAGCCCGTGGCAGGCGTCCCATTCCTGGCTCGTCCTGGCCTTCTCCAGCGCGTCGCGGGTATAGGCATAGGGATAGCTGAAGATCGGCGAGGTCTTCGAGCTCCGCTTCACGTCGACCGGCAGCAGGTTATGGCCGTAGCGCGCAAAACTGTCGCCGGCCGGCTTGGTGATCTTCTGCTGGTCCTCCTTGGAGCCTTCCGCGAAGGAGCAATCGAAGAACTGGACCAGGGGGATGTCGAGGCCGTCGAGCCAGAACATCGGCTGATCGGTCTCGTTGGAATGATCGTGCCAGGTCATCGACGGCGTGATGATGAAGTCCCCTCGCTCCATCGCGGTGCGCTCGCCGTCGACCGCCGTGTGCGCGCCCTTGCCTTCGAGCACGAAGCGCAGCGCCGACTGGCTGTGGCGGTGCGCGGGCGCGACGTCGCCGGGCACCACCATCTGCACGCCGGCATAGAGCGAGGTCGTGATCTTGGACTGCCCGCGCAGGCCGGGGTTCTCCAGCACCAGCACGCGCCGCTCGGCTTCCTTGGCCGTAATCAGCTTGCCGGCCTCGGTCATGTAATCGCGGATGACGTCGAACTTCCACAAGTGCGGCCGGCAGGCGCTCTTCGGCTCCGGCGTGATCAGGTCGCTCATCACCGTCCACAGCGCGGTGAGATTTTCGCCGTCGATCTTCTTGTAAAACGCCTCGCGTTCCGGCGTCTTGGTCACGGCTTCCATGGCGCGGCTCCCGTCGTCGTTCTCGTTGAGATTGACAGCATACTGACAATCTTTGTAGCGTCAATCTTGAACGTCTCTGATAGGTCGTCATTCCGGGGCGATGCAAAGCATCGAACCCGGAATCTCGAGATTCCGGGTTCGGCTCTTCGAGCCGCCCCGGAATGACAGAAAATATGAGGGAGGGTTCCGATGAAGCTGCACGGCTATTTCCGCTCCAGTGCCGCCTACCGCGTGCGGATAGCGCTGAACCTCAAGGGCCTCGGTGCCGAGCACCTGCCGCATCATTTGCGCAAGGGCGAGCAATGCGCGCCCGCTTATCTTGCCATAAACCCGCAAGGGTTAGTGCCCGCGCTGGAGGACGATGCAGGCGCAGTGCTGACCCAATCGGTCGCGATCATCGAATGGCTGGACGAAACCCATCCCAATCCGCCGCTGCTGCCCAAGGATCCGCTGCGCCGCGCCAAGGTGCGGGCGTTCGCGCTGGCGATCGCTTGCGATACCCATCCGGTGCAGAACCTGAAAGTGCTGGCGCGACTGCGCGAGCTCGGCCTCGCCGAGGAGAAGGTCCAGGACTGGGCCGCCTGGGTCAACCGCGAGGGCCTGTCGGCCTGCGAAACGCTGATCAAGGGCGAAGCGGGGCCGTTCTGCTTCGGCGATGCGCCGACGCTGGCCGACCTCTGTCTGGTGCCGCAGCTCGCGAACGCGCGCCGCTTCGGCGTCGACGTCTCGGCCTATCCGCGCCTGCTGAATGCCGAGGCCGCGGCCAAGGCGCTGCCGGCCTTCGCCAATGCCGCGCCGGAGAAGCAGCCCGATGCCGAGTAAGCCTTCCACTCCGATCACGATCGACGCGGTCTATGACGCACCGGGCTATCTGTTCCGGCGCATGCAGCAGATCGCGGTCTCGATCTTCATGGAGGAGTGCAAGGCGTTCGACCTCACGCCGGTGCAATATGCCGCGCTGATCGCGATCCACACCCATCCCGGCATCGACGCGACCCGGCTGTCAGCGGTGATCGCCTTCGACCGCTCCACGCTCGGCAGCGTGATCGAGCGTCTCCAGGCCAAGGATTATATCGAACGCAAGCCGGCGCCTGAGGACAAGCGGATCAAGCTGCTCTATCTGACCAAGTCGGGCGCGGCGATCCTGCGCGAGATCATCCCCGCCGTCGAGCGCGCCCAGGCGCGCATGCTGGAGCCGCTCAAGCCCGCCGATCGCAAGGCGCTGATGGGGCTTCTGGAGCAACTGGTCGACCTCAACAACGAAGCCTCCCGGGTGCCGCTGCGGGCCGAGGACGCGCTGGAGCATCTGGGCAAGGGCGGGTGAGGGGGCGCCCCGGCGAGCCCAGCGCGCGATCTCGTAGGGTGGGCAAAGGCGCTCTTGCGCCGTGCCCACCACCTGTCTCCAACGGACAACAAGTCGTGGGCACGCTTCCGCCTTCGCTCTTCGAGCTACGACGGACAAGTCGCTTTGCCCACCCTACGATTGCGGTGCGCGGAACTCCGTCCTCGCCTCACATCCGCAACAGCGCCTGCCGATCGATCTTTCCCGTTCCCGTCTTCGGCAGCTCGTCGATAAAAATCACCTCGCGCGGATATTTGTAGGGCAGCAGCTTGCTCTTCACATAATCCTGCAGCTTCCGCGTCGCCTCGCCCTGATCGGCCGCGCGGTTGTTCATCACCACCACCGCCTTCAGCGTCATGCGCCGGTCCGGCAGCTCGGCCGCGAACACCGCGCATTCGCGGATATCGGGGTGGTCGGCGAGGCACAGCTCGACCTCGAGCGGATAGACCCACTGGCCGGAGATCTTGATGAGATCATCGGCGCGGCCGCGGAAGAAGTGGAAACCGTCGGCATCGCGGACGAAGCGGTCGCCGGTGTAGATCCAGCCGCCCTCGCGGATGGTCTCGGCGGATTTGTCCGGCCGGTTCCAGTACAGCGGCGTGTTGGAATCGCCGCGCACCCACAGAATCCCTTCCTCGTTGTCGCCGACGTCGCGCCCGTCCTTGTCGCGCAGCGCGACCTCGTAGCCGGGCACGCGCAAGCCCGCGGCGCCGAGCTTCTTCTGCTCGGGCCGGTTGGAGAGATAGATGTGCAGGACCTCGGTCGAGCCGAGGCCTTCGACGATCTCGAGCCCCGTGAGCGTCTTCCAGCCGTTGAAGACCTCTGCCGAGAGCACTTCGGCGGCGGAGAGCGCCATGCGCAGCGACGAGAAATTCGTCTTCTCTGCGCCCTCGGCCTTGGTCAGCGAGGTATAGAGAGTCGGCAGGCCGAAGAAGACCGTCGGTCTGTACTGCTCGATTGCCGCGAAGATCGCCGCCGGCTTCGGCTGGCCCGGCAGCAGCAGCGTCGCCGCGCCCGCCGAGAACGGGAAGGTGACGGAATTGCCAAAACCGTAGGCGAAGAAGATCTTCGGCACCGAGAAGCAGATGTCATCCGGCGTCAGCTTCAGCACATTCCGCGCAAAGGCGACATCGCTATAGGCCATGTCGTGCTGGAGATGCACGATGCCCTTGGGCCGGCCCGTCGAGCCGGAGGAGTACATCCAGAACGCCATCTCGTTGCGATCGGTGTCCGCTTCGGCGAGCTCGGTCGGGAATTGCGCGAGCCAGCCTGCCGCCGCGACCGCGGTAGGCGCGGCGTGCTCGCCGACCTCGCCATTGACGACGATCAGTGTCTGCAGCTTCGTCTCCTGGCACGCCTCGGCATTGAAGCGTGCGCAGAACTCGGCATCGGCGACCGCAACGGCCGCGCCGGAATCGGCGAGATAGAACTGCAGGAGGTCCGGCGGCGTCAGCGTGTTGATCAGCAGCGGCACGAAGCCGGCGCGCACCGCGCCGAAGAAGGCGGCGGGATAAGCCGGTGTGTCGTCGAGGAACAGCAGCACGCGGTCGCCGCGCGTCAGGCCGAGCGAGGCAAAACCGTTGCCCCAGCGGCAGGCCTCAGCACAGAGCTCGGCATAGGTGCGCGTGCCCGCGGGGCCAATGAGGGCGAGCTTGTCGCCGCAGCCTTTGCCGAGATTGTCGAACAGCACGCGGCTGGCGTTATAGGCCTGCGGAACGGCAAAGCCGATCTCGCGCGTGCCCGCGCTGTCGGCGGGCACCTTGTCGCGGATCTCGTTGCTCATGCGGTCGCCTCGCTGGCCGCATCCCCGCCGTCGCCTGCGCCATTCCTGGCGGCCTCGTAACGCGCCATGAAGGCCGGCGACATGTGGCGCAGGCGTGCATCGTCGATGCGCCCGGAGCGGGTGATGTAGCTGTAGGCGAAATCCATCAGGTCAAGCTGCATGTGCTGGGCGAAGTGCTCGTACCAGAAGGCGCTGGTGCGGGCCGCGTTGACGAGCTTCTGTACCACCGGCTTGCGCTCGGCCTGGTAGCGCTGCAGCGCGGTGGTCAGATGCGCATCGGATTCCAGCGCCTTGACCAGCGCGATCGCGTCCTCGATCGCGAGCCGCGTGCCCGAGCCGATCGAGAAATGGGCCGAGTGCAGCGCGTCGCCGATCAGCACCATGTTCTTGAACGACCAGTGCTCGTTCCAGACCCAGGGGAAATTGCGCCAGACCGATTTGTTGGAGACGAGGCAATGGCCGCCAAGCGTGTCGGCAAACACCTCCTCGCACACGCCCTTGGACTGCTCGACGTCCTTGTAGGCGAAGCCATAGGCCTGCCAGGTCGCGTAATCGCATTCGACCAGGAAGGTGCTCATGGTCGGCGAATAGCGGTAGTGATGCGCGTTGAAGGCGCCGCGATCGGTCTTCACGAAGGTCTGCGACAGCGTGTCGAAGCGTTTTGACGTCCCATACCAGACGAACTTGTTGGAGGAGTAGGACAACGAGGTGCCGAAATCGCCCTCATAGGCGCGGCGCACCAGCGAGTTCAGCCCGTCGGCGGCAACGATCAGGTCGTGGCCGTTGAGCTGGTCGACGCCGTGAACCGGCGTGTCGAAGCGCGGGGTGACGCCGGCATCGAGCGCGCGCTGCTGCAGGAACCTCAAGAGCTCGAGCCGCCCGATCGAGGAGAAGCCGACGCCGTCGATGGCGATGCTGTCGCCGCCGAGGTTCAGCGTGATGTTCTCCCAGCGCTCCATATGCGGCGCGATCCCGTCGACCGTTTCGGGGTCGTCGGCGCGCAGGAACTCCAGGGCCTGGTCGGAGAACACGACGCCAAAGCCCCAGGTCGCGTCGGCCGGGTTCTGTTCGAACAGGTCGACTTGATCCTCGGGGTGACGCTTCTTCCAGAGATAGGCGAAGTAGAGCCCGCCGGGCCCCCCGCCAATCACGGCGATCCGCAACGTCTGCCTCCCTAATTGACAGTATACTTACTATCTAGGGGTAGACTAATGTGCTCCGACGTCCGGCGCCAGCGGAATTATCGGCAAGGCCGGCACGCCGAAGCTCGCTTTCGGACCCACGCTTTGCGCGTGTCCAAAATCCTCATTCGCGAACATAGCCAAACCGCGCCGGATTGACCACCCGGGGGTCAGACGCAGCGTTTTACGTAGACGCCGTTCACCAGCACCCTGGTACACCGGACCACGGGAACCGGCTTGCGGACGACGACGGCCGCGTTCGGCCCGGCGCAACCGGCGCGATAGACGCCGCGGGCGCACACCACCGCTTTGGCGTCGGTGGCCTCGAACGTCATGGTCGCGGCGAAGGCGAGCAGCGCGGAAGCGATCAGCAGCAACGAACGCATGTCTTTCTCCCGGTCTTGTCGTGATTGAAATCGGATGTTTGCAAATGGTTTGTCGCCGCAGCCGCGCGAAAATTCATTCGCGCGACGCTCCGTGATGATCACGCGCCTTGGCACGTGATCATGCCCTGCCTCAACGTGCGGCGAACGGGGCGAGCACGTCCTTGCACGCCGGCGACAGTGAGGCGGCGTTGTTGGAAATGCACTGGATGATGCGGCCGCCGCCGGGCGCGACGCCGGCGCAGAGCGTGCGGATGTCGGCGCCGCAGGCCGACCGGACGATGAACAGTTCTTCGCGCGGGAGCAATGGGCGCAGCACGATCACGGCCGGTGCCGCGGCAGGCGTCGCCGCTGCAGCCGGTGCTGCACCGGCAGCGGGCGCGGCCGCCGCCGTACCGCCGCCCGAAGCCGCATTCACGGCCTTGGCGCAGCCCGCCGACACCTTCGCCTTGTTCTTCTCCAGACATTCGAGCGCCGGCGCGCCGCCCGGCGGCACGCCGGCGCAGACCTTGGGATAGTCGCCGCGGCAGGCGCTCTTGATCGCGGACACCTGCGCGCTGCTCGGCTGCTTTGGCGCTGCCGCTTTCGGGGCGGCTGCCGCTGCCGGTTTGACCGCGGGCTCGGCGGCGGGCGCGGCTTCCGTCTTTGCAGGTTCGGATTTGGCAGGCGCCGCTTCGGTCTTCGGCGCGGCTGCCGGCTCGACAGCGCGAACCGCGGCCTGGCATCCCGACGACAGGCTGGACATGTTCTTGGCAAGGCATTGAAACGCTTCAACGCCGCCGGGCGTCACGCTCGAGCAATGCGCCATGAAGTCCGAGCGGCATGCGGAGCGGATGGCGCTCTTCTGGGCCTCGGTCGGCGCCTGCGCGAATGCGCCTGTTGCAGTTGCGAAGAGAGTTGCGGCAAGCAACGCGGTGCGCGTTGAGGCATGTTTCAACGTGTTGAACATCTGAGTGAATTCCTGCCCTGTCGGTCATGCCGACAATTTTCAAAAAGGTATGCAAGCGCAATCGTCGCGAGTGATGCCTCGCGAGCGGCATCTTTGGCCGCTTTGGCCTCTACCGCAAGTAGATAATGTCAGTGCAATTGCGACGTGACTAGGTCGTCAGCTTCACCATGCGCTTGCCGCGGTTCTCGCCCGCGAGCAATCCGATCAGCGCTTTCGGCGTGTTCTCGAGGCCATCGATGATGTCCTCCTGCACCTTCAGCTTGCCGGATTTCACCCAGGCCTGGAGATCGGCGAGTGCACGCTGGCTGTCCTTCATGTAGTCCATCACGATGAAGCCCTGCATCACCAGCCGCTTCACCACGATCAGCCCGGGCACGCCGCGCGGGCCGTGCGCGGAGGGGGCGCCGTCATATTGCGAGATCGCACCGCAGCAGGCGATGCGGCCGTAATTGTTCATTTGCGGCAGGCATGCTTCCAGAATGTCGCCGCCGACATTGTCGAAATAGACGTCGATTCCCTTCGGCGCAGCCGCGCGCAGCGCCTTGAACACCGCGCCGTCCTTGTAGTCGACGGCGGCATCGAAGCCGAGCTCGGAGGTCAGCCAGTGGCACTTGTCGGCACCGCCGGCGATGCCGATGACGCGACATCCCTTGATCTTGGCGATCTGTCCGACGATCGAGCCGACCGATCCCGCGGCTGCCGAGACCACAACCGTCTCGCTCTCCTTGGGCTTGCCGACCTCCAGCAGGCCGAAATAGGCGGTGAGGCCGGCGATGCCGAACACGCTGAGCAGATGCGTCATCGGCTCGAGCTTCGGCATCTTGGTCAGATGCTTCGCCGGCACCGCGGCATATTCCTGCCAGCCGGTGTCGCCGAACACGATGTCGCCTGCCGCAAGCCCCATTGCCTTTGAGCTCACGACCTCGGCGATGGCGCCGCCGGCCATCACGCTGTTGGCTTCGACGGCCGAACGATAGGTCGCGCCGTGCATCCAGGCCCGGTTGGCGGCGTCGAGCGAGATGTATCGCACGCGCAGCAAGGCCTCGCCGTCCTTCGGCTCCGGCATCGCGCCCTCGATCATCTTGAAATGTTCAGGACCGAGTTTGCCGCTGGGCTTCTCCACCAGCAGAATCTGGCGATTGGTGTTGCCGCTCATGGCGTTTCCCTCTTCATTTGTTTGACGATTATTGATGCAGCCGCCGCAAAGAAAACGTGCAAGCCGCATTCGTTGTGCGCTGCATGAAGGCTAGATCGCGGAGGGTCGTTTCACAACGGGAACATCCGGCCAACGCGATCGCTCGCCAAGCGTGTTGCGTGATCGTCATATCTGCGACATCATGAAGCGGCCGGTGTTAGTGGGGGTCGTTCAATGTCGAACAGGTTTACGCAATACATTCTGGCCGCGATGGTGCTGGGCATCGTCATGGGGGCGGCGATCTTCAACTTCCTGCCCGACACACGCGCCGAATGGGCCTCCTCCATCAACCTGATCGCCATGATGTTCCTGCGCCTGATCAAGATGATCATCGCGCCGTTGGTGTTCGCGACCCTCGTCGGCGGCATCGCGCATATGGGAAGCGGTTCGCGGCTCGGGCGCATCTTCGCCAAGACCATGGGCTGGTTCGTCAGCGCCTCCTTCGTGTCGCTGCTGCTCGGTCTCGTCATGGTCAACCTGCTTCAGCCCGGCGCGAACTTCCCCGGCACGCTGCCGCAGGCGGGACAATCGACCGGCCTGCCGGTCTCGGCCTTCTCCATCGAGAAATTCCTGACCCATCTGATCCCGACCTCGATCGCGGACGCGATGGCGCAGAACGAGATCCTCCAGATCGTGATCTTCGCCGTGTTCTTCTCGGTGGCGATGGGCTCGATGCCCGAGCGGTCGAAGCCGATCCTGGCGATGATCGACGACGTCGCCCACATCATGCTCAAGGTGACGAGCTACGTGATGCTATTCGCGCCGCTCGCGGTGTGGGCCGCCATCACCGCCACCGTCGCCAAGAACGGCCTTGGCGTGCTGTGGAAGCTCGTCGTCTTCATGGGCGGTTTCTATCTCGCGCTCGCGATCCTCTGGGTCATCCTGATGGTCGTCGGCTTCCTCGTGATCGGGCCGCGCTACAGCCATCTTCTGAAGCTGATCCGCGAACCGCTGATGATCGCGTTCTCGACCGCGAGCTCGGAAGCGGCCTATCCGAAGACGCTGGAGGGCTTGACCAAGTTCGGCGCCTCGTCGCGGATCTCGAGCTTCGTGCTGCCGCTCGGCTACTCCTTCAATCTCGACGGCACGATGATGTACTGCACTTTCGCCAGCATCTTCATCGCGCAGACCTACCACATCGAGATGTCGCTCGCGACGCAGCTCGCGATGCTCGCGACCCTGATGATCACCTCGAAGGGCGTCGCCGGCGTGCCGCGCGCCTCCCTTGTCGTGATCGCCTCGACGCTGTCGCAGTTCGGCATCCCCGAGGCGGGCCTCCTGATGATCATGGGTATCGACACCTTCCTCGACATGGGGCGCAGCGCCACCAACGTGATCGGCAACTCGCTGGCGACCGCCGTGGTCGCGAAGTGGGAAGGCGAGCTCGGGCCCGAGCACGAGCTCGGACCGGGCGAGGTGGCGACGCCGGACATGGTGCCTGGCGAATTGCCCGCGATGGCCGGCCATTGACGGAGGTGCATCATGCGCCGCTCATGGGCGATATCGGGCAGCCTGTTGCTGGCAGCGTGTCTGCTGGCAACCGGGGCCTCAGCGCAGACCGGCAGCGAAGGGCTTAGCCCGACGCTGTCGGCCATCAAGAAAGCGCATACCGTGCGGCTGGGCTATCGCGAGAGCTCGCCGCCGTTCTCCTTCCTCGACCAGTCGGGTCGTCCGATCGGCTACAGCCTCGAACTGTGCGAGGCCATCGTCGAGGAGATCGGCGTCGAGGTCGACGATCCCAATCTCAAAATCGACTACGTCAAGGTCACCTCGGACGACCGCATCGACGCCGTGCTCCAGAACAAGATCGACCTGGAATGCGGCTCGACCACCGCCAATGCCGAGCGCGGCAAGCGCGTCGCCTTCTCGCCCCTGATGTTCGTCGCCGGCACCAAGCTGATGGTGCCGAAGGCGTCGAACGTCCAGTCGCTGACCGATCTGAAGGGCAAGTCCATCGTGGTGACGAAAGGCACCACCAACGAGCAGGCGATCCAGGCGGCGGACAAGAAGTTCTCGCTCGGCCTCAACATCATCACCTCGCCGGATCACGAGCAGTCGTATCAGATCCTCGTCGACGGCAAGGCCGATGCGTTCGCAACCGACGACATCCTGCTGTTCGGCCTGATCGCGCGCCACAAGTCGCAGAACAAGTTCCGCGTCACCGGCGACTATCTGTCCTACGATCCCTACGGCATCATGTTCAAGAGAGGCGAGCCGCAGCTGACGGCGGTGGTCGATCGTACCTTCCGCAAGCTCGGCTCCAATCAGGACCTCATCCCACTCTACAACAAATGGTTCATCGCACGGCTTCCGACCGGCGAACGTCTGAACGTGCCGATCTCCCTGCAGCTGGAGGAAGCGTTCAAGTCGATGGACGATTCGGCCAGTGCGAATAATTAGGGGCGCCTTTCTTACCCTCCCCTGGAGGGGGAGGGTCGATCGCGCGTAGCGCGAGCGGGGTGGGGTGATCTCTCCGCACGGGCACCGCTTCGGTGGAGAGACTTTCACCCCACCCCGTCTCGCATCGCTGACGCGCTGCGAGCCGACCCTCCCCCTCCAGGGGAGGGTGGGCACCTGCGTCGCGGCTGCTATCTTTCCCCAAACACCCGATCCAGTGCCGCGTCATACGCCGCCTGGACCAACTCCGGGTGCAGCTTCGCCAGCGCTTCCATCATCACGCCGGAGTTGATCTCGAGCACGCGCCAGGTGCCATCGACGCGGACCACGTCGATGGAGGCGAAGACGATGCCGATGGCGCGCGCGGCATCGGTCGCGAGCTTCACGCAAGCCGTGCGGACCTCGCCGTCCTCGATGAGCACCGGCTTGGCGCCTGCATCGAGATTGTGCCGCCAGTCCGAGCCACGCTGCTTGCTGTAGACGACGAGGGGCACGTCATCGAGCAGCACCACGCGGACCTCCTCCTCGATCGCGACATAGGGCGAGATCACGAGCCCCGCGCTCATCGAAAAGACCTCGCGGGCCGCGTGGTCGAGCTCCGCCGCCGCCGTCACCTTGAATACCGAGCGCCCCGATGTCCCCTCGTTCGGCTTCACCACGATGCCTTGCGGATTTTGCGCGAGCCGCGCCAGCATCGCTTCATGCCAGCCCGGGCCGGCGACGTGCACGCCCAGCCTCGGGTTGAGAAAGAGCTGATGCGGAATGCACGGCACATCCGCCAGCGTCAGCGCCTCGGCGGTCGCCGATTTGTCGTTGGCGAGGCGATGCGCAATCGCGCTGTTGAGGCCGATATCGTAGCCGAAGGCGAAGCGGCGCGTCTCGCCGAGGTGCATCGCGATCAGCCAGCCGCCGGCGCGGACATCGACCGCAATGCCGTGGCGGGCGCAGTAGCGCCTGATCGTCTGGACGAAGATCCGCTCGCTGCCAGCCATCTGCTTCAGTCACTCGTCAGTCGTTCCTGGCGCCAAAAGCCGCAAAAATGCGGGAATCGGCGCCATACCGGGATGAAAATCAGAGCTATTCTTAATGAAATTCTCGCGAGCGCGACGGAAATTAAGTGCTGCAATCGAGCCTCGAAGGGAAAAGAAATTGCCCTCTTCGCGCGCCCGGCAGCAGATTCATTAATGATGCGGCCAGTTCTGCCGCAAATGCCGGTTTGATCGGCATCAATTGCATCCGAAACGAGGTTGATTATTGGTCTCAATGGCGTAGATCACACACGCGAAATCCTCCGCCATGGCAATGGTGACCGCCCCGATTTCAGGGCCGGGCAACGCTTTTGCCCTAAAACCGCAAATATTCGGAATATCGAAAATCATGAGCGCGTTTTACCGAGAGAAGGTTCTTTCTGTCCACCACTGGACCGACACGCTGTTCAGCTTCCGCGCCACGCGCGATACCGGCTTCCGGTTCCAGAACGGCCAGTTCGCCATGATCGGCCTCGAGGTCGACGGCCGACCGCTGCTGCGCGCCTACAGCATGGCGAGCGCCAACCACGAGGAAGAGCTCGAGTTCTTCTCGATCAAGGTGCAGGACGGCCCGCTCACCTCACGCCTCCAGAAGATCAAGGAAGGCGACACCATCCTGGTCGGCCGCAAGGCGACCGGCACCCTGATCACCGACAATCTCATTCCCGGCAAGCGGCTGATGCTGCTCTCGACCGGCACCGGCCTTGCGCCCTTCGCCAGCCTGATCAAGGACCCTGAGGTCTACGAGCAGTTCGAGAGCATCGTGCTGGTGCATGGCTGCCGCCAGGTCTCCGAGCTCGCCTATGGCGAGAAGCTGGTCGCGACCCTGCGCGAGGACGAGCTGTTCGGCGAGCTGCTCGCGGACAAGCTCATCTACTATCCGACCGTGACCCGCGAGCCCTTCAGGAACCGCGGCCGCATCACCGACCTCATCAACTCCGAGCAGATCTTCAACGACATTGGCCAGGGCCCGCTCGACATCGCGACCGATCGCATCATGATGTGCGGCAGCCCGGCGATGCTCGAAGAGCTCAAGGTGATGTTCGAGGGCCGCGACTTCATCGAAGGGTCCGGCAACAAGCCCGGTCATTTCGTGATCGAGAAGGCCTTCGTCGAGCGCTAAGCGCTGCGGCTTGTTGTTTCGGTGTCGTCCTGGCCTGGTGCACAATTGCGCACGGGAGCCAGGACCCATACGCACCGAGCCAAGTTTGGCGAAGGCTGGTCGTTGCTAGTCTTCGCACAACCCCATTCAGGGGTAATGGGTCCTGGCTTCCGCCAGGACGGCCGGCGGTGGGTAAAGCACCTTGCCGGGCTATCTACCCTCCCATCCCCCCTCTGCTGCGCTGCGAAAGCCCCAACCTCTCGGCGGATTGATCTGCCGCGGCCGATTTCGCTAGCCTGAAACAAGGGCCGCGTCATATCCGTATGACAGGGGCGGGCGTATCGTACCGCCTCATGCCGGCGAGAGGATGGGATCGTGGCCGACGACAGCAAAAAGCAGGAATCGCCGAAGCGTTTGGCACTGGCGGAGGAGGGGCTCATGGAGACCCTGCTGCTGCCGTTCTCGCCGCGCTTCATCGTGCTGACGATCTGCGCGGTCGTCATGGCGCTCCTGATCGGCATCGGCATCTCCGACCGCAAGATCTCGGACATCCTGCTGATCCCGATCCTGATCTTTGGCGCCCTGACGCTGCTCGGCGTCCGCGACCTCTTGCAGAAGAGCCATGCGGTGCTGCGCAACTATCCGATCTCGGCGCATATCCGCTTTCTGCTCGAAGAGATCCGCCCCGAGATGCGGCAGTATTTCTTCGAGAGCGAGAAGGACGGCATGCCGTTCTCGCGCGACACCCGTTCTCTGGTCTACCAGCGCGCGAAGATGGAGCTCGACAAGCGTCCGTTCGGCACCCAGGAGGACGTCTACCGCGAGGGCTATGAGTGGATGCATCACTCGGTCTCGCCGAAGGCGCATGCCGAGGAGAAATTCCGCATCACCATCGGTGGGCCCGACTGCAAGAAGCCCTATTCGGCCTCGGTGTTCAACATCTCCGCGATGAGCTTTGGCGCGCTGAGCCCGAACGCGGTCCGGGCGCTGAATGCCGGCGCCAGGAAGGGTAGCTTCGCGCACGACACCGGCGAGGGCGGCTTCAGCCCCTATCACGCAGAGATGGGCGGCGACATCATCTGGGAGATCGGCTCCGGCTATTTCGGCTGCCGCCATCTCGACGGCTCCTTCGACCCCGAAGCGTTCGCGCGCGTCGCCGGCCAGGACCAGATCAAGATGGTCGAGCTCAAGATCAGCCAGGGCGCCAAGCCCGGCCATGGCGGCGTGCTGCCGGCGGCGAAGGTCTCGGAGGAGATTTCAAAAATCCGCGGCGTCGCCATGGGGGAGGACTGCATCTCGCCGGCCTCGCACCGGGCGTTCTCGACGCCTGTTGGCATGATGCAGTTCATCGCGGAGATGCGGCGCCTGTCCGGCGGCAAGCCGGCCGGCTTCAAGCTCTGCATCGGCCATCCCTGGGAGTTCTTGGCGATCTGCAAGGCGATGCTGGAAACCGGCATCTACCCTGATTTCATCGTCGTCGACGGTAATGAAGGCGGCACCGGCGCGGCGCCGCTGGAGTTCATGGACCATCTGGGCATGCCAATGCGCGAGGGCGTCAATTTCGTCCACAACGCGCTGGTCGGCATCAATGCGCGCGACCGCATCAAGGTCGGCGCCTCCGGCAAGATCGCCACCGCCTTCGACATGGCGCGCGCGATGGCGATCGGCGCCGATTGGTGCAATTCGGCGCGCGGCTTCATGTTCTCGCTCGGCTGCATCCAGTCGCTGAGCTGCCACACCGACCGCTGCCCGACCGGCGTGGCGACGCAGGATCCGACCCGGGCCCGCGCGCTCTACGTGCCGCTCAAGATCGACCGCGTGCACAATTATCACCATGCCACGCTGCACTCGCTGACCGAGCTGATCGCCGCGGCCGGCCTCGAGCATCCGCAGGAACTGCGCCCGATCCATTTCAACCAGCGGACGTCGACGACCCAGGTGAAGTCGTTCGCGCAGCTCTATCCGGCGCTGCGCCCGGGCGAACTGCTCGAAGGCACGGAAGACCCGCGGTTTCGCGACGCCTGGCAGATGGCGCGGGCGGAGACGTTCCAGCCGGCGCTGTCCGCTCCGCCCGCGGCCACGTTGGGCCCGATCGTGTAAATTCACCGCGAGCGAGGCTGGCAATCGGCATTTGGTTCAACTTTGGGTGTAAATTCACCCTATGGACGAGCGGCGCGACAAAGCCAGGCATCGGGTGCTGAAGGCCGGAACGATCGAGTTCGGCGGCGGCGCGATCGACTGCACCGTCCGCAATTTCTCGGACACCGGCGCGGCGCTCGACGTCACCAGCCCGGTCGGCATTCCCGAACACTTCACCCTGTTCATCCAGGCCGACGGAACGCATCTGTCCTGCACCGTGGTCTGGCGCAAGGAAAAGCGGATCGGGGTGAGGTTCGGCTAGGGGACGTGAGCGGGGGCAAGCTCGCGCCCAAAACTCCGCCGTCGTCCCGGCCTAGTGCGCAATTGCGCACTAGGCCGGGACGACACGTGGAGAGTTTAGCGCCTGCCCCTCACGCCGCCGCCTGCTCACCTCTTCGGCTTGCCAGGATCTTGTCGATCCGCCTGCCGTCGAGATCGACCACCTCGATATGCCAGCCGCCGAGGTCGAAGGCGTCGCCGACATTGGGCAGCACGTTGAATTGCTGCAGCACGAGGCCCGCCACCGTGTTGAAGCGATGCGGCGGCAGCTCGATGCCGAGCAGCTCGCCGAATTCGTCGACCGGCATCCAGCCGGCGACCAGCAGCGATTCATCCGCGCGCTTGACGTAAGCCGGCTCCGGCGGACCCTCCTCGGAATGGAACGCGCCGACGATCGATTCCAGGATGTCGGCCGCGGTGACCACGCCTTCGAAGGCGCCGTACTCGTCGTAGACGAAGCCGACATGAACCGGAGCCGCCTTCAGGATCGTGAGCACATCGCGGGCATCCGCCGATGCGGGAATGCTCGGCGCTTCGCGGACCAGCGCCCGCAGGTCGGGCGCGCGTTCGTTCATGTACGCGACCAGCAGGTCCTTGGCCTGGAGCACGCCGATCGGCTTGTCGCGATCGCCGTCGGAGGCCGGAAAGCGCGAATGCGGGCTCTTCGCGATGATCTCCTGAATGGTTTCAGCCGTGTCGTTCAAATCGATCTCGTCGACTTCCGTGCGCGGCGTCATGACGGCGCCGACCGGCCGGTCGCCGAGCCGCATCACGCCGGCAATCATCTCCTTCTCGCCGGGCTCGAGCACGCCGGCGCTTTCGGCCTCGCTGACGAGGTGATGGATCTCGTCCTCCGAGACCTTCTCCTCGGCCTTGCCGCCGCGGCCGAGCAGCGTGAGGATCAGTTTGCCGGAGAGGTCGAGCAGGAAGACGAGCGGCAGCGATATCTTCGCCAGCAGGTGCATCGCGGGCGCGACCCTGACCGCGATGCTTTCGGGGTCGCGCAGCGCCACCTGTTTCGGCACCAGTTCGCCGACGATCAGCGTCGCGTAGGTGATGAGGGTGACGACGAGGCCGACGCCGACGATGTCGGCGATGCCGGAGGACAGGCCGAGCTCGATCAGCCATTGCGTCAGCCGCTGCCCGAGCGTCGCGCCGGAGAAGGCGCCCGAGAGCACGCCGACCAGCGTGATGCCGATCTGCACCGTCGAGAGGAATTTTCCGGGATCGGCCGCCAGCGTCAGCGCGCGCTCGGCGCCGCGCACGCCCTTGGCGGCGAGCAGCGACAAGCGGGCCGGCCGCGACGAGACCACGGCCAGCTCCGACATGGACAAGAGGCCGTTGATGACGATCAGGATGACGACGATGACGAGTTCGACCGAGAGCATTGACGTTCCGAGGTAAGCAAGTATGGCAGGCGGCTGCCGGCACACGCATTGATATAGGTATTCGGTGCGGAAATGCTGGCAATTCTGTCGCATCCCTCGCCGCGAGGGAACCGCGTGGCCGAGCGCGTTCCGCACGGTCTGCGACGGCATGAGACCCGCGGAACTACGGGCACGTGCTTAACGGGGTCTTAGTGGCCGCCGGCTAGGTTCTCCGCATTTGTAAATGCATTTGGGGGACCGGGGATGCGGATTGGGAAGCTTTTCGCGCTGTCGATGCTGACGGTGACGGTTTTTGCAGTCATCCTCGGCGCCGAGGTGCTGATACCCCAGACGCGCATCTTCACGAACCGTTCCGACGCGATCAAGACGGTCGACGCTTTTGGTGCGACCCTGATGGTCAGCCAGCAGGTCGCCGGCCTCCGCGCACCCTACATTGGACCGATCTTCCAGGAAGGTGCTGCCACGCAGGCCCAGATCGACGCTGCCGCCAAGGCTGCAAAGGCGGCCGATGCGGCATTCGAGAAGGCAAGACCCACTTTCCTGGCGCTGGGTGACGCCGGACCGATGATCGAAAAGCTCGACCGTGCCGCGCGGCGGCTCAAGGAGGTCACCACGGCCGCAGATCGCGCGATGAGCGTCCCCCTGGCGCAGCGCGACAGTGGTGTGATCAAGGGCTTCCTGCCCGGCGTTGCCGAGGTCATCGGCAACATCGAGCCGATCATGAATCAGCTCGAAGGGCAGGTCGTCAACGCCGATTCCTCACTTGCGGCGTTACTGAGCCTGGCGCGGACGGCGCAGGATCTCCGTGTCTCTGCCGGCAGCCGCGCCGCCACGCTGTCGCCGGCACTGAGCGCACGCCGGCCGCTGACGGCCGCCGAGATAACGCTGATGGATCGCATGCAGGGGCGTGTCGAGGCCGATCGCGAACGCATCGAGGCCGGCATCGATCAGCTTGGGAGCCCGCCCCGCATCGCCGCGGCGCAGAAGGCGGCGAGCGAATCCTATTTTGGAAAAGCAGCGGCCGTCGTGGACAAGGAGATGCCCGCGGCGAGGGGCGACGGCAAGTACGGCGTCAACGCCGAAGAGCTCGCCAATGCCATCGTGCCGGCGATCCAGATGTTCTACGGCGTGCGCGACGCTGCGCTCGCGGAAGCGGGCGAGCGCGCCTCGGCCTCGCGTGATGGCGCGCTGGCGATGCTCGCGCTCGCGGGCGTTGCGGTCCTGGTGCTGCTCGGCACGCTCGCCGGCGTCACCATGATGCTGCGCAGCCGCGTGGTGACGCCGCTCAGCCGGCTCGCCGACGTGATCGGGACGCTCGCCGCCGGTCGGCATGACGTCGAGATTCCGGCGACGGGCCGCAATGACGAGATCGGCCAGGTCGCGGGCTCGCTCCAGCATTTCAAGGATTCGCTTCTCGCCCAGAAGGCCGCCGACGAGGCGGCCGCGATCGAAGCCGAGGCGAAGCTCAAGCGCAGCCAGCGCATGGACCAGATCGCGCGCGATTTCGAGGCCATGATCGGCGACGTCATCAGCACCGTCGCGTCGGCATCCTCGGAGCTGGAGGTCTCGGCGGGAACGCTGACGAGCACGGCCGAACAGTCCGAGCAGGTCACCGCGACCGTCGCAGCCGCGTCCGAACAGGCCTCCACCAACGTGCAGACCGTTGCCGCGGCGGCAGAGGAAATGGCCTCGTCGGTCGACGAGATCAGCCGGCAGGTCCAGGACTCCGCGCGCGTCGCCGGCGAAGCCGTGCAGCAGGCCGAGCGGACCAACGATCATGTCGGCGAGCTCGCCAAGGCCGCCGGGCGGATCGGCGACGTCGTCGAGCTCATCAGCCAGATCGCTGGCCAGACCAACCTCCTGGCGCTGAACGCCACCATCGAGGCGGCGCGCGCCGGCGAGGCCGGACGCGGCTTCGCAGTCGTCGCCTCCGAGGTCAAGGCGCTGGCCGAGCAGACCGCCAAGGCCACCGGCGAGATCAGTCAGCAGATCGCAGGTATCCAGGCCGCCACCGAGGATTCCGTCGGCGCCATCAAGGCGATCGGCGACACCATCACCCGCATGTCCGAGATCGCATCCGCGATCGCCTCGGCGGTCGAGGAGCAGGGCGCGGCGACGCGCGAGATTTCCCGCAACGTGCAGCAGGCGTCGCGCGGCACCCAGCAGGTCTCCGCCAGCATCGTCGACGTGCAGCACGGCGCGAGCCAGACCGGATCGGCCTCCGCCAACGTCCTCGCCGCCGCCAGATCGCTGTCCGGCGAGAGCACCCGCCTCAAGACCGAGGTCGGAAAATTCCTGAACGCGATCCGGGCGGCGTAACAAAGGTCATTGTGCCAGGAAGAGGCTTCACCTAGACTTGCAATCCGGGGATGTCGCAGCCTCCCCGTGAAGTGGTGATCCCACGCAAGCGCTGCTCGCTGTCCTATGGAGCGAGCAATGGACGGGATCGCAATCGAGCTTCCGCTTTTTCTGTTGGCCACCTTCGCCGGCGCATTCGTCGCCGGCCTCTCCGGCTTCGCCTTCGGCCTCGTCGCGGCGTCGCTGTGGCTTTACGTGCTGACGCCGCTTCAGAGCGCCAGCCTGATCGTCGGCTTCGGCCTTCTCGTGCAGGGCTATTCGGTCTGGAAGCTGCGCGCTGCGCTCGACTGGCGCCGGCTGTGGCCTTTCATCGTCGGTGCCGTCATCGGTGTGCCGGCCGGGGTGTCGCTTCTGACCTGGGCCGATCCGAAGAGTGTCCGCATTGCGGTCGGTGCGATCCTGATTGCCTACAGCCTCTATGCATTCTTCCGGCCGCAGCTCAAGCTCGCCACCTCCGCGCCGCCGGCCGCCGACATGACGGTTGGCTTCGTCAACGGCCTGCTCGGCGGGCTGACCGGCCTTGCCGGCATCGTCGTTACCATCTGGTGCAATCTGCGCGGCCTGCCCAAGGACGCGCAGCGTGCCACGTTCCAGCCGGTTGCCGTCGTGGTGTTCGCCATGGCGGCGTTCTGGCTCGGCGCCAAGGGATCGCTCACGCTCGACACGGCGAAACTGTTCGCGCTCGGCCTGCCGTTCCTGTTTGCCGGCACTTGGCTCGGGCTGAAACTGTTCGGCCGGATCGACGAGGCCGCGTTCCGCAAGATCGTGCTGGCCCTGCTGTTCGTCTCGGGTGTCGCGCTCCTGTTCTGAGCCGCGGGCTCAGAACTCGCCGTGCAGCCGCCCCGAGAATACCGACACCGGCCCGCGGTCCGCGTTGTAGGCGGGATTGACGATGAGCTGGTAGTCGGCGGTGAGCGTGACGTTCTTGTTCAGCGCATAGGCGTAATAGGTTTCGAGGATGCGCTCCTTGCGATAGTTGAGCGCGCCGTCGCCGACGAGAACGCCGAGGCCGCCGGCGGCGAGGAAGTCGCGATAGTCCTGCGAGATCGCATTGATGGCGCCGCCGATGCCGACGACGTCGTCGGGCCGGCCCCATTTCGTGCCCTTGATCGACAGTCCGCCGGACAGGCTGCGGTTGATGTCGGTGAACGCCAGCGTTTCGCTCTTGCCGTCGTTCCAGCTCCAGCGGCCGAACAGACCGAGATCCTCGGTGATCGCCTGTTCGAGGTTGACGACATAGCCGACCTTGAGGCGGCCGCGCCGGGTCTGCGCGATGTCGAGATTGAGCGCGGGATTGTCCAGCGTCTCGCGGAACCTGCCCATATTGGCGCTGTCGACCCAGCCCATGGTCCTGAGCTTGCCCGCCTGGCCGAACAGGGAATAGCGCGTCTCGAGCTCGAGCACGTACTGGCCGCGCTCGCCGACCCTCGTGTCGAAATGATTTGAATTTGGTTCCGCGACCATCAGGAAATAGCCGCCGCGCAGGGCCCATTGCTTCTGGTTGAGCTCGGCCGTCACGCCATAGGTGAGGCCGACCTTGTCGGCGGAATAGTCGAAGGCGCCCGGCGCCCAGATCGACCAGTTCATGAAGTCCTTGCGGGTGTCCTTGGCATAGGCGTTGCCGTCGAACACGTCGACCACCGCGAACTTGCCGGCCTGCACGGTGAGACGGGACACGTCGACCTTCTGGCCGAGCTGCAACTGGCCGCTCGCGAGCTCTTCCTGCTCGCCGCCGAAGCCGAAGGTCTGGCGCACGAACAGGCGCGAGGTGTTGTAGTGCGGATAGGGGAAGTTCGACTTCTGCGCCTCGCCGTTGGGGAAGCCGGCCGCACCGACCGTGTCGTTCAATCCAAAGCCCTGGAGCAGCTCGGGATTGTAATAGACCTCGCCGCCGTCCCACAGCCGCGCGTTCAGGAACAGGCTGTTGCTCCAGGTCGCCTTGGCCTGCCGCGACGGCGAGAGCGAGTTCGGTCCGCTGTAGAGGGCGGGGAACGACGGATAGCCTTGCGGCAGATAGGTGCTCTGACCGTGAATCTCCCAGCGATCCGATTCCGTGTCGATCAGCGAGCTGTTCGGGTTGTAGCCTGGCATGCCCGGCCAATCGACCTTGCGGTTGAGGCCGAGCCTGATCGTCTGGAAGTCGAGCGCGGACGAGGTGTATTGCGCGCCCGTGGAAAATGCGACGTTGGCGCTATCGAAGCGGCTGTAGAGATATTCGAGCCGCGCGCTCCAATGCGGTGCGAAGCCATATTCGATGCCCGCACCCGCAATCCAGCCGGGCCGCGTGTTCAGGATCTTCGGGACTTCTTCGCCCGAGGCCGGCGTGTTGAAATAACGCTCGCCCATCCATGCAAAGCCGCCGGTGGCATAGAAGAGCCACGGACCGCTGGTGTAGCCGACGCGCCCGCGCAGGCTCGCGGTGTAGTCCCATTGCTGCGTGACGGTGTTGGCCGGCGTTGTCAGGAACGAGACGATCGAATTTGAGGTGATGTAGTTGGGAAACGAGAAATCGCCTTCGACGCCGACCAGCCAGCCGGAGTTGAGCCGGTAATTGTAGCCCGCCTGCACGCCGCCGATCATGCCGCTGAAGACGCCGCTGTCATTGATGGCCGTGCCGTCGTTCAGTGCGAAGTGCGACGAGCCGCGGCTGTAGCCGGCATGCGCACCGATATAGAGGCCGGTCCAGTCATAAACGGCTTTCAGCGCCGGGGCCTTCAGCGGCAGATCGGCCGCGCGGCTGGCGGTGGGAAGAATCATCACGCCCGAGGCAATTGCCGCGGCCGTTCGCAAATACCTGTAACGGTGACCTCTCAACGTCAAAACGAAACGCCCCCAAACGCGAATGTGTCCCACTCGCCGCGATATCCCTGCCGATTCGCGGTCACTCTGTCATCAGGCCTCGGTTGCCGACGCAATCGGCCGAGATGATCTCGATTCGACGCGACTTCGTCCCAAGCCCCTGGACCTGTTGCGAACCTTATTGCGATTAATTCGCAATAGCAACTGGCGCGCGTTGCCGCAGAAGATGGTTCGCACCGCTGTGTGACGGGGCTGCAACAATGTCCCGTCCCCAAAACAGATGACCCGCCCGGGGGGACAGCCGGGCGGGTCGGGGGCACGACACGGGGTGGATGAGGCGCCCGTGTCGGACGCAGGATCCACGTGGGAGATCGGCCTCAGGTACTCAGATCAGTAGCAGGTACGAACGCGGCCGACGTACTGGCCGAAGGCGTTGTACTGGGCGACCCAGCCGCAGCGGTGATAGCCGTAGTAATAGGGATCGTTGCTGGCGGCGATCGCGGAGCCGACGACGGCGGCGGTAGCGATGCCGGCGCCGACACCCCAGACCCAGCCGGGCTGCTTGGCTTCGGCCGCGGTGGTGGTGGACGCGATGCTGCCGGTGACGGCGAGGGCAGCGAGAGCTGCGGCGGCAATCTTGGTCTTGATCGACATGTGAAACTCCATCCGGTGTTGAGGCGGTCCGTTGTGGCCCGCGTGCCCAGTTGGACGGAGGGATGCCGTGTCAGGTTCGAAAGCCCACCTGGCGCTCCCGGAAGGCGGTCATTTCCCGAATAGTTTCAGTTGGATGCGGGTTAGCCGAGGGGGCCTTTGGCGAGCCTGTTCACGTCGAAGTTATCGACCTCACCCAGCAGCTCGCAAAAGGCGCGCGCGCCCTGATCGATCAGCTGCTCGCCTTTCCCGGCGACGGCCAACGTCGCATCGCCGACCGCGCCGCTGGCGTTGAGATCCTGCGCCTGCCAGGCGAACGGCGCGGGGCGCTGCGTCGACAGCCAGCGATACTGCTTCTCCAGCGCGATGCTGCTCGCCGGAAAATCCGCGATCGCATCTTTCCGCACCTGATCGGGATAGCGCGCCAGCATGATCGAGGTCTCGACCGCGCCGCCATGAATGCCGTGGCGCACTTCTTCGGCCGGGAACAGTTTGTCCGCCCCCGATAGCCGCGACCACGACGTCGTGACCACGAAGAGCTTGTGATGCGCGCGAAGGTCCTGCGCAACCAGCATCATGGCCGCGCTGTTGCCGCCATGGCTGGTGATGATGACGAGCTTCCTCACGCCGCGACGCGCGATGTCCTCGCCGATTCCCGTCCACCTCTTCAGCGCCGCGTCAGTCGGCAGCGTCTGCGTGCCCGGATAGTCGATATGCTCGGTGGAAATGCCGACCGGTTCGACGGGAAGAAAGCTGGCCGGAACATTTGCGGACAGGAGCTCGCGCACGCGCGCGAGATAGGCGTCCGCGATCAGCACGTCCGTCTCGAGCGGCAAATGCGGGCCATGCTGCTCGGTCGCTGCCAGCGGCAGCACCGCGATCCAACGCGACACATCTGCAGGGCCGGCATGAGCCCAGTTGATGTCGATCCAGTCACGGGGCGGCGTCATCAAGGTTTCTTTGCCCGAATTTGTCACGTAATTTGGGGTATGAGGGGACGCGGGCCCGACTGGCTCGCGTCCCCGAACTTCATGCGGTTCTATCGCGTTGCCTTCACTTGAGCCAGATGCGATTGGGCCAGCCACGATCGACGGAGTGCCATCATGACCCCCTCTCATCTGCGGCGAGCGTTAACGGCAGGCCTGATGGCCGCTTTGGTCTCGGTCCTGCCGGCGCGCGCCGAGACGCTCGACAAGGTCACCTTCGGCACCAACTGGGTCGCCGAGGCCGAGCACGGCGGCTTCTTCCAGGCGGTGGCCGACGGCACCTACAAGAAGTACGGGCTGGACGTCACCATCGTCCCCGGCGGTCCCAACGAGAACAACCGGATGTTGCTGATCGCCGGCAAGATCGATTTCTTCATGGCCGCGAACACGCTGATGTCGTTCGATGCGGTCGCGAACAACGTCCCCGTCGTCACCATCGCCGCCGTGTTCCAGAAGGATCCGCAGGTGATGCTGACGCAGCCCGATGCCAAGGTCGCCAAGATCGAGGACCTCAAGCCGCTGACGCTGTTCGTCTCCAAGGAGGGCATGACCAGCTACTTCCAGTGGCTGAAGTCCGAATATGGTTTCAACGAGAAGAACGTCCGGCCCTACAATTTCAATCCGCAGCCCTTCATCGCCAATCCCAAGAGCGCGATGCAGGGCTATGTCACCTCCGAGCCCTTCGCGGTCGAGAAGGCCGCCGGCTTCAAGCCCAACGTGCTGCTGCTCGCCGATTACGGCTTCAACACCTATTCGACCTTGATCGAGACCCGCCGCGACATCGTCGAGAAGAAGCCGGACCTCGTGCAGCGCTTCGTCGATGCCTCCATGATCGGCTGGTACAATTACATCTACCGCGACAATTCTGCCGGAAACGCCCTGATCAAGCAGCTCAACCCGGAGATGACCGACGATCTGCTCGCCTATTCCGTCGCCAAGATGAAGGAACACGGCATCGTCGATTCCGGCGACAGCTTGAAGAACGGCATCGGCGCGATGAGCGACGAGCGCTACACCTCGTTCTTCAACAAGATGGTGAAGGCGGGTGTGGTGAAGGCCGATCTCGATTTCCGCAAGTCCTACACGCTGCGCTTCGTCAACAAGGGCGTCGGTGTCGAGCTGCGCCCGAGCAAGCAATAACGCGCGGTCGATGTCCGCTGCCCAAACCTCGTCCGCCGTCGAGGCCAGCCTGACCGCTCTCGCCGTCAGCCTGCGCGGCGTGACCAAGGCTTACGACAACGGCGTCATGGCGCTCGGCCCGCTCGATCTTGCCGTGCGCAAGGGCGAGTTCATCTCGCTGCTCGGCCCGTCCGGCTGCGGCAAGTCGACGGCGCTGCGGCTGATCGCCGGGCTCAGCGCGCCGTCATCGGGCACCGTGCGGGTGGCGCGCCACGAAGGCCCCGCGCAGCCGGGTCACGGCATCGGCTTCGTGTTCCAGGAGCCGACCCTGATGCCCTGGACCAGCGTGCGCGAGAACGTGCGATTGCCGCTGAGGCTTGGCGGGGTTCCGAAGGCGGAAGGACGCGCGCGAGCCAATGAGGCGCTGGCCAGCGTCGGGCTCGCCGATTTCGCCGACGCATTCCCACGCGAGCTCTCCGGCGGCATGAAGATGCGGGTGTCGCTGGCGCGCGCACTCGTCACCGACCCCGACATCCTCCTGATGGATGAGCCGTTCGCAGCGCTCGACGAGATCACGCGCTTCCGCCTCAACAACGATCTGCTCGCGCTCTGGCGCAGCCTTGGCAAGACCGTCATCTTCGTCACACATTCGGTGTTCGAATCCGTCTATCTGTCGCAGCGAGTCGTGGTCATGACGGCGCGGCCGGGCTGCATCCAGGCCGATATCCGCATCGAGACGGTCGAGCCGCGCGGTGAGGAGTTTCGCACCTCCGCCGCCTATTCCGATTATTGCCGGCGTGTGTCCGCCGCGCTGGCGCCGTCTTATTCGGGGCAGTCGACGTTATGAACGCGCAAGCCCCCGCCATCGCGAAGCCGTCCGGTGCGCAGCGCGCGATGCGCTTCGTGCTGCCCGTCGTCGTCTTCGCGGCAGGCCTGCTCGCCTGGGAACTCGTGGTCCGTATCAAGGACGTCCCGCCTTACGTGCTGCCGGCGCCGTCGATCATCGTCCTGACACTGATCAAGGATTGGGCGGTGCTGTCACAATCGCTCGCGACCACGCTTCTGACGACGCTCGAAGGTTTTGTCGCCGCCAGTATCGGCGGCATCGCGCTGGCGCTGCTGTTCAACCAGTCGAAATGGGTGGAATATTCGCTGTTCCCCTATGCAATCGTGCTCCAGGTGACGCCTGTCATCGCGATTGCGCCGCTGCTCCTGATCTATCTGGAGCAGCAGACCGCGGTCGTCGTCTGCGCCTTCATCGTCGCCTTTTTCCCGGTGCTGTCGAACACCACGCTGGGGCTGAACTCGGTCGACCGCAACCTCGCCGGCCTGTTCCAGCTCTATGGCGCATCAAAGCCACAAACCCTGCGTTTCCTGAAGCTGCCGGCGGCGCTGCCCTATATCCTCGGCGGATTGCGTATCGCCGGCGGCCTGTCGCTGATCGGCGCTGTGGTGGCCGAAATCGCGGCCGGAACGGCCGGCGCGGGCTCCGGGCTCGCCTACAGGATCGCCGAGTCGGGCTACCGCTTGAACATACCCCGCATGTTCGCGGCGCTGCTTTTGTTGTCGCTGGCCGGGATTGTCATCTATGGGGTGCTGGCGCTAGTTTCCCACCTCGTTTTACGGCGCTGGCACGAAAGCGCGCTTGGAAAGGAAAGCTGATGTCTACCGGTTCGATTTCGTCCGAAAAGATCGATCTTTTGATTTATGGACCGGTGCGGCCGATCCTCGAAAGCGGGTTTTCCGATCATTTCGTCGTGCACAAGGCCGAGACGCGCGGTGACCTCGAGCGCCTGACCCCGGCGATCCGCGAAAAGATCCGTGGCGTGGCGGTGACCTATCACACGGTCCGCGCCGACAAGGATTCGCTGTCGCAACTGCCCAAGATCGAGATGGTGGCGAGCTTCGGCGTCGGCTACGACCACATCGACGCCAAATACGCGGCCGAGCACAACATCATCGTCACCAACACGCCCGACGTGCTGACCGAGGAGGTCGCCGACGTCGCGATGGGCCTGCTGATCTCCACCTTGCGCGAGTTCATCAAGGCCGACCGCTATGTGCGCTCCGGGCTCTGGCAGACGCAGAACTATCCGCTCAGCGTCGGCTCGCTGCGCGACCGCAAGGTCGGCATCGTCGGCATGGGCCGGATCGGCCAGGCCATCGCGCGCCGGCTCGATGCCTCGCTGGTGCCGGTGGTCTATCATTCGCGCAATCCGTCCAAGGACGTCGCCTACAAGCACTATCCTGATTTGATCGAGATGGCGAAGGCGGTGGACACCTTGATGGTGATCGTGCCCGGCGGCGCCTCGACCAACAAGATGATCAATGCCGAGGTGCTCAAGGCGCTCGGCCCGCGCGGCGTGCTGGTCAACGTCGCGCGCGGCTCCGTGGTCGACGAGCCGGCGCTGATCCAGGCGCTGAAATCGGGCACCATCCTCGCCGCCGGCCTCGACGTGTTCGCGGCCGAGCCGACCGTGCCGGACGAGCTCAAGTCCATGCAGAATGTCGTGCTGCTGCCGCATATCGGCTCGGCCTCGGTGGTGACGCGCAACGCCATGGACCAGCTCGTCGTCGACAATCTCAAGTCCTGGTTTGCCGGCAAGGCGCCGCTGACGCCGGTTGCGGAAACGCCGTTCAAGGGGCGCTGATGACCGTTCTCCGGGCTCTCGCATTCGCCATCGCGGCATGTCTTGCCGCGATGGGCCCCGCGTTGGCGCAGGATGCGACGAGCCTGAAGAAATCGATGCCCGGGCAGTGGGAGCTTTCGACCACCGAGCGCAGCAAGACCTGCGTCGTCACGCTCAAGGCCGATGCCGCAGGCCATGGCTTCAAGCTCGAGCTTGAGCCGGCCTGCAAGACCGCGCTGCCCTTCACCAAGGACATCGTCGCCTGGAGCGTGAAGGGCCTCGACATCGTCCGCTTGCAGGATACGACCGGTGAAGCCGTGATCGACTTCACCGAGGTCGAGGCCGGCATCTTCGAGGGCCTGCGCCAGGGCGAGGGCGTCTACATCCTGCAGGACCTCGCCGCCGCGCGCTCGATGGCCAAGTCGATGGACCAGATGATCGGCGACTGGTCGATGGTGCGCGGCAACGGCCAGCCGGTCTGCGGGCTGACGCTGACCAACACGGAAGCGGGCCAGGACAATTTCCAGGTCTTCCTCAAGCCGAGATGTGACCCGGCCATTGCGCAGTTCAACCCGACGCAATGGCGGCTCGAGCGCGGCCAGATCATCCTGATGTCGAAGTCAGGCGATGTCTGGCAGTTCGAGGCCGACGACAACGCGCAGTGGCGGCGCGTCCCCGACACCGCCGATCCCCTGATCATGCTGCGTCAGTAGGCGTCGCCCGCGAAATGCGACCTCATCCTGAGGACCCGCCGCAGGCGGGCGTCTCGAAGGATGGCCGCGGCTACGTCGTCACCTTCGGCGGCGGTGCGGTGCCTTGCGCCCATTTCTCCAGCTTGCCGAGCACGCCCCAGACGGTGAGCGCGAGCGAGATCGGCATCGCGAACTGACCGAGGCCCGGCACCGCCGAGACGATCGTGCCGAGCAGCCCGGCAAGACCTCCCGCATTGGGGCTCGCCGTCACCGAGGAGAGGAGTGCGGTGATGAGCGAGCCGCCGATGCCGAGCGCGGTCTTCTTGCCGTCGAGCAGCTTGCCGATGGTCTCGCCCATCGCGCCGTTGACCTGGCCGAGCACGGGCTTGCCGTTCTTGTTGAGCAGCGTGCTGAGCAGGTCGACGACCTGCTTCAATTGATCGACGGGGGCGGGGTTGGTCGGGGCCACCGGTCCTGGCATGGGCGTCGTCTTGTTGACGAGGGAGAACAGCCGTTCGAACAGGTTGATCGGATCGTTGGTGGCGGGCAGCGTATTGCCCGATGTCGTCGGTCCCGGAATCGTTCCGCCGCCGGCTGACGGTCGCAGCACCTGCGCGAGGTCTTCCAGCCGCTTCAGGACCTGGGACAGGTCGCCGCTCTGCATGACCCCTCCGGGCTGTGTCGCGCGCGTGATGGCGGCGACCGTGGCGCCGTCGAGGAGGCCGGTATCCCTGAGGCCGTTCTGCTGTTGAAACTGCGAGACCGCGGCCCTGGTCTTCGGGCCGCTGATGCCGTCCTCGGCAAGCGGCGGATTGGCGCCGAGCCTGTTGAGCGCCTGCTGCATCAGGACGACCGTCGAGGCCGCATCGTCCTCCGGCTCGATGCGGGCTGCGAATTGCGGGCTGCCGTCGAGCGTGATCGAGGAATCCAGCGACTGCATCGCATGCAGGATCACGGCGGTGCCGAGCTGGGAATCGAGGTGGTTCGGGTCGAACACGTGATCGCGGACGAATTTGCCGGCCCTCGCCTCGGGCGGGCCGTACAGGTTCGAGCCGCCGTAGAGATAGGGCGAGTTCACGCCCTTGGCGTGGTAGCCGAAGCCGTTGAACGCCTCGAGCCGGAACAGCATCCGCGCGATGCTCCAGTCCTGCGCGCCGACGAAATTCTCGATTCTGAACGCGTCCACGGCGCCGTCCACGAAAGTGGCGAACGGGCCGCGCCCCTTCGGCACGAGGGTCGTCGTGCGATGGAGCGACTCGCCGTTGCCGAGATAGGTGTCGAAATCGAAATTGGATTCGCGATAGTGGCAGAGCGCCGTGAAATACCAGGGAACGCCGGTCAGCCGCTCGATCTGCTGATAGGTCGCCTTGCCGTTGATGGCCTTGCGTGCGACCGCAGTCGCGTCGGCGTGGCGCCCGGGCCGGATCTCGAGACCGGCCCAATTCCGTTCGTATTCACTCCTCAAACTCTCGAAGGACACCATTTTCCGCTCCAGCAAATTGATGAAATATCGAATCTCCGCACAACTCAAAATGAACCGGTCGCCATGATCGGCGCGCGACTTCAGCGTTATCTCCGCGAGTCTGGCAGGTCGCCGGCTCTGCGCATGTGAAATGGCTTACAGCTCTTGCGGGAAAATTGGCGGCACGGAGCGGATCGCCCACCGGGGAACCCGCAGGGTCGTCCGCCCGTTAGCAACGGACACGGTTCGGCAAGGAGGCCTGCATGGCCAAGCGTGTCCTCGCGATCGGCATCGAGCCCGGCGTTGCGGATTACAGCGCATTCCCGCAGCTCACGCCGGAGCTCGTGCGCGACTACATCGAGGCGCAGCTGTTGCGTCTGCGCGATCGCGGCTTCGAGGTCACGAGCTGCCTGATCGACCTCGACGCGGCCGCGGAAGCCGCCGTGACCGCCGCGCTGCGCGAGGAGCGTTTCGACTGCATCGTGATCGGCGCCGGTCTGCGCGAGCCGAAGGAGCGTCTGCTGCTGTTCGAGAAGGTGCTCAACCTCGTCCATCGCCTCGCGCCGGAGGCCGCGATCTGCTTCAACACCACGCCGGCCGACACCGCCGAGGCCGTGCAGCGCTGGATCGAACCGGGATGACCGGCTCACGGCCGGTTCGAGCCGGCGGGCATCAATCCTTCAGCACAACCACCCGTTGACGTCGGCGAGATTGTCGAACAATCATGTGCCTCGTCATCACCGGTGGGAATCTCATGTCCAGATTTGTGCTGCTGCTCGTCTGCGCAACGATCCTTGCAAGCTGCGATGCCGTCAGCACGGTGACGGAGGGCTTCAAGCAATCGAAAGCCGTGGAGACCGACCTCGAGCAATCGACCGGTGTCAAGCCGGCGGTCGGCTTCAACTGGCACAATGGCAGGCTGGTGTCGGTGACGGTTCAATTCCCGCGCGTCTATGAAAACAAGCCGCTGAACGAACTCGCAGGGCTCGTCCGCGACGCCGTCGCCAAGGATTTCAAGCAGACACCCGAAAGGATCGTGCTGGCCTTCGCGGTCGACAAATGAGGCCGGCGCGACCGGCATCCCGCGGGGGGATGGGACCAGGGCGACATTCCTCCGCGCCTCGGGATGGACGGAAGGCGATTTGATCTGGCCCGAAGCCCCGCCGGGCGCTAAGACTCGGCTCACCACAGGGAGAGCAGCATGTTTCGAGGTCTTCGCATTGGAAGTTTCGGAATCGCGGCTTGTCTGACGGTCGCGATGGCGGTGCCGGTGCATGAGGCGGCGGCCCAGGATGCCATCGGCGGCGCGATCATCGGCGGTGTCGGCGGAGCGATCCTCGGCGGCGCGCTCGGTGGAGGTCGCGGTGCGGCCATCGGCGCCGTCGTCGGTGCCGGCACGGGCGCCGCGATCGCCTCCGAGGGCGAGCGCCGCCGCTCCGGTTATTACGCCTATCAGCGCGGCTGCTACATGCAGCGGCCCGATGGCTACTACGTCCGGGTCGATCCCCGTTATTGCTACTGAATAGGTCTTGCTGCCGAAGATGACGCGAGCGGCCGGCCTGCCGCTTCAAGATTTTCTCGCCGACTGCCTGCTGCGCATCTCGGCTGCCGGATTGAGACAGGCGCGCGACATGCGCGCTGCGCGCGTTCGTCGCGATTTCCAATCTTTACGTGATGCATTTTTCATCATAAACTACAAGTAGTATATTGACCTGATTTTTTCCTCGAATGCGGCCCGACATTTGTCGATGAGCCGGTTCGTCCTGATCCGCACTTCTCGAAAGGGCAGGCTCGCATGGCGCGCTCGGTGGTGCTGAACAATGCCGATGAATGGACCGTGGTTGCCGAAAGCGCGGGAGGCGGCCGCCGCTCGACGCGTCGCCGGGCAGCAGAGCCGTCACCGGTCATCCCGGACATGTTCATCGCGTCGCAGGTGCAGATCGATCGCACCATGGAGCTTGCGCCGAAGGCCGCGCGCCGGCGCGCCGGGGTGCCGTTGATCGATCTCTCCGTCGTCCCGGAGGCGGGCAGCACCTACGCGCTGGCGATCAGGCACGCCTCCGGCGCGCTCACCTTCCACGGGCCGGAGGTCGAGATGGACAGGCGCGGCCGGCGATCGGCGGCGCCGGTCAGCCTGCGCTTCCGCGTCCCCCTGCGAGGTGCCGCGATAGCGGGAGAACGGCGCGGTGCCGTGAGCTCGGCGATCAAGTTCGCCGTCCTGAAGGTGACCGGCAAGATCGCGGATGCGCTCCTGCCCAAGCTCGCCGCCAAGGTCGAGGCGGCACTGTGGAGGAGGGCGGGCCTCTCCGAAGGCTGGTTCAGGCTCGACGAGAATTCGCTGAGATCCGGCACGTTGCAGCCGGGCAAGCCCGCGGCAAGCGGTCCTGCCGGACGCGCGCTGCTGTTTCTTCACGGCACGTTCTCGCACACCACATCGTCCTTCAAGGAGCTCGCGAGCCCGCAATTGTTCGCGCGGCTGCAGGCGACGTATGGCGATCGCATCTATGCCTTCGATCATTTCACCGTCAGCAAGACGCCGGAGGACAATGCCAGGGAGCTGCTCGACGGGCTGCCCGACCGGGAGACCGAGTTCGACGTGATCACCTATTCGCGCGGCGGTCTCGTGCTGCGAAATCTGGTCGAGCGCAGAAGCGCGTTCGGGAACGCCTCCAGCCGCTTCAAGCTGCGCCATGCCGTGCTGGTCGCCTCGCCGAATGACGGCACGCCGCTGGCGACGCCCGCCCGGTGGGAGGCCACCATCGGCTGGCTGGCCAATCTGCTCGAGCTCTTTCCCGACAACCCGTTCACCTTCGGTGCGGGGCTCGTCGCCGATGCGGTGGTGTGGATCGCGCAGCGTGCGGGCGGCGCCTTGCCCGGCATTGCGGCGATGGACACCGGCGGAGAGATGGTGGCCGATCTGCAAGAGCCGCCCCCGCCGCCGGCGTCGGCCTACTCCGCCCTGGTTTCGAACTTCACCCCGAGCGGCAATATCCTCGCGCGCATGGCCGATGTCGGCGTCGACGCCTTCTTCGGCGGCGCCAACGATCTTGTCGTGCCGAGCGCGGGCGGATGGCTCATCGATCGCGCCGACGGGCAGCCCTCGATCCCCGGCGAGCGGATCGGCTGCTTCGGTCCGGGCGGAAACTTTCCCGCCAATCTGCCGGCGGTGCATCACCTGAACTTCTTCGGCCGTTCCGAGACTGCGAGCTTCCTGACCGAGGCGCTTGCGGGAACGCCGCATGGATTGCCGCCGATCAATCCCGCGCTGATGCTTCCCGACAGCCGAGGCCGGCGGGGCATGGGTGAACGGCTGGCCGTTCCGCTGCCGGCGCCGCAGGCGACACCGGTGCTGCCGCCTCCGCCGCCGGCACCTGCCCAGGCCGCGGCTGCGCCGCCGCCGCTCTCCGCACCTTCCAAAGTCTCGGTGTTCAGCGACGCGCTGCAACTCACCTTGATAGCGCCGCGGCCGCTCGAGCAGAAAGACGACGCGGACGAGGCCGGCAACACCGAGCCGGCTAAGGCCAAGTCAAGCCGATCCAGGTCAAGTCGGGTCAAGTCGAGCCAGATCAAGTCAGCCAAGGTCAAATCGGGCAAGAGCGGAAAGGCTGGTGTCGTCACGCCGCAGCCGTATCAGTTGCTGGCGACCTATGGCGGTGCCCGCATCGTCGAGCCCTTCACGGCCAGGGGTGGTGAAGCCGGGCAGCGCTGGCACGACATCATCGCCATGCACGAGCGGATGAAGAGCTATGTCGACGGCAAGCTCGGCTTCGATGCGCCGACCGATGAGGAGCTCGTCAAATACGGAACGCTGCTCTTCGACACGCTGTTTCCGCGAGAAGTGCGCCGGCTCTACGACGTCGCGCGCTCGCGCGAGGAGCGTAACGGACATCTCAACGTCATCTTCACCTCGATGATTCCGTGGATCGCCGACAAGCCCTGGGAGTTCGCCTTCGATCCGGACCGCAAGACATTCCTCGCCACCCAGGAGCTGCATTTCATCCGCAATGCGCTGACGGCGATGCCGGTCGAGGTCGCCAAACCCAGGCCGGGCCCGCTGCGGATTCTCGTGGCCGTGGCCCAGCCGATCGGGACCGCGAAGCTCTCCTCGGAACAGGAGGAAGCGGTCATCAGGCGCAGCTTCCAGCCTCTGATCGATGCCAATCTGGTCGTGATCGACGTGTTGCGCGCGACGACGCCGACGCGGCTGCATCGATGGATCTCGGCGACCAGCTACGACGTCGTGCACTTCATCGGCCACGGCTCCTTCGACACCGAAACCGGGCAGGGCTTCCTGCTGTTCGAGGATGACAAGGGCGCCGTGCTCGAGGTCGGCGCGCGCAATGCCTGCGAAATCCTCTGCCAGCGCGGCATCCAGCTCGTGTTTCTCAACGCGTGCGAGACCGGGCGCGGCGAGGCGGTAGGCAAGGCCAAGCGCAAGGCGGACTTCAACCGCGGCATCGCGCCGGCGCTGGTCGCGAACGGTGTTCCGGCCGTGGTGGCGAACCAATTCAGTGTCCGCGACGACGCCGCGACCGAATTCTCGCAGCATTTCTACTGGTCGCTGGCGCAGGGAGCGACGTTCGGCAGCGCGGCCCGGGAAGCGCGGATCGCGGTCAATTACTCGACCAGTCACGACACGATCGACTGGGCCGTTCCGGTGGTCTATGCGCGGGATCCGGAGGGGCGGATTTGCGAGTTGCGCGAGCTGCCCAAGGACGTGCTGCTGACGCCGCTGGTTTCCTCCAGCGCCAGAAGCGCCACGATCCGGCACAAGTTCCGCGTGGCGGTGTGGGACGTCAACCACGTCTTCCCCGAGCTCGAGCACACCGTCCAGCGCCTGAACGGCGTCCAGGGCCGCTACGGCTTCGAGGTCGTCGACATTTCGGTCCCGCTCGGCGCCTGGCAGCGCCCGAAAGGGGACGGACTGCAACTGAATGCCGACATTGCCGCGCGCGGGCTGAACAACAAGCGCCAGGAGCTCGGCGTCGATTTCCTGTTCTGCATCGTCGACAAGCCGCTGATGTTCCAGCAGGACGGCAAGACGTACACCGATTACATCTGCTGGTGGCCCGACCAGGGAGGGGAAAACATCATCATCTTCGGAGCATTGTACGAGGACAAGCCGACCCATGGCCCCGGGGCAGACCACATGATCGCGAATGCGATCGTGCAGGGGCTGACCGGCATCCTGGCGGATCGCGGCACGCACAAGCGGAAGGCCGGAGGTGCCAAGCATTGTCCGCTCTATTTCAACGGCGAGCTCGACATGAGCCTCGATGTCGGATCGCAGCGCTTCGATTCCATCTGCGAACGCGAGCTGAAGAAAACCATTCCCGAGGACCTCACGGCGCTGAAATCGTTGCTTGCCGCGTTCGATTGACGCCGGGCATCGCCCGCCGCGCGTCGCGACGCGGTCTAGGCGAGAAGCGGTGCACCGATGGGCGCGACCGCGGGGCGGTCTACTTGCCGGGGTCCGTCGGCATGACTTGCAGCAGCGGATCCGGCTGGATCGAGATCTGTCCGGCGAACGGCCGGTCGTGCGCGGCGATGAGCAGGACCGAGGTCGCGACCCCGGTCGCGAACAGGCCCATCGCGACCGCCGATCCCAGGCGGTTGTCGCAATGGACGAGGCCGATCACCAGCAGCGCGCAGGCGGCCTGGAGGTACAGGCACCACCACTTGACCGGGTTCACCGCGGCGAGGCTGACGATGATCCGCTGCCGCCGCGCATCCAGCGCCTGCTCCAGCGCGGCGATCAGCTCGCGCTGCACATTGGCCTGACCGGTGCCTTGCGGCGTCATCGTGATGACGAGCTGCAGCGCATCGGCGAGCGCCGGCGGCGTCACCTTCAGCGAAGCCTCCTGGTGCGCCATCATCGGCCATTCCACCGCGACGGCCTGTTCGACATAGTCGCGGATGCGGCTGCGCAGCTTCGCATCCTGCTCCGCCGGCAGGCCCGCGGCCAGCAGCACGGCGCTGCGCAGCGCGCTGGCCTCGCGGCTCACCGCGGCGCTGGCGCGGTCGCTGTCGCCCCAGACCTGCGCCGCGGTGAAGGCGACGAACAGGCCGAAGATGATGCCGAGCACCGGCAGCATGCCCGGCGAGATCGCCTTGAGCGATTTGGCGCGCTCTTCCGTTGCGACCAGCGCGATGGAAACGAACACCACCGCTGTCAGCAGATAGGTGAAACCGAAGATCACCAGCGCCATCCAGGGCACCGGCAGATTGTGCAGCCAGTCGCTCATGCTGTTCTTGCTACTTGATTCGGGGGCCTAGATCAGCCGCATCCCGCGCAGGCTGGCGTGGCCGCTCCTGCCGACGATGATGTGATCGTGCACGGCAATCCCGAGCGGCTTG
The DNA here is from genome assembly GCF_028128625.1 of Bradyrhizobium sp. CCBAU 45389. NCBI lineage: Bacteria > Pseudomonadati > Pseudomonadota > Alphaproteobacteria > Hyphomicrobiales > Nitrobacteraceae > Bradyrhizobium > Bradyrhizobium sp. CCBAU 45389. The sequence goes on along the minus strand of NZ_LBIY01000080.1, from coordinate 56,208 downwards.
GCGATGTCGATGATCGCCTTCGTCATCTGGATGTCGGCCTGCGAGGGCGAGGGATCGCCGGAGGGGTGAAGACTAATATGCGGGTTATCGCGATGATCTGGTTTGCATTTTTAACTCGTCGCTCCAGGGAGGTGAAGATGCCGCAGCCTCGTTTTCCTTCCCGCGGCGAACCTGTTCTCCGTTTTGAGTACCAAGATATGATGGTTCAAACTCAATCGGAATTGACATGAAGTTTGTGGCCCTGGCCTTTTCGTGCCTCTTGTTCTTCTCAATGCCCGCCAAGGCGAATGACGCGGACACCCTTAATGCGATGGTGGCGTTGGCCAATAAAGGAGATGCCGAGGCGCAATATCATGTCGGCATGATGTACAATAATGGCATTGGCACAGAACAGGATCGCAGGCAGGCATTCGAGTGGTTTCAAAAATCGGCTGCGTCCAACGATCCTCTGGGCGCCTATAAGCTTGGTTGTTATTATGACGGGCAAGGCGCGGGCATTGTCGCCTTCGACGCAGATCAGGCCTTGAAGTACAAGCTTGTTTCCGCCGAAGCGGGTTATGCGCTTGCCCAAAACGATGTCGCCGTCCTCTATGACAAACGAGGAAATTCAGAAGAAGCGCTGAAATGGTGGAAGATGGCAGGCGATCAGGGATATCCCGGCGCCCTCTTCAGCCTGTCCCGCGTGTACTCGGCGGGAAAAGGCGTGCCGAGAGACGTCTCTCTATCGTTTGCGTATTTCAAACTCTCGAAAATCGCTCCCAAGAAAAACGTGGATGAGATGGCTTCAATGCTGTCCAAGCCGGAGCTTGCGACTGCAGAAAAACTGGTTTCCGAATGGAAGCCACAGCCAACTGCTTTGACGCTCAAGGCCAAGAGCGGCTTCAGAGCGGCGGAAGAACACCTGAAGACCAGCAAGAATTAAGTGCCTTGAATGCCTTAGATCAGCCGCATCCCGCGCAGGCTGGCGTGGCCGCTCCTGCCGACGATGATGTGATCGTGCACGGCAATCCCGAGCGGCTTGGCGATGTCGATGATCGCTTTCGTCATCTGGATGTCGGCTTGCGAGGGCGAGGGATCGCCGGAGGGGTGGTTGTGCACCAGGATCAGCGCGGTCGCGGACAATTCCAGCGCGCGCTTGATCACCTCGCGCGGATAGACCGGGGTGTGGTCGACCGTGCCGGTCTGCTGCACCTCGTCGGCGATCAGCTGGTTGCGCTTGTCGAGGAAGAGCAGGCGAAATTGCTCCTTGTCTGAAAACGCCATGCTGGTGCGGCAATAGTCGATCACCTCATTCCAGGACGACAGCGCGTTGCGGCTGTTGACCTCGCCCTTGGCGACGCGGTGCGCGGCGGCGGCGATCAGCTTGAGCTGGTTGATTGCGGATTCGCCGACGCCGTCGATCTCCCGCAAACGCGCCACCGGGGCATGCACGACCTCGGCGAACGAGCCGAAGGTCTTGATCAGCATCTTCGCCAGCGGTTTTGTGTCGCGCCGCGGCAGCGCCGGAAACAGCGCCATCTCCAGCAGCTCGTAGTCGCTGAGCGCATCCGCGCCCGCACTATAGAAGCGCTCGCGCAGCCGCTCTCGATGGCCGTGATAGTGCGGCGTGTCCTCCGGCTTGCTCGGCGGATCGCTGGATTTGCTGCTGGTCCTGGCTGGCATCGCACGGCAGCATCGCCGCCGCGCAGCGCTTTTGCAACCGTCAATTGAGGCAGCGGGTCAGCGCGCCCGCTTCAGTCCCGGCACCAGCGCAGCCAATCGGTCCTTGATCGGGCGTCCGAACATCGCCCCGCCCATGCCTGCTGGCGGCGGTCCCGGCGGCGGTCCGCCGCCCAGGCCCGGTGGTGGGCCGGCACGTCCGATCGTCGCCTCCGCGCGGCGATCGACGCCGAGCGTCAGGCTCGCCACATAGCGGTCGCGCTCCTCCTTCACCGCGCAGAAGGCACGATGCTGGGGATCGGAGCGTTCGATGACCTGGTCGTTGGCGTTGATCACCATGCGCTGTCGTGCGCGGCCGACATAGTCCGGCACGTTGGTGTAGATGAATTCGTTCAGCGCGTCGGGCAGGAAGGTTTGCCCGGTCAGCACGGTGCGGTCGTCGAGAAACACCTTGAAGTGGATGTGCGTGGTGCGGCCGTCATACCAGCCGGGATAGATGGTGTTGAAGGTGACCCAGCCGGCCTCGTCAGCGATTTGCGTGCCACGCAAGAACGTCTTGCCGGTCGCATCGATGTTGTGCGCATCGCTCTGGCCGGGAAAGGCCGAATAGAGCCCCTTCGCGTCGCAATGCCAGATGTCGACCCGCGCGCCCCTGATCGCGGTGCAAGGACCCGCCTCGATCACGCGCAGCCGCAATGTCAGCGGCACGCCGGGCTTGCCCTCGGCGATGTCGGATCGAACGAGCTTGGGATCGGAATAGAACGGCCCTTCCTCCGCCTGCGGCGTCAGGATGCAGGCGGGCTCACTGTCGGTCGCAGCAGGCGCAGCCTCTGCCCGGCCCGGCAGCAGACCCGCGGCGCTGGCCGACACAAATCCGAGAAAGCTGCGGCGCGTCGACGTGCTCACTCGATACTCCTGTCCACCTCTGACGAGAGAACGTCATCGGCCGGGAGGACGGCAAGATCGCGCTGCGATGATGGCGGCAATCAGCCGATCTGTTTCTCGCCGTGTCTTTCCGACAGCGTGAAAATCTCCACGCCCGTGGCCGTCACGCCGACGGAGTGCTCGAACTGCGCCGACAGCGAGCGGTCGCGGGTCACCGCGGTCCAGCCGTCGGAGAGGATTTTGACATGCGGCTTGCCGAGATTGATCATCGGCTCGATGGTGAAGAACATGCCGGGCTTGAGCTGCACGCCTTCGCCGGGCCGGCCGATATGGATGATGTTCGGCTCGTCGTGGAACATGCGTCCCAGGCCATGGCCGCAGAAATCGCGCACCACGCTCATGCCCTGCGGCTCAACGAAGCTCTGGATGGCGTGGCCGATGTCGCCGGTGGTGGCCCCGGGCTTCACCGCGGCGATGCCGCGCATCATCGCTTCGTAGGTGACTTCGATCAGCCGCTCGGCCTTGCGCGCGATCGGGCCGACCGCATACATCCGGCTGGAATCGCCATACCAGCCGTCGACGATGAAGGTGACGTCGATGTTGACGATGTCGCCTTCCTTCAGCGGACGGTCGCCGGGCATGCCGTGGCAGACCACGTGGTTGAGCGAGGTGCAGGTCGAGTAGCGATAGCCGCGATACATCAGCGTCGCCGGATAGGCGCCGTGGCTGAAGGCGAAGTCGCGGACGAATTCGTCGATCTTCGAGGTGGGCACGCCGGGCCCGACGATGTCGGTGAGCGCGTCGAGGCACTTGGCCACCAGCGCACCCGCCTTGCGCATGCCGGCAAAGGCGGCGGGCCCATGCAGCTTGATCTGTCCGGTCTTGCGCAGGGAGGTATCGGTGGCTTCGACGTAGCTCATGCGGGTCAGGTCTTTGCGGGCTCGGATGTGGCGGAAAAGGCTTGATTTCAGGCCCTAATCTAATGATCGCGGGCCTTCATGCAAGCTGGGCGTACCTTTTGCGCCCAAAACCGGGCCTAATTCGGGACTTCTACGGTGGTTTCCACCGGCAGGGCGCCGCCGCGGACGCGGATTTCGCGGACGGGGTAGGGAACCCGGATGCCCTCGCGCTTGAAGGCGTCCCACAGCGCCAGCATCACGTCGCTCTTGACGTTGTCCATGCCGTCGGGGTCCGCGATCCAGAAGGTCAGCGAGAACTTCATGCCGGCTTCCGCGAACTCGGTCAAAATGCTGTTCGGCGCCTTGCCCTTGGTGGCGCGCGGATGGGCGGCGGCGGTCTCGGCGGCGAGCTTGGTGACCAGGCGCGGGTCGGCGTCGTAATTGGTGCCGAAGGCGATCTTCACCAGCGTGTTCTTGTCGGTATAGGTCCAGTTGACGACCTTCTGCGTCACCAGGTCCTCGTTCGGCACCAGGAATTCGCGGCCGTCGCCGGCGGCGACGGAAATATAGCGCGTCTTCATCGCGCTGATCCGCCCGGTGTTGTCGCCGATGGTGACGAGGTCGCCGGGCTTCACCGATTTGTCGGCGAGCAGGATGATCCCCGAGATGAAATTGGCCACGATCTTCTGCAGGCCGATACCGATGCCGACGCCGACCGCGCCGGAGAACACCGCGAGCGCGGACAGATCGATGCCGACCGCGCCGAGCGCAATGACGATCGCGACGGCAAGCAGTCCGATGCGGATGATCTTGACCAGCAGCACCTGCACCGACGGCGTCAGGTCGGTGGTCGAGTTGATCCGGCTCTCGGCGAAATTGCTCGCGATGTTGGTGGCCCATAGCGCGATCAGCAGCAGCGCGCCGGCCTTGATCACCAGCAGCGGCGTCAGCCTGAGGCCGCCGAGCACGATCGCGAAGGAGTCGAGCAGATCGACGGTCGTGTCGAGCTGGCCGATGATGGACAGAGCCGCGACGAACCAGGCCGTGATCGACACCAGCTTGACGATGAAGGCGTTGCGCAGCACCGAGGTCACCAGCCGGATCACGAGCCAGGCCAGCCCCATCTTGGCGGCGACCATCAGGAGATAGGAGCGGCTCGGCCAGGTCGCGTGGTACATCACGACGCGCGAGATGATCACCAGCAGGGTGAACACCGCCGTCGAGGCGCTCGACATCATCACCCGCGAGAAGTGCCGGAGCGGCAGCGGCCAGCCCATGGCCAGCGATGTCATGTCGACGCGATTGCGGATGCCGGCCTCCGCGGCATAGGCGATGCCGGCTGCCGCGAGAATCAGGCCAAATTGCAGGTAGAACCAGGGTGAGGAGATCTCCGCCCCGACGCTGCGTGCGGTCGTCTGCACGAACTCCATGAAGTCTTTGAGGTCCATGTCCATCGGTCTCGTCGGGAAGCGGGGGAAGATTGATTCGAGGGCGCCGCAGAATCCCACAGAGGGTGCTGCCCGGACATCGATACACCGCGAAGTGAAGCGCGTTAAGGCCGCAAAATACGGGCAGATTGCCGCGAGCGGAAGAAAATGGGTTGGCGCGCGAGTCTGCCGACGATAAGGATGCAAATCCAGCGATTTTTACCCGGAAGGTGGATGGCCTCCCTCGACTCCTTCAGCCTCACCATATTGCTCGGCGCCGTCCTCGTCATGGCCGGTATCCTGTCGAGCCTGCTTGCGCTGCGCTTCGGCGCGCCCTTGCTGCTCGTGTTCTTGGCCATCGGCATGCTCGCGGGAGATTCCGGTCCCGGGCAGATCCAGTTCAACGACGTCGGCACGACCTATCTGGTCGGCTCGGTGGCGCTGGCCCTGATCCTGTTCGACGGCGGCCTGAAGACGCGCTTTGCCAGCATCCGCACCGTGCTCGCCCCGTCCCTCGTGCTCGCCACCGTCGGTGTGCTTCTGACCGCGCTGGTCACGGCGCCGTTCGCCAAATACGCGCTCGATCTCAACTGGACGGAAGCGCTGCTGGTCGGCGCCGTCGTGGCCTCGACCGACGCCGCCGCGGTGTTCCTGCTGGTCCACACCCAGGGCCTGCGCCTGCGTCCGCGCGTCGGCGCGACGCTGGAGGCGGAGTCCGGCACCAACGATCCCTTCGCGATCTTCCTCACCTTGATGCTGGTCGAGTACATCTCGCTAGGAACGGGCACGGCGGGTCACGTGCTGATGGAGTTCTTGCAGGAGGCGGTGCTGGGCGCCGTCGTCGGCTTCTTCGGCGGGCGCCTCGTCGTCATCGCGCTCAACAAGGTCGCGTTGCCGCAGGGCCTGCACGCGCCGTTCGTCACGACCGCAGCGCTGGTGATCTTCGGCGGTTCGCAGATCATGCACGCCTCGGGCTTCCTCGCGGTTTATCTCGCCGGCATCATCATCGGCAACCGGCCGACGCGTGCGCATAATTCGGTGGTGACCTTCCTGGATGCGGCGACCTGGCTGGCGCAGATCGTGATGTTCGTGCTGCTCGGCCTTTTGGTCTCGCCGAGCCGGTTAGGGGCCAGCGTGCTGCCGGCGGTCGCCGTCGCGCTCGTCCTGATGCTGGTCGCGCGGCCGCTCGCGGTGTTCGTGTGCCTGGCGCCGTTCCGCTTCAACTGGCGCGAAAAGATCTTCATCGCCTGGACCGGCCTGCGCGGCGCGGTCGCGATCTTCCTGGCCTCGATCCCGATGCTGGTGGGCCTGTCGAAGGCCTATCTCTATTTCGACGTCGCCTTCGTCGTCGTCATCATCTCGCTGTTGCTGCAAGGCTGGACGCTGGCGCCCGCCGCGCGCAAGCTGCACGTCGCGCTGCCGCGCGCCGAGCGCGGTCCGCGCCGCGTCGAGCTCGATCTGCCCGGCCAGCTCGAGCAGCAGCTGGTCGGCTACCCGGTGCGCCCCAAGAGCCTGTATTTCCGCCGCGGCCTGATCCCGTCCTGGTCCAAGCCGACGCTGGTGATCCGCAACCAGAACATCCTGACGCCCACGGAAGCCGATCCGATCGCGCCCGGCGACTACATCTATCTGCTGGCGCCGCCGGAAAAGGCCGAGTCGCTCGACCGCTTCTTCGTCGACATGCAGCCGAGCTCGGCGCCGGACCCGCATCTGCTCGGCGACTTCATGGTCTCCGGCGAGCACACGCTGGCGGAGCTGGCCGGGATCTACGGCGTCAAGGTGAGCGACGACGAGAGCAAGCTGACGCTCGCCGACTATTTCGACGTCCATCTCGACCGCGCGCCAAAGGAAGGCGCCGAGCTCGCGCTGGACGAGATCGTCCTCGTCGCGCGCAGCATCTCCGGCGGCCGCGTCAACGTCGTCGGCCTGCGTCTTCCGGAAGAGGACGAGACACCGCCGCCGCTGACGCGCAGGCAGGCGCTGCGGAAGAAGCTTGCGGATTTGTGGACGTCGGTGGCGGGGGTCTGACGCTGCCGTAGGGTGGGCAAAGGCGCCCTTGCGCCGTGCCCACCAGCAGAAGACGTGGGCACGGCGCGCGAAGAGCGCGCCTTTGCCCACCCTACGAAGGTCGTCGCGGGGATACAATGTCGCCCTCGCCACGATGACATTGCCAGACAACCGCCACCAAATCGCCGCAACCGCCGAAGATTTGCGCGGCTTCGTGACCCCCGCATCCGGAACGCTCCGCGGCGTGGCTCGTTCTTCGCGTGACGGTCAACGTCTTTGACGGGAGCAGTTCCATGCGAAGTTTCATCCTACCTGCCATCGTCGCGATCGGTCTTGGATCGGCTGCGCCGGCGATGGCCTATGACACCGGCGACCAGGTCTCGATGCAGGTCGCGCTCGATGTCGCGGCCGACATCGGCGTCATGACGGTCTCTCACACCCAGTTCCTCGGCGATGAATGGCAGATCGAAGGCCGCGATCGCGCCGGGCGCTGGATGGAAGTTGATGTCGATGCCCGCACCGGCGAGGTCCGCAACGTCGACCGCGGCTGGTAGCCATCCGCGGCGACGGCTCTACGTCAGCACCTTGACCCCGCCGAACGACGTCACGCGGCCCTGCTTCAGCATCACGATCTGTGTCGCGAGCTGGCGCAGTTCGGCGGCGTCGTGGCTGACATAGACCATGGGGACATTGGCCTCGTCGCGCAGCCGCACCAGATAGGGCAGGATCTCCAGCTTGCGGCCCTCGTCGAGCGCACCGAGCGGCTCGTCGAGCAGCAATAGGCGCGGCTTCGACAGCAGCGCGCGGCCGAGCGCGACGCGCTGGCGCTCGCCGCCGGACAGCTTTCCGGGGCGGCGATCAAGCAGCGCGCCGATGTCGAGCAGGTCGATGATGCGCCTGTGTTGCGCAGGATCGGGGGCAAGTCCGTTCATCCGCCTGCCGTAGTCGAGGTTCTGCGCAACGCTCAGATGCGGAAACAGCCGCGCATCCTGGAACACATAGCCGATGCGGCGGCGGTACGTGGGCACGTGAATGCCGGCCGCGGTGTCGTCCACGGTCTCGCCGTCGATCACGATGGTGCCGCGGTCGGGCCGCAACAGCCCGGCGATCATGTTGACCAGCGAACTCTTGCCCGCGCCCGAGGCGCCGAACAGGCCGATGACGCGCCCTTCGCCGGTGAAGGACGCGTGAAGCGAGAACTCGCCGAGCTGTTTTTCGATGTCGACCCGCAGCATGGTCAATTCCCGTGCAGGCGTTGCGTGGCGCGGCGGGCGAACCATTCGGCCGCGATCAGCGCGCCGATCGCGATCACGATCGAGACGATCACGAGCCGGCCCGCCGCGGCATCGCCGTCCGGCGTCTGGATCAGCGAATAGATCGCGGATGAAATCGTCTGGGTCTCGCCGGGAATGTTGGAGACGAAGGTGATGGTGGCGCCGAACTCGCCGATCGCCTTGGCAAAGCCCAGCACCATGCCGGCAAGCACGCCGGGCAGCGCCAGCGGCAGCGTCACCGTGAAGAACACTTTCCATGGCGCAGCGCCAAGCGTCTCCGCGGCCTGCTCGAGCCGGCGGTCAATCGCCTCGATCGACAGACGCATCGGCCGCACCAGCAGCGGAAACGCCATCACGCCGCAGGCGAGCGCCGCACCGGTCCAGCGGAACGCGAAGACGATGCCGAGATAGTCCGCCAGGAATCCGCCGACGAGGCCGCGGCGGCCGAAGGTGAGCAGCAGCAGATAGCCGGTGACGACAGGCGGCAGCACCAACGGCAGGTGCACGACGGCGTCGAGCACCGACTTGCCCCAGAACTCACGTCGCGCGAGCAGCCATGCCAGCGCGATGCCGAACGGCGTTGCGACCAGCGTAGCGACGACGGCGACCCTGAGCGAGAGCAGGATCGCCGTCCATTCGGCGGGAGAGATCTCGAACATCAAGTCGTAATATCAGGTCGCAAAAACCAAGTCGCAAAAATCAGGTTGTCGGGCTGATCAGGAATTTGAAGCCGTATTTTTCCAGGATGGTCTTGGCCGCGGTCGAGCGCAGGAAGGCGAGGTAGTCGTTCGTCTCAGGCTTGGCAGTCGTGGTGGCCGCGACCGGATAGATGATCGCGGGGTGCGAATCCGCCGGGAAGGTGCCGACAATCTTCACGCCTGGCTCGACCTTGGCGTCGGTGGAATAGACGATGCCGAGCGCGGCTTCGCCGCGGGCGACCAGCGTCAGCGCGGCGCGCACGCTCTCGGCCATCGCGAATTTCGGCTCGGCGGCCTGCCAGGCCCCGAGCTTCTCCAGCGCCGCCTTGGCGTATTTGCCGACCGGCACCGACTTGACGTCGCCGGTCGCGATCTTGCCGTCGCCGGCGAGTTTTGCGAGGTCAAAACCCTGCGCGATCGCGACGTTGTCGATCTTGGAATCCTTCGGGGCGATCAGCACGATGCTGTTGCCGAGCAAGTTGACTCTGGAAGGCTCGTTGATGGTCTTCTTGCTAGTAGCGTAATCCATCCAGTCGGTGTCGGCGGAAACGAACACGTCGGCGGGGGCGCCCTGCTCGATCTGCTTGGCCAGCACCGAGCTCGCGGCATAGCTGACGCTGAACTTGACGCCGGTCTTGGCGGTGTAGGCGGCGTCGATCTCGTCCAGCGCGTTCTTCATCGAGGCGGCGGCGAACACGGTGATGGTCTTGTCCTCGGCGGCGGCCGGCGAGAAGGTGGCGCCTGCAAGGATGACAAAGGCGGTGAAAAGTCCGGCAATACGAATCATGGGGTGCGCTCCGTGCGAGCCCGCATGCGCAATTGCGCACGCAAATCTGGCGTTGGGTTAAGTCGGGTCGCGACGGGCGGACGCGCTGTTCCACGGGTCCTTGCGACGGCTTACGGCCGGCAGGGATATCGCGGTGCAAACATAGCAGGCCGGCGCCTCAGGTCAAAGGCGACCGTTTGACCAACCAAGGGGGCTATTGCGCCGGCAGGATCGCGATCGACAGCGAACTGTCCCTGGCGCCGCTGACCTGGAGCACGAAGGGCTGCGCCGACAGCTCGTATTTCATGGTCTTGCGGATGCCGTCGCAATCGGTCGCGCCGCTGAAGGCGACGGGCTTGAGGAAATGGCCGTCCTGGACCACGTCGACCCAGGCGCCTGAGGACAAGCTGATCGTGTACAGGCCGGCCTTCGGCGCCGTGATGCTGGTGAAGCCGGCAAAGGTGCCGTCCTTCGGCGCCCGCTCCGGCGGCGAGGGCAGTTTCGCTTCGCTCGGGGCGACCAGCCCGAGCGTGATGGCTGATGCGGGCAGGGCCGCCTGCTCGCTCCCCGAAGCGAGTTTTGCACGATCCGGCGCGGTCAGCGCGGCGCGCTCGCGCTCGATCGGCCATTTGAACTTGTCGCAGCCGCTCGGCTCATCGGCAGCGAAAGCAGAGGTCGCGCCGAGCAGGAGCGCAGCGAGGAAGGAGAGGACGCGCATGTGAAATCCCATCGTTGGCCACGCAAACGGCGCGAGGCGTGCGGTCAGGCTTGTTGAAAGACGGGATGCGCATCCCGGGATGCCGCGGGCTTACGGCACGGCGGCGGGACGGATATTAGCGCAATGTCGCGGTGCAAACCACCCACCGTCGTCCTGGACAAGCGAGCAGGCACCGTCTCTCCACGCGTCGTCCCGGCCTAGCGCGCAATTGCGCGCGGGGGGCCGGGACCCATAACCACAGGGAGAAGTTTGGCGAAGACCCGGAGTTACCGCTTTGCTCGATAACTTCCGCTTCGGCGTATGGGTCCCGGCCCCCGTGCGCAATTGCGCACTAGGCCGGGACGACGGCTGAATCTGTAGCGTCAGCGCGCACACACGCGAGCTACGCCCTACGGCTTCGCATCGCCCGCATGCAGCACCGCCTTGCAGGCCGCCGGCATCTGCGCCAGCGTCATCGGCGGCTTTGGCTTCGGCGGCTCCGGCGGGGGCTTGGGATGCAGCACCGCGTCCGAGAACCAGTAGCCGAGATCGGCGTCCTTGCAGCCTTCGTCCTCGGACTGCGACGGCTGGCCCTCGCAGTCGCCGGCGCCCGCGGGGCAGCGCATGCGGATGTGGAAGTGATAGTCGTGACCCCACCACGGCCTGATCTTCGACAGCCAGGAGCGGTCGCCCTTGGCCTCGCGACACAGCGCCTTCTTGATCGCGGCATTGACGAAGATGCGTTGCACCGCCGGCTCCTGCGCGGCATCGCGCAGCACCAGCACATGGCCAGGGGTGAACACCTTCGGATCGATGTCGAGCCGGTCCTGGCGCACCATCATCACCGCCGACATCTCCTCGCGCTCCTCGCGCGAGAGCCGGCGATCCGGCATCGGCGTCAGCCAGATGTCGGCGTCGAGACCGATCTGGTGGCTGGCATGGCCCGACAGCGCCGGCCCGCCGCGCGGCTGGGCGATGTCGCCGACCAGGATGCCCGGCCAGCCCGCATCCTTGTGCGCCCTGGCCGCAAGCCGCTTGATCAGCGCGATCATGTCGGGATGGCCGAAATTGCGGTTACGCGACAGCCGCATCACCTGCCAATTGTCGCCGTTGAGCGGCATCTGCGCGGCGCCGCCGATGCAGCCCTTGGTGTAGGAGCCGATCACATGCGCCGGGCCTTTCGACGGCAGCAGCTTTCGCGCGAACAGTTCCTTGGCGCCGAGATGCGGATCGTTGGGATTGGCGAGCGGCGGCAGCGGCTTCGGGTTGACGCTGCCCTTGTCCTGGGCCAGCGCGCCGCCGGCGGCCAGGAGCGTCATGACAAGCAGGAGAGGGGCGATGCGGCGGGGACTCATGCCCGGTCGTTATAACCCAACGCCGCGTCAGGGTTAAGAATTAGGCTTGTCGCGAGGGCGCGATCTCACGGCGTCTTTACAGCCGCTGGCTCCCGGCAACATCATGCCCTTGAGGCAAAGGGCTTTTTATTATGACTTTTGTTGTGGTGCGGCTCGCGAGGCGGGCCGCTATGGCCGCTTTTGTAGCGGCCCCGCTCATCGCGACCCCGGCGTAGGCCGATCTCAGGGTCGACATCGACAAATCGTCCCAGCGCATGTCGGTGCGTGTCGACGGCGCACCGCGCTACGCATGGCCGGTCTCGACGGGACGCAGGGGCTACGGCACGCCGAGCGGCACCTTCCGTCCGCAGGTGATGATGCGGCGCTATTTCTCGCGCAAATATTACAATTCGCCGATGCCGCACGCGATCTTCTTCCACCACGGCTTCGCCATCCACGGCACCACCGACATCTCGCGCCTCGGCGGACCGGCCTCGCATGGCTGCATCAGGCTCCACCCCGCACATGCGGCAACCCTGTTCGCGCTGGTCCAGCGCGAGGGCGCGCGCAACACGACGATCCGTATTTCCAACTAGGGTCATTCGAAAGTCGCAGTTTCTTTCGTCGGCCGGCCGCATTTTTAACGGCGCGATAACCGTATCCTGCATTGACCAAAATTCGTGCGCGGAGTGAGGGAACGCCGCGGCCCGCATGCAATCGCGTGCCAATTCGGAAATGATTCAAGCGCGCGCGTAATTTTGCGCCAGCGCATGTTTCCGATTGCGACGGCGGATTGGGTTTGACGCGTCGGCCGGCGCATTTTGCGCCTCGCAAACAGGCAGACATGCCGGTGAAGGGTACGCGGTGCCGCGGCCAGCCCGGCGAAGATTACTTTTTTTTCAGACACTTGCCCCACAACTTGCGGCCACAGGGCGCGACTGGGACATGTGACGTTGAGTTTGGGGTCTCGAAAACAAAAAAGGCGAAAGCGCAACGAGCTTGGTACGGCCGGCAACCGGCCGCGCAAGCCGCGATTCGCGCGCGCCCCGCATCCGCCCGTTGCACAGGACGAACTCGTGCAGAGCCGCGCGGAAGCGGATGCCGCGATCGCGGAGGCGCGCAAGGCCCATGAGCGGCTGCGCCAGGCCATCGACATCCTGCCGCAGGGCATCGTGTTCCTCGATGCCGAGGGCCGTTACGTCCTCTGGAACAAGAAATACGCCGAGATCTACAGCAAGACCGCCGACCTCTTCGCCGAAGGCGCGCGCCTCGAAGACACGCTGCGTGTCGGCGTCGCGCGCGGCGACTATCCCGAGGCCGAAGGCCATGAGGACGAGTGGATCGCCGAGCGGCTGCAAAGGCTCTATCAGCCCGGCGAACGCCACGAGCAGAAGCTGGCGGACGGCCGCGTCATCCTCATCGACGAGCGGCTGACCGACGACGGCGGCGTCGTCGGCCTGCGCGTCGACATCACCGAGCTGAAGCAGCGCGAGGCCTCGTTCCGCCTGCTGTTCGACGGCAATCCCGTTCCCATGATCATCTGCGCGCTCGACGACGAGCGCATCCTCGGCGTCAACGACGCCGCGATCGCGCATTATGGCTATAGCCGTAGCGAATTCGAGAAGCTGAAGATCCGCTCCTTGCAGGCCTTCGACAGCGAGCCGCCCTGGACCATTGATGTGACCGGCGAGGAACAGGCCGGCCGCACCTGGAAGCACGTCAAGGCGGACGGCGCGCTGATCGATCTTGCGATCTATTCCCGCGAATTGACCTATGCCGAGCGGCCGGCGGTGCTGCTCGCGCTGATGGACATCACCGAGCGCAAGCGCGCCGAGGCGCGGCTCGCCTTCATGGCCCAGCATGACGGGCTCACCGGGCTGCCGAACCGCAATCTGCTGCGCCAGCAGGTCGACGAGATGTTGCTGCATACGCGCCGCAGCGCCGAGAAGGTCGCGGTGCTGATGCTGGGGCTGGACAATTTCAAGGCGGTCAACGACACCCTGGGACACGCCGTCGGCGACAAGCTGCTGCGCGGCGTCGCCAAGCGCCTGCGCTCCACCTTGCGCGAGGAGGACGCGCTGGCGCGCCTCAACTCCGACGAGTTCGCGATCGTGCAGAGCGGGCTGGCCCGGCCGGAAGACGCGGTGGGGCTCGCAAAGCGGCTGCTCGAGGCCATCTCCGATCCCTATCTGCTCGACGGCCATTCCGTGGTGATCGGTGCCTCCATCGGCATCGCGATGGCGCCGGGCGACGGCGACGATTCCGAGAAACTGCTCAAGAGCGCCGACATGGCGCTGTCGCGCGCCAAGCTGGATGCGCGCGGCACCTTCGCCTTCTTCGAGGCCGCGTTAGATGCAAAAGCGCAGAGCCGCCGCAAGATCGAGGTCGAGCTGCGCGATGCGATCCAGAACGACGTGCTCCGCCCCTACTATCAGCCGCTGGTCGACCTCCAGAGCGGCCGCATCACCGGCTTCGAGGCGCTGGTGCGCTGGCCCCATGCCGAGCGCGGCATGGTCTCGCCGGCCGAGTTCATTCCGGTCGCGGAAGACACTGGCCTGATCAATCCGCTCGGCGGCCTGATGCTGCGCCGGGCGTGCCTGGATGCCGCGACCTGGCCCGACGACGTCCGCGTCGCGGTCAATCTGTCGCCACTGCAGTTCCGCAGCGGCAACCTGCTCTCGATGGTGACGGACGCGCTGAAATATTCCGGCCTGCCGCCGCGGCGGCTCGAGCTCGAGATCACCGAGACGCTGCTGCTGGAGAAGAGCGCGCAGGTGCTGGCGACGCTGCATGCGCTGCGCGCGCTCGGCGTGCGCATCTCGATGGACGATTTTGGCACCGGCTATTCCAGCCTCAGCTACTTACGCAGCTTCCCGTTCGACAAGATCAAGATCGACCAGTCCTTCGTGCGCGATCTCGGCGCCAACCGCGAGGCGCAGGCGATCATCCGCTCCATCGTCAGCCTCGGCAAAGGCCTTGGCGTCACCATCACCGCCGAAGGCGTCGAGACCGAAGCCGAGCTGAGCTGCCTGCGCGCCGAAGGCTGCGACGAAGGCCAGGGCTTTCTGTTCAGCAAGGCCCGGCCCAATATCGAGATCATCAGCCTGCTGCAGGCACAGCGCGGCATCGATGGAGCGGACGAGGACGCTGCGCTGGTGGCGTGAGCTGCCGCTGTGCAGTCGAACCTCACGCGCGCTGCCGGCGTCTCATGATGAGATCCAATGAACGGAAGCGGCTCCCCCATGACCTCTGATGCGCCTCCGCTGCCGCTGCCTGGACCGCGCTATGCCCGCTTCTCGCGGCGGTTCAAGGCCGTTCTGCTCGACTGGATGCTGGCGATGGCCCTGCTGTTCGGTGCCCTCGCGGTCGCGAGCAATGTCGCGAGCGACGGACTAAGCCGGATCCTCGGGGTCGCCGTCGTCGCCATCCTGCTGCTCTACGAGCCCGTGATGGTCTGGCGCGCGGGCGGCACGCTCGGACATATCTGGACGAACTTGCGCGTTGTCGACGATCGCGGCGGAAATTTGAGCTTCACCAAGGCGCTCGCACGCTTTGCCGTCAAGAGCGTCCTCGGCTGGTATTCGTTTGTGGTCATGGCTGCCACGCGCCGCAACCAGGCGGTTCACGATCTGCTCACGCATTCGACCGTCCAGATCCGCGATCCCGCCAAGGCAAAGCCCGGCCAGTACATCACGGAGCGGCGCGAGGATGATCCAACGATGCCCTCGCGGCTGCGGCGTGCGCTGGTGACGCTGGTCTATCTTGGGCTCAGCGTGTTCCTGTATTTCGGCGTGCTTGCAGTCCTGGTCCGGAGCGGGGTCCTGTCCCGCGCGTGCCTCAACCAGGACATATGCTCCGGAAGCGACCGCATCATCGATTTCGTCGCCGCTGCGGCCTTCCTTCTGATGATTGCCATGGTCATCGGCATGGGCTGGCGAGGTCGGCTGCTCGGCGCGCGCAAGGCGTAGGCGAATTCAGCACCTGGTATCGACGCCGGCCGACAGGATCGCCTTGCCCACATCCTCGTAATGCGTGTCCCGCGCCTGGATCTGCTGCGCGATCGCATGCATGTCGCGGAAGCGCCGCTCGAACGGCTGGTTGCGGAACACCGCGGTCGCGCCGGCCATGTGATAGGCGGTGTCGACCACCTTCGCCGACTGGTGAATGGTCCAGGTCGCCGCCAGCCGGACCGCGTTGCGATGCGCCGCGCTGAACTCGCCGGTCGCACTGAGCTCGCGCCACATCGCATTCGCGGTCGCATAGAGGTAGGCGCGCGCGGCGCGCAAATCGCCCTCGGTGCGGCCGATCAATCCCTGGACCGCCCCGTTGTCGCGCATGGCGCTGGCCGCCAGCGACTGATGTTTTGCGCGCGCGAGCGCAATGGCGGCGTCCAGCGTGGCGCGCGCGACGCCGAGCGAGACCGCGGCAAAGCCGAGACTGAAGGTCGAGCCGGTGCCGATCCTGTAGAGCGGCCCGCTCTCGCGCAGCGCCGACGACACGTCGCGGAATGCGGTGAAGCGCTCGGGGATGAAGAGGTCGGTCACTTCGTAGGAGTCCGTGCCGGTCCCGGCGAGCCCGATCGCCTGCCACACGTCGTGCAGTGTTGCGTGCGCGACCGGAAACAGGATGGTGCGCACCTCCGGCGAGCCGTCGACATTTTTGCGCGGCGAACCGTCACCATCGACGATGCGGACATGCGCCCCCAGCCAGCTCGCCTGCCGCGAGCCCGAGGCAAAATCCCAGCGCGCCGTGACGCGATAGCCGCCCTCGACCGCGCGCGCCTCATGCGCGATCGCGCCCCAGGCGAGAATGCCGGGCGCGGCGTTGAAGATCTCATGCGCGGTGTCGTGATCGAGCCAGGCCGCGATCATCGCGCAGACGCTGCATTGGCCGAGGCACCAGGCGGTGGACGCGTCCGCCTTCGCAATCTCCTCCAGCATCTGCATGAAGGCTTCCGGCGCAGCCTCGCTGCCACCAAGGCTTTGCGGCAACAGCGCGCGATAAAACCCGTTCTCGATGAGGGCGGAGACCACGGCCGGCGTCAGCCGCCGCGTCCGTTCGATCTCGTCCGCTTCGCCCGCAATCAGCGGCGCGAGCGCGCGGGCACGTTCGACCAGGCCAAATCCGGAAGCTGCATTCATTGCTGCGTTTCCTCGCCCATTCTTGTTGTGAGCGGTTCAGGGACGCGATGGTGGTCTATTTGGCGGGGAGGATCAAGATCAGCCTCAGCGCCGGCTCCATCCGGGCCACGGGTTATTCGGTGGAGTCGAGCAATCGCTCCATGATAATCGTGCGTTCGTCGCCATGATAGCTGTCGCGCAGGGCATTGAACCCGAGCCGCGCATAGAAGCCCTCGGCGGTGACCGATGAAGGGACCGTCAGCGAGGGAATATTTCGCTCGCGTGCGGTGCGATCGATCTCGGCCATCAGCAGCTTGCCGATACCGCGGGCCTGTACGTCGGGAGCCACGAAGACGGTGCGGACGACGCATCCGTCGAGGCTTGCCGTTGCAACGACGCGGCTGCCGATGGTGGCGACGAAAACGGTGCGTTTCGCGATGAGCTGCCTGACGGCGTCCGGACTGAAGCCAAGCTCGATCCTTTCGATGATCTCGGCCGTATAGTCCTTCGCATTGGTTTCGCGCAGCGCGCGCAGGATGACCGCGCTGATGGCGTCGGCGTCATCGTCGATCGCGGGCCGGATCGTGCAGTCCATGAATTACTCCACCGAAGGCTTCGCGAAGGACTGGATGGCGCGCCACCGCCGCGGCAAGCGGCTTGTCGCGCGGCCAGGCGTTCTGCTACCATAAGTAGCATATACGGGGTCAGCCAAGAAGCACAGCATGAAGAAGCCAGCCCGCCGCAACGCGAGCCTCGCTGCGGCCGGGGCGCAGGTCGAGCCGCAGCTCGAGGACGCGCCCATGAGCGACATCATCGATGCCTTGGCGGCCGGGCGGGTCACCGCGACCGCGCTGACCACAGCCTGTCTAGCGCGTATCGCAGCCTTTGACCGCGCCGGGCCCATGCTCAACGCCGTCCGCGCGCTCAATCCCGACGCGCTCGCGATCGCGGGCAAGCTCGACGGCACGAGGCCGTCGGCCAAGCGGCCGCTGGCGGGCGTGCCGATTTTGCTGAAGGACAACATCGCGACCGGCGACAGGCAGCCGACCACGGCGGGCTCGCTGGCATTGGAGAGTGCGCGCGCCCGGGGCGATGCCACACTCGTCAAGCTGTTGCGGAAGGCCGGCGCCGTGATCCTCGGCAAGGCGAACCTGACGGAGTTTGCCAACATCCTCGCGACCGACATGCCCTCGGGCTATTCGTCGCTGGGCGGTCAGGTGAAAAATCCCTACGTGCCGACGCTGCTGGACGATCGGGGCATCCCGGTCGTCGACCCCGGTGGCTCGAGCTCGGGTTCGGCGGTCGCTGTGGCCGCAGGTCTGTGCGCGGCCTCTGTCGGCACCGAGACCTCCGGCTCGCTGCTGCACCCGGCCAGCCGGAATGGCATCGTCACCGTGAAGCCGACCGTCGGTTTGATCAGCCGTGCCGGCATCGTGCCGATCGCGCACAGCCGGGACACCGCGGGCCCGATGACGCGCACCGTGCGCGATGCGGCGATACTGCTGAATGTGCTGGCCGCCGAGGACCCGCTCGATCCCGTGACGGAGCGGCAGCGGAGGCCGGCCGATTACACGGCCGACCTCGCACGCGATGCGATGAAGGGCGCGCGGATCGGCGTGCCGAGCGATCCCGCCGATCCGCTGAACGATTCCTATTACGGCAAGTTGCCGCCCGACGGGGCCAGGCTGATGGCCGAAGTCATCAAGGTGCTGGAGGATCTCGGCGCTATCATCGTGCGCGCGGCCATGCCGACGGCCGGCTGGATCGGCGGTCCGGGCACGACCATGCCGGTGCTCAACCGCAATCCGTTGAGCCGCAACAAGGGCAATCTGGCGACGCCGCCGATCGTCTTCCTCTACGAGCTGAAGCACGATCTCAATCTCTACCTGAGGGATTGGGCGACCAATACCGACATCAAGACCATCGCCGACATCGTGGCCTTCAACGACTCATGCCGAGAAAGCGCTGCGCTTTGGCCAGGACCTGTTCCTCGCCGCCAACGCGACCAGGGGCGATTTGAGCGAGCGCGAATACAGATCGGCCCGGGCCATGGACCTGCTCTCCGCCAGGACGCGCGGCATGGACGCCTACATGAACCAGCAAAGGCTCGACGCCGTGTTGTTCCCCGGCGCCACCGGCGCCGTGATCGCCGCCAGGGCCGGCTATCCCAGCGTCATGGTGCCCGGCGGCTTCGTTTCGGGCGCCGACGGCAAGGACACGCCCGACTATCCGCTCGGCGTCGCCTTCGCAGGGAGAGCCTGGAGCGAGCACAAGCTGCTGCGTCTCGCCTACGCCTATGAGCAGGCATCGAACATGCGCAAAGGTCCGCCGGGCCTGCGGGCGCCTTGACCTGCGAGCGGGCCGGATGATTTCGCCTGATTTCGCCCGCGAGGACGTTCAATCCGGGGGGCAATTGTCCCGTTCTCGTTCGGTCAGGTCGGATGTCGATTGAAACGGCTGCCGCGATCACGCGCATCTTTGGTCCGTGCCGGATCGTGCAATGGAATGCCCGCGACCCGAACCTGCTGCATGAGCTGCTGCTCATGGGATGCGATGCCCATGCCGTCGGAGAGGGAGCATGCGAGCATCCGCGCTGGATTTCACGCGGCAGCGATGCGCGCGTTCCGCCCAAGCCTATTGCCGTCGTCGAAATCGCCGCCGCGAAAGACACGCTTGTCCTGATCGAGACGCTCACGGCGCAGGATGAGTTGCAAAGCCTGTTCCTCGTTGGTCCCGGCATTGCCGGCCTTCGCGCGCCGCTCGAGAACCGGCTGTTCGCGCGGGGATGGCGACGCCATCCGGCCTCGCTCGCCACATCCGACTACGAGCGCATGCAGGATGATGTGCTACCGCGCCATGCCGTCTACCAGCGCATCCCGGCGGAGGCGGCTTCGCGATGGCCGGTGGAGACCCTGCTGGGCGAACGCAATCTCCACATGGACATGCTGCGCGAAAGCGGATCGCGCGCCGATGCGCATGTGGTTCGCTATGCGCTGGCCGCTTCGCTCGTCCGGCCCGGCGACACCGTGCTCGATTGCGCCTGCGGGCTTGGCTACGGCTCGGCGGTGATCGCCGCGACCAGCCAGGCTTCGCAAATCATCGGCGTCGATGTCGATGCCGCGGCCGTGGCGTACGCGCATGCGAATTACGGCGGGCCAAACCTGCGCTTCGAGACCGGAGATGCCTCGCGCCTCCAGAACCTTGCCGATGCATCCGTCGATCTCATCGTCTCGATGGAGACGATCGAGCATGTCGAAAACTGGACAGCCGTGGCCAAGGAGTTCGCACGGGTGCTGAAGCCGGACGGGCGTCTGGTTGCCAGCGTTCCGGACCGGTGGGCTGATGAGACCGGAAGCGATCCCAATCCGTACCACCACCACGTCTTCGACTGGGCCAAATTGCGCGAGGGGCTGGTCGAGGATTTCGTGGTCGAAGCCCGCTACACGCAAACGGCGCCCGGCGGCTTCAAATGGCAGCAAGCCGCCCGCCGGCTGGTTCGCATCCCTCTCGACAGCAATGTCGAGGGCGAATGGATCCTGGTCGTTGCCTCCGCCAATCCCTTCGCCAGGGCCGAGGACCTGCGCGAATCCTTCCGCCACCCCGCCTTCGCCGACGCGCTGTCCGCGAGCGGAGCGGTCGCGCTCGATTTCGGTGGATGTTACGACAACCCGTGGCTGTACCGGACGCTGGTCCAGGTCGGTGAGCGCCTCGACGACGCGGCGGTGCTCGGTCGGCTCGCCAGCTGGGTTGCCGACAATGCCCGTCCGGACTCGGCGGACCGGGGCGCAGCCCTTTGCGTTGCGGGCTATCGCATTCTCGAACGCCGCCGGGCGCAGGCGGCCGGCGAGCTGATCGGGCGGATCGAAAGCTATTGCCGGAGCACCCGGCACACGACCAACCCCCATGTGCAGCGCTGGCGCATCTCGCTGGCGTTTCTGGCGGGGTGCCTGTGCGAGCTGTCGGGTACGCTGGACGACGCCCTCAAATGGTTCTCGCTCGCGGCCGAGCTGGACTGGCGCTCGTTCTCCCCGATCCTGACCACCAAGACCATTGCGGCGGCCTTTCATGCAGCCCGAATTTCTCTCGCATTCGATGACGAGACGCGCGCACGTTCATTTTTCCGGATCGGTTTCGAGACCGCGCTGGAAGCCGCGCGCAGCAACCCTGGGGATTTTGCCGGCTCGGTCGACTCCCCGATTCCATTCGGCCTCGTCGAGCTCGCCGAGGTCATGGACATGGGCGGCCAATGCGCAGTCGCGATCGCAACGCTTCCGCTCTGGCGGCGTGCGCCCGGAGCTTTCTGGTCCCGAGTGGACACCAAGCGCTTCGGACTGCTGGCCTGGAATCAGGCGCTCGAACGGGAAAACGCGTATCTCCGCGGCCAGCTTCAGAACGTGTGCGTCCGGTGAGCGGGACCGTTGGCTTCGGACGGGGAGGGCTTCGCCAAAGCTCGACTCATCCGACGGGCCTCAGGCATCCAGGGTTGATATGACTGTTTCGTGAGACCACGGTTGACCCTCTACCTGGCGAAATCCAACTGCCTCCCAAAACCGGGCCGCGCCCTCATGTCCTGCGTGGACAGTCACAATGGAGACCTTCCCGACCGCTTCTTGCAGCAAGGCGTTCGCGATGGCCTGGGCAATTTTGCGTCTTCTATGGTTGCGGTGCACGTAAAGTCGCCGCATCCGCCACATGGGTATCGGCGTCGGCGCAGGCTCGTTGGTGATCGCTCCGATCCCTACTAACCTGCCACCCAGGAGGCACGTGAATATCGCGTGAAACATGCCTCGATCGTGTGCGAATTCCGCGACCAGGCGGGTCATGTTCGCGTGTCCATCCGCCTTGGCGTCGGCCTCCAGCTCGGGAAAATCTGCGGGAAGAGTATCGGCGGTCCGTTCAAGGGAAATAATGGTCATGACGCAGTTCGCTCGGCCGTCGGGAGATGAGCAATCAATCAAGATTGGCGAGAATGTCCTGGATGACGACGTCCGGATCTTAAGCCGAAACACCAGAGCCGCCTAGTTGGCGCCAATGTCGGCCATGAGCCATAGGCTGACTCCATCCACCCCAGATGATAGCATGCCTCTCATCACCGGCTTGCGAGATTGCTCTCAAAAGCGCACACGCAAGAACGTGCGAGGAGGCAAGTCCAATGAATTGGGGAGCGCTCCGCAGGCCGCGCGGTTGCCGCGGGTCTTTCTTGGCTGTCACTCTCGTCTCTGCGCTCTGGGCCCCCTTGGCTTGCGCGCAGGACGCCCAAAACTCTTCCCGCGAGCCGGGGCCGGTCTTTTCGGAGAGCGGTCCCGATGCCGAGCTTTACGGCGCGGCTGCCGGCTATCCGGTCGGCACGCGGGGGACGACCACCCAGCTCGACAAGCTCGTCGGAGTCTACAGCCATTTCGGCGAGATCTATCCTTCCCGCCCGATCGGTCGCGCGACGGCGCCCTGGCCATTCAAGCGCGCGCCGGAGCCATCGATCACCTACAGTTTCGGCACGGAGCGGCTGAGCATCGCGGATTACCTCAAGCGCAATCCGGTGACGGGACTGCTGATCGCCAGGGACGACACCATCCTGTACGAGCACTATCAATATGCGCGGACCGACCACGACCGCTTTCTTTCGCAGTCCATGGCCAAGACGCTGGTGGCCATGCTGGTCGGGATCGCGGTCTCGGAGGGACGGATCAAGTCGATCGACGACCTCGTCTCGACTTACGTCTCCGGCCTTGCAGGAACGGAATATGGAAACACCTCCATCCGCGCTCTGTTGAACATGTCTTCGGGCGTCGCGTTTTCGGAAGTCTATGACGGGAACGATGACATCGCCCGGCTGGGGCGCGCCCTGTTCGTCGAAGAGACAAAAGATCCCACCGCCGTCGTCGCGCAATTCAATACAAGAACCGCGCCGCCCGGCACCAAATGGCATTATGCGAGCGTCGAAACCGAGATCCTGGGCCTCGTCCTGCGCGCCGCCACGGGCACGCCGGTTGCCGACTATCTCCACGACCGGATCTGGAATGCCATCGGCACCGAGGCGGATGCCTCATGGGCGATCGACGGCAGCGGGCAGGAGATTGCGTTCTGCTGCTTCAACGCAACCTTGCGCGACTATGCGCGCCTCGCCCGGCTGCTCGCACACGACGGCACCTGGGAAGGTCGTCAATTGATCCCCCGGCAGTGGCTGCTGGATGCCACGACCGTCAGACCAGAGGATGGTCATCTCGCTCCGCGCGTGGCCACGCCCTATTTCGGCTACGGCTATCAGGTGTGGCTCCTCCCCGGCGAGCAGCGCAGATTTGCCCTGCTCGGCATCCGCGGCCAGGTCATCCTGGTCGATCCGGCCTCGAAGCTCGTCATGGTGCACACGGCCGTTCGCCAGAAGCCGTCCGAGCCGGGAGCGCTCAGGGAGCCGCTGGCGTTGTGGTCTGCCGTGCTGCAACAGCTCGGGCAATGACGATTTGATGATGCCCGCCGGAAGCGAAACCCATCAACATTGGTCGTCGCAAATCGGATCGTCGATGCGAAGGCAAGATTCCGTATCGTCGGCGAGCGGACACTAGCACGGCTTTCGTAGGGTGGGCAAAGGCGCGCAGAGCGCCGTGCCCACCATTCTTCCCGACGGCACACAAGTTGGTGGGCACGCTTCCGCCTTCGCTCTTCGAGCTACGGCGGACAAGTTGCTTTGCCCACCCTACGACTTTCCAACTTTTTTAGCGCATTGACGGCCGGACCATGTCGGCATGGACCGGGCTCGATCGTCCTTGGGTGGACACGTTCCGAAACTGCCGGAGATGGACCCGGCACACGTGACGTGATTTTGTCAATTCGAGCCGTCAAAGTCGCAACTGGAGCAATGCCCATGAGGATCACCGTCGAAACCAGCGTCGCCGCCCCCATCGATCAGGTCTGGCGTGCCTATACGACGCCTGCCGATATCGTGAAGTGGAACGCCGCGTCCGACGACTGGCACACGACCAGGGCCACGGTCGACCTGCGCGAGGGCGGCGCCTTCTCCTCGCGCATGGAGGCCAAGGACGGCAGCATGGGCTTTGATTTCGCCGGCACCTACACGACGATCGTCGAGCACAAGCTGATCGAATATGCGTTCGGCGATCGCAAGGCCGAAGTCGAGTTCGTCCCCGGTCCGAAGGGCGTCGTCGTCCGCGTCGTCTTCGACAGCGAACCGACGCACTCGGTCGAGCAGCAGCAAGGCGGCTGGCAGGCGATCCTCGACAATTTTGCACGCTACGTCGAGGCGAAGCAGAAGGCGTCCTAGCACCGCTCTCGTAGGGTGGGCAAAGGCGCAGAGCGCCGTGCCCACCACTTTTCTCGACGGCACACAAATTGGTGGGCACGCTTCCGCCTTCGCTCTTCGAGCTACAGCGGACAAGTTGCTTCGCCCACCCTGCGACTATCCTTCAAGCTATTCAAAGACCGCGTGGACGACGAATGTTACGATTGGAAGCACCACGATCGCCGTCAAAAGACGCTGCTTCAGATATTGCCTTTGTTGATCGTCTCTGGGGAAAGCTTCCCAGGTCAGATGTTCCCAGAGGCTTGTTCGACGCGATGGCCTGATGCCTCTGATCCAAAGAGCAACATGAATGATCAGGACGCTTATCAGCAGCGTCAACACCACAATCGCGAGACCTCTCGGCATAGAACTCTCTTGCTCCGTCACGTGCCGGCACCGCATTGCCAGGACTTGAGACGATCCAATCCGATGTGCATCCTACGAGCCCGGTCGCCGGTCAGTCCACAGCCTTGCGGCGATCCGCGTCAACCTGGGCCCGCCATCGTTTGACGAGGTCGCGTCGGCGGCCGGGATAGCGATCCGTCTTGAGTCGGACCTTCTCGATCCGATCCGCGCGGAAGGCGCGAAAGTCCTTCCTCATTTCACACCAGCCGGCCAGGATGCGCCGTGAGTCGAAAAAGGCGACGCCAATCGGCCAGATCGTCCGGGTAGTCCTCGCGCCTTTCGGATCGCGATACACGATGGACAGCTTGTGCTGGTCGCGCATGGCCTGGCGCACAACGCGGAGATCGACGGCTTCAGGTTGCTTCGGCCTGCGCGCGACATGAAAGGCATTGTCGTCGATCTTGTGTCGCAGCTCCGACGGAAGCACGGCGCCGATTTTCGCGAGCGCATTACGCGCTGCCAGCGAGAACTCCTCATCGGTCTGGCGGGACACCCATTGCGCACCGAGCGCCAGGGCCTGGATTTCCTGCTCGGAGAACATCAGCGGTGGCAGGAGAAAGCCGGGCTGCAGGACGTAACCGAAGCCCGGCTCGCCCTCGATTTGCGCGCCCAGTGCCTGCAAGTCGGCGAT
This sequence comes from Bradyrhizobium sp. CCBAU 45389, assembly GCF_028128625.1. Lineage (NCBI taxonomy): Bacteria > Pseudomonadati > Pseudomonadota > Alphaproteobacteria > Hyphomicrobiales > Nitrobacteraceae > Bradyrhizobium > Bradyrhizobium sp. CCBAU 45389. The sequence continues at coordinate 31,112 of NZ_LBIY01000080.1, read as the reverse complement.
GTCGCGATAGATCGTGCGCAGCGAGACGCCGGCCTCGACAGCGAGATTGCTGCCCGACACCGGATGACGGTGTCGGCGCAGGATCTGCATCAGGTCGAACAGCCGCTGGCTCTTGGACATGCTGCATATCTAACACGTATCCTGCCAAAGATTGGCAGTCGATTTCCGCCGAGCGCGGGCGGCACGGCTTCGGGCAGCCGCGCCGCTTGATGACCCGGACCGGATTCTTAGCGCGGTTGGACCGTCGCCGCGTAGGCAGAGAAGGGAGCCGCGTCGTAGATCACCTCGGTCGACGCGATCTTGCCGTCCCTCACCTTGAAGAACTCCGCAACCATGGCGCCGGCAATCGGATGGGTGTCCGCGCTGTAGACGACAATGGCCTGCTGATCGTCGCCGTAAATCGCGAGGAGCGTCACCTTCCGGAGCATGCGGGCAAACCCGTCGTGGAACTCGCGAAACTTCGAGGTCCCGACGATCCGCCCGCGCGGTGATGTGCAAACGATGTCGTCCGCCGAGATGGAGATGACCGTATCGACGTCCTTGCGGGCGATGGCCTCGATGTAGGTGTTGGCGATCTGCACTGCCTCGCCGCTGCTTTGAGTATTCATGGTCTTCCTTTCAGTGATTGGTGAAAGAAGACCTAGCGCAGGGCAGTGACAGATTCTGGCAGTAGGAGATCGGCGCTACCGGAAGCCGAGGATCCGGCCGTCATTTGGCATGCCTTCACCCGCGGTCACCCATCTTGCGATGATGCCACCATACCCCTGTTTTGCCCGACGGGTCAAAGAGAATTCGGTAAATCGAAAAGTAGTGCCGCGCCAAGGGGGCGGCTACTGTGCATGGGGTTGTTTTCGCACTTTTTTGTTTGCCGGCCCGGAGACCCGGCCCGTGCCGAGCGTCGCCTCAGCTATCCACCTTCAGGGCGGCGATGAAGGCTTCCTGCGGGATGTCGACTTTGCCGAACTGCCGCATCTTCTTCTTGCCTTCCTTCTGCTTCTCCAGAAGCTTGCGCTTACGCGTGATATCGCCGCCGTAGCACTTCGCGGTGACGTCCTTACGCAGCGCGCGCACCGTCTCGCGGGCGATCACCTTGCCGCCGATCGCCGCCTGGATCGGGATCTGGAACATGTGCGGCGGGATCAGCTCCTTCATCTTCTCGACCATGGCGCGGCCGCGCCCCTCGGCGCGGGTGCGGTGGACCAGCATCGAGAGCGCATCGACCGGCTCGGCGTTGACCAGGATCTGCATCTTGACGAGGTCGGCCGGCTTGTAGAACTCGTAGGATGGGTAGAGCAAAGCGAAACCCATCGACTTCATCCTCGCGATCGGATCGAGTGAGCAAGAGTAGATACGGCGTCCGCCGGTCAGGGCGATGGGTTTCGCAAGGGCTCAACCCATCCTACGAGCTGTAATTTCGACGTCCGTTGGCATGGCTCAATTGCACACCTCTCTCGTGCGGCCAGCCATCGGGGAGCTCTGATCTGTGATGGGAGCGGCCTCTACTCTGCATCCCTTGCCGACAGGACGGCAGCCGGCGGAGTTGCAGAACATTTGGCCAGAGGCTTGCGGTTTGCTGGATGGTGCGGCTTCTACCTGTCTCGGCTCCCCATCCCGCTTTCTTGTATCATCGCGCGTCGCGAGAGGCTTCTTGTCGGGTATCCTCTCACACGCGTTGTCATCGCCCAAACGATAGCCGGCGCGGCAGGTTATCCTCACGCAGGCGTCACCGTCAGCCTTAAACCCGTGCTCGCAGACGAGCGGGCAGACGCGATTTGGCCTAGCTCTGATCGCATCGAGTACGTCGAGGCTCGCCAGCTTCGCGTCGAACTTCGTCCCGGCGTATCTGTTGAACAGCGTCAGCGAGCGTTGTGACGAAGCATTCCATTCGCCATCTGCCGGGGTGGTCAGGCAACCGACGCGGCGGAGCTCCGAGTGCACCAGCTTCGTCATCTCCTGAGGCGACATTGACGGCAAGGTCGATGTGGGTGCTACAGCGGCAACCTTCTGCTCCGTGTCGTTGGCTTGTTTGTCGGCGAGCGCCTTCGCCACGGCCGCCTCAGCTTCCTTCCGTCGCTGCTCGGCCGCGGCCGCCTTGGCCTCCTCCATCTGCTTGGCTTTCTCCGCCGCCATCCGGGCGTCTTCGGCCGCCTTGGCCGCCGCCGCCGCCTTCTCCTGCTCGATCTTCTTTGCCCGGTCGGCCACCAGCCGCGCCTTCTCCTCCTCGGCTTGGCGAGCCTTCTCGGCTGCGGCTGCCCGTGCCTCCTCGGCCGCGATCTTGCTCAACTGACCTTTGGCGAGATCGGCATAGAAACCGCCGGGATAGTGATTGAGAAAGGCTGTCCATCCTTCGCGCGTGCCGAGTTGAAGGGCCAATTCGTAGTCGCGTCGAATTTCGCTGTCGGGGCTTGCCTGCGGTCCGGCGACGACGGGTTTCGCAGGAACCAAGGGTACATCATCGCCGCCCAGAGAGCCATAAACATACGGCTCCTGCTTGTACCCGGTGTTCTTCAGGACATCGTCGCGTACAAAGCCGAAGGCCTTGCGCAGATCGAGGCCTGGCGTGGGGAGGCGACCGACGAGAGCCTCAGCGAAGGGACTGTTCTTCGCGTCGCCGTCCGAAGCGGTAGAGCCCGCCTTCGCCGCGAAGGCGATCATCGTGTTCGGGCTGGTTGGCTCAACCTTGGCAAGCCCGCGACCGATCGCACGGGACGCCACGGTCCGCTTCATTGTCTTGGCGAACGGATTGTCGCGGCAGGCGTCCAGAATGACGAGGCGCAGCTGCTTGGCCGGCTCAATGGCAAAAAGCACCCGGTCGAGCGGGAACGCCTCGTCGAGGACGTCAGTATCCGTCTCCAGCGCAGCGTCGGTGGGGATCAGATAGTTGTTGCCATCCAGCTCGATGCCGTGGCCGGCATAGTAAATGACGGCGACATCGGCCTCGCGCGCCTTGCTGCCGAATTCGCGCAGCGCTTTGCGCATATCGACCACGTTCAGATCAAGCCTCGTATCGACGAAGTCGAAGCCCGCCTTCTTGAACATGCCGCCGACGAGCGTGGCATCGTTCGCGGGGTTGGCAAGCCGCGCCACGCTCTTGTAGCCGGAATTCCCGATGACCAGCGCGACGCGGCGCTCGGCATGGGCCGAGCCACAGGCCAGTCCAAGGAAAAAGATCAATGAAAACCAGCGAAGCGCGCCCATTGCAGCCCCAGAATAACGTATGCGGAGCCTGCCGAAAGGCAAGCGCCAGCTCTGTGATGCTGGTCACTCTGGACGATGCCAGTTCGTAGGATGGGTAGAGTGAAGCGAAACCCATCTCCTCGCGATCGGGCTACCAATCACGCCGGCTGCGATGATGCCACCATACCCCTGTTTTGCCCGACGGATTAAACAAATTTCGGCAAATCGAAAAAACGCAATGCCGCCAAGGGGGCGGCTACTGTGCATGGGGTTGTTTTCGCAGTTTTTGTTTGCCGGCCCCGGAGACCGGGCCGGCTCGTCCCGTGCGTCGCCTCAGCTATCCACCTTCAGCGCGGCAATAAAAGCTTCCTGCGGGATGTCGACCTTGCCGAACTGCCGCATCTTCTTCTTGCCTTCCTTCTGCTTCTCCAGAAGCTTGCGCTTACGGGTGATGTCGCCGCCGTAGCACTTCGCGGTGACGTCCTTGCGCAGCGCGCGCACCGTCTCGCGGGCGATCACCTTGCCGCCGATCGCCGCCTGGATCGGGATCTGGAACATGTGCGGCGGGATCAGCTCCTTCATCTTCTCGACCATGGCGCGGCCGCGCCCCTCGGCGCGGGTGCGATGGACCAGCATCGAGAGCGCATCGACCGGCTCGGCGTTGACCAGGATCTGCATCTTGACCAGATCGGCCGGCTTGTAGTCGGTGAGATGATAGTCGAACGAGGCGTAGCCCTTGGAGACCGACTTGAGGCGATCGTAGAAGTCGAACACGACCTCGTTGAGCGGCAGGTCGTATTTCACCATCGCGCGGGCGCCGACGTAAGTCAGCTCCTTTTGCGAGCCGCGGCGGTCCTGGCACAGCTTCAGCACGCTGCCGAGATATTCGTCGGGGGTGAGGATCGTGGCTTCGATCCAGGGCTCCTGGATCTCCTCGATCTTGACCACGTCAGGCATGTCGACGGGATTGTGGATCTCGAGCTCGGTGCCATCGGTGAGCTTCATCTTGTAGATGACGCTCGGCGCGGTCGCGATCAGGTTGAGGTCGAACTCGCGCGACAGCCGCTCCTGGATGATCTCGAGATGCAACAGGCCGAGGAAGCCGCAGCGGAAGCCGAAGCCGAGCGCGGCGGAGGTCTCCATCTCGAAGGAGAAGCTGGCGTCGTTGAGGCGCAGCTTGCCCATTGCGGCGCGCAGCGTCTCGAAATCGTCGGCATCGACCGGGAACAGGCCGCAGAACACCACGGGGATCGCCGGCTTGAAGCCCGGCAGCATGTCCGCCACCGGCTTCCTGTCGTCGGTGATGGTGTCGCCGACGCGGGTGTCGGCGACTTCCTTGATCGCGGCGGTGATGAAGCCGATCTCGCCGGGGCCGAGCTCGTCGACCTGCTGCATCTTCGGCGTGAAGAAGCCGACGCGCTCGACGTCGTAGGCCGCGCCCGTGCCCATCATGCGCACGCGCTGGCCCTTCTTCATCGTGCCGTCGACGATGCGCACCAGCACGACGACGCCGAGATAGACGTCGTACCAGCTGTCGACCAGCAGCGCTTTCAGCGTCGCGTCGCGGTCGCCCTTCGGCGGCGGCAGGCGGGTGACGATGGCTTCCAGCACGTCGGGAATGCCGAGGCCGGTCTTGGCCGAGATCATCACCGCATCGGAGGCGTCGATGCCGATGACGTCCTCGATCTGCTGCTTGACCTTCTCCGGCTCGGCCGCGGGAAGGTCGACCTTGTTCAGGACTGGAACGATCTCGTGGTTGTTGTCGAGTGCCTGGTAGACGTTGGCGAGCGTCTGCGCTTCGACGCCCTGGCTGGCGTCGACCACCAGCAGGGAACCCTCGCAGGCCGCCAGCGACCGCGAGACTTCGTAGGCGAAGTCGACATGGCCGGGCGTGTCCATCAGGTTGAAGATGTAATCCTTGCCGTCCTTGGCGCGGTAGGCGAGGCGGACCGTCTGCGCCTTGATGGTGATGCCGCGCTCGCGCTCGATGTCCATGGAATCGAGCACCTGCTCCTTGCCCGCCATCTCGCGGTCGGAGAGGCCGCCGGTCATCTGGATCAGGCGGTCGGCCAGCGTCGATTTGCCATGGTCGATATGGGCGACGATGGAGAAATTGCGGATGTTGGAAATGGGGACGGTCGTCATGGGCGCGGGATACCACTCACATCCCCGTGCGGCAACCATATTGCTGTATTTTCAGGGCCTTTCTTCACGCCAAGCTGATTCCACGGCGGGCCAAAACGCGCTAGCAAGCGGGCCATGTCGACCACCTCGATCCCCTCCGCCAGAGCGCGGGCGAAGACCCGCTTGAGTTACAACCGTTTCCGGGCCTGGCTGGTCGCCTGCGCGACCCGGCCCGAGGCGCGGCTCTGGCTGGTGATCCAGCTCGCCATCCTGCACGCGGTGCTCTGGACCTTCATCCTGATCAACCTGAAGGCGGCGCAGGACGTTCACATGGACGTCGCAGAAGCCTGGGGCTGGGGCCAGAAATTCCTCTGGGGCTACGGCAAGCACCCGCCGCTGTCGGGCTGGGTCGCCGGCCTCTGGTTCACAGCGTTCCCGGCGACGGATTGGGCGACCTATGCGCTGGCGATGACGACCGTCGGCGTCGGCATGGTGATCTGCTGGCTGGTTGCCTTGCGCGTGGTGGACGCACGCCGCGCGTTCCTGGCCGTGGTGATGGTCGCGCTCTATCCGATCTTCAATTTCAAGGGCTTCAAGTACAACCCCGACCTGCTCCAGCTCGTCACGCTGCCGTTGCTGATGCTCGCTTATCTCAACGCCTTCGAGAAGCGGAGCTGGCAATCCGGCATCTGGCTTGGCCTTGCCGGCGCGCTGGCGCTGATGACCAAATACTGGGTGCTGACCATGATCGGCGCCATTGGCTTGGCCGCGCTGATCCATCCGCAGCGCGTGAAGTTCCTGATGTCGCCGGCGCCGTGGGTGGCGATCGCGACGATGCTGGCGGCGATGATCCCGCACCTCGTCTGGCTGGCGGAAGCGCATTTCGTGCCGCTGACCTATGCCGGCGACACCTATAGCCTCGAGGACAGCCGCCTCGTGCATCAGCTCGTGGCCGGCTATGCCCTGCATAATGCCGCGCTGCTGGCGCTGCCGGTGGCGCTCGCCGCGCTCGCGATGGCGTGGGTGCCGCCGTGGCTCAAGCTGCTGCTGCGTGCGCCCTCGCGCATCGTCACGCGCGCCTGGGCGCGTGGCGCCAATCCGGGCGTCAATGTGGCGCAGGCGCTGAATGTCTGGATCGTCCAGATCATCGTCGCGGTCGGGCCGCCGCTCGGCGCGCTGGCCTTCAGCATCTACATGAAGACCGATTGGGGCATCTCGCTATTCTTCCTGGTGCCGCTCGCGCTGGTCGCGACTCCGGCGCTGCGGGTGCAGAGCGCTGTGCTGTTCAACATCGCCGCGATCTGGCTCGTGCTCAGCGCCGCCACGCTCGCCGCCTCGCCCTGGATCGCCGCGCGCGAGATGGCGGCCAATGCCGGCAACGCACAGATCTATGGCGCGCGCTCGGAGCTCGCGCGCGAATTGACCCAGGCCTGGCACACCCGCTTCGGCTCGCGCTGGGCCGTCGTTGCCGGCACGATGGAACAGATCCAGCCGCTGGTGTTCTACAGCCCGGATCATCCGTCCGCATTGCTGCCGTTAGAGGCCTGGAATTCCGGCCTGACCTCGGGCGAGGACGCGAAGAAGTATGGCTTCATCGGCGTGTTCGATCCGACCGATGGTCGCCTGCCCGCGTTCGAGAAATGGGTGTCGGAGACAGCGCCGAACGCTGAGCGCATCGTGATGACGACGCGCCGCTTCACCCACGGCAAGGTCGGCCCGTCGATGAGCTGGAACATCTACATCGCCCCGCCGGCGAAGTGAGCGAAGGTGCCGTAGGGTGGGCAAAGGCGCAAAGCGCCGTGCCCACGAACTTTCAATAATCATGAGATGTGGTGGGCACGCTTCGCTTTGCCTACCCTACGGCTCCGAGCGCGTGGCTCAGACCCCTTCCTCGTTGAACTTGCTCTCAACGAGCTCGGTGATCGCCGCGAGCGCTGCTTCCGCATCATCACCGGCCGCAGCCACCGTGATCGTCGTGCCCGGTCCCGCAGCGAGCATCATCAGGCCCATGATCGAGGTGCCGCCGACGGTCTCGCCGCCGCGCGTCACCCACACTTGCGCGTTGAAGCGCTCGACCGCCTGGACGAATTTCGCCGAGGCGCGCGCATGCAGGCCGCGCTTGTTGATGATCAGGAGCTCCTTTGAGATCGCGCCCGCGGGCACGCCGCCTGCCGCCGCTTGTGGCGCGTCGTCGCTCATTTGCCGGCGAGCACGCGGCTGGCGATGGTGACGTATTTGCGGCCCGCTTCCTGCGCCATCGCGATCGCGTCCGGCAGCGGACGCTCCTCGCGCACCTTGGCGAGCTTCACCAGCATGGGCAGGTTGATGCCCGCGAGCACTTCGACCTTGGGCCGGCTCATGCAGGATATTGCGAGGTTCGACGGCGTGCCGCCGAACATGTCGGTGAGAATCGCAACGCCGTCGCCGGAATCGACGCGGTTAACCGCCTCGATGATGTCGCTTCGGCAGAGATCGGAATCATCTTCGGCGCCGATCGTGATCGCTTCGATTTGCTTTTGTGGGCCCATGACGTGTTCAAGCGCTGCCTTGAATTCGTCGGCAAGGCGCCCGTGGGTCACAAGTACTAGACCAATCATCGGAAAACTCCTCGCGGGCGCTTTTGGTGCACCGCACGAACGCGCCACTTTGACCATCCAGAGCCCCCGCGCAAGAGGGGATGTTGCGTATCTCCCTGAATCTAGACGGATGGATGAGGGGAGCTGCGCCGGTCTACTCGGTCGCGATAGTGGGGTTCATATGGTTACCATTTCCCTTCAAACAATCGCCTGAGGACTTAGCAGAAGGTTAACTCTTGGTAGTGGTCAAGGCCGCGACAACCAAAGGGAGGGGCGAATAGTCGCGGCTAACCGGGATTCGCGGTATTTCGACACCAAAAATGCTTGTTTTCAGGGATTCCGTCGCAGGAAGCCGTTCCGCGTCCTGAGCGTCCAGATCGACCACGAGGCCGACGGTCGCACGCTCCGCGAAGTCGCAGCGGCGGATTCCGAGGCCGCGGATTTCGATCAGGCCGGCCAGCGGAGGTGCGGGGCGGACCTCAATTTCGTTGCCGACTGTCGCCAGATGGACACGGTCATCACCGACCAGAACGGCCCTTTCGACCACGCCTGACCGCCCCGCCATGATCAAATCGAAGGCAAGGCGCGATTTGCCGGAGCCCGAGGGACCGCGGATCAGCACTGCGATCTGTCCGACCTTGACGGCGGTGGCGTGCACGCTGGGCGCGCCTTCGCTCATAGCGCCGGCAGCCTCACCACGAAGCGCGCACCGGCAATCGTCGGGACGCCGTCCTCGTCCGGCGGGCCTGCGCGATTCTCCGCCCAGATACGCCCGCCATGGGCATCGACGATCTGCTTGGAGATCGAGAGCCCGAGGCCGGAGTTCTGGCCAAAGCCCTGATGCGGACGGTCGGTGTAGAAGCGCTCGAAGATGCGCTCGAGTGCGTCATCGCGGATGCCGGGGCCGTCATCGTCGACCACGATCTCGATTTCTCCGCGGGCGCGGCGGCAGGTGAGGCGCACCTTGCTGCCGGCTTCCGAGAACGATTGCGCGTTGGAGAGCAGGTTGGAGACCACCTGTCCCAGTCGCGAGTCGTGGCCGGTCACGGCGAACGTGTCGGTCGACCCGCGGCCCTCGAAGCGTGCCTCGACCGCGACGTCGTGGCCGAGCTTGGTTTCATTGGCGACGGAGACCAGCGTGCCGAGCAGGCGCCTGAGGTCGACAGGGATCGCATCCTGCCGCTGCAACTCGGCATCGAGGCGGCTGGCGTCGGAGATGTCGGAGATCAGGCGGTCGAGCCGCTTGACGTCGTGCTCGATCACCTCGAGCAGGCGCGCGCGGCTGTTCTCGTTGCGCGCCAGCGGCAGCGTCTCGACTGCGGAGCGCAGCGAGGTCAGCGGGTTCTTCAATTCATGGGCGACGTCGGCGGCGAACATCTCGATCGCCTCGATGCGGCTGTAGAGCGCGTTGGTCATGTCGCGCAACGCGCCTGAGAGATGTCCGATCTCGTCGCGGCGGCGGGTGAAGTCGGGGATCTCGACACGGGTCTTGATGCGGCGGCGGACGCGCTCGGCGCTGTCGGCGAGCCGGCGCACGGGACCGGCGATCGTGCTGGCGAGCAGCAGCGACAGCATGATCATGACCGCGGCGGCGACGCCGCCGACCTTCAAAATGGCGAGGCGCTCGGCGGTCACCATCTGGTCGATGTCGTCGCCCTGGGTGGACAGCATCAGTGCGCCGTGGATGGCGCGCGAGCGCAGCACGGGCACGGCCACCGAGACGATCACCTCGCCGCGCGCATTGACCCGCACCATCGAGCGCTTCTGGCCCTGCAGCGCATCCCCGACTTCCGCATAGCCATTGCCGTTCTCGGGCCCGAGCTCGCGGTAGAGCGGCAGGTCGCCTCGGTTCAGCCAGGTGCGCACTGCGACCATGCCGCGCTCGACCACGCCGGGCTTCTCGGCGGACACTGGCGGCAGGGGGAAGCGCAGCACGTTTTCGAGGTTGCGGCTGTCGAGCAGCAGGCTGCCGTTCGGATCGTAGATGCGGGCGCGCGTCTTGGTTGGCGAGATCAGCGTGCGCAGCACCGGCGCGACGCGCTCTGGATTGATCGGGAAGTCCAGCGGCGAATAGTCCTCCGAGCCGCCATAGGTCTCGCCCGGCTTGAGGTCGAGCAGCCGGTCGGGGTCGATGGTGATGGCGTTGGTCTGCACGGTCGCGGAGGCCGCGATGGCGCCGGCGATGATCTCGGCCTGCACCAGCAGGCTCTGCGCACGCGCGTCGATCAGGCCGGCGCGAAATTGCGACAGATAGAGAATGCTCGCCACCAGCGCGACGAGGCCGGCGAGGTTGAGCGAGACGATGCGGCGGGTGAGGCTCGAGAAGGACAGCGCGAAGAAGAACTGCCCGGCGCGTTTGAGCCAGTTCAGCGGCCGCCAGCCCTGCGGAGCCGGCTTGTCCTCGACGTGCTCCGGAACGCCCTCGGACGTGATGTCCGCGGCGTTCTGGTTCTCGTCAGGCTGCGTTCGGTCAAGCAATGCTCACGCCCGCGTTAGGACATCTCGTGCGAAGGGTCCTCGCATCCTAGAACATGATCCGGAAAAGTGTGCAGCGGTTTTCCGGAAGGATCATGCTCAAACAATAATCCAAAGCGCGATACCGATCGCGCTCTGGAACGATCCCGGTCCTGATGAGACGAGAACCGGCGATGCCCTCAGTCTTCGTAAAGGCGCCCGCCGCCCTCAGGCTTCCTTGAAGCGGTAGCCGACCCCGTAAAGCGTCTCGATCATCTCGAACTCGTTGTCGACCACTTTGAACTTCTTGCGCAGCCGCTTGATGTGGCTGTCGATGGTGCGGTCGTCGACATAGACCTGATCGTCATAAGCGGCGTCCATCAGCGCGTTGCGGCTCTTCACCACGCCGGGCCGGGTCGCGAGCGCCTGCAGGATCAGGAATTCGGTGACGGTCAGCGTCACCGGCTCGTTCTTCCAGGTGCAGGTATGCCGCTCGGGGTCCATGCGCAGAAGGCCGCGATCGAGCGCCTTGGCATCGTTCTCCTTCGGCGCGACAGTCGGGTCCTTCGGCGCCGAGCGGCGCAGCACGGCCTTGACGCGTTCGACCAGCAGACGCTGCGAGAACGGTTTGCGGATGAAGTCGTCGGCGCCCATCTTGAGGCCGAACAGCTCGTCGATCTCCTCGTCCTTGGAGGTCAGGAAGATCACCGGCAGGTCGGATTTCTGCCGCAGGCGCCGCAGCGTCTCCATGCCGTCCATCCGCGGCATCTTGATGTCGAGGATGGCAAGGTCCGGTTGGGTGGTGCGGAAACCGTCAAGCGCGGAAGCGCCGTCGGTGTAGGTCATGATGCGGTAGCCTTCGGCTTCCAGCGCGATCGAGACGGATGTGAGAATGTTGCGGTCGTCGTCGACCAAAGCGATTGTGGGCATGAGCCTCTGCTTTCTGCTTTCCGTTTGGGTCGTGGCTTGAAACGGCGAGCAATCCAGTGATGCGCCGCATACATGGGTGCCGAAGTTGGCGTTCGAAACCTTGTCACCGAGCAATGCAAGCTGGGCTGAAGTGTGACCAAGTTCCACGAAACACGGCAGATTCGCCGCATCTCGTCCCATAACCGGACCCCCGTTTAGCCGAAAAAAGACCCCCCTTGCAACCACCTGAGCCGAGAAAGCCCATGCAACCGACCCCCGATTTCGACCCCGCAAAGCTCGCCAAATCGCTGTTGAGGCGGTCGCGGCAGGGTGCTCTCGCAACGTTGATGGTAGGCTCCGGCGATCCCTATTGTTCCCTGGTCAATCTGGCCAGCTACCCGGATGGCTCGCCCATCCTGCTGATTTCGGGGCTGGCCGTGCACACCAGGAACATCCTCGCCGACCCCAGGGTCTCCCTGATGCTGGACGAGCGCGCGTCCGGCGATCCCCTGGAAGGGGCCCGGATCATGCTGTCCGGGCGGGCGGAACAGGCCGGGGACGAGAAGGATCTGCTCCAGCGACGGTATTTAGGTGCCCATCCGTCGGCGGAAGCCTTTGTATCGTTTAAGGACTTCTCGTTCTTCCGGATCCGTCCCACGGGCACCCATCTGGTCGCCGGCTTCGGCCGGATCGTCGATCTCAAGCCCGAGCAATTCCTCACCGACCTCAGCGGCGCCGAGGACCTGCTGGCGGCCGAGGAGGGCGCCGTGGAGCACATGAATGCCGACCACCGCGACGCCATGAACCTCTATGCGACCAGGCTGCTCGGCGCGCCCGCCGGCGACTGGCGTTGCACCGGCTGCGATCCTGAAGGCCTCGACATGCAGGACGGCCAGACCGCGCTGCGGCTGGACTTCCCGGAGCGGGTGACGAACGGCACCGCGCTGCGCAAGATGCTGGTCCGCCTTGCTGGCGACGCGCGCAAGACGATGGACCAGAGCGCAAACCTTTGAACGCTGCCGCCCATCGCCGCGACCCAAGACCGTGATGGTTTTCGGGCTCGCAGCGAGAGGGATCATGGCGCGTCATCGTTTGGCATTGGCCGCGGGTCTTGGGCTCGCGCTCGCCGCGTTGCTTGTCACGCCCGCCCTGGCCCAGAAGGGTGATCTCGCCACACAGGGCGCGCGGATCAACGCGCTCATCAGTGCCGGCAAGTATCCGGAAGCTCTGCCGCTCGCGCAGGCAATGGTCGCGCGCCTGGAGAGTGACAACGGTCGTGAGCTCTCCGCCGCGCTCAACAATCTCGGACAGGTCTATGCCGGTCAGGGCCGCGACGATCTGGCCGAGCCGGTCTACAAGCGCGCGATCGCGCTGATGGAGAAGGCGCTCGGTCTCGACACCGTCTTGATCGCGCCCGAGCTCAGCAATCTCGCCGCCGTGTATCAGCGGCAGGGCCGCTTCACTGAAGCCGAGCCGCTGTTCAAGCGCGCGCTGGCCGTCAGCGAAAAGAACCTGTCGCGCGAGCATCCCGATGTCGGCCGGGCCCTCAACAATCTCGCCACGCTCTATGTGAAGCAGGAGCATTTTGCCGACGCCGAGCCGCTGTTCCAGCGTGCGCTCGCGATCTATCAGAAGGCCGCAGGTCCCGAGCATCCCGCCGTCGCCACCGTCCTGAACAACATCGGCCAGGTTGACCGCGACCTCAATCGCGATGCGGATGCCGAGGCGCCGATCAAGCGCTCGCTCGCCATCCGCGAAAAAGTACTGGGGCCGGATCATCCCGACGTCGCACGTTCGCTGAACAATCTCGCCGGGCTCTACGAGCACCAGCAGCGTTATGCCGATGCGGAGCCGCTGTACCGCCGTGCGCTGGCGATCCGCGAGCGTGCGCTTGGGCCGAACCATCCGGACACTCTGACGTCGGCCGGCAATCTCGCTTATTTCCTCTACGTCTCCGGGCGCACCGCCGACGCGCTGCCGCTGGCGGAAAGGACGCTTGCCAGCGGTCGCGCGCAGCTGCGTATCGTGCTGCCAATCCTGTTCTCCGCACGGCAGCTGCATCTCCTGCCCGACGACAAGGCGCTGGACGAGGCGCTCGCCGCGATCCAGCGCGGCACGCAATCCTCCGCGGCATCGGCCGTGAACAAGCTCGCGGTACGGCTTGCCGCCGGCAGCGACCGGCTTGCCGAGCTTGTGCGCAAGGACCAGGACCTCGGCACTGAGGCCGAGGCGCTCGACAAGGCGATCATCACGGCGGTGTCCAAGCAAGCGGGGCAACGCGACGTCGCGGCCGAGCAGCGCAGCCGCGCGCGGATCGCGGCGATCGCGAGCGAGCGTGCCGGCCTGCAGAAGACGCTCGCCGTCGAGTTTCCCGACTATGCCTCGCTCTCCAACCCGCTGCCGCTGGCGGTGAAGGACATCCAGCCGCTGCTGTCGGCCGATGAAGCGATGACGATCTATTCGGTCGTCGACAAGCAGAGCTACGTCATCGCGATCACGCGCGAGGGCGTCGACTGGAGAGAGGTTCCGCTCGGCGCGGACGCGCTGACGCAGAAGGTGTCCGCCTTCCGCAAGGGGCTCGACGTCGGCAAGGCGCGCGACGCCTCCGGCAAATCCGGCCTGTTCGACCTTGCGCTCGCCCATGAGCTCTATGCCGCGCTGCTCGGCCCGGTCGAGGCGCTGACGAAGGACAAGCGCAGCCTCCTGGTGGTGCCGTCGGCGGCGCTGACTGCATTGCCGTTTCATCTGCTCGTCACGGAGACGCCGCAAGCTGCGATCCCGGACAAGCTCGAAGGCTATCGCAATGCCGCCTGGCTGTTGCGGCGTCAGGCCGTCTCGGTGCTGCCGTCGGTGATCAGCCTGAAATCGCTGCGCGCCTTTGCGCGCCGGGATCAAGGCGTCAAGCCGATGACCGGCTTCGGCGATCCCGTGTTCAACCCTGCAGCCGAAGGGCCGGCCGATCGTCGCGCCGCGGGCGGCAAGGTCGCTGCACGCAGCATTGCGACGATGGCCTATACCGACTTTTGGCGCGGCGCCGGCGTCGATCGCGCGCAGCTCGCGAAAGCGCTGCCGCAATTGCCTGACACCGCCGACGAGCTGAACGCGGTGGCGAAGGATGTCGGCGCCGGCGAGGTCGACATCCATCTCGGCCGCGATGCCAGCGAAACGACGCTCAAGCGTGCAGCGCTTGCTCAATACAGCATCATCTACTTCGCCACCCACGGTCTCGTTGCAGGCGACGTCAAGGGATTGGGCGAGCCATCGCTTGCGCTCTCCATTCCCGATCAGCCCACCGAGATTGACGACGGCCTGTTGACCGCGAGCGAAGTCGCCCAGCTCAAGCTCAATGCGGATTGGGTCGTGCTGTCGGCCTGCAACACCATCGCCGGCGACAAGCCGGGCGCGGAGGCGCTGTCCGGACTGGCACGCTCGTTCTTCTATGCCGGCGCGCGTGCGCTGCTGGTCTCGCATTGGGCAGTGGATTCGGAAGCTGCCACCCGCTTGACCACGTCGACTTTCGCCCTGCTCAAAAACGAACCAAAAATCGGTCGTGCCGAAGCTTTGCGCCGCGCCATGTTAGCGTACGTTGATGACGCTTCATCACCGCGCAATGCCTATCCTGCGATGTGGGGACCTTTCGCTCTGATCGGCGAGGGTGAGGTAAGATAGAACGCCGCGATGGATTGTGCGTCGCAATAACCCCCGATAACGTCGAAACACGCATTTGGTTGCGCGATCATTCGTGATTTTTTGGTGCGCCTGCTCAGAGCAGACATGCGCGACGTTTGGCGCGGTCCTTGAATAAACCAAATCCTGCGGGATCAGCTTGGCAACGCCAGCGTTCATCAGTATTAGGTCGTCCAGCCGAGGCCGGATGGCCTACTATTCACGGTGACCGCGATGGTGCCAAAGTTTTGTCGCGCTAAGTGTCGCGGGTTCTAGGAGGATTTTTTCGTGCAAGAGACGGGCGTGCGCAACGGTGCCTTCGGCGCCGACAAATTCGGCTTAAAGAAGCTCAAGCAGGTTCACTGGAACCTGGGTGCGCCGCAACTCTATCAATACTCGCTCTCCGCGGGCGAGGCGGTGCTGTCCGCCGACGGCGCACTCTGCGCCGACACCGGCGAGTTCACCGGCCGCAGCCCCAAGGACAAGTTCACGGTGCGTGACGCCACCACCGACAAGAAGATGTGGTGGGCCGGCAACCAGTCGATCACCGCGGAGCAGTTCGAGGCGCTCTATCAGGACTTCCTCAAGCATGCCGAAGGCAAGACCCTGTTCGCGCAGGATCTCTATGGCGGCGCCGATCCGGCCTACCGGATCAAGACGCGCGTCTTCACCGAGCTCGCCTGGCATTCGCTGTTCATCCGCACGCTCCTGATCCGCCCCGAGGCGGTCGAGCTGTCGAGCTTCACGCCGGAGCTCACCATCATCGACATGCCGAGCTTCCGCGCCGATCCGAAGCGCCACGGCTGCAAGTCTGAGAACGTCGTCGCGATCGACTTCGCCCGCAAGATCGTGCTGATCGGCGGCTCCTACTATGCCGGCGAGATGAAGAAGTCGGTCTTCACCACGCTGAACTACTATCTGCCCGAGCGCGGCGTGATGCCGATGCACTGCTCGGCCAATGTCGGCGCAGGCGGCGACACCGCGATCTTCTTCGGGTTGTCAGGCACCGGCAAGACCACGCTCTCCGCCGATCCGAACCGCACGCTAATCGGCGACGACGAGCACGGCTGGGGCCCGAACGGCGTCTTCAATTTCGAAGGCGGCTGCTACGCCAAGTGCATCAAGCTGTCGAAGGAAGCCGAGCCCGAGATCTATGCGGCCTCGACCCGCTTCGGCGCGGTGCTCGAGAACTGCGTGCTCAACGAGGACACCCGTGTCGTCGATTTCGACGACGGCTCCAAGACCGAGAACACCCGCTCGGCCTATCCGCTCGACTTCATCCCGAACGCTTCGCGCACCGGCCGCGCGCCGCAGCCGAAGAACGTGGTGATGCTCGCCGCCGACGCCTTCGGTGTGCTGCCGCCGATCGCAAAGCTTTCGCCGGCGCAGGCGATGTACCACTTCCTGTCCGGCTACACCGCCAAGGTCGCCGGCACCGAGCGCGGCCTCGGCAACGAGCCGCAGCCGGAATTCTCGACCTGCTTCGGTTCGCCCTTCCTGCCGCTCGACCCCAGCGTCTACGGCAACATGCTGCGCGACCTCATCGCCCAGCACAACGTCGATTGCTGGCTGGTCAACACCGGCTGGACCGGCGGCAAGTACGGCGTCGGCTCGCGCATGCCGATCAAGGTGACCCGCGCGCTGCTCACCGCCGCGCTCGACGGCTCGCTTCGCAACGTCGAATTCCGCACCGACAAATATTTCGGCTTCGCGGTCCCGACCGCGCTGCCGGGCGTGCCGGCCGAGATCCTCAACCCGGTCAACACCTGGAAGGACAAGGACGAGTTCGACAAGACCGCCCGCGCTCTGGTCGGCATGTTCCAGAAGAACTTTGCCAAGTTCGAAGCCCAGGTCGACGCCGAGGTCCGCGCCGCTGCGCCGGACGTGAAGCTGGCGGCGGAGTAAGGTTGCAGCGTTTTGGAATACGAAAGGGCGGCCCTAGGGCCGCCCTTTTTGTTTTGTGGCACTAGCGCGAACCACACATCAGATGTCGTCCCGGCGAAGGCCGGGACCCATACCGCGTGATCTATCGATTGCGCGCGGTGTTAGTACCGACGAAGGATCAACTGCTGATCTTCGCCAAACTGCTCCCTGTGGTTATGGGTCCCGGCCTTCGCCGGGACGACGTCGGGGTAAGATCTGGGACGTCCGTCCATCACCGCGTTCGCAGAGGCCTTACGCCTTGAAATACGCGATCTGCGTCGTCGTCGCGAGCAGCCGGCCGTTCGGCGACCACAGCTCGGCGTTCTGGTCGGCGTAGCTCCTGTGCATGACCTTCGAATCCACGGTCGCGAGGACACGCGTGATGTCCTCGGCTGCGAGCTCTTCGCTGTCGGTGTGGAAATAGGTCGTCAGCGACACCGTGCCGAACGGCACCAGCTCGCGCCGCGCGTGGAAGATGCGGCCGAAGAAGGCGTCCGACATCGACATCAGCGACAGCATGTCGAGCTGGCGCGGCGTGCGGTCGCTGATCCAGATCTTCGAGTAGGTGCTGGCAAGCTCGGCCTGCGGCGGGCCGATGCGCATCTCGCCCTCGACGAAACGGAATTCATACTGGTTGGCCCAGGACGCCGAAATCTTCGGGAATGGCAGCGTCTGTTCGAACGGCTTTGCGTCCGGGGCCTTCGCCACCCGATGCTCCCAGGACGGCCGGCGCTCGGCGAACACCGCGGTGGCGAGCGTTGCGACCTCGCCGCCGCCTTGCGACAGTTCGACGCTCCAGTGCTGGCTGGAGCGGTTGGCCTTCACGAGCCGCACGTCGAGATCGAACGGACCCTTCGCGATCGGTGCGCAGTAATTGACGGTGAGGGCGAGCGGATCGCCGGCGCGTTCGGGATGGTCGATCAGCGCGCGCAGGATGGTTGCGGCCGTGGCGCCGCCGAACGGGCCGACAAAGGCCCAGTAATCGTCGCTGGTGTGCCCCTGCCAGCTGCTGTCACCGGCGGTGATGCGGGTGGCGTCGTCGAACGGGTGTGGGAGCTTGGCGTGCATAGGATCAGACCTCTACTGAGCTTCCGTCCCAACGACGAAACTCGATCGTCTCATCACCAGGGCCATATTGCTGCGAACTCAAAACGTCGTCTGCCGGATCATCGGTGACCCAGACATCCGCAACCGAGCCTCCTATGCGCTTCAACGCAATGATGCTCTTGCCGCTGGTCAGGTCGGCGACGAAGTCGTCGATAGCAGTTTCCTCGTCCTTGCCTGAAAGACTGGCAAGGATGCTGCCGTGCGTGTGCCAGGGAAAACCGTCGAACCCAAGCGTCCAGTCCCCGTCGGGACGTATAACCAGCAATCGAAACTGCCCATCCGGGCTGACATGCTCGCCGACAGGCACGATCGACTCCGGCCAGAAAAATCCCTGGCCGTAATATGATGGTTATCCTGCCAAATCAATAACCTCGCAGGTAACGCCGATTTCACGGCGCGGAAAATCAGCCCGCGACGTCGCGCAAATCCGGCAGCAGCGGCGTGGTCGGGTTGACCGGCACGTTCCAGATCTCCTCGGCATACTCGCGGATGGTGCGGTCGGAGGAGAACCACGCCATGCGCGCGACGTTGAGGATGGAGGCGCGCGTCCAGGCCGGCGCCACCTGCCAGCGCGCGTCGACGGCGCGCTGTGCCTCGTAATAGGAATCGAAATCGGCGCTGACCATGTAATGGTCGAGATAGCGCAGCGCATGCGCGATGGATTCGAAGCGGCCGGGATCGCCGGGCGAGAACTCGCCGGCGCCGACCGCATTGATGGCACGCTGCAGCTTCGGCGACCTGCGGATCACGTCGGAAGCATCCAGCCCCTGCTTGCGGCGGATCATCACGTCGCCGGCTTCCATGCCGAAGATCGCGATGTTCTCGGCGCCGACATGGTCGCGGATCTCGATATTGGCGCCGTCGAGCGTGCCGATGGTGATGGCGCCGTTCAGCGCCAGCTTCATGTTGCCGGTGCCGGAGGCTTCCATGCCGGCGGTCGAGATCTGCTCGGAGAGATCCGCCGCGGGAATGATGACTTCGGCGAGGCTGACATTGTAGTCGGGCAGGAAGGCGACCTTCAGCTTGCCGCCGATCGCGGGATCGTTGTTGACGACTTCCGCAACGTCGTTGATCAGCTTGATGATCAATTTCGCATAGCGATAGCTCGCCGCCGCCTTGCCGGCGAAGATCTTCACCCGCGGCACCCAATTGCCGTTGGGATCGTCCTTGATCGCCTGGTACAGCGCGACCGTCTCGATGACGTTGAGCAGCTGGCGCTTGTATTCGTGGATGCGCTTGATCTGCACGTCGAACAGCGCGCTCGGGTCGACCTTGATGCCGAGCCGCTCGCCGATCAGGCGCGCCAGCGCCGCCTTGTTGGCGTGCTTGACGGCTCGGAATTTCTTCTGGAATTCGACGTCGCTGGCGCGCGCCTCGATCAGGCTGAGCTGGGTCGGATCGTCCAGCACCGCCTCGCCGCAGGTCTCGCGCAACAGGTCGGTCAGCTTCGGGTTCGCGAGCATCAGCCAGCGGCGGAAGGTGATGCCGTTGGTCTTGTTGGTGATGCGGCCGGGATAGAGATGGTTGAGATCGTGGAATACGGTCTCGCGCATCAGGTCCGAATGCATCGCCGAGACGCCGTTGATGCGGTGCGAGCCGACGAAGGCGAGCTGGCCCATGCGGACGCGGCGGCCGCTTTTCTCGTCGATCAGCGAGACCGAGGCGCGGAAGTCGATGTCGCCGGGGGCGCGCGCTTCGGCGAGCGCCAGATGCTGCACGTTGATGCGGTAGATGATCTCGAGATGCCGCGGCAACAGCCGCTCGAACAGCTCGACCGGCCAGGTCTCCAGCGCCTCGGGCAGCAGCGTGTGGTTGGTGTAGGAGAGGGTGGCGACAGTGATCTTCCAGGCCTCGTCCCAGCGGAAATTGTGCAGGTCGACGAGGATGCGCATTAGCTCGGTGACGGCGAGGCTCGGATGGGTGTCGTTGAGCTGCACGGCGACCTTCATCGCGAGGCTGCGGAGCTGGCCGTCGGAGGTGAGGTGGCGGTTGACGAGGTCCTGGAGCGAAGCCGAGACGAAGAAATATTCCTGGCGCAGCCGCAGCTCGCGGCCCGCCGGGCTCTCGTCGTTCGGATAGAGGAATTTGCAGATCGCCTCGGCGCGCGACTGCTCGGCGCTGGCGCTGACATAGTCGCCCTTGTTGAAGGCGTCGAGCTTCAACGGATCGGGCGAGCGCGCCGACCACAGCCGCAGCGCGTTGACGTGCTGGCCGCGCCAGCCCACGATCGGCGTGTCATAGGCGATCGCCTGCACGGTCTCGCCGGGATGCCAGATCGCGCGGTCGCGGCCCTTGTCGTCGACATGCTCGACGCCGCCGCCGAAATGAACGTGATAGATCACCTCGGGCCGCTGCAATTCCCAGGGGTTGCCGAAGCTCAGCCATTCGTCGGGATATTCCTGCTGCCAGCCCTGATTGATGATTTGGCGGAACAGGCCGTAATCGTAGCGGATGCCGTAGCCGATCGCGGGTATCGACAGCGTCGCCATGCTCTCCATGAAGCAGGCGGCGAGCCGTCCGAGACCGCCATTGCCGAGCGCGGCATCCGGCTCGCATTTGCGCAACTCGGGCAGCGAGACGCCGAGGTCGCCGAGCGCGACCTCGAAGATCTTCAAGAGGCCCATGTTGTTCAGCGCATCGGTGAACAGACGGCCGATCAGGAATTCGAGCGAGAGGTAATAGACGCGCTTGCGCCCGGCGTCGTAGCTGCGCTTCTCGGCGCTGAGCCAGCGATGCACGATGCGGTCGCGCAGCGCGAGCGCGGCGGCCTGGTACCAGTCGTGCTTGGTCGCCATGCCCGCGTCCTTGCCGATGGCAAGGCGCAGCTTCGCCAGGATCGCGCCCTTGATCTCAGCCAGCGCGAGCTCGTCGATGGGCTGCCCGGGAGCGGGAAAATTTGGCTGAAACGATTGATCTTGCAAGGCGGTCACTTCCTGGTCGAAACAACACCACTAAACCTACGCGTCCTGCCCCTGCACCGGAACCATCGCTGGCGCGGGCGTGCACTGCGCTGGCGTAAATTTATGCAAGGAACGGGCCGTTTGGGAACCCGGACGAGCACGGAAAGACGCGGATTTCCTGCTAGAATGCCGGCCAATTCAGCCAGCAGTGTGGAGGAGACGCCATGCGACTGTTGATCGAAATCGCCGCCGCCACCTTCCTCGTCGTCTGCATCACCGCCTCCAGCGCGGCCTTCGCCGCCGGCAAGATCGGCCGCAGCGCCGACGGCCTCAGCTGCGGCTTTGCTGTCCCGCAAGATGCCTCACCCGCCGCCCGCTGCGCCACCATCAAGCGCCAATGCGGCGGCAAGTTCTATGCGAACGCGTGCGGGGACAGGCTGGTGTCGGCGGCGAAGTGAGGGGGAGAGGTGGCGCAGCGGATGCAGCGTTGCTTCAGCAACAGCTCCCACCACATCGTCGTCCTGGCGAAAGCCAGGACCCATTACCCCGACTGCTAGATGAGTCCCGACCGGTCATTCCAGTCGGGATTTTCTTGCTCGATCAGCTTGATCTTCCAGTCGCGCTTCCAGAACTTCAGCTGCTTCTCGCGCGCGATCGCTTCCTGCGGCGTGGCGAAGGCTTCGACGTGCACGAGGCGGAAGATCTTGTACTTCTGTACGAACTTGGAGCCACGACCTGAGCGGTGCTGCTCGAGCCGCGTGCGAAGGTCATTCGTCACGCCGATATAGATCGTGCCGTGGTGACGACTCGCGAGAATGTAGACGTAGTAGCTGCCTGTGCTCATGGGTGCGGCTCAAGCTCGCAAAAGCAACGCTGACCGGGGTAATGGGTCCTGGCTTTCGCCAGGACGACGATTTTCAAACAGCGGCTTCAGTCGCCAGAACAAATTAAGAACACTTTAGCAAGTCTTTGATATATCGTTGTGATTCGGCGTGTTGCCGACACAATATCTAGCGTCCGCCAGACTTCGCGAGGACTACATGTCCACCATTGCCTTCGACCAGTTTGCCCTCACCCGGATCGCCGATTTCGCGCGTTCGCTGTCGCGGCTGCATCAGGCGGCGCGGCGGCAGCGGATCGATGACGACCAGTTCGACCGCGAGTTCAACGCGGTGTGCCAGTCGATCTGGGGCTACACCATCGACGACGTCAGCGACGATCTGTTCTCGACCGAGGATCACCTGTTTCTCGACACGCTGGACGAAGCGCATGCGCGCATCTTCGCTGCCGAGCAGGGCTATGACCTCATAGGCGAGGCGGGCATGCTCACCGACTGGTGGGGATTCTGCTGGATGATCCTGGCCGAGAAGCGCGGCCTGCTCACAGCCGAGAACCGCGCCGCCGCGCGTGCTGCGATCGAGGAGAAATATCTGGCGGCGCCGAACGTGATCGGGGTGATCATCGGGAGATAGTTTCATGCCCCGGACCAAGCGCAGCGCGTCAAGCGATGCGCTGCAGAGCCGGGGCCCAGAAGAGCTGGGTCCCGGCTCTGCGTCGCGTCACCATAGCGCGTCGAAGACGCGCGTAAACGCGCTGATGGTACCGCGCCGTGTCCCGGACACGAGGTTGAGCTACTCCAGCCCCGCCCGCTTCGCCGGCTTCTGCGCCGTCGTCTTCGGCACCGCTACGTCAGGCAGCGCCTCACGCACGATCTCGGCCGGGGCTGGCGCATCCGCCGACACCGTATCCGCGCGCACCGGCGCGACCTTCATCTCGCCGAGACGGGCGCGGACCTGCGCGGTGAGGCCGGGATAGGAGGCGACCGGCGTGAAGTCGGCGGCCTGGTCGTTGCCGACGCGGATGCCGGTATAGGCGACGAGGCCGTCGCTGGTCGCAATCACGTCGCCGGCCTTCAGCGAGGAGTCGAGCGCGAGATCGACCGGGGCAAGGCCAACCGGCTCGCGGCCGTTGCAGGTGCAATCCGAACGCAGCGCCTTGCGATAGGCGAACGCGTTCTCGCTGTCGGCATAGCGCTCGCCGGTCTGGGAATAGGCGCCGTCGATGGAGGAGCCGAAATAGACCTTGGTTGCGGTGGCGGGACAGAATGCCTGACACATCTGCGCGGGCGAGACGAGGCCGCGCATCAGCGGAAAATATTTGCCGTCACAGCTGCGCACGCAGAAGGCAGGTCCCGAGCCGCCGGCCGCGGCCGAACGTGTCGGCGGCACATATTGCGGAGTTGCGGCATTCTGCTGGCCGGTGAAGGGATCGGTATAGGAGCTCGACTGCTGCGGCACCTCGCGCTGCGGCCGTTGCTGCTGCATGCCGCCGAAGAGGAAGTCGAACAGGCCCTCGGCCGAAACCGGGGCAGGCGCTGCGAGCAGCGGAGCTGCAAGCATGGCGGCCACAAGCATCGCGCGACGCCGCCGGCGCGCATGGGACATGACTGTACGCAATGCCAACTCCACCCGACGCTACTGAACCGGCTGGGACCATCAGGTCTCAGCACATGATTCACCATAAGGCGCGATGGTAAATGAGCAGTTGCGCGGAGGCGGTTTCAAGACGAGGCGGTGGCCTCTTTAAGGCCGGGCACAGCTTTGGACGGATGGTTGCTTTCGGGGCACACCGAGGCATGACGGCGAAGCATGTGTCGCCGCGTCAAGCCTTCAAGAATTCCGAAGCCTTGTACAGCGAGCGGAACGGCAGGCCGGCCGCACCGAACGTGTCGGTGGCGCCTTCCTCGCGGTCGACCATGGTCAGCACCAGCACTACTTCGGCGCCGGTCTCGCGCACGGATTCCACCGCCTTCATCGCCGAGCCGCCTGTCGTGGTGACGTCCTCGACGATCACGACGCGCTTGCCGGCCAGCGTCTCGCCCTTGGGCAGGCCCTCGATCGCGAGCTTGGCGCCGTGCTCCTTCGGCTTCTTGCGCACGAAGAAGGCGGCGATCGGATGGCCCTTGATCCAGGAGATCTGCGCCAGCGCGCCGGCGAGCGGCACCGCGCCCATCTCGAGCCCGCCGATGAAATCGAGCTGGTCGTCCTTCAGCGCCTCATAGGTCAGCTCGGCCAGCAGCGTCGCGCCCTCGGGGTCGAGCATGGTCGGCTTGAGGTTGAAGTAGAAATCGCTCTTGCGGCCCGACGCGAGCGTCACCTCGCCACGGCCGAATGAGCGCCGGCGGATGATCTCGAACAGGCGGGCGCGGGAAGCGGATTTCGACACGGCGGTCCCTCGAACAGCGTTTTTGGAGGAGGCGGAATTTATCCGCGACGGCCGCGACATTCCAGTGGGGGCAGGGCCCGCAAGACCACCGTCAACAGGGCATCGCCCGCGGCGATCGGACAGCCACCATGCCCGACCGCTGGTTGAAAGACCGCGATGTCCTGGGCTAGTGGGATGCCAGCAATGCGGGAAGGAACAGCCACATGACCATCGAGCTCCACACCTGGAATACGCCGAACGGCCGGAAAATCTCGGTCGCGCTGGAGGAAATGGGGCTGCCCTACAAGGTGATCCCGGTGAACATCGGCAAGGGTGAGCAGATGGCGCCGGAGTTCCTCAAGCTCTCGCCCAACAACAAGATTCCCGCCATCGTCGACCCCGAGGGGCCCGACGGCAAGCCCGTCAGAATCTTCGAGTCGGGCGCGATCCTGCTCTACCTCGGTGAAAAGACCGGCAAATTCCTGCCGAAATCGCTTTCCGCGCGCATCCCGGTCTATGAATGGCTGATGTGGCAGATGGGCGGCTTCGGCCCGATGCCCGGCCAGGTGCATCATTTCATCGCGCTCGAGAACGAGCAGGACCGCGCCTATGGCCTGAAGCGCTACATGGCCGAGACCCGCCGGCTCTACGGCGTGCTCGACCGCCGGCTGGACGGCCGCGACTTCGTCGCCGGCGACCTCTCGGTTGCCGATTTTGCCATTTTGGGCTGGGCCTGGCGCCATCCTCGCCACAAGGTTGAGCTGGCCGACTTCCCCAACGTCAAGCGCTGGTACGAGGCCCTGATGGCCCGGCCGGGCGTGAAGCGCGGGATGGAGGCGAAGCTGGATTGAGCTTCGCTTACCCTCCCCTGGAGGGGGAGGGTCGATCGCGCAAAGCGCGAGCGGGGTGGGGGGATCTCTCCGCACGAACACTGTTGGACGGGGAGGAACCTTCACCCCACCCCGTCACGCAATCTCGCTTTGCTCGATCGCGTGCCGACCCACGAGCGAGCTGCGCTCGTCTCGGACCCCTCCAGGGGAGGGTGAAGATCGCCTCACATCTTCTTCGCTTCCACCGCCATCCGCACCGCGAGCCCGGCCAGCACCGTGCCCATCAGCCAGCGCTGCACCAGCATCCAGCTCGGCCGGCTCGCCAGGAACAGCGCGATCGATCCCGCCGCGAGCGCGATCATCGCATTGACGCTGACGCTGATCGCGATCTGGATCGCGCCCAGCACCACCGACTGCGTCAGCACGCTGCCGGCTGTGGGATCGATGAACTGCGGCAGCAGCGCCAGATACAGCATCGCGATCTTCGGATTGAGCAGATTGGTGACGAAGCCCATCGCGAACAATTTGCGCGGGCTGTCGATGGCGAGCTTCTTCACCTGGAACGGCGAGCGCCCGCCCGGCTTCACCGCCTGCCAAGCGAGCCAGAGCAGATAGCCGGCGCCGGCAAAGCGCAGCGCGTCATAGGCGAAGGGAATGGCGAGCAGCAGCGCCGTGATGCCGAACGCCGCGCACAGCATGTAGAACACGAAGCCCAGCGCCACGCCGCCGAGCGAGACGATGCCGGCCGCCGGCCCCTGCGTGATCGAGCGCGAGATCAGGTAGATCATGTTCGGCCCCGGCGTGAGCACGAGACCGAGGCAGACGAGGGCGAAGCCGAGCAGTGCGGGGGTGTGGGGCATGGGCGAACCGGTGCGGGAGATGCAAAGGTTCTAATATGCGACGGGCGGCGCGGCCATCGCGCAATTGCACGGAGGACAATTAGGTTCTCGTGTCTCACCCCACGGTCGTCCCGGCGAAGGCCGGGACCCATAACCACGAAATCGAGTTGGGCGAAGATTGCCAACTGCCATCTCGTGTCACAACTTCTCCCTGGGGGTATGGGTCCCGGCCTTCGCCGGGACGACGCCGGGGAAGGCGAGACTAATGCGCCTCGTCCCAATTCTTCGCCGCGCGCGCATCCACATGCAGCGGCACTGACAGCAGCACGGCCGGGAACGGTGCGTCCTGCATGACCTTCTGCACGACGGGAAGCGTCGCCTCGACCTCGGCGTCCGGTACCTCGAAGATCAACTCGTCATGCACCTGGAGCAGCATCTGCGCCGAGAGCTTCTTCTCGGCGAGCGCGTCCTCGACCCGCGTCATGGCGCGCCGGATGATGTCGGCGGCGGTGCCCTGGAGCCGCGCATTGATTGCCGCGCGCTCGTTGAAGGCGCGCACCGAGGCATTCGAGGCCTTGATGTCGGGATAGTGGCACTTGCGGCCGAACAGCGTGGTGACATAGCCGTGGCTCCGGCAGAAATCGCGCGTCTCGTCCATGTAGGCGCGGATGCCGGGGAAGCGTTCGAAATATTTCTTGATGTAGGCGGACGCCTCTTCGCGCGCGATGCCGAGCTGGTTGGCGAGGCCGAACGCCGAGATGCCGTAGATGATGCCGAAATTGATCGCCTTCGCCCGGCGGCGGATCTCGCTCGGCATGCCCTTGATCGGCACGCCGAACATTTCGGAAGCCGTCATCGCGTGAATGTCGAGCCCGTCGCGAAACGCCTGCTTCAGCACCGGAATGTCGGCGATCTCGGCGAGCAGGCGCAGCTCGATCTGCGAATAGTCGGCGGAGACCAGCTTGTGTCCCGATGTCGCGATGAAGGCGCGGCGGATCTTGCGGCCGTCCTCGGTGCGCACCGGAATGTTCTGCAGGTTCGGCTCGTTCGACGAGAGCCGACCCGTCGTGGTCGCGGCCAGCGCGTAGGTCGTATGCACGCGGTGCGTCTGCGAATTGACGTAAGTCGGCAGCGCGTCGGTGTAGGTTGATTTCAGTTTCGAGACCTGGCGCCATTCCAGGATCTTCTTCGGGAGGTCGTGGCCTTGCTCGGCGAGATCATCCAGCACCTGCGCGGTGGTGGACCACGCGCCGGTCTTGGTCTTGGTGCCGCCTGATAGTCCCATCTTGCCGAACAGGATGTCGCCGATCTGCTTGGGGCTGCCGACATTGACGGGCTCGCCCGCGATCTCCTGGATCTCGGCCTCGACCCGCGCGGCAGTCTGGGCGAAGTCGCCGGAAAGACGCGACAGCACCTGGCGGTCGATCGAGATGCCGCGCCGTTCCATGCGCGCGAGCACCGACACCAGCGGCCGCTCCAGCGTCTCGTAGACCGTGGTCATGTGCTCGGCGACGAGGCGCGGCTTCAGCACGCGCCAGACCCGGAGGGCGATGTCGGCGCCTTCCGCCGACAGCGGCGCGGCCTTGTCGATGGGCACCTGGTCGAAGGTGATCTTGCCCTTGCCGCTGCCGAGTAGCTCGCTCTCCTTCAGCATGGCGTGGCCGAACCAGCGCTCGGACAGCGATTCCAGCGCATGCGAGCCGCGGCCGGCGTCGAGCACGTAGGAGATCAGGAGCGCATCGTCGATGTTGCGCAGGGTGATGCCGTGTTGCGCCAGCATCACGGCGGTGAACTTGACGTCGAAACCGATCTTGAGGATGCCCGCCGATTCCAGCACCGGCCGCAGCGCTTGAATGGCGTCGTCATGCTTGACCTGGTCGGGCGCGAGGCCCGCGTCGAACAGACCGCCGCCGCCGCCGGACTGCTTGTGCGCCAGCGGCACGTAGCAGGCCTCGTTCGGCGCCAGCGCCAGAGCGATGCCGCAGAGGTCGGCCTGCATCGGATCGATCGAGTTTCCTCGAAGTTCGATCGCGACATGGCCGGCATCATGGATGCACGCGATGAAGGCGTTGAGCTCCTTCAGCGACTTGATCGCCTGATATTTGGCCCGGTCAACCGGCAGCTTGCGCAGCGCCTCCTCGCGCGCCGCGGCGAGCGAGATCGGCGCGCCCTTGGGGCTCGCAGCCTTGTCCTCCTTGCCCGCTGATTTGTTGGGCTCGCTGGGCCGGGCCTGCGGTGCCGTTCCGGTGCTTGGCGCGGGCACGACGTCCGAGGGCGGCAGCGGCGAGAAGACGCTGGCGCCGCTCGCATAGCCGGGATCGGCATCAACATTGGAGGGATCGATCTGCGAATATTCGGCGACGCGGCGCGTCAGTGTGGTGAACTCCATCGCCTTCAGGAACGCGATCAGCTTGCGTGCATCCGGCTCGTGGACCGCGAGGTCGTCCAGCGGCACCTCCAGCTCGACCTTGTCGTCGAGCAGCACGAGCTGCCGCGAGATGCGCGCCTTCTCGGCGTTCTCGAGCAATGCCTCGCGCCGCTTCGGCTGCTTGATCTCGGTGGCGCGGAACAGGAGCTGTTCGAGGTCGCCATATTCGGTGATCAACTGCGCCGCGGTCTTGATGCCGATGCCGGGTACGCCGGGAACGTTATCGGTGGAGTCGCCGGCGAGCGCCTGCACTTCCACCACCTTCTCCGGCGGTACGCCGAATTTCTCGATCACCTCGGGAATGCCGATGCGGCGATCCTTCATGGTGTCGTACATCATGATCTTGTCGTTCACGAGCTGCATCAGGTCCTTGTCAGAGGACACGATGGTCGTGGTGGCGCCGCGCGCGGAAGCCTGCCGCGCGTAGGTCGCAATGAGATCGTCGGCTTCGAAGCCCACCTGTTCCAGGCAGGGCAGGTCGAAGGCCCGCACAGCTTCGCGGATCAAAGCGAATTGCGGGATCAGGTCATCCGGCGCCGGCGGACGGTGCGCCTTGTACTCGGGATAGATCTTGTTGCGGAAGGTGATTTCCGACTTGTCGAAGATGATCGCCAGATGCGTCGGCCGGTCGCTCTCGGGCATGTCGCGCAGCAGCTTCCACAGCATGTTGCAGAAGCCGAGCACGGCGTTGACTTGCAAGCCGTCGGACTTGCGGTTCAGCGGCGGCAGCGCGTGATAGGCGCGGAAGATGTAGCCGGAACCGTCCACCAGGAAGATATGGTCGCCCTTGCCGGCCGCCTTGGCCGCGACCGGTTTGGCAGCAGCTGTCGCAGCAGCGGGCTTGGTGTCGGCGGCAGCCTTTGGCGCGGCCTTGGTGTCAGCTTTGGCGGTGGTCTTCGGGGAGGTTTTGGGCATGGCCGCAATGTATGAATTTTTGCGGCGTTTGACAGCCTTGGGAGGGGGATTTTTGGCCCACGGGCGCCGCTATCCCCACAGTCGTTTCCCGCATCCCCCGCTGTCATTCCCCCGAAAGCGGGGAATCCAGTACGTCGCGGCTTCTCGGCTCAATCACTGACTGGGTCGCCCGGTCAAGCGGGGCGACGACACCGAGAGTGCAGCTACTCGGCCGCCTGCAACCGCGCGCCAGCCTTCTTCGGCGCGATCCAGAACGCATCGGGCCGCTCGAATAGGAAATTGCCGCCAAGCCGCAAGGCAACCTGCCAGATCGCGAGCGCGCCGATCACGCCGGCGATGGTGACGATCAGCGACACCGTACCGATATCGGGGATGATGCCGGTGCGGAGCAGCAGGGTTCGTGTCGCCGCCATCGGCAGGAAGAAGGCGAGATAGATCACGATCGAATGCTCGCCGCAGAAGCGGAAGAAGTTCAGCCAATGTGCGCGCGCGAGCAGCGTGCCGGTCGTGATGATGGCGCAGGCGCCGGCGAAGCCGAGCACGAGCGACACGATCTTCCATTCGCTGGCGCCAATCGCGACGAGGCCGGCATTGACCAGCGCCCAGACCGCAAGCGCCGCGAGTGCCAGCGCGGGATGACTGCGTGCACGATCCGACAGCGCGAACACGTAAGGTGCGAACAGGTAGCCCGAATAGAAATAGACGAAGCGCGCGCAGAACTCGTCGATCGCGGTCCAGCCGGTCGAGATGCGCGCCGTCTCCAGCGCTGCCGCGACGAGCCAGATCGCGAGCGAGGGAATCTTGCGTGTCAGTTTTGTGACGACGAAGAAGACCGGCAGCAGATAGATGAACCACAGCGTGCCGAACGGCTCGATGAAGGATTCGAGATACAGGAGGCCCACGTCGCGCCAGCTCGTCTCCGCGGCAAACGCAGGCGCCTTGAAGCCGAACTGGATTGTCACCCAGGCGACATAGAAATAGGCGAAATGCATCACCTTGCGGTCGAGATAGGTACGCCAGTCGCGGTCGATCACGAGCGGCAGGAACAGGCCCGAAATCAGGAAGAAATCCGGCATCCGGAACGGCTTTGCGAAGGCCACGGCGACATGCATGAAACCGGTCTCGCCGGCGGCGAGCTCGACCCCCAGCACCGAATGCATCATCACGACCATGACGATGCAGATGCCCTTGGCATAGTCGACCCAGTCGACACGCGCGGCAGCCGGGGCCTTGGAAAGCCCGTGTGCTGCGATGGTGCCTGATGAAGCCATGGTGTCCCTTTTCGGGGCGTGTTCCGCCCGGCCCTGTGCGGCCGCGGGGCAGTTTGGGCCCTTGCGGTTTCCGACTTCTTTACCGGTTCAATTCGCGTGCCGGTTTTTGCGCGCGGACTGTTCCCTCACTGCCGGAAAATGCTAAACCGCTCCGCATTGGGGTTTCGTTAACCAAGCCAAAACAGGGTTTTTCATGCGAATCGCGATGATCGGAACGGGCTATGTGGGACTGGTGTCCGGAGCCTGCTTTGCGGATTTCGGTCACGACGTCACCTGCGTCGACAAGGACGAGAAGAAGATCGCGGCCCTGCACCGCGGCGAGATCCCGATCTACGAGCCCGGCCTCGACGAGCTGGTCGCAACCAACGTCAAGGCCAAGCGGCTCGACTTCACCACTGATCTGTCGAAGCCGGTCGCGGATGCCGACGCCGTGTTCATCGCGGTCGGCACGCCCTCGCGCCGCGGCGACGGTCACGCCGACCTGTCCTACGTCTACGCCGCCGCGAAAGAGATCGCGCAGTCGCTTCAAGGCTTCACCGTCGTGGTGACGAAGTCGACCGTTCCCGTGGGCACCGGCGACGAGGTCGAGCGCATCATCCGCGAGACCAATCCAAAGGCCGACGTCGTGGTCGCCTCCAACCCCGAATTCCTACGCGAGGGCGCGGCGATCCGCGACTTCAAGTTTCCCGATCGCGTCGTCGTCGGCACCTCGGACGAGCGCGGCCGCAAGGTGATGGGCGACATCTACCGCCCGCTGTCGCTGAATCAGGCGCCGCTGATGTTCACCGC
>NZ_LBIY01000079.1:0-118121 GCF_028128625.1 Bradyrhizobium sp. CCBAU 45389 | reverse complement strand
ATTGAGCGCGAGCAGGTTGGTCTGAGCTGCGATGCTGGAGATCAGCTCGGCGACGTGCTCGATCTGCTGGGCGCCGTCCGAGAGCGCCCGCACAATGGTGTCGGTGCGGCGCGCGCTGTCGACGGCGCGCCCCGTCACTTCGGCCGATTGCGCGACCTGGCGGCTGATCTCGGTGATGGAGGAGGAGAGCTCCTCGGCGGCGGCGGCGACGGTCTGGACGCGCTGGCTGGCTTCGGTGGCGGCGGAGCCGACCACGGCGGCGCGGCGGTTGGTGCCTTCGGCGGTCGAGGACATCGACTTGGCGGTGGTCTCAAGCTCGCCGGAGCCGGAGGCCATCAGGCCGACGAGCTGGCCGACGGAGGCATCGAAGCGGTCGGCAAGCGCAATCAGGGCCTCGCGCTTCTCCTGCTCGCTGCGGGCCTTGGCGGCAACCTGCTCGGCTTCCAGATTGCGGGCCGTCAGCGCGGTCTGACGCAGGACTTCGAGCGTCTCTGCCATGCGGCCGATCTCGTCGCCGCGGTCGGTCTCTTCGACCGGCTTGTCGATGGCGCCTTCGGAAATCGCCTGCATGCGGTTCTTCTGGCGGTCGAGCGCGCCGAGCACATCGCGGGCAATCAGCCAGGACAGCGTCGCCATCAGCAGCATCAGGCCGACGCCGATCGCAGCGAGCTCCAACGTCAGCGCGCGCACGTCGGCGTCGATGTCGTCGACGTAAAGGCCGTAGCTGATCGTCACGTTCCAGGGGACGAATTTGCGCGTGAACACGGTCTTGCGCACGGGCTCGGTTTGGCCGGGGCGGGGATAGAGATAGGAGGCCACGCCGCCCTGTGCATTCTGATTGGCCGCGTTGAGGATGGCGTCGGCGATGAGAACGCCGTTGGAGTCGGTCGCGCCGGTGATCTTGCCTTCAAGCTGCTGGTTGGCGCCGTTCACGAACAGCGAGGTGTCGGGATTGTAGACGACGGGGTAGCCTTGCCCGCCGTTGAAGCTCATGCGGCGGCCGCGCTGGTGGAACTGGGCCTTGGCCTCGGCCTGCGTCAGCTTGCCGGCGGCAACCTCGTCCTGGAGCGATTGTGCGTAGTTGTAGAGCAGCTCCACCGCGGTCCGCATCTGCTGGACGCGGTCCTCCATCATGCGGCTCTTGCTGAGCACGGCCGATACGCCGATGATGGCCGTCACCGTGAGCGCCGCGAGGCAGACCATGCTGGCGAGCTTGGTGCGGATCTTCAGATGGCTGAGCAGCTTCATCGCGGCCTCTACAAATGGTTGTTATTGCTCGCGTCGGTAGCATGAAGTTCTTACCAATCATGAATGGACGCGTGCGGCGCGCTGCCGCGCGCAACACCGTTCGCAGCCGGATGCACAATTCTGCAGGCAAATCGCCGCGTTTCGGCGTCTGCCGATGCGGACTGCCCGGGAAAATCGATGTTGGATTCTGGTAGCTACGGAGCAGGGCAGGACCGGCAATGAATCGATTCGTTCATCGCATCATCATGTCCGTGCTGCTGGTCGCGGCCCTCGTTCTGATCTGGAACGTGCTGGGGGCGCGTTGATGCGGCACCGGCGAATCCGCCGGTGCCGCGTTGCTTGCGAAGTGATCCGGGGGCGCCTCAGCGCCGGGCGAACGCGCCGCCGGCTGCGCCGCTCTCCTTGCCCATCGCGGCATCGACGCTGATCGGACCGCCGCCGGCGGCCGACAGGTAGAGACAGGCGAAGCAGAACAGGATCGCTGCGGTGCCGCCATTGAGCAGCGGCAGGAACACCGGCGCATCGCCCTTGAACATGTGACCCATGAAGTAGGCGAAGGCCATTTCACCCGAGAGGATGAAAGCGGCGAGGCGCGAGAACAGGCCGATCATCAACAGCCCGCCAACCACCAGCTCGATCGTCCCGGCCGCGCCGTAGAGTGACATCAGTTCGACTTTTGCGAACATCGGCACAGGCGGGAACTTGAACAGCTTTGCGATGCCGTACTGGAACAGCAAGAGGCCGGTGATGAAGCGAAACAGGCTCAGAAGAACCGGTTGAAAGCGAGAGAGAAAAGAAAAGTCCATTGGTTTTGCCCTCCATCCAATCTAGCGACTTGGACCGCATTCGGTTCCTCCTCGCAAGCCACCCAGGATAAATTCCGCGCTGACATTTTTGTCATGTCGGACATAACACCGCAGGCTGGGGTTTCAGCCGCGTGCAGCCCGTATTTTTTGCGCGTATTCGCACCAGTCCCGTCCGTAATTTTCCGGTGGCGCGAATGCGATCAAGTTACCCCTGAGATACCTATCGGCGCAAGGCGGGCACAATCAGGAATGGAATCATTCCGAGGACGACGCTCGCAAGTGCGAAGGCGAGCAGTGCGTTGTAGCCGTGGGTCGCGTCGTGGATCAGGCCGCCGCTCCAGGAGCCGAACGCCGAGCCGAGCCCACTGCCGATCGAGATCGTGCCGTAGATGGTGCCTACGCGCTTGCCCTGGAAGATCCGCATCGCGGTTGCGCTGATCAGCGGGCCGCGCGAGCCCATCATGCTGCCGAAGCAGACGACGAAGCCGGTGAGCAGCAGAATGTTCGGCGAATATTGCAGCAGCCAGAGCAGGACGATACCGAGGATCGAGATGGCGTAGCTCAGCAGCACGGACGGCCGGCGTCCGATCAGCCCATCGAGCGCGGAGACGCCGAGCATCCCGAACACCAGCACGACGCCGGAGAAGCCCCAGGCGGTCGCGGCCTGGAGCGGCGGAAAGCCGGCATCGATCAGATAGGCCACAATCTGGGCTGCGATCGCATACATGCCGACGGCGGTGAAGAAGAAGGTCGAGAACAGCGCCCAGAAGGCGTGGTGACGCATCGCGCCGAGAAGCGTCCAGCCGTTGTCGACGAAATCAGGATCCGTCCTCTTCACGACATGCGGCGAGCCCGCGGCGAACAGGCGCCACGGCAAGAGCAGGAGCGGTACCAGCAGGCCCAATGCGGCGAAGCCGAACAGTTGGTAGGTGTCGCGCCAGCCGATGTGATCGATCAGCAGTTGCGAGGCCGGCAGCAGCGCCAGCACGCCGCCGCCCATCGCCGAATACACCACCGACATCGCGGTCGGCAGGCGCGGCCCGAACCAGCGGCCGAGCAGGATCGAGTTCGGCACGATGCCGATGAAGGCGATGCCGATGCCGACGCAGAGGCCGATCGAGAGCTGGAATTGCCACAGATGCTGCGCGTGCGCGGCGATCAGGAAGGCGGCGCCGAGCAGCAGCAGGCCGAGTGCATAGACGATGCGCGGTCCGGAATGATCGAACAGGCGTCCGACGAAGGGGGCGGTGAGGCCGCTCGCGAGCCAGGTGAGCGAATAGACCGAGACGATCTGCGCGCGGTCCCAGCCAAAGCTTTCCGAGATCGGCTTCAGGAACACCGTGAAGCTGTCGCCGAGCCCGCGGCCCAGCACGGCCAGCGTGAAGCAGAGCGCAAGCACGGTGAGCGCGATGCGCACGGCGCCTTGCGGTGTCGCCGCAAGGCCGTTCTTGTTCGTCTCCCTGGGCGTGTTCTGGTCCATTGCCCGTCAGGGAGCGCGCATCGACGCGCCCTGACAAGCATCAAAAGCTCATACGCCTATGCAGGCTTGATCAGGACGTGCTTCTTCTTGCCGAAGGACAGCTTGACCACGCCTTCCGGCGTCAGATTGGCCACTGAGAGCGCCATCTTCTCGTCGGTGACGGGCGCATCGTTGACGCGAAGGCCGCCGCCCTTGATCTGACGCCGCGCCTCGCCATTGGAGGCGACCAGGCCCGCCTTGACGAAGGCGTTGAGCACGCCGAGCCCTGCGTCGAGTTCGCCGCGCGGAATTTCCACGGTCGGGAGACTCTCTGCGAGCGCGCCTTCCTCGAAAGTGCGGCGCGCGGTTTCGGCTGCTTCGTTTGCTGCGTCGCGGCCGTGCAGCAGCGCGGTCGCCTCGGTCGCGAGCACCTTCTTGGCCTCGTTGATCTCGGAGCCACCGAGCGCCTCGAGCTTCTTGATCTCAGCTATCGGCAGCGTCGTGAACAGCTTCAGGAACTTGCCGACGTCGGCATCCTCGGTGTTGCGCCAGTACTGCCAGAAATCGTAAGGCGAGAACTGGTCGGCGTTGAGCCAGACCGCGCCTTGCGCGGTCTTGCCCATCTTGGCGCCCGACGCCGTCGTCAGCAGCGGCGTCGTCAGCGCGAACAGCTGATGGGTGCCCATGCGGCGACCGAGATCGACGCCCATGATGATGTTGCCCCACTGGTCGGAGCCGCCCATCTGCAACTTGCAGCCGGTACGCTTGGCGAGCTCGACGAAGTCGTAGGCCTGGCAGACCATGTAGTTGAACTCGATGAAGCTCATCTCCTGCTCGCGCTCGAGACGCAGGCGCACGGAGTCCATGGTCAGCATGCGGTTGACCGAGAAGTGCCGGCCGACGTCGCGCAGCATCTCGATCCAGTTCAGCTTGGTCAGCCACTCCGCATTGTCGAGCATGATGGCGTCGCTCTTGCCGTCGCCATAGTGGAGCACCTTTGCGAACACGCCGCGGATCGATTCCTTGTTGGCCTCGATCTCGGCGATGGTGCGCATCGCCCGCGTCTCGTCCTTGCCGGAGGGATCGCCGACCATGGTGGTGCCGCCGCCCATCAGCGTGATCGGCTTGTTGCCGGACTGCTGCAGCCAGTGCAGCATCATCATGGTCAGGTAATTGCCGATGTGCAGCGAGCGGGCAGTGCAATCATAGCCGACATAGGCGGTCGCCTCGCCCTTGGCGGCGAGCGCGTCCAGCCCCTCGAAATCGGAGCATTGGTGGATGAAACCACGTTCCTGCAGGGTGTTGAGGAAATCCGATTTAAATGCAGTCATCTGTCGGCGTGCCTGACAATTCTTGGTTTACTGTTTTGGGAGCAATTTAAGGGTCTTTAGTGGGAACTCGGTTGCTGCCCGCCACCTGGCGCTGTGGCATTATAAGATGTGTCCCTCTGGCACAAGATCGGCATGCCGGAGGGGGTCTGTTGAGGACGCTGATCCATGATGTTGACGGCACTCGGTTTGATGAGCGGCACCTCGCTGGACGGGGTGGACGTCGCGCTGATCGAAACCGACGGGAAGCAGGTGAAGGCGTTCGGGCCGTCCGGCTACCGACCCTATAGCCCCGCCGAGCGCAACTTGCTGCGCCTGGCGCTCTCCGAGGCGGTACATCTGTCGCAGCGCGATGCCCGGCCCGGCGTTCTGGCCGAGGCCGAGCGCGCGGTGACGCTGGCCCATGCCGAGGCGGTCGCCGCCTTCGTCGCCCAGAACCGGATGAGGCCGGAGGACATCGACATCGTCGGCTTCCATGGCCAGACCGTGCTGCATCGCCCCGAGAAGCGGCTGACGGTACAGATCGGCGATGCGCCGGCGCTCGCCAGGGTGATCCATATTCCTGTCATGCACGACTTCCGCGCCGCCGACGTCGAGGCCGGCGGGCAGGGCGCGCCGCTCGTACCCGTCTACCACCGGGCGCTGGCCAATTCGCTGGAGCGCGAGGGGCCGATCGTCGTGGTCAATATCGGCGGCGTCTCCAACATCACCTATATCGACGGCAACGACACGCTGATCGCCTGCGACACCGGGCCGGGCAATGCGCTGCTCGACGACTTCATGTACCGCACCATGAACCAGGCGTTCGACGCGGAGGGCAAGTTCGCAGCGCTTGGCAAGGCGGATGAAGGCTGGATCGAGCGTGCGCTGGAATTGCCGTTCTTCGCAAGCCCGCCGCCGAAATCGCTCGACCGCAATGACTTTGCCGCGCTCAAGCTCGGCGACGTGGCGCCGGCGGACGGTGCGGCCACGCTCACGGCCTTCACCGCTGCTGCGATCGCCCGGGTCATCCCGCTGCTGCCGCGGCGGCCCCGGAGCTGGATCGTCTGCGGCGGCGGCGCCCGCAACCTCACCATGCTGCGCATGCTTAGGGACCGCGTGGGCTCGGCCACCGTCGAGGCCGCCGAGACCCTCGGATGGGCCTCTGACGCCATCGAGGCGCAGGCCTTCGGCTTCCTTGCCGCCCGCGGTCTGAAGGGGCTGCCGCTGTCCTATCCGGCCACCACGGGCGTACCGATGCCGATGACCGGCGGGGTGATCGCGCGGCCCTGAGGGCGAGGCGGGTTGATGCAGGTGCATGGATCTTGACGAGTAAATGCAGATGCATCTATATTAGATGCAGTTGCATCGAACCGCCGGGATCGCCGCCATGACCGCTTCACTGAAACTCATCAGCCACAAGCTTTGCCCTTATGTGCAGCGTGCCGTGATCGCGCTGAAAGAGAAGGGCGTGCCGTTCGAGCGGGTCGACATCGATCTCGCCAACAAACCCGACTGGTTTCTCAAACTGTCGCCGCTCGGCAAGGTGCCGGTGCTGGTCGTGACGACGGAGCAGGGCGAGGTCGCGCTGTTCGAGAGCAACGTGATCTGCGAATACATCGCGGAGACGCAAGCCGGTGCGAAGCTGCATCCGGAGGATGCCTTGAGACGGGCGGAGCACCGTGCCTGGATGGAGTTCGGCTCGGCGATCCTCGGCGATGTCTGGGGACTGGAGACGACGACCGATCCGGCGACGTTCGACAGCAAGCGCCAGGCGCTTGCGGCAAAATTCGCGCGTGTCGAAGCGGCGTTTGGCGCTGGGCCTTATTTCGCGGGCGAGGCGTTCAGCCTGGTCGATGCCGTGTTCGCACCGATCTTCCGCTATTTCGACCTGTTCGACGAACTGACCGAGCACGGCATCTTCCGCGATGTGCCGAAGGTGCGGGCGTGGCGGACAGCGCTCGCGAAACGCCCGAGCGTGAGCACCGCGGTCGGCGCGGACTATCCGCAATTGCTGCGCGCCTTCCTCGTTCGCCACGACGCGCATCTGCTCAAGCTCGCGGCCTGAGCGTACGTCATGTCGCAATCCTTGGCCTGGCTGATGCTGGTGGTCGCCGGCGCGCTCGATGTCGGCTGGGCGATCTCGATGAAATACGCTGAGGGCTACACGCGTGTAGGCTGGAGCATCGTCTCGCTGATGCTGCTCGCGGCCTTCGTCTTCCTGCTCGGACGGGCGCTGAAGGTGCTCGAGGTCGGCGTCGCCTATTCGGTGTGGACCGGCATTGGAGCTGCCGGCACCTTCGTCATGGGCGTCGTGCTGTTCGGCGAGACCTTGAGCGCGATGAAGCTTGCCGGCATCGCGCTCGTCTTGATGGGAATCGTCGCACTGAAGCTGGCTTAGCGCACGTTCGCCAAGCGCATGTCCAGATACGCCGTGATGGTTTCCATCAGCGGCTCGAGCTTGGCGTCGAAGAAGTGGTTGGCGCCGGGGATGACCTGCTGGTCGATCACGATGCCCTTCTGCGTCTTCAGCTTCTCGACCAGCGTGTTGACGTCCTTCGGCGGCACCACCGCGTCCTTCTCGCCATGCACGATGAGCCCAGAGGACGGGCAGGGCGCAAGGAACGAGAAGTCGTAGAGATTGGCCGGCGGCGCGATCGAGATGAAGCCCTCGACCTCGGGACGGCGCATCAGCAGCTGCATGCCGATCCAGGCGCCGAAGGAGAAGCCGGCGACCCAGCAGGCGCGCGCCTCGGGGTTGATGGTCTGCGCCCAGTCGAGCGCGGCCGCCGCATCCGACAATTCGCCGGTGCCGTGGTCGAACGAGCCCTGGCTGCGACCGACGCCGCGGAAATTGAAGCGCAGCACCGAGAAGCCGCGATGGGCGAAGGCGTAGTAGCACTGGTACACGATCTGATGGTTCATCGTGCCGTGGAACTGCGGATGCGGATGCAGGATCATCGCGATCGGCGCGTTCTTCTGCTTGGCCGGGTGATAGCGGCCTTCGAGACGGCCGGCGGGGCCGGCGAAAATGACTTCAGGCATCGATGGTCTCTTGATTGATGTGCTTGAGCGAGGATCCTCGGCAATCAACCGATTGTGGCTTCATCGGCGGATGCCGACGAAAGCGCGAATGAAGGGTGAGAAGGCGTGCGCCTCGCGGTGATGCGCAAACGGCGCGCGGTGACTTGACGGCCGCGTTCTAACATGGGCCGAGGGGCAAAAAGCAAGCATCTTCGACATCTCTCAATGTGCTCAAGACCTTAGCGGGTCATTCCGGTGTCACGTGCCGGCTCGCTCGCCGCTGCCCGGCGCGTATGCTGTGCCGTAACCATTTGAAACAACGACGCTTTATCGGTTGATGGCGCGGGAATGATTCACGCAGGGGCGGTGCGGCCTCCGAGCGCGGCGACCGAGGGGCGGTAGCGGCGGCTGCCGCCAAGCGTCTGCCCGTTGTCGAATGTGAGCTCGAAATCTCCTGACGGCTTGAACTCCACACCGCTCACCCGGCCCAGATTGGCAAGCCTGGTTCGGTGAACGCGCACGATGGCGAAGCGGGCCAGATCGCTTTCGGTCGCCGCAAGCGTGCCGCGGATCAGGTGCTGCGTTCCGTCGGCGAGGCTGTATTCGATGTAGTTGCCGGCGGAGGCGACCCACAGGATGTCGCGAGGGGCGACGCGAATGCGGCTTGTACCGTCCCGAAGCCAGATCAGATCGGAGGAGGGGTGCTCCGGCGGAGCGGCCTGCATGGATGCGGCCGCGAGTGCGGCCTTCCTGAACTCGCGCCGGCTTTCGATCAGCCATAGCGTGGCGCCAAGCAGGATAACGGTCACGGCATCCTTGCGGAACTCGTACAGGACCGTCGCGAGCGAGAAATGGAAGTCGTAGGCACTTCCCGCGAGCCAGAGCGCCAGTTTCCGGATCCACACCATGCCGGCGATGTGGATGGCGGAGAAGCCGAGCAGGGCGATCGCCCCGATTCCAGCACGTGCTACCAGGCTTGGTGTATGCCGCATGCGCCGGACGGCCAAAATCAGGATTGGCACCAGCAGCAGGATGACGATGATGCTCGACAGCTCCCAGAACAGCCGCCGGCCGACATCGGAGCGGTCGCCGCGCCAGGCGGCGTCCTGCGCGCCGGAGAGCGCATTGACGATTCCAATGGCGAGCGCAACCGCCGCGATCGCTCCGAACATCGTCCAGTCGCCACGACTGATCACGCCGCGCCAACCGCTCGTCCCAGCGGCCGACGCCTCGTCCCCGCGCGCCCGGTCCTGATCCCAAGCCGTCTCGACGCGCTCCGTATCAGGAGCATTTTGGCTCTCAGCCATGGCCCGAAAACCGGGTTTGTCGTGCCGTCAGGGAGCAGAGAACCATGTCAACACCGCAGCAATTTGCAGCCCAGGAACGACGCATCGACCTGGATTGGGTGCGGATTTTAGCCTTCGGGCTCCTGATCTTCTACCATGTCGGCATGCTCTACGTGTCCTGGGGATTTCACATCAAGAGCGTGCATCGGCTGGTCTGGCTCGAGCCGGTGATGCTGCTCCTCAATCCCTGGCGGCTGTCGCTGCTGTTCCTGGTCTCCGGCGTCGCCAGCCGCTTCATGCTGGGAAAGTACCAGCTCGCGGCCTTCGCCCGCGCTCGATCGGCGCGGCTCTTGATCCCACTGGCCTTCGGCATGCTCGTGATCGTGCCGCCGCAGTCCTATCTCCAGATTGTCGAGAGCCTCGGCTACCCCCAAAGTTCCTATCTCCAAGGTTTTGCCGATTTCTACGTCCAGCACTACCTGGCGTTCAGCGCGCAGTTCTGCCCGACTCCCTGCATCGTGCAGCCGACCTGGAACCACCTTTGGTTCGTGGTTTATCTCTGGGTTTACACAATGGCCTTGGCTGGCGTGCTGGCGTTGTGGCCGGCTGGCGCAGACTGGGTTGGTGAGAGGCTGGGGCGCGTGCTCGTTGGACCGC
The DNA here is from genome assembly GCF_028128625.1 of Bradyrhizobium sp. CCBAU 45389. Lineage (NCBI taxonomy): Bacteria > Pseudomonadati > Pseudomonadota > Alphaproteobacteria > Hyphomicrobiales > Nitrobacteraceae > Bradyrhizobium > Bradyrhizobium sp. CCBAU 45389. Next base: position 108,334 of record NZ_LBIY01000079.1, on the reverse strand, counting down.
GGCTGCTGGTGCTGCCGTGCCTGCTGTTCGCGGCCTGGCGGCTGTTTCTGTTCCCGACCTTTCCGTCGACGCATGCGCTGTTCGGCGATTGGTACAACCATGCGGACTATGCGACCGCGTTCCTGATCGGCTTCCTGCTTGCGCGCCAGGAAAGTGTCTGGCGCGATATCGAGCGTCAGCGCTGGGTGGCGCTGGCAATGGCGGTCGCTTGCTTTGCCGCCTTCATCCTCGTTTATGCCGGCTTGTTTCCGCGGTCGCCGATGCTGAGATGGTTCGCAGGCTCGGTCTATGGCTGTTACCAATGGGCCGCGATGGCCGCTGTGCTCGGCTTTGCGCGGCGCCATTTGATGACGGCAGACGGTCCCGTGCGCCGCTATCTCACCGATGCGATCTTTCCCTATTACATCGTGCATCAGACCGCGATCATTGTGATCGCGCACGCGCTGCGGGGCAGCGGCCTGTCGGCCGGAAGCGAGGCCGCCCTAGTGATATCGGGCACCGCGCTCACTTGTATCGTCACCTATGAGGTCGCGCGGCGGATCGCATGGCTGCGGCCGCTGTTCGGGCTGCGGATGGAGGCCCGATCGTCGGGCAGGATCGCGCAGCGGCAGCCGGCCTGATGCGCGCCGGGGGCCGATTGGCGCGAAGGCAAAAGGTGCTAAGAGGGCGCCATGCCGAGCCGCGTTTATCTCGATTGGAATGCGACCACGCCGCTGCGCCCCGAGGCGCGGGCTGCGATGATCGCGGCGTATGATCTCGTCGGCAATCCATCCTCGGTGCATGCTGAAGGGCGGGAGGCGCGGCGGCTGGTCGAGGACGCCCGCGCCGCGCTCGCGGCTGCGGTCGGTGGGGTGCCGCGCAATGTCGTCTTCACCTCCGCTGGAACCGAGGCCAATGCGCTGGCGCTGTCGCCCGGACTGCGGGGACCGGCCGGTCGTCCCGTCGAGCGGCTGCTGGTCTCTGCCGTTGAGCACGCCTCGGTGCTGTCAGGCGGCCGGTTCCCCGCGGACAGGATTGGCCAGATTCAGGTTACGCGCGCCGGCGTGGTCGACCTCGACCATCTGAAGTCGCAGCTCATGAACGGACCGCCTGCGCTGGTCTCGATCATGGCGGCCAACAATGAGACCGGCGCGCTCCAGCCGGTCGCCGAGGCGGCACGGATCGTTCACGAGGCGGGCGGGCTCCTGCACGTCGATGCGATCCAGGCGCTCGGCAAAATCACGTTTAATATTAACCAGGTAGGCGCGGACCTTGCGACCTTTTCTGCGCACAAGATCGGCGGCCCCAAGGGCGTCGGCGCGCTGGTCGTGGCGGAGGGGATTGCAGGACTGGAGCCGTTGCTGCGAGGGGGCGGGCAGGAGCTCAGCCGCCGCGCCGGAACCGAGAATGTCGCGGGTATCGCCGGCTTCGGCGCTGCCGTGAAGGCCGCGCTTCAGGCTCTGCCGGAGGATGCGGAGCGGATGGCAACCCTCAGAGATCGCTTGGAAAACGGCATCGGGGCGATCGCCGGGGCGACGGTTTTCTCGGGCGACGTGGCGCGGTTGCCGAATACCACTTTGTTCACCGCGACCGGTCTCAAGGCCGAGACCGCCGTGATCGGCTTCGACCTCGAAGGGGTCGCGGTGTCTTCCGGCTCGGCCTGCTCCTCGGGCAAGGTCCAGCCGTCCCACGTGCTGTCGGCCATGGGGTACGACCCCGCGACGGCGCAGGGAGCAGTGCGCCTCAGTCTGGGCTGGTCCACGGAACCCGAGGATATCAATAGGGCGTTAGAGGCTTGGCGAAAGCTCGGTAATACCCTACTTAAGGGATAAGGTGACGAAACACGGCTTGAACGGTTCTAAGCACGTGCTTTCCGCCCAGAAACATCGTAATACTCGTCCGAGTTTGATCCACCGCGGTCCTTGAAACCGCGAGCGGAGGATGGAATGCCAGCCGTACAAGAGACGGTCGAGCGCGTGAAGCGCATCGACGTCGACCAGTATCGTTATGGGTTTGAGACCCTGATCGACTCCGAGAAGGCCCCCAAGGGGCTGTCGGAAGAGATCGTAAAATTCATCTCGCAGAAAAAGAACGAACCCGCCTGGATGCTCCAGTGGCGGCTCGAGGCGTATCGCCGTTGGCTGACCATGACCGAGCCGACCTGGGCCCGCGTTGACTATCCCAAGATCGACTTCCAGGATCTCTATTACTACGCGGCGCCGAAGCCGAAAAAGTCGGTCACCTCGCTCGATGAGATCGATCCCGAGATCCTGAAGACCTACGAGAAGCTCGGCATCCCCTTGCGGGAAGTCGCCATGCTCGAAGGCGTCGAGCCGAAGGTCGGCGAGGAGGATCCGGCGCGCCGCAAGATCGCGGTCGATGCCGTCTTCGATTCGGTCTCGGTTGCGACCACGTTCAAGGCCGAGCTGAAGAAGGCCGGCGTGATCTTCATGCCGATCTCGGAGGCGATCCGCGAGCACCCTGAGCTGGTGCAGAAGTATCTGGGCTCGGTGGTTCCGACCTCGGACAATTTCTATGCGACGCTGAACTCGGCGGTGTTCTCCGACGGCTCGTTCGTCTACGTGCCGCCGGGCGTGCGCTGTCCGATGGAGCTGTCGACCTATTTTCGCATCAACGAGCGCAACACCGGCCAGTTCGAGCGTACGCTGATCATCGCCGACAAGGGCTCCTACGTCTCCTATCTCGAAGGCTGCACCGCGCCGCAGCGCGACGAGAATCAGCTGCACGCCGCCGTGGTCGAGCTCGTCGCGCTCGATGACGCCGAGATCAAATATTCGACGGTGCAGAACTGGTACCCGGGCAATTCGGAAGGCAAGGGCGGCATCTACAATTTCGTCACCAAGCGTGGCGACTGCCGCGGCGCCAACTCCAAGATCTCCTGGACCCAGGTCGAGACCGGTTCAGCGATCACCTGGAAATATCCGAGCTGCATTCTCCGCGGCGACAACTCGCGCGGCGAGTTCTACTCGATCGCGATCTCGAACGGCTTCCAGCAGGTCGATAGCGGCACCAAGATGATCCATCTCGGCAAGAACACGTCGAGCCGCATCATCTCCAAGGGCATCGCCGCCGGCAAGTCGCAGAACACCTATCGCGGTCTCGTCACGGCGCACCGGAAAGCCACCGGCGCGCGCAACTTCACCGCCTGCGACTCGCTGCTGATCGGCGACAAATGCGGCGCGCACACCGTGCCGTACATCGAGGCCAAGAACTCGTCCGCGACGTTCGAGCACGAGGCGACGACCTCGAAGATCTCCGAGGACGTGCTGTTCTACTGCATCCAGCGCGGCCTCAGCCAGGAAGAAGCTGTCGGCCTCGTCGTCAACGGCTTCGTCAAGGACGTGCTGCAGCAACTGCCGATGGAATTCGCGGTGGAAGCGCAGAAGCTGATCTCGATCTCGCTTGAAGGGTCGGTCGGCTGATCGCTGGCCCTCGCGGCGCGCTCCGGCGCTCCAACATCAATTGAATAGACTGGATACCAAGATGGCTTTGCTTGAAGTGAAAGACCTGAAGGTTCGTGTCGAGGAGCGTGAGATCCTCCACGGGCTGACGCTGACCGTAAACGAGGGCGAGGTGCACGCGATCATGGGGCCGAACGGCTCCGGCAAGTCGACGCTCTCGCACGTCATCGCCGGCAAGCCCGGCTATGAGGTCACCGATGGCCAGATCCTGTTCAAGGGTGAGGACCTCCTGGAGATGGACCCGGACGAGCGCGCCGCCAAGGGCGTGTTCCTGGCGTTCCAGTATCCGGTCGAGATTCCCGGCGTCGCCACCATGACCTTCCTGCGCACCGCGCTGAACGCGCAGCGCAAGGCGCGCGGCGAGAGCGAATATTCGACGCCGGACTTCCTGAAGAAGGTCCGCGAAGTCTCGAAGTCGCTGAACATCCCGCAGGACATGCTCAAGCGCGGCGTCAATGTCGGCTTCTCCGGCGGCGAGAAGAAGCGCAACGAGGTGCTGCAGATGGCGCTGTTCGAGCCCAGCCTGTGCATCCTCGACGAGATGGATTCCGGCCTCGACATCGACGCGCTGCGCATTGCAGCCGACGGCGTCAACGCGCTGCGCTCGCCGGGGCGCGCGATGGTCGTCATCACCCACTATCAGCGGCTGCTGAACTACATCGTGCCTGATTTTGTGCACGTGATGTCGAAGGGCCGCGTCGTGAAGAGCGGCGGCAAGGATCTGGCGCTGGAGCTGGAAGCGTCCGGCTACGCCCAGTTCGAGGATGCCGCGTAAGGAATTTTGCGATGAACGTTGCAGTGGCAAAGACCGGGAACGGCCGCGCGGTGAGCGATCTCTTCGCCAGCGCTGAAGGCCGCCTGCCGGGTTCGCCGGCCGTGGCAGCAGTGCGCCGCGAGGCGTTCGAGACCTATGAGCGTCTCGGCCTGCCGCACCGCCGGATCGAGGAATGGAAATACACCGATCTGCGCGCGCTGGTCGGCGAGGTGTTGCCGCTGGCAGCCAGCCCCGATGCAGCCGCGCTGAAGCGCGCCGCGGAGGCCGTGAAGGCGAATGCGATCGCGGGCGCCCGCAAGCTGGTGCTGGTCGACGGCGTGTTCGCGGCCGATCTCTCCGACGTGAAGGCGCTTGCCGCCGAGGTCAGCGTCAAGACGCTGCGCGAGGTCCTGGCGAACGAGGCCAATCCCGCCGCTGGCGACCTCCTCCAGACTGCGTCGACCGATGCGGTCATCTCGCTCAATGCGGCCATGGCGACCGACGGCGTCGTGGTCTCAGTGGCTGACGGCACCCATTTGTCCGCGCCGATCCAGGTCATCCATGTTGCGACCGCGGCTGGTGCGTCCGCCTTTACCCGCTCGCATCTGCGGATTGGCAAAGGGGTGCGTGCCACTGTCGTAGAGAGCTTCGTCGCAGCCGGAAAGGCCGGCGGCTATCAGGTCAACGACGCGGTGGTCCTCTGGGTCGGTGACGACGCCGATATCGCGCATATCCGCCTGATGGACGATGCGCCCGACGCGGTGAACGTCTCGTCGCAATTCGTCACCGTCGGCGCCAATGTGAAGCTCAACTTCTTCAACATGACGACCGGTGCGGCGGTCAGTCGCCTGCAAGGCTTCATTATGCTCTCGGGCGAGGGCAGCGAGCTCTTGGCCAACGGCGTCAACCTGCTGCAGAAGACCGAGCATGGCGACACCACGCTGGTCGTCGACCACGCCGTGCCGAACTGCGTCAGCCGCGAGGTCTTCCGCGCCGTGATCGACGATCGCGCCCATTCGGTGTTCCAGGGCCGCATCATCGTCCGCCCCGACGCGCAGAAGACCGACGGCAAGATGATGACGCGTGCGCTGCTGCTCTCGGACGAGGCCGAGGCCGACAACAAGCCCGAGCTGGAAATCTTTGCCGACGACGTCTCCTGCGGCCACGGCGCCACCGCCGGCGCGCTGGACGACAGCCTCTTGTTCTATCTGAAGGCGCGCGGCCTGCCGGAGAAGCAGGCCCAGGCGCTGCTGATCCAGGCCTTCGTGGGCGAGGCGATCGAGCAGATCGCCGATGACGGTTTGCGCGAGCACGTGATCGGCATCGCCGAGCGTTGGCTGGAGCGTCGGTCATGAGCACGCATCCGGCAGTCAAGAACGGCGCCTATGACGTTGCGCGCGTGCGCCAGGACTTTCCGGCGCTCGCCATGCAGGTCTACGGCAAGAAGCTGGTCTATCTCGACAACGCCGCCTCCGCGCAGAAGCCGAGCGCCGTGCTCGAGCGTATGACGCAGGCTTATCAGTCCGAATACGCCAACGTGCATCGCGGCCTGCACTACCTCGCCAATGCCGCGACCGAAGCCTATGAGGGCGGCCGCACCAAAGTCGCGCAGTTCATCAATGCTGCCCGTACCGAGGAAGTGATCTTCACCCGCAACGCGACCGAGGCGATCAATCTGGTGGCCTCGTCCTGGGGCGGGCCGAATATCAAGGACGGCGACGAGATCGTCATCTCGATCATGGAGCACCACTCCAACATCGTGCCGTGGCATTTCCTCAGGGAGCGCCAGGGTGCGGTGATCAAGTGGGCGCCGGTCGACGACGAGGGCAATTTCCTCATCGACGAGTTCGAGAAGCTGCTGACATCGAAGACCAAGCTGGTCGCGATCACGCAGATGTCGAACGCGCTCGGCACCATCGTGCCGGTCAAGGACGTCGTCAAAATCGCGCATGCCCGCGGCATCCCCGTGCTGGTCGACGGCAGCCAGGGCGCGGTGCATCTGCCAGTCGACGTCCAGGACATCGGCTGCGACTTCTACGTCTTCACCGGCCACAAGGTTTATGGTCCGACCGGCATCGGCGTGCTCTGGGCCAAGTACGACCACCTCGTCGCGATGCGCCCCTTCAACGGCGGCGGCGAGATGATCCGCGAGGTCTCGCGCGAGGTCGTCACCTATGGCGATCCCCCGCACAAATTCGAGGCGGGCACGCCCGCGATCGTCGAGGCGGTCGGCCTTGGTGCCGCGATCGACTACGTCAATTCGATCGGCAAGGAGCGCATCGCAGCGCACGAGCACGATCTCACCACCTATGCCCAGGATCGCTTGCGCGAGATCAACTCGCTGCGGCTGATCGGCACGGCGCGCGGCAAGGGCCCGGTGATCTCCTTCGAGCTCAAGGGCGCCCATGCCCACGACGTCGCCACCGTGATCGACCGCCAGGGCATCGCGGTGCGCGCCGGCACGCATTGCGTGATGCCGCTTTTAGAGCGGTTCAACGTGACCGCGACGTGCCGGGCTTCGTTCGGCATGTATAATACGCGGGAAGAAGTCGATCATCTGGCACAGGCGCTGCTGAAGGCGCGGGATTTGTTCGCATGAGTGACACGGCCGAAATCAAAGCCAATCCGATGGAGACCCATTCGGCGTTGCCGCCGGAGGAGACCGAGCGGCTGACCCGCGAGATCATCGCCGGACTCAAGACCGTGTTCGACCCGGAAATCCCCGCCGACATCTACGAGCTCGGCCTGATCTACAAGGTCGAGATCAAGGACGACCGCTCCGTCGATGTCCAGATGACGCTGACGACGCCGAACTGTCCGGCCGCCGGCGAGCTGCCGACCATGGTCGAGAACGCGGTCGCCAGCGTCCCCGGCGTCGGCGTGGTCGACGTCAAGGTGGTCTGGGAACCGCCGTGGTCGCCCGAGCGCATGAGCGACGAGGCCCGCCTCGTGCTCAACATGTGGTGACGGTCTCAACGCGCATTGAATTCGTTCTGGAACGGACCACATAAATAATATGACCCAGGCAACACCAGCATCCTCACCAAAACCCCGGCGGCCGCGCCCGCAGGTGATGCGGCTGACGGATGCCGCCGCCCAGCGCATCACCGAGCTGACCCAACGTGCGGACTCGGAGATCGTGGGCTTGCGCGTCGGCGTGAAGAACGGCGGCTGCGCCGGTCAGTCCTACACGGTCGAATACGCCCACGAGATCCGCCCGACCGACGAGGTCGTCGAGGACAAGGGCGTCAAGATCCTGGTCGATCCCAAGGCCGTGCTGTTCCTGCTCGGCACCGAGATGGACTACAAGGCCGACAAGATGCAGGCCCAGTTCGTCTTCAACAATCCCAACCAGGTCTCCGCCTGCGGCTGCGGCGAGTCGGTCGAGCTGCGGCCGGCCAAGATCGACGGGTAGTTTCTTCCCAATACCCTCGTGTCCCGGACGCGCTGCAGCGCCCTTGCGCTGCTGCGCAGAGCCGGGACCCACGCTATAGTCATCGGTGCAAAGGCTGGGCCCCGGCTCAGCAGCGCACCGTTGCACGCTGCGCTGCGTCCGGGGCACGAGAGAGCGTGCCCATGGACCGTGAATTCCTGATCGACCTGTTCGCCGATTTCGGCCCCGTCACCATCCGAAAGATGTTCTCCGGCTACGGCATCTCCGCCGACGGCACCAACTTTGCTCTGTCTCTACGTGCCGGCCTGTTCTTGCGCGCCGACGAGGTGACCATCCCGGACTTCGAGGCCGAAGGCTCAAAGCCGTTCCAGTATTCGACCCGCGCCAAGACCGTGGTGGTCAACTCCTACTGGGAACTGCCGGCGCGCCTGTTCGACGATTCCGCAGAGCTGGCACAATGGGCGAGGGCGGCGCTCGCCGCCGCGCAGCGCGCCAAGGTGAAGAAGCGGCCGAAGGCGAAGAAGGCGGCGGCGAAGAAGCCTGCGAAGAAGGTCGCGCCAAAGAAAGCCGCAGCGAAGAAGCGGTCGGCCCACAAGGCAGCCAAGAAGACGGTGCGGTAGGGTGGGCAAAGCGGCTCGTCCGTCGGAGCTCGCAGAGCGAAGGCGGAAGCGTGCCCACGATTAGGATTGTCATCGCGAGAAGTCGTGGGCACGGCGCGATGCGCCTTTGCCCACCCTACGGGACCTGAGAACTAGTCCGCGGCCTTTGTCAGGCCGACCCTCATGTCCTTGGCGGTGAAGACGCAGACGCCGTCCGCAAGCACGCGGCCGTCGGCGATCCCGAGCACCAGCTTGCCGCGCCGGACCATGCGCATGGCGACCTCGTAGCGCACGCGTTTTGCGTTTGGTGTGATTTCGCCCGTGCACTCCACGTCGCCGACGCCGATGGCGCGGCCCTTGCCCGGCGAGCCTGACCAGCCGAGCCAATAGCCGATCATCTGCCACATGGCGTCGAGCCCCAGAGAGGGCGGCATCATCGCGTCGCCGAGATAATGGCAATCGAAGAACCAGTGGCCGGGCGCGATATCGAGTTCGCCGACGATATGGCCTTTACCGAACTCGCCGCCGTCGAGGCTGATCTCGGTGATGCGGTCCATCATCAGCATCGGCGGTGCCGGCAATTGCGCATTGCCGGGGCCGAAATAGCCGCCTTCGCTCGACCTCAGCAGGTCGTCCTTGCTGTAGGACGGTTGCGGCGTGTGAAAATCATGGGGATTGGGCACGACGACAAGTCCTTTGCGGGCTCGGGTGCAGGCGGCCAATGTTGTCGCGTCAAATGTTGTTTGCCACCGAAGAAGTCAAGCGACGGTGCCGTAGGGTGGGCAAAGCGAAGCGTGCCCACCAACGGACATGGAGCCGTCGGAAGCATTGCTGGTGGGCACGGCGCTATGCGCCTTTGCCCACCCTACGGCAGTTGATGAAAGCCTCACGCCACCCGGCTGTGGCTCTCGACCGCGAATTCCGGATCGGCTTCGCAGATCACGCGGTTGCGGCCGTTGCGCTTGGCGGCGTAGAGGCAGGCGTCCGCACGCTCGATCAGCGCGTCGGTGTCGTCGCCCTGCTTGAGCATGGAGACGCCGACCGAGATGGTGACGCGGCCGAGAATCTCGCCGGTCGACTTCTTCTTCAACTCCTTCGCCATCACCGCGCGGCGGATGTGATCGGCGACGGTGAGGGCCTGGCGCAGCGCGGTGTTGGGCAGCACCACCGCGAACTCCTCGCCGCCGTAGCGCGCGGTGATGTCCTGGCCCTTGATGGTCTGCTTCAGCGACAGCCCGACGAGCCGCAGCACCTGGTCGCCGGTGAGATGGCCATAGGAATCGTTGAACGACTTGAAGTGGTCGATGTCGAACAGCAGCAGCGACAGCGGCTCGCCCGAGGCGAGCGCGTTCTGCACGGCCATGCCGATCATGCGATCGAAATATTTGCGGTTGCCGAGGCCCGTGAGCGGGTCGGTCAGGCTCTCGGCGCGGATCGCCTCGAGGCTCTGCTGGAGATTGCTGATCTCGGTCTTGGACAGTGTGAGGCGATCTTCCAGCGCCTTGTTGGTCTCGCGCATCTCGTTGGTCGAGCGCATCAGCGACTCGACGATCGCCTTGATCTGCTCACGGCTCTTGGCCGACGAGAGTTTCTCGGACGCGCCCGACAGGCTGGCATCGTAGGAGCCGGCCATCCCGAGCGCGTCGCTGAGCACCCGCATCACGTCGTCGATCTCGCCGATGACGCGCGCGCCGACCTTGTCGATGCGGTCGGTGGTCTTGATGTGGGAGAGATAGGTCTCGTAGATCTGCTCGAGATCGGCTTCGGTCAGCTTGCCGTGGCGGGCCAGCGTCTCGTTGACGATCTTGTTGAGCGGTGCGTTGTAGCCCGTGGCGTAGACGTACCAGATCTCGTAATTGCGGGGGATTGCGGTTTGGCGGAGCGAGCGGATCTGACCGAGTGCCACTTCGGCGAACGCCATCGTGCGTTCGTGTTCGTCGAGAACCTTGACCACGGAACATACCCCACAGCGGTCGGTGCGCCCTCGACCGCAGTAATGCTTAAATTATGTTCGTAGGCTAACGGACGATCGTGAACGCCCCGTAAATATACGTTCACGAATGCGTCTGAAAAATTGTGCGGCAGTCTGTCTCAACCGGCCTGAAGCGCGTCGCGCTTCAGGCGCCGGCGGGGGAACGAACCGGCCGCAACAGGAACGCCGGCAGGTGCGAGTGATCGCCCGGCTCTGTGTCGACCTCACGCTGGCGGCGCGGCTCGGGACGGCCTATCGACGGCACGTGTGAATTGTTGGCCTGGGCCCGCGCGCCATGGCGCGGCTCGGATGATTGCCTGGGTTCGCGCGGGGGCCTTGCCTCGCGTGCAGGCCTCGCCTCGGCGGCGGGCCGTGCCTCGCCACGCGCTTCGCGCGGCTCGTGGCTGCGCTCACGGTCGTGACCGCGCCGCTCGCCGCGTTGCGGCTTGCCGCGTCCGCCGCGCGACCGCTCACGGCCGCGCTGCTCGCGCGGACGCTCGGCCGCATCGCCGGCTTCGGCGTGGACTTCGTAGTCGCCTTCGGCGCGCGGAATGCTCTGGCCGATCAGCTTCTCGATCGCGGCCATCGACTTCTGGTCGAGCGGCGTCACGATCGAGATCGCGGTGCCGGTGCGGCCGGCGCGGCCGGTGCGGCCGATGCGGTGGACGTAGTCGTCGGCGTGATGGGGGACGTCGAAATTGAAGACGTGGCTGACCTCGGGAATGTCGAGGCCGCGGGCGGCAACGTCGGAGGCGACGAGGAGCGGCAGCTCACCCTTGCGGAACTGGTCGAGCGCGGCCATGCGGGCCGGCTGGTCCATGTCGCCGTGGAGGGCGCCGACGCTGAAGCCGTGCTTCTGAAGCGATTTGTGAACGATCGCGACCTCGCGCTTGCGATTGCAGAAGATGATCGCGTTCTTGAGATCCTTGGCCTCGCGCAGCAGGCGGCGCAGCAATTCGCGCTTTTCGTGCGCCTCGCGTCCGGCGGGCACCTGGGCCTGCGTCACGGTCACGGCGGTGGTGGCGGGGCGGGAGACCTCGACCTTCTGCGGATTGTGCAGGAAGGCTTCGGTGATGCGCCGGATTTCCGGCGGCATGGTCGCGGTGAAGAACAGGGTCTGCCGGGTGAAGGGGACGAGCTTGCAGATGCGCTCGATGTCGGGGATGAAACCCATGTCCAGCATGCGGTCGGCTTCGTCGATGACGAGCAGCTCGACGCCGGTGAGCAGCAGGCCGCCGCGCTCGGTATGGTCGAGCAGGCGGCCCGGGGTGGCGATCAGCACGTCGACGCCGCGCATCAGCTTGGCGTCCTGGTCGCCGAAGGAGACGCCGCCGATCAGGAGGGCGACGTTGAGTTTCTGGCCGGCGCCGTAGCGGTCGAAGTTTTCCTTCACCTGCGCCGCGAGCTCGCGGGTCGGCTCCAGGATCAGCGTGCGCGGCATGCGCGCCCGGGCTCTGCCCTTTTCGAGGATGGTGAGCATCGGCAGCACGAAGGCCGCGGTCTTGCCGGTGCCGGTCTGGGCGATGCCGAGAACGTCCTTGCGTGCGAGGACGTGGGGGATCGCCTGTTCCTGAATGGGGGTGGGGTTGGTGTAACCGGTGGCCGCCACTGCGGCGAGGACTTTTTCGGACAGTCCGAGATTTGAAAAGGACATTGAGCCTCTGGTCGAAACCGCCGTTCGGAATCGAGGGTAATAAGGCTGGTCGCGTTCCACCCCGAAACGGCGCGCTCTCAAAGAAGCTGGGGGTGCTGACTCACGCGAACAAAGCGCAAGGCCCAGGAATCGCTCTTCGATCTGAGCCGCGTCGACCCGGAACATAGGCGGGAATTGGCCAAAGTCAATGGAGCAGGCGCGGGAAGGCCCTAAAAACCCTTAGCTTTTTACCAAATTTCGGGCTTGGCTGGGATTTTCCGCCTCGCCCCTAAGCCGGGTGGGCGGTCACCGGGGGGCGGGCGAAGGCCCCTGGGAACCCTGGGCCCGGAAGTCTCCGGGGGCCATGCCGTAGGCGGCGTTGAAGACCCGGTAATAGGTCGCCAGACTCTCGAAGCCGCAGGCGGTCGCGATGTCGGCGATCAGCCGGTCCGGGGCCTCGCGCATCAGGCGGCGGCTCTGCTTGAGCCGCTCGTCGGTCACGGTCTGCGAAAAGCTCTTCTCGGCGGCCTCGAACAGCATGTGCAGGTGCCGCAGGGACACGCCGAGCAGATCGGCCACCATTGCCGGAGCGAGATCGGGGTTTTGCAGGTGGCGCGCGATCAGGCGCCGCGCCTGCGACAGGCGGGCTGTCCGCAGGGCAGCCTGTCCGAGCCGGCTGCCCGGCCGCACGATGCCGCGCTCGATCAGTGCCAGATGCGCCAGGGCTTGAACCAAGGAGGCTTGGGAGGCCTGGGCGCCGTCGGCCCCGTGGTCAGCTGCGGCAGCCTCTTCGAGGTCGGCAAAGCACGCCCCGAGCAGGGGCGTCAGGCCGGGATCGTTGAACGTCCGGGCCGACAGATCGCGCATGCGCTTGTCCTGCGCCGGGATGCTGCTGACGGGGATCTTCAGGATCCGCAGGTGGAAGCCGCCGTCCCCGAGCGGGACGGTACGATAGGGCAGGTCGGTATGGCTGGTGGCGAAGCTGCCATTGGCGATCGAAAAATCGCTGCCGCGCATGCCGCCGAACCAGCCGCCGCTGCCGAGCTGCTGGTAGACGCAGATGCTGTCGCTGGGCGCGTGGGCGATGTCGGAGGTGCTGCGCTCGACCGTGTAGTGCGAGGCCTTCAGCTCGACGAGGCCGGCGCCGCCGAGCTGGCGCAGCGAGAATTCGCCGTAGAAGTCCGCGCGTCGCTCGCGCTCGAGCTCGGCGGTGACGCCGAACAGGCCCTTGGACCGGACTTCGCGCCAATAATCGAAGCGGTCATGCGGCTCGACCTCGTCGGTACACCAGCGATACACGGCACCCCTCGCGTCCGGTACGATTGCCCGGGAAAACTAAGAAAAAGCAGATTCCGATGGAATCTGCCATAGGCCATACGATGGAACCGAAGACGCGGCTGTTGAACCGTCGCTGCGGCTGGGCCGACTATCACAGCAACGGCTGGGGTTCCGATCAACGAGGCCGCTTCTAACGGGATGTTTTCGATGACGCGTCGGCTTTTCAGAATTCTGGCGGCTCTCAGCCTCGTGGCGGGCGCTTGCGGCATCGCGCTGCCTGCGTACGCCGAGAAGCGCGTCGCGCTGGTCGTCGGCAACAACGATTACAGGAACGTCCCGAAGCTGCTCAAGGCCGTCAACGACGCCCGCACCATGGGCGACACGCTGCGGCAACTCGGCTTCACCGTGATGCTGGCCGAGAACCAGAATCGGCTGGCATTTTCCGAGACGCTCCTCGCCTTCGACAAGGCGATCGAGCCGGGCGACACCGCGTTCTTCTTCTACGCCGGCCACGGTTTCGAGATCGCGGGCCAGAACTATCTGCTGCCGACCGACGTGCCGGCGGCGACGGAAGGACAGGAAGAGCTGGTGCGCGACGCCTCGATCCTGGCCGACCGCATCGTCGAGCGTCTCCAGAACAAGAAGGCGCGGACCTCGATCCTGGTGTTCGACGCCTGCCGCAACAATCCGTTCGAACGATCGGGCACGCGCGCGGTCGCCGGCGGCGGCGGGCTCGCGCCGATGGTCCAGCTGCCCGAAGGCGTGTTCTCGGTGTTCTCGGCCGGTCCCCGCCAGACCGCGCTCGATCGCCTGTCCAATGACGACGCCAATCCCAATTCGGTGTTCACGCGCACCTTCGCCAGGGAGCTGCTGCAGCCCGGCGAGAACCTGGTTCAGGTGGCACAACGCACCCGCCGCCTCGTCAGCGAAATGGCCGATACCGTGAAGCACAGACAGGTGCCTGTTTATTTCGACCAGATGGTTGACGACGTGTTCCTCAGCGGCACCACGAAGGATGCTGCCGCGCGTCCCGCCGATCCGCCGCCGCAGAAGGTGGCGGCGCTGCCGCCGGTGTCGGTGCCGCGCCTGCCGAAGGAGGAGACCACCAACGCGCCGATCGCGAGCTTCTCCCGCCATAACGGCGGTTGGAGCGTGGTGTTCTCCTTTGCCGATCCGACGCTCGGCATTTCCTGGCGCATGGCAGGCAAGGGCGATTTCCGCGAGACCGGATTCATCGACACGCTCGATCCGCGCACGCGCAAGCGGATGCCGAACCCGTCGATCGAGCTGCCGCCTGACGCACAGGCCGGCACCATCGAGGTCCGCTATGTCGATCAGTCCGGCGACATGCAGGGGCCGTTCCCGATCAAATTCGATCCCGAGGCAGCGCTGATCCGCGACCAGCGCAAGATACTGGACATGACCGCGACGAGCTGGCTGTCGTTCCGCGAGTTCAACGGGCTGCTGGTCTATTACACGCATCTCGTCTCGTATCGCTGCGCGATCCGCGAGGTGCGCATCGGCATCGATACCGCCGTGCCCAATCAGGTGCTGAAGATGCCGAATTGCGACATGCGCGACCCCAGCGCGATCTCCGCCGGCATGCCGCTCTACATGAAGCTCGCCTCGGCCACGCAGTTCGTCTCGGTGGAGCTGACCTATCGCGACGGCAGCGTCTCGGAGATCAAGAGCTTTCGCACGGCGAACCGCAGCAACAATTGATGATGCAGGCGGAAGGCGTCGAGCGCGCGTCCGCTACGCGCGCCGCTTTCTGAACAGGCGCTTGATGGACTCAACGGCCTCCATCAACGGCGGCGCCAGCGAGAAGAACGCGCCCATCGCGATCGAAATGACGACGTGGCGCAGCAGGAGCTTCTCCTGCTCTTCGAACGGATAGCCGTTCTGGTTGATGGGCACCGTCGCAAGCGTGCCGGTTGGGCCCGGGTCGGGGTTCCGCGGCTTACGCGGCGGGATCATGATCACGACGAATAGCACGTTGATCAAGATCCACACGCCGAGCAGTATAAGGATCGTCTGCACTGCAATTTCCTGAAAGAAATCGAACTTTGCTGCAACGCTAATGGGCATTCACAGCTGCGGCAAATTAAACCTGCTTGCTGCACCGCACAGAAAACTTAAGTCGTAAATGAGGGCGGCCTTGAACCCGAGTTCCTCCGTAAAAGTCCGGTGCTGTGTCGTCGGCGGTGGGCCCGCCGGCATGATGCTCGGCTATCTCCTCGGGCGTGCCGGCATCGACGTCGTGGTGCTGGAGAAGCACGCGGACTTCTTCCGCGACTTTCGCGGCGACACCGTGCATCCCTCGACGCTTCAGGTGATGGATGAGCTGGGCCTGATCGACGGCTTCCTGAAGCTGCCGCATCAACGCTTGCAGAAGATGGATGGGCTGTTCGGCGGCACGCCGGTGCGGATCGCCGATCTCAGCCGGCTGCACACCAAGTACCCGTTCATCGCCTTCATGCCGCAATGGGACTTCCTGAATTTCCTGCGCGAAGAGGGCCGGCGCTTCGCCTCGCTCAAGGTGATGATGAACACCGAAGCCGTCGATCTGATCCGCCAAGGCGACACCATCGCCGGCGTGCGGGCGAAGACGCCGGACGGCGCCATCGACATCGAGGCCGATCTCACCATTGCCTGCGACGGCCGGCATTCGACGGTGCGCGAGCGCGCCGGCCTCGAGGTCGAGGAGATCGGCGCGCCGATGGACGTGCTGTGGTTCCGCGCTGGCCGCAAGGCGGACGAGACCGAGAACCTGTTTGCGCGCATCGGGCCCGGCAAGATGATGATCACCTTCGACCGCGGCGACTACTGGCAATGCGCCTATGTCATTGCCAAGGGGCAATACGAGGCGGTGAAGGCGAGGGGATTGCCGGCGCTGCTCGACGAGGTCGTGCGCATGGCGCCGGTCCTTCGGTCCGGCATCGCCGACGTGAAGAGCTTCGACGACGTCAAGCTGCTCACCGTCGCGATCAATCGCCTCAAGCGCTGGACGCGGCCGGGCCTGCTTCTCATCGGCGATGCCGCGCACGCGATGTCGCCGGTCGGCGGCGTCGGCGTCAATCTCGCCGTGCAGGATGCGGTCGCGACCGCGAACCTTGTCGCGGACAAGCTTCAGCGCGGCTGCCCGTCCGAGGATGAGCTCGACGCCGTGCGCCGCCGGCGCGAATTCCCGGTGAGAATGACGCAAGCGATGCAGGTGGTCGTGCAGAACAACATCATCAGCGGCGCCCTGCAGGGCGGCGACCGGCCGCTGAAGGTGCCGCTGATCGTGCGCCTCATCACAGCGCTGCCTTGGCTGCAAGGCATTCCGGCGCGGCTGATCGCGCTCGGTGTGCGGCCCGAGCATGTGCAGTCGAAAGCGGCACCGGCATCGTAGGCGACGAATTCGGTAGGGCTAATGTCGCGTTAAATCGCGCGCGGCGCGTTGCGTGCGTGCAACAGCGCCGACGGATTCACGAGCCGCAATTTGCCAATCCGGCGTCTTAACTTTCTTGATTCAAATTTGAGTAAGGGTTGCGTGTGAGCGTGCGCCCATCAAAGGACACGGGGTGTACCATGCGTAACAAATTGATTGCTGCCTTCGCCTGCACGACCGCTCTGGTTTCGACCGGCGCTGCGTCCGCCGCCGATCTCGGTGCGCGTTACACGAAGGCGCCCGCCTATGTCGAGCCGCTGTTCAACTGGACCGGCTTCTATGTCGGCGGCCACATCGGTGGCGCATGGACCAACGAGCAGTTCATCAACAACGGAATCGGTACGCCGTTCGGCGATCTCGTTCCGGGGCAGGGCTATCGCCAGCGTGGCGCGGGCATCATGGGCGGCGCCCAGATCGGCTACAACTGGCAGGCCAACAACTACGTGTTCGGCATGGAGGGCACGATCTCCGGCCTCGACAACAAGGGCTCGTTCACGAACACCGCGTTCGGCGCGGGTGACGACGTGTTCTCCTGGCGCGCCAACGTGCTCGCGACCGTGGTCGGCCGCGCCGGCTTCGCCGTGCAGAACAATCTCTTCTACATCAAGGGCGGCTATGCCGGCGTGAACAATCGCCTGTCGGTAGTCGACAACGTCGCGAACCCGTCCACGGGCTCGGGCGGTCAGACGCACTGGGCCAATGGCTGGACCGTCGGCGCCGGCTGGGAGTACGGCGTCACCCGCAACTGGATCG
The DNA here is from genome assembly GCF_028128625.1 of Bradyrhizobium sp. CCBAU 45389. Classification (NCBI taxonomy): domain Bacteria; kingdom Pseudomonadati; phylum Pseudomonadota; class Alphaproteobacteria; order Hyphomicrobiales; family Nitrobacteraceae; genus Bradyrhizobium; species Bradyrhizobium sp. CCBAU 45389. The sequence goes on along the minus strand of NZ_LBIY01000079.1, from coordinate 91,057 downwards.
TCGGCCTCGAATACAATTACGCTGCCTTCGGCAGCCAGACCTATCAGCTCGGCGGCACCTCCGGTAACTACACCTTCGATGCCAAGCCGCGCGACATCCAGTGGGCCGTCGTGCGCGCGAGCTACAAGTTCGATGCGCCGGTCATCGCGCGCTACTGAGCAACGAACGACCAATCAGCAAAAGAAGACGATCTCTGCCAAATTCAAAGCCCCGGCAATGCCGGGGCTTCTTTTTTGCGTGCAGCGAGCGCGCGTCTCAGGCCATCACCGAGAACCCGCCATCGACCGGGATCGCGGTGCCCGTGACGAAATTGGACGCCGGCGAGGCGAGGAACACCGCGATGCCCGCGAAGTCATCGATGTCGCCCCAGCGGCCTGCAGGCGTGCGTGCCAGAACCCGCTCGTGCAATCCCGCCACCTGCTGCCGCGCGCCGCGGGTGAGGTCGGTGTCGATCCAGCCCGGCAGGATGGCGTTGACCTGGATGTTGTCGGGTGCCCAGGCATTGGCGCAGGCGCGTGTGTACTGCACGATGCCGCCCTTGCTCGCCGCATAGGCCGTCGCAAAGCTCGCGCCGAAGATCGACATCATCGAGCCGATATTGATCACCTTGCCGTTGCCGGACGCCTTCAGCGCCGGATAGGCCAGCTTAGAGCACACGAAGGCGCTGGTGAGGTTGGTGTCGATCACCTTGTTCCACTCGTCGAGCTCGAGCTCGTGCGGCGGCTTGCGGATGCTCATGCCGGCATTGTTGATGAGAATGTCGATGCGGCCGAATTCCTTGACGACGCGATCGATCATGGCGGCGACTGCCGCCTTGTCGGTTACGTCGGTGGCGACCGCAATCGCCTTCACGCCGCGCTGCTTGAGGTCGGCAACGGCTGCGGCCGACTTGGTTTCGTTGCGTCCGACCACGGCGATATTGGCGCCTGCGTCGGCAAGTCCGTGCGCGAGGCCAAGCCCGATGCCGCCATTGCCGCCTGTGACGATCGCGACCTTGCCGCGAAGATCGAACCGGTTGGATGTCATGCTGTATTCCCTGGTTTCTTCTATTGGTTGCTCTGCCAGATCAGCACCAGCCCGAAGCCGGCCATGGCTGCGCCATAGCCGGCCCATTGCAACTGGTTGACCATGAAGCTCGATCGCGGCCAGGGCACCGTCCCTGTGCCCTGTCCGATCCAGAGCAGCCCGACGGCGAGCGCGAACAGGCCTGCTACAAGCAGAAATCTGCGCATGCATTCCTCCCGTCGGTCTACTTCTGTCGCGGTCCACGGCATCAAAGATCGCCGCAGTCACGAAAACTTAGGCCAGACTAGCCGTAGCTTCGGTTCGGATACAATGGGCCGCGGCTGCAAGGCTGAAGGAGGACGCATGTCCGTGCGCAAGCATTCGCACGGGGCGATTCGGCATCCCCCGGGCGGAAGCCATGGCCTTTCGCGATGCACGGAGTGAGGCGATCACCGATGCCGACTCGGCCGCGATCGAGGCCCGGCTCGCCGGCGCGTATGGGACGCCGAAGGCGAGCGTCGTGCGCTAAAGCACCCCACAACGAAAAAGCCCCGGGCGATGCCGGGGCTTTGACATTCGAGACGTTGGCTGCGATCAGTACTTCGCGACCAGCGGAGCGCCCCAGTTGAAGCGATAGACGAGCTCGCTGCGAACGCTGTGCTCGCGGAATTTCTGGGTCTCGCCAAAGCCGGTGGCCGGGCCGCCAAAGCCGGTATAGTTGATGACCACATCGGCGCGGTCGAATTCGGAATAACGATACTCGGTCTTCCAGAACAGGCCGGGCAGGAAGCCCGTCAGAGCGTATTCGTCGCCTGCGCCGATGAACCAGCCCCCTTTGGTCGCTCCACCCAGGCTTGCGGTTCCCCCAGGAAAGGCGAGAGAGGTCAGAGCGGTGCTCTTCCAGTGCGCTTGCGTGTAACCGGCCGACACGTAGGTCAGCAATTGCGGGGCGATGAGATAGCCTGCACGGGCGCCGACGGCCCACTGCTGATCCTGCTTCTGGCTTCCGGTCGAGCGCGGGACGAGAATACCGTCGATGCCGATATCGCCTTTCACGTCCATGAAGTCATAGTCTGCGAACGCGCCAACCACCCAGTTCTGAAGCTGGTAATCGCACCCTACCTGCACCGTGCCGAACCATCCCCGTGCACCCGATGTGACACTGGCGTTGCTCGCAATGGGCGAGAACGTTGTGGGACCGTAGGTCTCGTTATGGTCGTTGTTGGTCATGGCACCGCCGCCGCCGGCGCCGATGTAGCAGCCGGTCCAGTTCACCACCGGTGCGGCGGCAATCGGAGCCTTGGTGTAGGGGCGAGCCCCCAGATCAGCGGCCGAAGCCGCGCCCGTCATCGCCGTGACCGTCGTCAACGCGAGTACGATCGTCTTGATGTTATTCCGCATTTCCAGTTCAGCCCTTTTGAACGCCCGTTCGATTCCGTCTGTGCGGGAACCGTATGTCGCCAACGTGCTTATGGCTGTAACCGGAGGGACACAATCTGAAATTGATTGAACGGGGCGACAAGACTGGGGGTGTATTGTGGCGCCATTTCACGGCGCCACACGACATCGCCGTCCAACAGCGAGCGGAAGGCCACCGTCAAAAACGAAAAAGCCCCGGACAATGCCGGGGCTTTGACGTCTGAACTTGCGTTCGGATCAGGACTTGGTCGCTCAGTACTTGGCGACGACCGGACCGGTCCAGTTGAAGCGGTAGACCAGCGAAGTCGAGATCGTCTGGTTCCAGGTGTTGGCGCGGATGCTGTTGCCGACCTGGAGATTGCCAACGTCGGTCAGGATGTCCTGGGTCTTGGCGTTGTAGAAGGCCGAACGATACTCGGTCTTCATGAACCAGCCGGGCGAGGAGATGCCGAAGATGTTCAGGTTGTTCTCGACGCCGCCGCCGATGAACCAGCCGTTGCGGTTGTAGCTGTTGAGATGGACACCGGCGGGAACGCCAGCCAGGGTCATGAAGTTGGTCTGGCCGAAGTGAGCGCCGGAGTAACCGCCGTTGACGTAGGAGAGAACGTTCGGGGCGACCAGCCAGCCGAGGCGAACACCAGCGGCCCAAGAGTCTTCCAGCTTCTGGTTGCCAGTGATGCCGAGGGTCGGATCCTGCACGGTGGCGCGGATGCTGCCGAACTGACCGTCAGCGAACACGCCGGCGACCCAGGTGCCGCTGAACTGCCAGTCGTAGCCGAGACCGACGGTGCCGAACCAGCCCGAGCCACCCTGGCGCTGGTCGATGGTCAGCGGAATCGCGCCGACCGTGGTCTGAACGTGTTGGTCGGAAGCCGAGAGGCCGCCGCCGCCGCCGCCGAAGATGTAGAAGCCGGTCCAGTTGGCGACGGGAGCCGCAACCGGGGCCTTCACGTAGGGACGGGCAGCAAGGTCGGCCGCCGAGGCCGAACCGGTCATCGCCGCAACCGCGGTCAGAGCCAGCAAAATCTTCTTCATGATAAAATCCCCAACCTTGGTAGCAGGCGCGAGCGCACTGAAGTCCGTGTCATCTGATGCCCGGACTATAGACGTTTCCTGCCCAAATGCTGTTGCAGGGCAGGCACAGTCGCCGGAAAACGCCCGCTGATCAGGCTAAAAGGCGGCAGCGCCGATGTTTCTGATAATTAAGCAATATCAGTATGTTAGATGGATATTCGAATTCCGGTGGCGGGTAAGTTTTCGTTAGCAAATTCGGTTTTGTCCGAAACGGAGGCAATCCTGCCTCGGCCTTGATGCCGCTGAGTCGCTGGCCGAGTCGCGCTTCGGCAGGAATCGCCGGGAGGCGCGGTACCGCCTCCATATGAAAAAAGCCCCCGGTCCTGACGGAGCCGGGGGCTTTTTTGACGGGAGCGTACGACGTCAGACGTCGAGCAGCTCCTCGCTGGCAAATTCGGCCTTGTCCGAGATGAAGGCGAAGCGCGCTTCGGCCTTGGTGCCCATCAGCCGCTCCACCGAATCCGCTGTCGTGTCGCGGTCGTCGGCGAGCAGCACCACCTTGAGCAGCGTCCGCTTGCTCGGATCCATGGTGGTTTCCTTGAGCTGCGCCGGCATCATCTCGCCGAGACCTTTGAAGCGGTTCACCTCGACCTTGGCGTTGGCGTTGAACGCGCTCTTGAGCAGCGCCTCCTTGTGCGCGTCGTCGCGGGCGTAGACCGACTTGGAGCCGTGGGTCAGCTTGTAGAGCGGCGGCACTGCGAGGAAGAGGTGGCCTTCGTCGATCAGCCGCGGCATCTGCCGGTAGAAGAAGGTGATCAGGAGCGAAGCGATGTGGGCGCCGTCGACGTCGGCGTCGGTCATGATGATGATGCGCTGATAGCGCAGATCCTCTTCGCGATAGTGCAGCAGCTGTCCGCAGCCGATCGCCTGCACGAGATCGGAGAGCTGCGCGTTCGCGGTCAGCTTGTCCTTGCCCGCCGAGGCGACGTTGAGGATCTTGCCGCGCAGCGGCAGCACCGCCTGGGTCTTGCGGTCGCGCGCCTGCTTGGCGCTGCCGCCTGCCGAGTCGCCCTCGACGATGAAGAGCTCGGAGCCTTCGGTGCCGGCATCGGTGCAATCGGCGAGCTTGCCGGGCAAGCGCAGCTTCTTGCCGGCGGTCTTGCGCGCCGTCTCTTTCTCCTGACGGCGGCGCAGGCGCTCCTCGGCCCGGTCGATGACGAAGTCGAGCAGGCGGTTGGCCATGTTCGGATTGCCCGACAGCCAATGGTCGAACGGATCCTTCATCGCCTGCTCGACGATGCGCTGCGCTTCGGCGGTGGCAAGACGATCCTTGGTCTGGCCCTGGAATTCGGGCTCGCGCACGAACACCGAGAGCATCACGGCCGCGCCCACCATCACGTCTTCGGAGGTGACGGAGGCGGCGCGCTTGCCCTGGCCGACGCGCTCGGCGTGGTCCTTCAGGCCGCGCAGCAGGGCGCTGCGCAGGCCGGATTCGTGCGTACCGCCATCCGGAGTCGGCACGGTGTTGGTGTAGGAGGACAGGAAGCCGTCGGCATCCGCGGTCCACGCCACCGCCCATTCGCAGGCGCCATGCGCGCCGTTGCGGCCCGACTTGCCCGAGAAGATGTCCGGATGCACCAGCGTGTCGGCGTGGATCGCCGCGGCGAGATAATCCTTGAGGCCGCCGGGGAAGTGGAACGTCGCCTCCGCCGGCACGTCCTCGACGCCCTTGAGCAGCTCGGGCGCGCAATTCCAGCGGATCTCGACGCCGCCGAACAGATAGGCTTTCGAGCGCGTCATCTTGAACAGGCGCTGCGGCTTGAACGCGGCCTTGGCGCCGAAGATATCCGTGTCGGGCTTGAAGCGCACGCGCGTGCCGCGGCGGTTGTTGATCTTGCCGAGGTCCTCGAGCTTGCCCTTGGGATGGCCGCGCTCGAACGTCATGCGGTAGAGCTTCTGGCTGCGCGCGACCTCGACCTCGAGTAGCGAGGAGAGGGCGTTCACCACGGAGATGCCGACGCCGTGCAGACCGCCCGAGGTCTCGTAGACCTTGGAGTCGAACTTGCCGCCGGAATGCAGCGTGCACATGATGACTTCGAGCGCCGACTTCTTCGGGAATTTCGGGTGCGGGTCGATCGGGATGCCGCGGCCATTGTCGGTGACGGTCAGGAACCCGTCTGCGCTCAGCTCGACTCCGATGAAGGTCGCGTGTCCCGCCAGTGCTTCGTCCATCGAGTTATCGATGACTTCGGCGAACAGGTGATGCAGCGCCTTCTCGTCGGTTCCGCCGATATACATGCCGGGCCGGCGCCGCACCGGTTCGAGGCCTTCGAGCACCTCGATGTCGGCTGCGGTGTAGTCGGCTTCCCCGCCGCTTCCGCGCGGCGCCGCCTTGGCGGCGGCGCGGGGCTTCGGCTCATCACCGCCGAAAAAGTCGTCTTTTGCTTTTGGCTTCAACTGCTTGGACATATATCTTGATGTGCTTAGGGGGCCGCATAAGCGGCGAATCGGTTAAGCGGACTATGCCACTTCTGGCTTCGAAAGGTTACCGCCAGGCCGGTCAAGCGGGGTGGATTGGGAGCCAATCCCGGCGATTTTACGCCGCCTTACCATTAGTTCCCGGCAATTTGACGTCCCGGGCCGGTTTTGACGGGCTTTTGTGACTTGATGTCACACAAGTCCTTGGCTTACCAGTCGTTTTCATCGAGCAGCACCTTGAGCGAGCGGGAAGGCTATTTTCGGAATGGAGCAGTTTGCGCACGCCCTGGCCGATTTCGTGCGCGCTCACCAGGCTTGGGCAGCTCCGATCGTCTTCCTGCTGGCTTTCGGGGAGTCGCTCGCCTTCATCTCGCTGTTGGTTCCGGCCTGGGGCGCGCTGGTGGCGATCGGTGCGCTGATCGGGGTGAGCGGCATCAACTTCTATCCGGTCTGGATCGCTGGCGGCCTTGGGGCGGCGCTGGGCGACTGGGTCTCCTACTGGTTCGGCTACCGCTACAAGGAGCACGTCGCCGAGATGTGGCCGCTCTCGCGCTATCCGGAACTCCTGCCCCGGGGCGAGGCCTTCGTGCGCAACTGGGGCATACCCAGCATCTTCATTGGCCGCTTCTTCGGGCCCTTGCGGGCCTCGGTGCCGCTCGCAGCCGGTATCTTCGAGATGCCCTATTGGAGCTTCCAGATCGCCAATTTCGTCTCGGCCCTGATCTGGTCGGCGGCACTGCTGCTGTTCGGCGACGTGATCGCCAAGATCATGGAATGGATCTGGCGGCTGATCTGACCGGGCAGCCAGGCCGCCCGGTCAGGACGACAGGCGAGGCCTACAGCGAGGCGTTCCAGATCGAGGGGATCCAGCGATAGCCGGAGCCGTCCTTTTCCTTTTCGACGCGGACGAGGCCGGGGAAGGCGGCGTGGAAGGCCTGGATCGGCATCTTCTCGGCAATTGCCATGTCGTAGAGCTTGCGTCGGGTTTCCTGTGCAAGCGGCTTGTCGACATCGGAGGCGATGTTCCATTCGGGATGCCTCACGAACAGGAACGCCGCGCCTGCGGTGATATCGACCTGCACCAGCACCTTCTCGGCGCCGGAGGCGACGATGAAGGAATTGTGGCCTGGCGTATGGCCCGGGCTCGCCACCGAGGTGATGCCGGGCGCGACCTCCTTGCCGGCCTCGTATTGCGTCACCTTGCGGCCGAGCGCGTCGAACACGCGGCGGATGTTCTTGAAGTTGTTCTCGAGGATCGGATTGCCCATCCCCTTGCTCATCTCGCCGTCGTCCATCCAGAACTTCCATTCCACCGCCGGCACCATGATCTCGGCATTGGGGAAGGCGGGCTTGTTCTCGGCTGCCAGCAGGCCGTTGATGTGGTCGCCATGGAAGTGGGAGATGATGACGGTGTCGACCGCCGCGCGGTCGATGCTGGCGGCTGCAAGGTTGTTGTGGAACTGGCCGACCTTGCCCTTGGTCTGCGTGAACTGGTCGGGCCCGAGACCGGTGTCGATGACGACGAGCTTCGGTCCGGTGTTGACGACCACGGGGTTGAATGTGTGGGTGACCTTGTCGGTCGGCAGGTGATGTTCGGCGAAGACCTTGTTGATGTCGTCCTTGCTGGCGCCGGCCGCGTAGTTGTCGGTCAGATTGACGGTGGCAACGCCGTCGCAGACCACCGTGACCTGGTGGGTGCCGACGTTGTAGCGGTAGAAGCTCGCATTCTGCGCGGTCGCAGGGGGCGCGGCGGCGCTCGCGGGCGAGGTCTTCACGAAAGGCAGGAGCGCCGAGGCGGCGGCGCCGGCCAACGTTGCGCGACGGGTGATCTCGGTCATGACGATGTCCTGAGGCTGGGTTGCGAAAGGCACGGACCCGGCGAAGTTGCGGCCCGCCGGTCATTCTCGGGAACCCCTATGCTTAAGGGAAATTCCGCTAAACGCCGATGTCATCAGTGCGGCATCGTGCCGTCACGAGCTGCGGCATCGTGGAGTCCGCCCGGCATCCCGCGAGCCGATTTGGACTTGACCCTGGAACCCGCTGGCCTTATAGCCGCGCGCCATGATCAACGCCGCGACCATCCTGTTCGCCCGTCGCCGCCGCCGCAGCTTTGCGGTTTGGGCGGTCGATCGCGTTTGAGATCATCGTCTTTGCCGCTGGACCCGATCCGCGGCATCCTCTCTCCTGTCAGCGCGATCTGATCCGGCGGCTCCCACAAGGAGGCCCAGCAGGAGACCACGATGTACACGCCACCCTTTTTCAAGCAGGACCGCGCCGCGAGCCTCAAATTTGCGGAAGAGCGCGGCTTCGGCACCATGTGCGCCTTCGACGGCAAGAGGCCGATCGCCTCGCCGCTGCCGTTCTATTTGACCTATGCCGCGGACGGCACGCCGCAGGCCGCCTTTCATGTCGCCCGTCACAATCCGCTGCTAAAGCTGGCGGACGGCGCGGCCTCCTGGCTGCTCGCGGTCAACGGCCCCGATGCCTATGTATCGCCGGACTGGTACGTCTCGCCGGATCAGGTGCCGACCTGGCTGTACCAGTCGGTGCATCTGAGCGGGCCGGTGCGGTTGTTGTCTGACGCGGAGCTGTCGGTCCAGATCGATACGCTCAGCGACAAGTTCGAGAACTGGCTCTTGCCGAAGAAGCCGTGGACGTCAGGCAAGATGACGGCCGGCCGGCTCGAGGCCATGAAGAAGGGGATCGTGGGTCTGCTCATGACGGTTGAAGAGGTCGAAGGCAGCTTCAAGCTCAACCAGCACAAGTCCGACGCCGATTATATTGCGATCGCCAATGCGCTCGGCGCGCAGCCTACCGCCGATGCCAGAGAGATTGCGCAGCTGATGCAGGACGTGAGGCCGGAAGCCTTTGCGGCCGAAACCGACAAGCTCGAAAGGAGCGTACCATGAGCCTCACGGAGACCACGAAAGCCCCGACCACCGGCGCGGCCAAGAAGCCCGCCACCGTCTTCGTCGACGGCGGCTCCGGCACCACCGGCCTCGGCATCAACGAGCGGCTGAAGCTCCAGAACGATGTGATCGTGAAGACGATCGCCGACGACAAGCGCAAGGATCCTGCCGCCAAGAAGGCGCTGATGGAGGAGGTCGATCTCGTCATCCTCTGCCTGCCCGACGATGCCGCAAAGGAAACGGTTGCCCTGGTCGACAGTATGGGCGCCTCGGCGCCGAAGGTGCTGGACGCCTCGACCGCGTACCGTGTCGCGCCCGATTGGGCCTATGGCTTTGCCGAACTGACGCCGGACCAGGCCGGCAAGATCAAGGCGGCGAAGAAGGTCTCCAACCCCGGCTGCTATCCGACCGGCGGCATCGCGCTGCTGCGGCCGATCGTCGATGCCGGCCTGCTGCCTCCTGACTATCCCGTCACCATCAACGCGGTGAGCGGCTATTCCGGCGGCGGCAAGTCGATGATCGCGAGTTTTGAAGACGGCAGTGCGCCGGCCTTCGAGCTCTACGGTCTCGGCTTCGAGCACAAGCACCTGCCGGAGATGCAGCTCTATTCGAACCTGACGCGGCGGCCGATCTTCATTCCTTCGGTCGGCAACTACCGGCAGGGCATGCTGGTCTCGGTGCCGCTCCAGCTCGACACGCTGCCGGGCAAGCCCGGCGGTGCCGACCTTCAGGCCGCGTTGGCCAAGCGGTATGCCGGTTCAAAATACGTCAAGGTGATGCCGCTGCAGAACGAGGCGACCAAGGGCGGCCGGCTCGAGCCGGAGGCGCTCAACGAGACCAACATGCTCGAGCTCTACGTCTTTGCCAGCGACAAATATCACCAGGCCGTGCTGATCGCGCGGCTGGACAATCTCGGCAAGGGCGCATCTGGCGCGGCCGTGCAGAACATGCGGCTGATGTTGGGCCTTGCCGACAATAGCTGATCGAACATTGCTCGCGAGGCCAACCCGGTGGACGGAGCGACGCTGCGATTTTCTACCACGGCAAGACGATCAAATGACGCCTGAAAGGTACGCGTGATGAGTTCGAAGAAGATCGGCATTCTCGGCGCCTCCGGTTACACCGGGGCCGATGCAGTGCGCCTGTTGGCCCGGCATCCGAATGCCGATTATCGCGCTCACCGCCAACACCCACGCCGGCAAGTCGATGGGCGAGGTGTTTCCGCATTTCTTTATGCTGGACCTGCCGAAACTCGTGGAATGGGAAAAGGTCGACTGGAGCAGGCTCGATGCGGTGTTCTGCGGACTGCCGCACGGCACCACGCAGGAAATCATCGCCGCGGTCCTCAAGGCAAATCCCAAAATCAAGGTCCTCGACATGTCCGCCGATTTCAGGCTGCGGGACAAGAACACCTATGCGCAATGGTACGGCCATGAGCACCGGGCGCTCGAACTGCAGGGCGAAGCGGTCTATGGTCTCACTGAATTCTATCGCGAGAAGATCACCTCGGCGCGGCTGGTCGCCTGTCCCGGCTGCTATCCGACTGCTGCGCTGCTCGCGCTGGTGCCGCTTGCGAAAGCCAAACTGATCGACGTCGACGACATCGTCATCGACGCGAAATCGGGCCTCACCGGCGCCGGCCGCGGGCTGAAACAGAGCACGCTGTTCAGCGAGGTGGGGGAGGGGCTGTCGCCTTACTCGGTCGGCACGCACCGGCATGCGCCCGAGATCGAGCAGGAGATCGGGGTTGCCGCTGGCCACGCTGTGACCGTCAACTTCACCCCACATCTCATTCCGATGGCGCGGGGCGAGCTTTGTACGTCCTACGTCAAGCTCAACGGCGCGACGCCGGACGATTTGCGAACAGCGCTGGAGAAGGCCTACAGCAACGAGCCGTTCGTCCATGTCGCGAACAAGGGCGTGATGCCGCAGACCCAGAACGTGCGCGGTTCGAACTACGTGCAGATCGGCGTATTCCCCGACCGCATCAAGAACCGGGCGATCGTGATCTCGGTGCTCGACAATCTGGTGAAGGGGTCGGCGGGGCAGGCGATCCAGAACATGAACCTGATGTTCGGCTTCCCCGAGACCGCGGGCCTGGAGCAGATCGCGCTGTTTCCGTAAGTGGGATGTAGTTGTGGACGAGGCGACCACGGGCGGCAAGCTCGAGCCGGGGGCGCTGAACGAGACCAACATGCTCGAGCTCTACGTCTTCGCGAGCGACAAATATCACCAGGCCGTGCTGGTCGCGCGGCGGGACAATCTCGGCAAGGGCGCATCTGGCGCGGTCGTGCAGAACATGCGGCTTATGCTGGGACTGCCGGAGGAGTAGGGCGAGGGTCTATCCGCCGTCATTGCGAGCGAAGCGAAGCAATCCAGATCTTTCCCCGGCGACGGGCTGGATTGCTTCAGCGCAAAATCACGTCCGCCGGAAACGGCCGAACGGGGCGGCCGGCGCAGACATTGTTACGCGCCACCACCGCGTCATGGTGAGACTTTTCGATGTCACCGAGCGAGCGGCTGGAGATGTCGCACGCCTCCTGGTGGTCTTGCGCGTAGGCGCGCAGGGAGCCCCAGGCGAGCGATGCGCGGATGTACGCGTCACAGCGGTCCGGCATCAATCCACGGTTCATCGGCTTGGTGGCCTCGACGGCTTCGCTGCGCAGGCGCGTCAGTTCGGGGCATTGCGCCTGCACCTGGCCGCCAAATCCGGCGAGCGCGATCATTGCGATGGCAGAAAGAAGGGACCGCATACGGTTTCCTCGCTTCGCTTGCCTCAGCCCGGGCGACAGTATCGCCGATTGCAACGGCCTGCAGTATCCTTTTCGGATGCTCAAGGCACTTTGAAGATCGTCCGGCCCTGACTATGCGGCGATCCATTCCAGCAGGGCGTTCTGCGCGTGCAGAAGGTACGCCTTCGCCACCGTGCTCTGGCAAGTGGCGTGGCTCATCGCATCGGTCGTGACTTCCTGGCCCCGGGTCACCGGCGGGCAGGGGAGGAAGATCGCATCCGGGCGGCACTTGTCGAGGAGCGCGGCAGATATCCGGTATCTTGCGAGTTGATCGTGATGCGCCCCGACAGGCCAGCAGTCCGTGATGATCACATCCGCATCGTACATTGCGTCCAGATCCGTGCTTGCGGTGAAGTTCGGACTTGCGATGTCCCTGACGTGCCAATCCGCCGGATAGGCCTGGGTGAGCTTGATCGGCAGAGCGATGGACGCTTCAACCCAGGAGCGGAGGATGTTGGCATCGGGTGCTACGCCTGCCACCTTCAGGCCTTCGAGCGATCCGCGCCTGCTTCTGACATAGGCGAGGTCGCCGAGCGTCTCGCATGGGTGATTTGACCGCGTTCTCGCGTTGACGACCGGCGCGGTCGCGTTCGAAGCCAGCTCGTGCAACGTCGACAATTCCGGGGTGCGCACGACCAGGATGTCGAACCAGTTGTCGAGATATCTGGCGAGATCAGCCGTCGTTTCATGGACATTGAACTTGATGGGAGGCTGCACCGAGATGCCTCCCATGGCCTTCACCCCGAGATCGAATGCGGTCGTATTCCGCCACCCGCTGTCGTCGGCGATGACAGCCACGCGTTTTCCGGCGAGGCTTTGCGGCATGGCGTGGCCGTTCCATGCCGTCGCCATGGCTTGCGCGCGATCAACGATGGACACGATCGTGCCCGCATCGAGATCCTGAAACTGGAGAAAATCCCGGCTGGATTCGTTAGGCATGAGCCCGCATCCGGGCGCGCCTAGACCACCCTGAAGATCGCCAGCGCCAGCACGGCCTGTGCGAGGAAGCCGACGGTGAAGGCGAGGGTGCGGAACACCGGCAGGCCGAGCGCGTAGACGATCAGATGGGCGACGCGGGCCCAGAAATAGACGGCGCAAGCGAGCACGGTCCATGTCGTGGAATAGTCGATCGCGTTCAGGATCAGCACCAGCGGCGCGAAGATCACGAGGTTCTCGACCGCGTTGTCATGCGCGAACATCAGCCGGTTCGCCCATTCGGCATGGGGCTTGTCGTTGCGCGACGGGTTGGCCATGGCGCCGGAGAGGCCGCGGACCTGAGCGCGGTTGATGATGTAGGGAATCCAGAGGATCCCGGTCAGGATCACCGTCAGTGTCAGCCAGAACAATTCGCGCGTCATAGTCCGGTCCCCTCTGTCGTCGCCGTGGTGAGAGCGAGTCTATACAAGAGCGCGGCAGAGTCCGCTACGCGCGAACCCTGACATAGCTGCCGGGCGCATCCTCGATCGGAGGCAGCGCCCCGCTGCCGACGCTGCGCGCCGGGACTTCCTCGGGATCGAGGCTGCCCAGCCATTCGCGCCAGTCCGGCCACCATGAGCCCTTGTGCTCGACCGCGCCCTTCATCCAGTCCGCGACGCTGACGTCCTTGATGTTGTCGTTGGTCCAGTACTGATACTTGTTCGAGGCTGGCGGATTGACCACGCCCGCGATATGGCCCGAGCCGGACAGCACATACTTCACCGGGCCGCCGAAGAACTGCGAGCCGTACAGCACCGATTCCGCCGGCGCGATGTGGTCCTCGCGGGTGGCGAGATTGTAGACGGGCACCTTGACCTTGGAGAGGTCGAGCAGGGTGTTGTCGAGCACCATCGTGCCGGTCGAGAGCCGGTTCTCCAGATAGCAATTGCGCAGGTAATAGGAATGGTTCGCCTGCGTCATCCGCGTCGCATCGGAATTCCAGTGCAACAGGTCGAACGCGCTCGGCTGCTGGCCCTTGAGGTAGTTGCTGACGACATAGGACCAGATTAGGTCGTTGGAGCGCAGCATGTTGAAGGCCATTGCCATCTTCGAGCCTTCGAGCACGCCGGCGGCCTTCATGTCATGTTCGAGCGCGGCGATCTGCTCCTCGTCGACGAAGACCAGCAGATCACCGGCATGGGTGAAGTCGACCTGCGCCGCGAAGAACGTCGCGGAAGCAACGCGCTGGCGGCGCTTCTCGGCCAGCCAGGCCAGCGTGGTCGCAAGCATGGTGCCGCCGACGCAATAGCCGGCAGTGTGGACCTTCATCTCGCCGGTGACCTTCTCGATCACGTCCATCGCCGTGAGCGGGCCTTCCTTCATGTAGTCTTCCCAGCTCTTGTTGCCGAGCCGCTTGTCGGGATTGACCCATGAGATCACGAACACGGTGATGCCCTGGTCGACGCACCACTTGATGTAGGATTTATCCGGCTTGAGATCGAGGATGTAGAACTTGTTGATCCAGGGCGGCACGATCAGGAGCGGGGTGCGCAGCACCTTCTCCGTGTTCGGCGAATACTGGATCAGCTGCATCATCTCGTTCTGGTAGATCACCTTGCCCGGCGTCGTCGCCATGTTGACGCCGACGACGAGGTTGTCCGGGTTGGACTGCCGGATCTTCAGCATGCCCTTGCCGGCCGCGATGTCCTCGGCCAGCATCTTCAGGCCGCGCGCCAGGTTGCCGCCGCTGCTCGCCATCGTCTCGCGCAGCACTTCCGGATTGGTCAGCACGAAGTTCGACGGCGAGATCGCGTTGGTGACCTGCTGGACGTAGAACTCCGCCTTGCGGCGGGTGTGCGCGTCGAGGCCGTCGGCATCGCGCACCAGCTCCTGCGCCCATCTGGTCGTGAGCAGATAGAGCTGCATCACGAAATCGAAGAACTGGTTCGACTTCCATTCCGGATCGGCGAAGCGCTTGTCGCGCGGCGAGGGCGCGATCGCCGGCTCGGCGTCCTGACCGGCCATGCGACGCGCCGCCGAGCCCCAGAGGTCGAGATAGTCCTTGGCGAGCTTGGTCTGCAGATCGGACGAACGCGACGAGTCCGACAGCCAGTATTCGGCGACCGCGGTGAAGGTCTTGACCATCTCGGTGAGCTCCGGCGGCGGGCGGTCCTGCACCTCGCCGCTCTCGCGCGGCTTGAGGTAGGCGGCGAGCGCCTTGCCGCCGCTTTCCATCGCCTGCGCGACATTCATCGCGAAGGCTTCCGCATCGAACTTCGTCTCGGACTTGGCTGTCCCGGAGCCGGGCTTGTCGGTCGTGGCGGTACTCATGGGCAGAACAGTAACGATTCATTCCGTATTCGTCACCGCGAAGCTCGCAGGTTTGGCGTTAAACACGCTGCAAGATGTGCTGCACTGCGACAAGTTTCCTTGGTTCCGTCATAATCAAGCCGCACCGGCCGGTTTGGTAGTGACCGGGGTTGTATTCTCGCTCGCACCATTTCGGGCAGCAATGGTTTGAGCTTGGGCGCGGTGTCGGGTAGGCTTGCCCGGGGCCGTGCTTTGGGACGAGTAGGGGATTCCCAAGTGTTGGCGTTAAGGGACCTGCAAAAGACGCGGCCGATCTACGGCGCGCTGCTGATGGTGGCGCTCGCCCTGGGCGGCTGCTCGAGTCAGCTTGCCGATCTCACGCCTGCGGATACGCAGGCACATCCAAAGGAGCCCGGCACCTATTTGCCGGTGCACGACCTGCCGCCGGATCGCGATCAGGCAGTCATCCCGCCGGACCAGCGCGCCAAGATCGAGGCCGAGCTTGCCGCCGCGCGCGATCGCCAGGCCGTTGCCGCAAAAGACGCCAAATGAGGCGGTGCAAGGTAATCGCTGGCGCCCCCGTCTTGCCGTGCTAAAAGACCTGAGTTCAGCCGAGAGTCAGGGCGAACGACTTCAGCCTCCGCCGTCGAAAATTGCTCTAAGTATCTGATTTTGAGCCATTTCGCGGCCGGGCCGGGCGCTTTTGCGATCGGCGCTCGCGGCCAGTCGATTCTGTCCTGACCGGTTGCCCGGAGCCCAGAGAGCCATGGAAGAATTTTACCGCATCCGCCGCCTTCCGCCTTACGTGTTCGAGCAGGTCAACCGGGCCAAGGCGGCCGCGCGGAATGCAGGCGCCGACATCATCGATCTCGGCATGGGCAATCCGGACCTGCCGGCGCCGCCGCATGTGCTGGAGAAGCTCAAGGAGACGCTCGGCAAGCCGCGCACCGACCGCTACTCGGCCTCCCGCGGCATCCCCGGCCTGCGCCGGGCCCAGGCCGCCTATTACGCCCGCCGCTTCGGCGTGAAGCTCAACCCTGATACCCAGGTGGTGGCGACGCTCGGCTCCAAGGAGGGCTTTGCCAACGTGGCGCAGGCAATCACCGCGCCCGGCGACGTCATCCTCTGTCCGAACCCGAGCTACCCGATTCACGCCTTCGGCTTCTTGATGGCGGGCGGCGTGATCCGCTCGGTGCCCTCGGAGCCGACGCCGCAATTCTTCGAGGCGGTGGAGCGGGCGATCGTGCATTCGATTCCGAAGCCGCTGGCGCTGGTGGTCTGCTACCCGTCGAACCCGACCGCCTATGTCGCGAGCCTCGACTTCTACAAGGACCTCGTCGCCTTCGCGAAGAAGCACGAGATCCTGATCCTGTCCGACCTCGCCTATGCCGAGGTCTATTTCGACGAGAGCAACCCGCCGCCCTCGGTGCTCCAGGTGCCGGGCGCGCTGGACGTCACGGTCGAGTTCACCTCGATGTCGAAGACCTACTCGATGGCCGGCTGGCGCATGGGCTTTGCGGTCGGCAATGAGCGCGTGATCGCCGCGCTCGCACGCGTCAAATCCTATCTCGACTACGGCGCCTTCACGCCGGTGCAGGTCGCCGCGACCGCTGCATTGAATGGCCCGGACGATTGCATCAAGGAGATGCGCGACACCTATCGCAAGCGTCGCGACGCGCTGGTGGAATCGTTCGGCCGCGCCGGCTGGGAGATTCCGCCGCCGGAGGCCTCGATGTTCGCCTGGGTGCCGCTGCCGGAAGCCTTCCGCAGCGTCGGCAGCATGCAGTTCGCGACCCTGATGGTGGAGAAATCCGGCGTCGCGGTGTCGCCCGGCGTCGGCTTCGGCGAGCATGGTGAAGGATATGTCCGCATCGCCATGGTGGAAAACGAGCAACGGATCAGGCAGGCCGCGCGCGGCGTGCGCCGCTTCCTTGAAAGCGGCATCGAAACGTTGCACAACGTCGTTCCGCTCGCCAACCGGCGCTAATTCTCTTCGACAGGTTTTCTGAAGCATCATGGTCGCACCCCTGAAAGTGGGCATAGCGGGGCTCGGCACCGTGGGTGCCGAAGTCGTCCGTTTGATTGAAACGCAAGCGCGCGTGCTCACGGGGCGCAGCGGCCGCGGCATTCGTGTCGTTGCTGTGACTGCGCGTTCAAAAGCGAAGAAGCGCGGCATCGACCTGCGCGGCGTCGAATGGGCCAAGGATCCGCTTGCCCTGGCCACCCATCCCGAGGTCGACTGCTTCGTCGAGCTGATGGGCGGCGCGGGCGATCCCGCGCTCTCCGCGGTCGAGGCTGCGCTCAATTCCGGCAAGTCCGTCGTCACCGCCAACAAGGCGCTGCTCGCCAAGCACGGCATCAAGCTGGCGAAGGCCGCCGAAAAGCACGGCGGCGCGCTGAATTTCGAGGCAGCCGTTGGCGCTGCGATTCCCGTCATCAAAACGTTACG
Source organism: Bradyrhizobium sp. CCBAU 45389 (assembly GCF_028128625.1). Classification (NCBI taxonomy): domain Bacteria; kingdom Pseudomonadati; phylum Pseudomonadota; class Alphaproteobacteria; order Hyphomicrobiales; family Nitrobacteraceae; genus Bradyrhizobium; species Bradyrhizobium sp. CCBAU 45389. Next base: position 73,766 of record NZ_LBIY01000079.1, on the reverse strand, counting down.
CGAGGGTCTTGCCGGAACCGGCATCAACCGCGTCTACGGCATCCTCAACGGCACCTGCAATTACATCCTGACCCGGATGGAGCAGGAGGGCCTGTCCTTTGCCGAGTGCCTGAAGGATGCACAGCGGCTCGGCTATGCCGAGGCCAACCCGTCCTTCGACGTCGACGGCCACGACACCGCGCAAAAACTCTCGATCCTCGCCAGCCTCGCTTTCGGCACGAAAGTTGCTCAAAGCGCGGTGTATGTCGAAGGTATCTCCTCCATCGCGCCGGAAGACCTGCGCGCCGCCGACGATCTCGGTTACCGGCTCAAGCTGCTCGGCGTTGCCGTTCGCACCGCCAAGGGCATCGAGCAGCGCGTGCATCCGACCATGGTTCCCAAATCCTCCTCGATCGCGCAGGTGATGGGTGTCACCAATGCGGTCACGATCGATGGCGAGGGCATTCCGCCGATCACGCTGGTCGGCCCGGGCGCAGGCGGCGCCGCGACCGCATCGGCCGTCGTCGCCGACATCGCTGATGTCGCGCGCGGCATCCGCGCCAATCCGTTCGGCCGGCCGATCGCGCACTTGCGCGACACCAAGAAGGCGCCGATGGAGCGGCATGAAGGCGGCTACTACATCCGCCTGCTGGCGCGCGATTTCCCGGGCACTGCGGCTGCGATCGCGACCCGGCTTGCAGAACAGAAGATTTCGATCGAGTCGATCGTGCAGCGTCATCCCAATGGCGGCGCTGCGCCTGCCGACGGCAAGGCGGTGCCTGTGCCCGTCATCCTGATCACCTATGCCACGCACGAAGACGCCGTGCGCCGCGCGCTCGCCGCCGTGCAGAAGGACAAGGTGATCAGCGGACGGCCGCAGGTGATCCGGATCGAGAAGAACTGAGGCGGTTCGAACGAACCGTGGGCGTTGCGAGTTAAAGCGGACGGAGATTCCGTCCAGAACTGTTTCGAAGGAGCTAGCCGATGTCGACCCATATTGAAGTCCCTCCGCATGCGTTGCTCGAGCGCATTCTCACGCTGGAGATCGTACGGGTGACGGAGCGGGCGGCGGTGTCGTCGGCGCGGCTGCGCGGGCACGGTAACGAGAAAGCGGCCGACCAGGCCGCCGTCGACGCCATGCGGCGCGAGCTGAACAAGCTGCCGATCCAGGGCACCATCGTGATCGGCGAGGGCGAGCGCGACGAGGCGCCGATGCTCTATATCGGCGAGCAGGTCGGCCTCAAGGCCGGCCCTCAGGTCGATATCGCCGTCGATCCGCTCGAAGGCACCACGCTGTGCGCCAAGAACATGCCGGGCTCGATCGCCACCATGGCGATGGCCGATGGCGGCACGCTGCTGCACGCGCCCGACGTCTACATGGAGAAGCTCGCGATCGGCCCCGGCTACGACAAGGGTGTTGTCGAAATTGATGCCTCGCCCGCTGACAACGTCCGCCGCCTCGCCAAGGCCAAGGGCGTCAAGCCTGAAGGCATCACCGTTCTCGTGCTCGACCGGCCGCGCCATGCCAGCATCATCGAGAGCGTGCGCTCGACCGGCGCGGCCGTGCGCCTCATCACCGACGGCGACGTCGCAGGCGTGATCCACTGCGCCGACCCCGACAACACCGGCGTCGACATGTATCTCGGCACCGGCGGTGCGCCGGAAGGCGTGCTTGCCGCCGTGGCGCTGCGCTGCATCGGCGGCCAGATGCAGTGCCGCCTGATCCTCGATTCCGAGGAGAAGCGCGAGCGCGCCGCCAAGATGGGCGTCAACGATCCCAAGATGATCTACGGCATCGAGGACATGGCGCGCGGCGACTGCCTGTTCGCGGCCACCGGCGTCACCACGGGCTCGCTGCTCTCGGGCGTCAAGTTCCGCAAGGACGGCGTGATCGAGACCGAGACGGTGGTGATGCGCTCCGTCACCGGCACCGTGCGCTACATCAAGGCCGAGCACCGCGAGCTCGCGAAGTTCCACCTGGACTAAGCTGCTCGGTCATTCCGGGGCGACGGGACCGCGCAAAGCGCGGCCCGGAGAACCCGGAATCTCGTGCCACAACTTCTGGATTCCGGGTTCGCGCTCCGCGCGTCCCGGAATGACAACAAGAACAATCAGAGGAAGCGCACATGTCCGACCTTTCCGCCGTCAAAGCCCTCGTGTTCGACGTCTTCGGTACGGTCGTGGACTGGCGCACCAGCCTGATCACCGATTTCATGTGGTGGGCGAAGGGCCGCGGCATCAATGCCGACTGGACCGCGCTGGTCGACGGCTGGCGCGGCATGTATGTCGCGTCCATGGACGATGTGCGCAGGCATCCCGAGCGCGGCTACGTCATGCTCGACGATCTGCACCGCCGCTCGCTGGAAAAGCTCGTCGAGAAATTCGAGATCAAGGGTCTCACCGAGGCCGACCTCGATCATCTCACCAAGGGCTGGCACCGCCTCAATCCCTGGCCCGACAGCGTCGCCGGCCTGACGCGCCTGAAGGCGAAATTCGTGATCTCGCCGCTCTCGAACGGCAATGTCGCGCTCCTCACCAACATGGCGAAGTTCGCCGGGCTTCCCTGGGATCTCATCATGTCGGCCGAGCTGTTCGAGCACTACAAGCCCGATCCCGAGACCTATCTGGGCGCCGCACGCCTGCTTGGCCTCAAGCCGGAGGAAGTGATGATGGTCGCCGCCCACAACGGCGATCTCGCAGCCGCGCAGAAGAACGGGCTCAAGACAGCCTTCGTGGCGCGGCCGACGGAGTACGGACCGCTGCAGAAGGTGGACTTCGAAGCGACCGGCAACTGGGACATCGTCGCGAAGGACTTTGGCGGCATCGCCGACAGGCTGGGGTGCTAGAGGCGGCCAGGGCATAACCGAATGAGCCGACCCGCCGCCATCACTGCCGCCGACGCGATCAGCACCTACATTCTGGCGAAGGATGGCAACCGTCCGCAGTTGATGACTCGCGCTTTTGCTGATGACTGCGAGCTCGAAATGATCGTCAAGACCGACGCCATTTCGTTTCCGAGCTCGGCACATGGGCTTGAGCAGGTGACCCAGGTGCTGGTTACTGGCTTCGGCGGGCAGTACGAGAACGTGCGCACATTTTGCCTGTCGCGTCCCGGCTCGGATCACTTGCCGCACGTTCGCTGCGACTGGTTGGTCGGGATGTCGGCGAGGCAGGACGGCGCCGTTCGCGTTGGCTGCGGACGTTATGACTGGCATTTCGGCTCCGGCGATGGCCGCGTGACGAAGCTGGTGATCGAGATCGAGGCCATGTGCGTGCTTCCTTCCGAGGACTTCGGGCCGATCATGCGCTGGCTTGCGGCTTTGCCGTATCCCTGGTGCTCAGGCGTCCAGGCTGGCGCGACTGTTCCCGAAATCGATGCGCTGCGGCCGATCGCGCGCTTCCTTGGCGGCCGGAACTGAACCGAGCGACAATCCTCTCAGGACGACGACGAGCGACGAACACTCACCTCCACCCGGAGGCGAGGGCTGCGGTCTGACATGAGTGGGGACATGCCTCAGATGGGCGGTCCAGAGCGCCGGTTAACATTGCACCGAGAGCAATGTTCTTATTGTACCGAGTTGTATATCGGAGCATATTCCGAGCAATGAGCAAATTGCACCGGCGCGCCCGGTGCCAGCGGAGTGACGACATTGCCACTGAGTTATCTCGATCTGTTTCTGGCATTCCTCGGATTGACCTTTGGACTACCCTCTGTGCTGCCTGGCCTGTTTTTCCGAAACAAGGACGGTCGGCCCCCGAGGTCGTAAGCGGAGTGACGGGGCTATCCGGACGCGTCTGACGGACTTGCACGCGCCGGACTTGCACGTGACGGATTTGGAGACACTCAGATGGCACTGACGGTCACCACTGTCCTCATCGCCTTTGCAGGCGTGTTCCTGATCTGCTTCATGAAGGGCGCGTTCGGTGGCGGCTTCTCCATCGTCGGCATTCCGCTGCTGTCGTTCGTGATGGATCCGGTCACGGCCGGCGGCCTGCTGGCGCCATTGTTCATCGCGATGGACTTGTTCGCGCTGCGCTACTGGAAACCCTCGACCTGGTCGAAGCCGGACCTCGTGCTGCTGTTGCCCGGGCTCGTGGTCGGCATTGCGCTTGGCTATCTCCTGTTTCGCGTGCTGGACCATCGCGCCGTCGCGATCGTGATGGCGCTCGTCACCCTGGTCTTTGTCGGTCTGTGGCTTGTGAGCGACCCGAAGGTCGTCATTCGTCGGCGCTCGTCACCGAAGGCGGTCGCCGCCGGTCTTGCCTCCGGTGTCACGACCATGGTCGCGCACTCCGGTGGACCGCCGCTGGCGATGTATTTGTTGCCGCTCGGTCTCAGCAAGGAAGTCTATGCGGGCACGACCAGCCTGTTCTTTACGGTCGGCAATGCGACCAAGGCGGTGCCGTGGCTGCTGCTGGTGCGGCCGACTGGAAACGTTTGGATCGTCATGGCCGCGTGCCTGCTCGCCATTCCCACCGGCGTCTGGCTCGGCTGGCGGCTGCATGGAAGGCTGGACCAGCAGCAGATCTACCGGGCCTGCTACGGCTTGCTGGTGGTCACGGCGCTGAAGCTCTTATGGGACGGCGCTTCCGGCTATCTCGCCTGATCCTCCGCCGCACAGAACGTCGCAATCGCAAGGTCGATCCGCCGATCCAGTACGCGGCGGTTGAGCCGGAATTCGGTATCGGTCAGCAGCCTGAAATGATCGTGGCCGAACACCATACCGAACAGCATCTCGGAAATGAGGCGCAGCGGCACGCCCTCGAAACGTGACTCCAGGCGAATCGTCCTGAGCAGGTCGACGATATGCTCCATGCCGCTCTCCATGATGACTTCGGCGAACATGCGCCCCAGCTCCGGCGAGGCCTGGCGTTCGCCGATGATCAGGCGCTGCAGGGCGATCTCGCCCGGCGACAGGGCCACGTCCGCCGCCTCCCGCAGCATGTTTCGAAGCCGGGTCACTGGCGATCCTTCCGAAGGCGTGTCTGCATAATCCGCCTCGGGCAGGCTGCGCAGCAGCATGGCGCGGAACAGCTCGGTCTTGCTCGCGAATAGCTTGTAGAGCGTCTTCTTCGACATCCCGGCGGCACCGGCGATGTCGTCCATCGTCGTCGCGGCAAAGCCCTTGCTGGTGAACGTCTCCTTCGCGGCGGCCAGCAAATGCGAAAGGCGCGCATCGGGCGCGGGAAGGGCGACGTCGCGTTCGGGGGGCGGACTGCCGCTGGCTTGTCTGCGGCTGACGGATTTCCTCGCCATGCAAAACCTGTCGTTCAGTTGAGGTCGGTTCACGACTGCTTGAGCGGACGCATCAGGGCAGCCTAGCACTTGACTTCAGGTAAGGAAACTCCCAAGTTTCCTGATGGAAACTGCATAGTTTCCAGATGTGTCAATGTAAATGGCCTCTCCGGGAGGCCCGCAACCTCATCCCAAACCTCATCCGATGGATCGTCATCATGCGTCCCCCGATCGTTCGCGCTGTTCCGTTACTCGCTCTGCTGTCGCTCGCAGCCTGCGGCGAGCAGAGCCAGCAAGCGGGACCACGCCAGATGGTGCCGGAGGTCGGTGTTCTGACTTTGAAGCCGCAGGAGGCGAAGATCTCGACGGTCCTGCCGGGGCGGGTGGTCGCCTACCAGGTCTCGGAGGTCCGGCCGCAGGTCACCGGCATCCTGCTCAAGCGCGATTTCGTGGAGGGCGCCGAGGTGAAGGAGGGCGATCTGCTCTATGAGATCGACCCGGTGCAGTACAAGGCCGCGCTGGCGAGCTCGGAAGCTGCGGTGCAGCGGGCCGAGGCAACGCTGGTCAGCGTCAAGCTGAAGGCCGCGCGCAAGACCCAGCTGCTCCAGACCAACGCGGCGAGCCAGCAGGACGTCGACGACGCGGTGGCTGCCTACAAGCAGGGCGAGGCCGACGTGAAGGCGGCCGAAGCCAACCGCGACACCGCCGCGATCTCGCTCGACCGCACCAAGGTTACCGCGTCGATCTCGGGCCGGATCGGCAAGTCGTCGATCACACCAGGCGCGCTGGTCACCGCCAGCCAGGCGACCGCGATGACGACGATCCAGCAGCTCGACCCTGTCTACGTCGACCTCGACCAGTCGACCTCGGAGATGGAGCGGCTGCGCAACCAGATCGCCAGCGGAAAGCTCAAGCGCCCGGCCGAGGGCGTGCAGGTCGAGCTGCTGATGGAGAGCGGCGAGACCTACGGCGACAAGGGCAAATACGGCTTCACCGATGCGAGCGTCAACGAGAGCACCGGCTCGGTCTCCTCGCGCGCGATCTTCGCCAATCCCGAGCGGGCGCTGCTGCCGGGCATGTATGTGCGCGCCCGCGTTGTCGCCGGCGTCGATCCGAACGCGATCCTGGTGCCGCAGCGGGCGGTCTCGCGCAATCCGCTGGGGCAGGCGGTTGCGATGTTCGTCGACAAGGACGGCAAGATCGAGCAGCGCACGCTGGATCTTGGCGAGGACGTCGACGGCAACTGGCTGGTGCGATCGGGCGCCAGGCCGGGCGATCGCCTCGTCGTCGACGGAACGCAGAAGGCGCGTCCCGGCGCCCCCGTCAAGACCGTCGAGGTCGCGGTCGATCCGGCAACCGGCCTCACCGTGAATTCGACGCGGCAGGCCGATGCGCGGCCCGCGCCCGCCACAACCGAGCAGTAATCGTCATGTCGCATTTCTTCATCAAGCGGCCGATCTTCGCCTGGGTCATCGCCATCCTGATCATGCTGGGCGGCGTGCTCGCGATCATGCGGCTGCCGATCGCGCAATATCCGCAGATCGCGCCGACCGTGGTCACGATTACGGCGACCTATCCCGGCGCCAATGCGGAGACCGCCGAGAACTCGGTGACCAAGGTCATCGAACAGAACATGACCGGCCTCGACTATCTCCAGTACATGTCGTCGTCGAGTACCTCGACCGGCGTCGTGCAGATCTCGCTGACCTTCACCAACGAGGCCGATGCCGACATCGCCCAGGTGCAGGTGCAGAACAAGCTCCAGCTCGCAACCCCCTTGCTGCCGCAGGTCGTGCAGCAGCAGGGCATCAAGGTGGTGAAATCGTCGGCGAGCTTTTTGATGGTGCTCGGCTTCGTCTCCGAGGACGGCCGGCTCGCCGCCAGCGACATCGCCGATTATGTGGCCTCGTCGATCAATGATCCCATCAGCCGCGTCGCCGGCGTCGGCCAGGTCACGTTGTTCGGCGCCGAATATGCCATGCGCATCTGGCTCGATCCGGACAAGCTGACGAAGTACAATCTGATGCCGGGCGACGTGATCGCGGCGATCCAGACCCAGAACACCCAGGTCACGGCCGGCCAGCTCGGCGGACTGCCGTCGGTCGGCGGCCAGCAGCTCAATGCCACCATCACCTCGCAGAGCCGCCTGCGGACGGTGGAGCAGTTCAAGGACATCATCCTGCGCACGGCGTCATCGGGCCAGACGGTCCGCATCGGCGATGTCGCGCGCGTCGAGCTTGGCTCGAAATCCTACGATTCCACCGCGCGCTACAACGGCAAGCCCGCCGCCGGCATGGGCATCAGCCTTGCGACTGGCGCCAATGCGGTTGCAACCTCGGAAGCGGTGAAGGCGCGGGTTGCCCAGCTCGGTACCACCATGCCGGAGGGGCTCCGCGTCGTCTATCCCTACGACACCACGCCGTTCGTCAAGCTGTCGATCGAGAAGGTGATCCACACGCTGTTCGAGGCGATCGCGCTCGTCTTCGTCGTGATGTTCGTGTTCCTGCAGAGCTGGCGCGCCACCATCATTCCGACCATCGCGGTGCCGGTGGTGCTGCTCGGGACCTTCGGCGTGCTCTCGCTCGCGGGATACTCCATCAACACGCTGACGATGTTCGCGATGGTGCTGGCGATCGGCCTGTTGGTCGACGATGCCATCGTCGTGGTCGAGAACGTCGAGCGCGTGATGGTCGAGGAGCATCTGTCCCCGCGCGAGGCGACGGAAAAGTCCATGCGCGAGATCACCGGCGCGCTGGTCGGGATCGGCGTGGTGCTCTCGGCGGTGTTCATCCCGATGGCGTTCTTCAACGGCTCGGTCGGCATCATCTACCGGCAGTTCGCGCTGACCATCGTCACGGCGATGCTGCTGTCGGTGCTGGTGGCGCTGGTGCTGACGCCGGCCCTGTGTGCCACCATCCTGAAGCCGCCGAAGCATCACGGCGCGCAAGCCGGCTTCTTCGGCCTGTTCAACCGCGGCTTCGACCGCATGGCCGACGGCTACCAGCGCACCGCAGGCGCGGCGATCAGACGGATGGCCGGCGTGATCATCGCCTTCGTCGCGATCGTTGCCGCCATGGTCGTCCTGTTCCAGCGGTTGCCGAGCTCGTTCCTGCCCGAGGAGGACCAGGGCACGATCATGACCCTGATCCAGCTTCCGGTCGGAGCGACCTCGGCGCGCACGCTCGACGTCATCAAGCAGGTCGAGCACCAATATCTCGACAACGAGAAGGACGCGGTGGAAGGCGTGTTCGCGGTCAGCGGCTTCAGCTTCGCAGGCCAGGGTCAGAATGTGGGTCTCGCCTTCGTCAGCCTGAAACCGTTCGACGAGCGCAAGCATCCGGGGACCTCGGCGCAGGCCGTGGTCGGCCGCGCCATGGGCGCGTTCATGAAGATCCGCGACGCCATGGTGTTCGCGGTGCTGCCGCCCTCGATCCCGGGATTCGGCAATGCCGGCGGCTTCGATCTCTATCTCCAGGACACCGGCGGCAATGGTCACGAGGCGCTGATTAAGGCGCGCAACCAGCTGCTCGGCCAGCTCGCGGCGGACCCGCGCGTGGCGCAGGCGCGGCCGAACGGCCAGGACGATACGCCGCAATTCAACCTCGACGTCGACCAGGCCAAGGCCACCGCGCTCGGCGTGAACCTCAGCGACCTCAACACCACGCTGTCGGCGGCCTGGGGCGGCGCCTATGTCAACGACTTCATCGACCGCGGCCGCGTCAAGCAGGTCTATGTGCAGAGCGACGCGCCGTTCCGGATGGACACCAGCGACATCGGCCGCTGGTATGTCCGCAACGCTTCCGGATCGATGGTGCCGTTCTCGGCGCTGGCAACCGACCGCTGGAGTTTTGGCTCGCCGCGCCTCGAGCGCTACAACGGTGTTGCCGCCGTCGAGCTCCAGGGCCAGGCCGGGCAGGGCGTCAGCTCGGGCGTTGCGATGCAGGCGGTGGAGGAGCAGATGGCGAAGCTCCCCAAGGGTTACGGCCACGAATGGACCGGCCTGTCGTTCCAGGAACGCCTCACCGGCAGCCAGACGCTGTATCTCTATTCGATCTCGCTGCTGATCGTCTTTCTCAGCCTCGCCGCGCTCTACGAGAGCTGGTCGGTGCCGTTCGCGGTGATGCTGACGGTGCCGATCGGCGTGCTCGGCGCGCTGCTCGGGGCGACGCTGTTTGGCCAGGCCAACGACGTCTATTTCCAGGTCGGCCTGCTCACCACGATCGGTCTCGCTTCCAAGAACGCGATCCTGATCGTCGAATTCGCGCTGGAGCAGATCGCGGCCGGCCGCAGCCTCGTCGAGGCCACGTTGCACGCCGCGCGCCAGCGCCTGCGCCCGATCCTGATGACCTCGCTCGCCTTCATCCTCGGTGTGTTGCCGCTGGCGGTGGCGACGGGTGCGGGCTCGGCGAGCCAGAATGCGGTCGGCATCGGCGTTGCCGGCGGCATGATCGCGGCGACCGTGCTCGGCATCTTCTTCGTGCCCGCGCTGTTCGTGCTGGTCCGGCGGATGTTTCCGGGCAAGCGGACGGACGCCGCCGCGAACCCCGCCGCGGTCGCGGAGCCCGCGGAATAGCCCGCTCTACTTCACGATCGGCGTCGTCAACTCGGTATCGGCCGTGTCCACCACGAACACGGCGAGCAGCTTCGCAGGCTCGGTGTCGCTGGCGTTGGAGCTGACGGCGTGGCGATCGCCGGGCTTCTCGAAGAAGTTCTCGCCCTTCTGATAGACTTTTGCGGGCTCGTCATTGACCTGGCTTCGGATCGCTCCCTCCAGCACCGTCGCATAGATGAATGCGGAGCGCGCGTGGGTGTGGGCCGGCGAGGAGCCGCCGGGGCCATACTCGACCAGCACGCCCTTCATGCTCTTGCCCGGAACATTCGGCAGGGCATGGTCGAATACCACGGTCACCTTGGCCGATTTCGCGGCCGGCTGCGCCGCGGCGGCCTGTGCCGTCAGGAACAATGCGGCGCACGCCGCCGTCGCGATCAACAGTCTGCACATGAGATGTCCTTCATTGCGGTCGTTGCAATGACCTGAATCCTCAGGCCGTCGCCAGCCATGCCGCGAGCGGCGTTTTCCCGAGCCTGACCTCGCCGAGCGGGACCAGCGAGGTGTCCTCGATGGGTGAGCCGTAGTAGCCGGCCTTGGCGTCACCCACCACGGGGCGGCTGTCGCCCGCCGCTTTCAGACGGCGCGCAACGAACTCGTTGAACGGCGCCTTTTCCGGGCCCGCGATATCGATGGTGCCGTTCAGCGGCCGTCCGGTTGCGACCTCCGCAAGGCACGCGGCCACGTCGTCGGATGCGATCGGCTGGAACGCCGCCGAGGGAACGACGACCCGCCCGTCAGCCGCGCCCGTCTCGGCGATGGCACCGAGGAATTCGAAGAACTGCGTGGCGCGCACGATCGAGTAGGGGACCGACGATGCCTTGACGATGCTCTCCTGCGCGAGCTTGGCCCGGAAATAGGCGATGTCGGGCGAGCGATCCGTTCCCACGATCGACAGCGCGACGTGATGCCTGACGCCCGCCGCGGCCTCCGTCGCCGCGAGATTCTGGCTCGAACGCTGGAAGAATTCCAGCACGGCGGCAGGCTCCCAGGACGGCGCGTTGGCGACGTCGACCACGACATCCGCACCAGTCAGCGCGGCCGCGAGACCTTCTCCGGTGACGGCATTCACGCCCGACTTCGGCGAGGCGGCCACGGCCTCGTGGCCCTGCTGCTTCAGCCTCGCCACGAGCTTGGATCCGATCAAACCGGTACCGCCGATCACGACGATCTTCATGGCATGTCTCCTCGGCATTTCGAACGCGAGCAGCTAAGGGGCCTTACGCTCTCGCGTCGATGAATGATGCGAGCAGAGTGTTACCCGAGCAATGCGGCCGGCTCTTGCCTGGAACGGGCCTGCCTTGTCGAAAAATGCTGCAGAAGTGTCGGGCGAGGGAGTTGGTCAGGGATCATTCCCTTTGTCGCAGATCAGACGATCGGCCCGGGCCGCACATGCGAGGGCCCGGGCTTGATGTCACCGGCTACAGCGTCATCTGCATCGGCTCGGGATAATAGTGGAATCCTTCACCGGCCTTGGCGACGTGGCCGTAGCCCGGCCAGGCGAAATGATAGGACATCACCGGCGTCTTGTTGGCCGCGAGCATGGTCAGCAGCTTCACGCGCGATTCCGCCGCCTGCTTCGGGTCGGTGTCGTAGGAGAATTCCATCCGCGGCCGCTCCAGCAGCAGCACCGAATGATGCGAGAGGTCGCCGAGGAAGGCGAACGACTTGCCGGCCGAGGAGACCATGAAGATGGTGTGGCCGACGGTATGGCCGGGCGCCGCGATCGCCTGCACGCCGGGCAGGAATTCCTGACCATCCTTGAAGAACACGATGCGGTCGCGCACCGGCAGCAGGTTCTTGCGGGCGTGCACGACGAAATCCTTGGCCGCGCTCCCCATCTTGCCTTCGTCGGTCCAGAAGTCGAAATCGCTCTGGGAGATGTAGATCTGCGCGTTCGGAAACAGCGGCTTGCCGCCTTCGTCGACGATGCCGCCGATATGGTCGATATGGGCGTGCGAGCAGACCACGGCGTCGATGTCCCCCGGCTTGATGCCGGCCTCGGTCATGCTCTTCTGCTGCCGGCCGGTGGTGGCGCCGAACATCCTGGAGGAGCCCATGCCGGTGTCGAACAGGATCAGCTTGTCGCCGGTGTTCACGATCGGCGAGTTCTGCTCGAGCACGACATTGTCCGGTGACAGGAAATTGTCGGCCAGCATCTTCTTCACCTCTTCCTTGGGAACGCCGGTGAAGGTGCCGGAGGGATCGCCGAGCGGCAGCGGTCCGTCGGACACGACGGTCACTTCGGCATCGCCGAGAATGAAGCGATGCCAATAGGGAGTCTGGGTGCCGAGCTTGGGCGCGCGCGCCATCGCACTGCTGCCAAGGAGCGCGCTGGCGCCGAGGCCGGCCCCGAGCGCGAGCAGGGACCGACGTGAGACATCAAGTGTCATTCGTATCCTCCGTTTTCTGTTTTGATCCGCGCGATTTTTCGCGCGTGATGCGGCCTTGGGCCGGCACTGCGATGCTGCGCCGGTTCAGACAGGCTCGCAAGAGGAAACGGATTGGCGGTGATCGCGGGATGCGTAAGAATCAATCAATGATTGTGTCGCGATTGTGTCCGCTGAATCGTCGCTGCAAGAAGCTTACGCGATCCGCAAGCCGAGGTCGTTTGCCTCCGTCTCGGCAAAGCCAGCCTGCAAGACCTCCTCGCGCTTGTGGCGCAGATGTGCACGCAGGATGTGCGAGAGGCCGGCGCCGTCGCGCCGCTGCAGCGCGTTCAGGATCGCCTCGTGCTCCTTCACCGCGAGCGCCCAGCGCTGCGGCGTCATCGGCGTGACGTAGCGCGCGCGGCGGATGCGCGCCGTCACCGACGCATAGAGCCCGGTCAGCGCGGGATTGCCGGCCGCGGCGACGATGGCCTCGTGGATGGCGCGGTTGCCGCGATAATACTGGATCAGATCGCCCTCGCGATAATGCCGCACCATCTCGTCATGCGCCGTGCCGATCGCGCCGATCTCGGCGTCGCTGATGCGCTCGCAGGCGAGCTCGCCGGCGAGCGCCTCCAGGCCCTGGCAAACCTCGAACAGGTCGCGCATGTCCTTGTCGGTCAGCTTTGCCGCGCGCGAGCCGCGATGCGGCAGCAGCTGCACCAGGCCTTCTGCGGCGAGCACCTTGAGCGCCTCGCGCAGCGGCGTGCGCGAGATCTGCAGCCGCTCGCACAGCTCGCGCTCGGGAATCCGCGCACCCGGCGGGATTTCACCGTCGAGCAGGATGGCGCGGATGCGGCCGACGACGTCTTCGTGAAGCATGGCACCGCCGCTCCAGTTTGAATGCAAAAATGAAGTAATCAGTCGAAATCTGGAAGTTCCAGCTTGCTAATCCCAAATTTTGCATTCAAAAATGCAAAAAACAAGAGGATATGAGGAAATGGACCCGGCTGCGGAGGCGGACGACCTCGTTTTTGAATGCAACGACGGCATCGGGCGGATCACCTTCAACCGCCCGCAGGCGCGCAACGCTTTCACCTTCGCCATGTACGAGCGCCTCGCGGCGATCTGCGAGGAGGCCAATGGCGATCAATCGATCAAGGTGCTGGTGCTGCGCGGGGCCGGCGACAAGGCCTTCGCCTCCGGCACCGACATCAACCAGTTCCGTGAATTCAGGACGCCGCAGGACGCGATCGACTACGAGAACCGGATCGACCGGGTGCTCTCGACGCTGGAGCAGTGCCGCGTGCCGACCATCGCCGCGATCAACGGCTTTTGCACCGGGGGCGGGGCGGGGATTGCCGCAGCCTGTGACCTCCGCATCGGCACGAAAACCGCGAAGATCGGATTTCCCATCGCCCGGACGCTCGGCAACTGCCTGTCGATGTCCAATGTCAGCCGTCTCACCGCGCTGATCGGCGCCGCCCGTGTCAAGGACCTGATCTTCACCGCGCGCCTTGTCGAAGCCGCGGAGGCCGCCAGCGTCGGGCTGCTCGGCGAGGTCGTCGATGACTTGGCCGCGCTGGAGAAGCGCGTCTATGAGGTCGCCCGGCTGCTCGCCAGTCACGCGCCGCTGACGCTGAATGCGACCAAGCAGGCGGTCGCCCGCCTGCAACGGCGGCTGACCCGGGACGAGGGCGAAGACCTCATCCTGATGTGTTACACGAGCCAGGATTTTCGCGAAGGGCTCGATGCTTTCCTCAACAAGCGCGCGCCGCAGTGGCGCGGCCAATAGGACGCCCCGATGCAAAGTTCACAATCCACCTCTCGCCGTTCGGGACCGCTGGCCGGCCTCAAGGTCATCGATCTCACCCATGTCATGGCGGGTCCGACCTGCACCCTGATGCTCGCCGACATGGGCGCCGATGTCATCAAGATCGAGAAATGGCCGAACGGCGATGACACCCGCCATTCCGTGCCGCCGAAGATCGGCGAGGAGGCGGCCTCCTTCCTGATGATGAACCGCAACAAGCGCGGCATCGTGCTGGACCTCAAGACCGACGGGGGCAAGCAGGTGCTGCGGCGCCTGATCGCGGATGCCGACGTGCTGGTCGAGAATTTTGCCCCCGGCGCCATGGAGCGCCTCGGCTTCGGCTACGAGGAGCTGCACAAGCAGTATCCAAAGCTGATCTATTGCTCGCTGTCCGGCTTCGGCCGCACCGGCCCCTACAAGCACCGCAGGGGGTTTGACCTCGTCGCGCAGGCCATGAGCGGCATCATGAGCTTTACCGGCGAGCGCCCCGATGGTCCGCCCGTGAAGTGCGGCCCGCCGCTGTCCGACATCACCGCCGGCCTGCTCGCGAGCATGGGCATTCTCGCCGCCTATACTCATCGCTTGAAAACCGGCAAGGGGCAGTGGGTCGAGACCTCGCTTTATGAGGCCGCGCTGGTGCAGACCTATTGGCAGTCCACCATCGCGCTCGCCGCGGGTACCGCGCCGCGCGCGATGGGCTCGGCCCATCCGCTCAACGCGCCGTATCAGGCGTTCGAGGCCTCGGACGGCTGGCTCGTGGTTGGCGGCGCCAACAAGAAGCATTGGCTGTTGATGCTGGAAGCGCTCGGGGCGAGCGAGCTCGCCGCCGATCCGCGCTTCGTCAACGGTTCCGACCGCATGGCGAACCTGAAGGAGCTCGAAGTCGTCCTGAGCGAGCGTTTCCGCACCAGGTCGCGGGCGCACTGGCTCGCCGCGCTGGACGAGAAGGGCGTGCCCTGCGGCCCCGTGCACGACATGCTGGAGGCGCTCAGCGACCCGCAGACGCTGGCGCGCGAGATGGTCGTCGAGGTCGAGCACTCCACGCTCGGCCCCGTGAAGACGATCGGGCTTCCCGTGAAGTTTTCGGAGACCCCAGGCAAAGTGCTGTCAGGGGCGCCGGTCTATGGTGAGCATACGCGCGAAGTGCTGGCCGAATACGGGTTCGACCAAACGCAGATCGAAGCGCTCGAAAAAGAAGGCGCAATTGTTTCGGCCCAGGAAAGACGCGAGGAACGCGTCGCCTGACCGGACGTCGATACGACAACAACAAAAGACAAAAATCAGCTGGAGGAAATCATGGGTCGGACGTCAACATTTCTGCTCTCCGCAGCCGCAGTCGTGCTCGCCGGCACCATGCCGGCGCTCGCCGCCTGGCAACCGCAAAAGCCGATCGAGTTCGTCGCCACCGCCGGCCCCGGCGGCGGCACCGACAATCTCGCGCGCGCGGTGCAGAACATCATCACCAAGCACAAGCTGACGGAGCAGCCGATCGTCGTCGTCAACAAGGGCGGCGGCAGCGGGGCCGAAGGTTATGTCTACGGCAAGGCCTCCGCGGGCGACCCCTACAAGGTGATCTTCGGCACGTCCAATGCCTGGCAGCAGCCGCTCGTGTCCAAGGTCGCCTTCAACTACACCGATCTCACCCCGATCGCGGCGATGGCGCAGGACGAGTTCCTGCTCTGGGTCAAGCAGGACGCGCCCTACAAGAATGCGGGGGACTATCTGAAGGCGGCTGCATCCGGCGAATTCAGGATGGGCGGCGCGCAGTCCAAGGACACCGACGAGGTGCTGACCCGCATGATCGAGAAGGCCGGCAAGGTCAAGCTGACCTACATCCCCTTCAAGAGCGGCGCCGAGACTGCCGTGCAGCTCGCCGGCGGGCACCTGGATTCCCACGTCAACAATCCCAGTGAAAGCCTCGGACAATGGCGCGGCGGCACGCAGCGACCGCTCTGCGTTTTCAGCCCGAAGCGATTGCCGCAAGGGCCCAAGGTCACCGCGACCGAAGGCTGGAGCGATGTTCCGACCTGCGTGGAGCAGGGCCTCGACATCAAGCAATACGAGCAGCCGCGCACCGTGTGGCTGCCCGGCAAGGTCACGCCGGACCAGGCCGCGTTCTATGTCGATCTGATGAAGAAGGTGCAGGCAACGCCGGAGTGGAAGGACTACATCGAGAAGACCTCCCAGGTCGACACCTTCCTGACCGGCGTCGAGTTCGACAAGTTCATCAAGGAGGACCTCGAGCACGTCAAGCAGGTCGCGGGCGAGCAGGGCTGGCTGGTGAAGTAAGGCAGGATCACGCTATGATCTCGCGCCGCGCGCTTGAGCTTGCGACAGCCGTCCTCACCGGCAGCTTCGGTGTGGCCGTCGTCGTCGCCAGCCTCGACAATGGCATCGGCTGGTCGAGCGCGGGCGTCGATGCCGGCACGTTCCCGTTCCTGACCGGCATCATCGTCGTGCTCGGGAGCCTCTACAATCTGGTGCGGGGCCTTGTGCCGGCGGCGTCGCTGGCAAACGTCCCCATCGCGATCACGCCGATCGAGCTGCGCCGGCTCGCCGGCCTGTTCGTGCCGGCTGCGATCTTCGTTGCCGCGATCCCGCTGCTCGGCATGTATCTCGCCTCAAGCCTCTATGTCTTCGCGGTACTGGCGATCCCCAGGCACCAATCCGTGCCGCGTGCGCTGGCCATGTCGGCGGCCACTGCGCTCGCGCTCTATGTCGTGTTCGAGCGCATGTTCCAGGTCAGCCTGCCGCACGGCGCGCTCGCCGCTGCGCTCGGATACTGAGGGAGCAGGCCGTTGGACAATCTCCAGGAGCTCCTGCACGGCTTCACCATCGCGGTCACCGTGCCGCATCTGGTGCTGATGGCGGTCGGCGTGCTGCTCGGCATTCTCGTCGGCGTGCTGCCGGGGCTGGGCGCGCCGAACGGGGTGTCGCTGCTGCTGCCGTTGACTTTCGGCATGCAGCCGGTCTCGGCGATCATCCTGCTCTCCAGCATGTATTGGGGCGCGCTGTTCGGCGGCTCGGTCACCTCGATCCTGTTCAACATTCCGGGCGAGCCGTCGTCGGTTGCGACCACCTTCGACGGCTATCCGATGGCGCGCGATGGCCGGCCGACCACGGCGCTCGCCACCGCCTTCGGCTCGGCAGCCTTCGGGGCGCTGATCGGCGTCATCCTGATCACGTTCCTCGCATCCTGGGTGGCGCAGGTCGCGCTTGCCTTTGGGCCACCCGAGTATTTCGCGGTCTACTTCCTGGCCTTCGCCAGCTTCGTCGGCATGGGCGGCGCGGCGCCGATCAAGACCGTGGTGGCGCTCGCGATCGGCTTTGCCATCGCCGCCATCGGCATCGATACCGTCTCCGGTAGCGTCCGCCTCACCATGGGCATCGACGAGCTGGTGAAGGGGGTGAACTTCGTCGTCGCAGTCATGGGCCTGTTCGGCATCGGCGAGCTCCTGGTCGCGGTCGAGGAGGAGTTTCATGCCCGTGCGGTCTCCTCGAAGATCGACTGGCGCGAGGTGTTTCGTGCCGTCGGCCGCCTGCCACGCCACAGCGTCGCGCTGTTGCGTAGTGCCGCAATTGGCTGCTGGATGGGGATCACGCCGGGCGGTCCGACCGCAGCCTCCTTCATGAGCTACGGCATCGCCCGCCGCTTCTCCCGCCGCGGCCGCTACTTCGGCACCGGCGAGGTCGAAGGCATCATCTCGCCGGAGACGGCCGACCATGCCGCCGGCACCAGCGCGCTTCTGCCGATGCTGTCGCTCGGCATTCCCGGCTCCGCGACCGCCGCCGTGATGATGGGCGGGCTGATGATCTGGGGCCTCAATCCCGGGCCGATGCTGTTCGTCGACCAGAAGGATTTCGTCTGGGGCCTGATCGCCTCGATGTATGTCGGCAACATCGTCGCCGTCGCGCTGGTGCTGCTGACCGTCCCGGTCTTCGCCGCCTTGATGCGGATTCCCTTCGTGGTGATCGCGCCGCTGATCGTGATCATCTGCGTCGTCGGTGCCTATTCGGTGTCGAACTCCTATCTCGACGTCGTCATGATGCTCGGCTTCGGCATTGTCGGCTATCTCTTCAAGAAGCTGTTCTATCCGCTGGCGCCGCTCGTGCTTGCGATCGTCATCGGCGACAAGGCCGAGGATGCGTTCCGGCAGTCGATGCTGCTCTCGAAGGGGTCCCTGGGAATCTTCTTCGCAAACAAGCTGGTGACGTGCCTGATCCTGGGCGGCATCGCGCTGCTCCTGCTGCCGCTTGCATTGCAGCTCGCGCGCTTGCTGCGCAAGCCCGCGCCATCCGCCGATGGAACGGCAGTCCAAGAGACAGTTCAAGAAACAGCTCGAGAGAAGGTGATCATATGACCGCAAAGCCGCTCATCGCACTGGCGATGGGAGATCCCGCGGGCATCAGCCCGGAGCTGACGGCGAAACTCGTGGTGCAGGACGACATCCGCGCGAGTTGCCGCCTCGTCGTGATCGGCGACCGCCGCATCTTCGACGAGGGCGCGCGCGTTGCGGGTGTCAAGCCGGACTTGACCATGGTCGAGCAGGGGGCCGACCTTCGCGCGGCGCAGGGCGATGCGTTGTTCATCGATCTCCGCCATCTCGCTCTTCAAGAGGTCGAGCCGAAGACCGCGACCCTTGCCGGCGGCAAATTCGCACTCTCCAACTACCGGCACGCGCTCGAACTCGGCCGCGACGGCCGCGTCGACGCGGTCTGCTTCACCCCCTTCAACAAGCAGGCGATGCGGCTTGCCCGCGCCGAATATGACGACGAGATCGCGTTTTCCGCGGAGGTGGTCGGACTCAAGACCCCGGCGAGCGAGTTCAACGTGCTCGACCGGCTCTGGAACGCACGGGTCACCTCGCACATTCCGTTGAAGGACGTCGCTGCAAACCTCTCCAGCGAACGCATCCGTCGCGCGCTCAAGCTGACCGATGCCTGCATGCGCAACGCCGGTTTTGCGCGGCCGCGCATTGCGGTCGCCGGCCTCAATCCCCACGCCGGCGACGGCGGCAATTTTGGCCGCGAGGAGATCGATGTGATCGCGCCCGTGGTCGCGGCCGGGCAGGCGGAGGGCATTGCTGCCGAGGGACCGTTCCCGGCCGACACCGTGTTCCTGCGCGCCAAGGGCGGCGCCTTCGATGCCGTACTGACGATGTATCACGACCAGGGCCAGATCGCGATGAAGCTGATGGGGTTTGATCGCGGCGTGACCTTGCTCGGCGGCTTTCCATTCCCGATCTGCACGCCTGCGCACGGCACCGCCTACGACATTGCGGGACAAGGCATCGCATCGATCGGCGCCAGCCGCGCCGCATTGCTGCTCGCGGCGGAGATGGCTGTGCGCCGCTGATTTGCACGTACCAGGGGAGCGCGTGCTGACTGCGCTCGCCTTGCGGGCAGGGATTAGACTTTCGGGAAATACTGGAAACTTCCGCCGCCGCGACGAGTTGGCGTGCCATGGACATCTCCACGTTGGAGCTGGGAACATGGTCGACGACGGCCCGCTACGAACCGCGGTTGATACCGCATGGTGCGTGTACCGCGCCCGGCATCGCGATGTCGATGCTGCGGATGGCCGTCGCTGTCTCCTCGAGCGTCATCTGCAGGGGAGGCGGGAAGCGCGCGAGAGCAACGGTGATGCCCAGGAACTCGCAGGGTTCGGGCTGGCCTATCTCGAGCGGCTTTCCGATGACGAATGCTAGGGATCATTGAGAGCCTTGCGCGCCGCCTGGCGAGCGGAAGCGCTAGGCCGAATTGGACGTTGCTTGCGATCTCGAACCTTCTGTCCGCAGCCATCGTGCTGATCCTCCGTTCAGTGTAGCAGGCTCTCATGCGCATCGCTCAGCTCGTTCCCCTCGCCGAAAGCTTCCTCCGAAGCTCCGGCACGGAGCGGGAAGCGAGGCCGTTTCCGGAGGCAGGCTTCGCGTCCGTTTCCGACGACGCAACTGTCGAAGACGTGAAAGGGAGGCGGCGATGTCGCTGACGAAGGCGGGGCAGATTTGCATCTTTCTTGTCTTCACCCTGGCGACGTTGCCGGCGTTCGCTGCCGAGATGACCGCGGATGCCATCAATTCCGCCGAGCCATCGAAGAAGACGCTTTCGAACGAGAAGCCGACGCCGGCGGGCGTGCGGCTGCAGGTGCTGCTGGACAGGGCGCATTTCTCGCCCGGCGAGATTGACGGCAGGTTCGGCGAGAACGCGAAGAAGGCGCTGCGCGCCTATGCGGAAGCCCGACAGTTGCCGGGCTCGGACACCCCAACAGATGAGGTCTGGAAGGCGCTGCGGGCGGACGACCGGCCGGTCACGCTGACCTATGCCATCACCGAGCAGGACGTGGCGGGTCCGTTCCTGAACAAGCTGCCCTCGAAGATGGAGGACATGAAGGACATCCCGAAGCTCGGCTTTGTCAGTCCGCGCGAAGCCTTGGCCGAGAAATTCCACATGAGTGAGCAACTCCTGGCGGCGCTCAATCCCGGGCGCCGTTTCGAGCGGGCCGGCGACTCCATCGTCGTCGTCGACACCGCGAGCGCAGGCGAGGGGGCGCCTGCCAAGGCCGACAGGGTCGAGATCGACAAGGTCAGGCAGACCGTGAAGCTGTTCGACAAGTCGAATGCGCTGATCGGATTCTATCCGGCAACCGTCGGCAGCGAGGACAAGCCGTCGCCGTCAGGTACGCTCAAGGTCACCGAGGTCAGCAGGAATCCGTTCTATCGCTATAATCCCGCCTATCGCTTCAAGGGCGTCCATTCGCGCAAGCCCTTCACCATCAAGCCCGGTCCGAACAATCCGGTTGGCACGGTGTGGATCAATTTGTCCGCCGAAGGCTACGGCATTCACGGCACGCCTTCGCCGGACAAGATCTCCAAGGCTGAATCCCACGGCTGTGTGCGTCTCACCAATTGGGACGCCGAACGTGTCGCTGGCAGTGTCTCGAAAGGCACGCCGGTCGGGTTCGTTGCGAGCGCGATGTGATGCCTAGACTTGCGATTGGCTCTGGGCGGGGGGCGTTGACTGCGAGTGGCCGGCGTTCAGGGCGGCCTTACGATCATGGATGAGATTTTCGAGACGGTGCGCCGCAACGTTCAACGTGGCTGCGTCCAGCGTGTTTTCATCCCCATCGGACTTCGCGCGCTGTGCGCGGAGCACGTTGTCGATCTGGTTTTCGATCTCTGAAAGTTCCGCCTCGTTTTGCGAGCTTCGTATCTTGCCGCCCAGCGCATAGAGCGCGTCGAGTGCCGGCTCACGCGGCCCGGCTTCGCCGGACCTGAGAAATTGCCAGAGTGCGGCCGCGATCGACGCCAGTGCGCCCAGGGCCATCGGTGCCAGGAAGATCGCGTTGCTCCACTTGTCGAGGAAGGACAGCTGGCTGCCGTTGTAGAACTCCGCGGCGCCGGGATGAACCGGGAGATAGGCGCCCGCGTCGGTGTCGGGCGACTTGAATTGCGAGAGAATCGGCCAGTCCGGCAAAATGTCCCTGCGCGCGGCCGTGAGAGCCTGTGTGAGGTCGGCGATCGTGTCGTTATCGAGATCTTTCTTGCCGACCACATAGTAGGACACGCGCAAGGTGGTCACGTCATCGCCGGGGATTGGAGGCGACCCGCGCAACGTTCCCTTGGGAATGTCGAAGCTTTCATAGGCGCGCTCTTTCTCCGCGATCGCTCCCGCGTTCTCGATCGGGATCAGCACCGGCGCGGTCTTGGCGTTCTGCGGGAACAGTCCCCGCACCAGCGACAGATATTTCTCGCTCAGCGGCATGACGAAAAGCACCGCACGCACCTCCTTGCTCTCGAAGGCGCGGCGGACCTCGTCCAGTGCAAGGTTTTTGAACACGACGTTGGCGCGGTCAAGATCATAGGATTTGGTGAGGACATGGACGACCCTCTGATTGGTATCCCCGGCGACAACGCCCACGGTCGCGCGCTTCAGACCAGCGACATCCGCGATGGTCGACCCGGGGGGCGCAACAAGCATGGCCACGGCCTCGGCGAGAACGACGATGGCCTGCGCCTGCGACAGGTCGCCGACGTCGCCGCGGACCACGGCGAGATCGGTCTTGCCGGACGAGAAGGCGGTCGCCGACTCGAGCGGGCCGCTGGTCTCGACGACCTTGAGCCGCACCGGCGCCTTGTTCACGACAAGGCGGCTGGCAAGCGCGGACACGATCTTGGGGGCGTCGCCATCCAGCGAGCCCACCGCAATCGACAGCGTGACCGGGTGGGCGTACCAGCGATAGGCCAGCAAGCCCGCACCGGTGGTGAGCACGACGAGCGCCACGACCGCGACGATGCGAAGCCAGATCGGCAGCCTGCCGGCATCAATGCCAAATTTCGACAGCTCGTCCATGGCGCCGCTCGTCCGGGAAGGTTACCCGTCTGCACGAGCATCATTTGCCGGATGGCAGTCCCGTGTTGATTTGCATCAAGACGCCGGCCGACCGGAGCGCGAGGGCTGGCCTCGTCGAAGCTGCTTCGATGAACGAAAAACACGAGCAAAAACAACCCTCCGCCTACTGTGCATGGGGTTGTTTTCGTCGTTTTGTTTCGGCGCGGCTGGCTCTCGCCTCACGCCCCGCAGACGATCACGCCGTACCAGCCAAGGCCCCGATAGGTCTCGTAGCCGGGCGTCGCATGGAAGGCGACCATCGTTCCGGAGCGGTCCTGATAGAAGCCGGAGCGCTGGCCGTTCAGCGACAGCGAGATGCGCTCGCTGAGGATGCCCTGGCCGTCGGAAGCGGCGATGACGCGGAGATTGGAGTCGACCAGCAGCACGCGGGCCTTGTCGGTATCGCCGACGCGGACGCCCTGCACGATGGCGCGGGCCTGCGGCTCCCAGTCGAAATGGATGGCGAGCACGCCGATCGGCGCGCCGTTGGACTGGCCGCCGGCGCGGACGCTGGCGCAATAGGTCGCGACCTGCGCGTTGCCGAGCAGCGGCTGGTTCTCGACGTCGCCGGCGACGTAGTCGTCGCCGGAGCGCAAGGTGCGCGCCTCGCGAAACCATTTGGTGTGGGCGACGTTCTGGCCGACCACGCGGAAGCGGTCGGCGCGGCCGTTGGCGATGACGTTGCCGTCGAGGTCGCAGAGCCAGAGGTCGAGATAGACCGTGTAGGCGCCGAGGATCACGCCGAGCCGCTGCGAGGCATAGGTGACCGCTGCCGGCGCGGGCGAGGCCGCGCAATCGACCACGGCGGAATCGGTCGCCCACCAGCGCACGTCGCAGGTGCGCTCATAGAGGTTGCGGTCGATCAACTCGACCGCATTGAGGGACAGATCGACCATGCGCTCGCCGCGCGAGCGCTGGCTCATGCGGTCGATCGAGGCGACAAGGTCGCCGGTCCGTTTCGTCAGCTGGGTCTCGAGTTCGCGGGCGATGGTCTCGACCTGCTGGCCGACGCCGCGCACCTCCTGCGCCACCACCGCAAAGCCCGCGCCTTGCGCGCCGGCGCGCGAGCTTTCGATCAGCGCGTTCAGCGCCAGCATCTTCATCTGGTTGGTGATCTGCTGGATCGCCTTGGTCTTGTCGACCGCGATCTGGTTGACCTCCGCGGTGAGGCGATTGATCAGCGCGGAGATGTCGGAATCATCATCAGTGGGTTCGGAGGCGATCGGCTTGGCTTTCAGACCCAGCGCAGCAGACATCGGGGACTTCCCTTGGCAATGAGGCCTGATCTGCAATGAACCCGGAACAACAACTTACAGATCGAATACGATTCTTTTTCGAGGATTCCGCCTAACGCCTGCTTAATTTGCTATTCGGCGGAATGCCTAAATGATAGTCACTCCGGCCTGCCGGCCGGCCATCCACCGCTTTGTGCAGCCCGGCCGTTGCAAATCGCCGGAGTTTCCCGGCCAATCCCCTCAAGCCAGTACCGGGCCGCCAGCGTGATCGCCCGGACCCGAGATCCCCAACCGATAGCCTCGTCATGACGCCGCCTGCCACAGCCTTGCCCGTCGAACTGCCCCAGGCGTTCCTGGGGGTGGCGCGCTCGCTCACCGACAAGCTCTGGCGCGACCGGCTGGACGCTCGCGGGGCAGCTCAGGCGCTCGCCATCGTGCAGCGGCACCAGTTGCCGGAGCTGCTGGCGCGCGTGCTGGCGGGCCGCGGCGTCGATATCGACGCCGTGCCCGACTTTCTCGATCCGACCATCCGCAAGCTGCTTCCGGACCCGTTCACGGTGACGGAAATGGAGGCCGCCGCCAGGCGCATCGCGGATGCGGCTGCGAGGGGCGAGCAGGTCGCGATCTTCGGCGACTACGACGTCGACGGCGCGACCTCGGCGGCGCTGCTGGCCTGGCACCTGCGCCATTGCGGGCTCGATCCGCTGATCCACATTCCCGACCGGATCTTCGAGGGCTACGGCCCGAACGTCGAAGCCGTGCGCGGGCTGGCGGCAAAGGGCGCGACGCTGCTCGTCACCGTCGATTGCGGCACGACCAGCATCGAGCCGCTTGCGGAGGCCAAGCGCCTCGGCATGTCCGTGGTTGTGATCGACCACCACCAATGCGGCCTCGATCTTCCCGAGGTGGATGCGCTGGTCAACCCGAACCGCCCCGACGATCTCTCCGGCCTCGGCCATCTCGCCGCCGTCGGCCTCGTGCTGGTCACGCTGGTCGCGGTCAATCGCGAGCTGCGCCAGCGCGGCTTCTGGAGCACTGAGATGCCCGAGCCCGATCTGCTCGGCATGCTGCATCACGTTGCGCTCGGCACGGTTGCCGATGTGGCGCCGCTGATCGGTCTCAACCGCGCCTTCGTCGCAAAGGGGCTGATCGCGATGCGGCGGCGCGACCACATCGGCCACACCGCGCTGATGGACGTGGCGCGGCTCAACGGCCCGCCGGAGGCCTGGCATCTCGGCTTCATGCTGGGCCCGCGTGTCAATGCCGGCGGCCGCATCGGCCGCGCCGATCTTGGCGTGCGGCTGCTGCTCGAAGGCGACAGCGTCGAGGCGGCGCGGATCGCGGCCGAGCTCGATCGCCTCAACAGCGAGCGCCGCGTCATCGAGCAGGCGGCTGAAGCCCAGGCCGAAGCCGAAGCGCTCGCCTCGATCGGGTTGGAGGACAAGCTCGGCGTCATCGTCACGGCGTCCGAAGGCTGGCATCCGGGCGTGGTCGGCCTCGTTGCCTCGCGCCTGAAGGAGAAGTTTTCGCGACCCGCTTTCGCCATTGCGCTCGAACCCGGCGGCATCGGCACCGGCTCGGGCCGCTCGATTGCCGGCGTCGATCTCGGCAAGGCGGTGCGGCAGGCGGTCGCCGACGGAATTTTGTTGAAAGGCGGTGGCCACGCGATGGCCGCCGGCGTGACGCTGCGCAAGGAAAAGCTCGCCGAATTCCGCGCCTATCTCGAGAACGCGCTGGCGCAGGACGTTGCGGAGGCGCGCCACGTCAACGAGCTCTATATCGACGGCGCGGTCTCCGCACGCGCGGTGACGACGGAGCTTGCGACCACGCTCAATCGCGCCGGTCCCTTCGGCAGCGGCAATCCGGAGCCGGTGCTGGCGCTGCCGGGGCATCAGCTCGTGTTCGCCGACGAGGTCGGGCAGGCGCATCTGCGCCTGCGCTTCAAGTCGGGCGACGGCTCCATCGTCAACGGCATCGCGTTCCGTTCGGTCGGCCAGAAGCTCGGCAATGCGCTGCTCGCCAACCGTGGCCAGCAGATGCATGTCGCGGGCTCGTTGTCGGTCGATCGCTACCAGGGCGCCGAGCGCGTGCAATTCCGCGTCATCGATGTCGCCCTACCGGACCAGGGGCCATCCGTGATTAGATAACGCAAGATCCAACGAGATCATGCGTCAAGAATGAACCGCTCAAACAAAAAAAGGGAGTGAACATGGCAGGGCAGGTTGAGGGCAAGGTCGCGCTGGTGACGGGCGGCGCTTCGGGCATCGGCGAGGCCATCGTCGAGCTGTTCGCGCGCGAGGGCGCGACCGTTGTCATCACTGACATCGACGAGCTGCGTGGCCCCGAGCTCGCCAAGCGCGTCACAAACGCCGGTGGCAAGGCGATCTTCCTGGAGCAGGACGTCACCAGCGAGGAACGCTGGATCGAGATCGTTGCCGAGGTCGGCAAGCGCTATGGCCGGCTCGACATCATGGTCTCCAATGCCGGCATCGGCATTGCCGTGCCCTCGATCGTCGATATGACGCTGTCCGACTGGCACAAGCAGAATGCGATCAATCTCGACGGAGTGTTTCTGTCGGTCAAGCACTGCC
The DNA here is from genome assembly GCF_028128625.1 of Bradyrhizobium sp. CCBAU 45389. Lineage (NCBI taxonomy): Bacteria > Pseudomonadati > Pseudomonadota > Alphaproteobacteria > Hyphomicrobiales > Nitrobacteraceae > Bradyrhizobium > Bradyrhizobium sp. CCBAU 45389. The sequence goes on along the minus strand of NZ_LBIY01000079.1, from coordinate 47,546 downwards.
TGCCGTTGATGCGCAAGACCGGCGGCGGCTCGATCGTCATGATGTCCTCGCTCGCCGGCCTGCGCGGCTCACCGGGCCTCTCGGCCTATTCGCTGACCAAGGGCGGCGTCCGGCTGTTCGCCAAGTCGATCGCGATGGAGTGCGCGGCCGCCGGTGACGGCATCCGCGTCAACTCCGTGCATCCCGGCATCATCGATACGCCGATCTGGGGCAAGATCCCGACCGGGGCGAGCGGCGCCGGGCAGAACGCCCCGATCGATCCGGAAGAGCGCGCGCGGATCGTTACGCCTTTGGGCCGTGCCGGGCAGGCCGCGGAGATCGCCTCCGGCGTGCTGTATCTGGCCTCCGACGCCTCGCGCTACGTTACCGGCAGCGAGCTCGTCATCGATGGCGGCATGAACGCCGGCGGCGTGCCGCGGCGCGCCTGAACGGCGCAGGGCAGGGTGGCGGTCGCAGGGGCTGACGCGCAGGCGCAGCCCCTGTACAAGGCGGACAGCTTCCGACCGACAAAGGTGTCCTTCGCCATGGCGCACAGCCTTCATTCGTCATCTTCCTCGCCCGCGCCATTCCGCTCCAACCGGCCGGACCTCGCCACCGACGCGATCCGCACCGCGCGCGAGGATCTCGCCGCCTGCTTCCGCATGGCCGCGCGCAACGGCTTTGAAGAAGGCATCTGCAACCATTTCTCGGCCGTCGTGCCGGGTCATGACGATCTGTTCCTCGTCAATCCCTATGGCTACGCTTTCCGTGAGCTCACGGCGTCAAAACTCCTGATCTGCGACTTCCATGGCAACGTGCTCGACGGCGAAGGCGTGCCCGAGGCGACGGCCTTCTACATCCATGCCGAGATGCACAGGCTGCTGCCGCGGGCCAAGGTCGCCTTCCACACTCACATGCCCTACGCGACGGCGCTGTCGATGACCGAAGGCGATCCGCTGATCTGGGCCGGCCAGACCGCGCTGAAATTCTATGGCCGCACGGCGGTCGACCGCGACTACAACGGCCTCGCACTCGACAACCGCGAAGGCGCGCGCATCGCCTCCGCCGTCGGCGATGCCGACATCGTCTTCATGAAGCATCACGGCGTGATGGTGCTGGCCCCGACCATCGCGGAAGCCTGGGATGATCTCTACTATCTCGAACGCGCCGCCGAAGTGCAGGTGCTCGCGATGTCGACGGGGCGGAAAGTGCTGCCGGTCGATCCGGCGATCGCGGCCGAAACCTACCGGCAGATGCGCGAGGGCGATTCCGAATCCGCGCGGCTGCATCTCGCTGCGATCCGCCGCCAGCTCGATGCCGAGGAGCCGCAATACAGGCATTAGCGATGATCGCGTAGCCCGGATGGAGCGAAGCGTAATCCGGGGGCGGCAACCGCGGAAGCAAAGTCCCGGATTGCGCTTCGCTCCATCCGGGCTACGGGACGCGCTACGACCCTTGCCGCAGCTTCGCCAGCACCTTCAGGCCACCATAGCCATCCGCCGGCGTGATCCCGGCGCGCTGCTGAAAATCCTTGATTGCCTTCATCGTGTCGTTGCCGACGCGGCCGTCGGTGCCGCCGGTGTCGAAACCGGCCTTGGTCAGGCGTGTCTGCATCTCCTGCACCTCGGCCAGCGTCAGCGCACGCTCGGAGCCGGGGAAGGGCTGGATGAAGGGCGGCGCGCCGAGACAGCGGTCGCCGAGATGGCATATCGCCAGCGCATAATTCATCGAGGGATTGTAGCTCTTCACCGAGTAGAAGTTCGGTCCCAGCAGGAATGTCGGTCCGCCCGCAACCGGCGTCCACATCTGCGCCGAGGCATTCGGCTGCGGAAACGGCTGGCCATCGGCGCGGGTGACACCGGCCGCCTGCCAGGCCGCGTAGGTCCGGCTGCCGCTCATCTCGCCGGAGGCGCGCACCTCGTAGCCCCAATGCTCGCCGCGGTGCCACTTGCCGCGATTGACCAGATATTTTGCGGTCGAGCCCAGCGCGTCGTCGGGTTTGCCGAACGGCGAGACCTTGCCGTCGCCGTCATAGTCGATGCCGACATTGAGCCAGACCTCCGGCATCCATTGCGAATGCCCCATCGCGCCGGCCCAGGAGCCCTTCATCTCCTCCGGCGTGCTCCAGCCCTTGTCGACGATGCGGAGCGCATTGATCAGCTCGGTCTCCCAATAGGCCTTGCGGCGCGGCTCGTTCCAGGCGAGCGCGGCGAGCGAGGGAAACACCGGCGTCATGTGGTTCTGCTGCACCAGGGGATCGCCATAGGCGGATTCGACGCCCCACAGCGCCAGCAGCGTGCCGCGCTCGACGCCGAAATCGCGCTCGATGCGTGCGAGCAGCGCCTCGTTGTTCTTCAGCGCGATCTTGCCGTTGATGATGCGCCAGTCCGAGACGCGGCGGTTGATGTATTGCCAGACCTGCTCGTGGAATTCGGGCTGGTTGCGCATCTGCTTGAACACGCTCATGCCGGGCTCGACCCGCCCCATCGCGCGCTGCCAGGTCGCAGCCGAGATTCCCTTGGACATCGCGCGTGCGCGAAAGCTCTCGCGCCATTCGTCGAAGCCGGCAGGCGCGGCGAGGACGCGCGTCGGGAGCGCCAGCAAAGCGGCCGCACCGAGTGTCGACTGGAGCAGGGCGCGGCGGGTATGTCGGGGCGAGGAATCAGCGTGCTTCATGGGCACATTCTAGCCGGAAACATGGCCCGTGTGAGTCGGTTCCAGGAACAGTAACGAGGTCTGAATTCTGCCCGATCGCCTCGCCCGTTCCCATCGGAACAAGTGTCGCACTGCCGCATTCCACCACTGTGATCAAAAAGGAAGATGAATTCGGCAATCGCAGCAAAGCCGTGATTCATCACGACACCGACTGACGGAACGTCGTCGAGAATGCGGGATGGAATGAAGATACGCGCGCATGCGGAAAGCCACGTTGTCGAACTCGACGACGGATCGCAATGGCAGATTTTCCCCGGCGACCTCGCGACCACGCTGAGCTGGAAGCCCGAGACCGATTTGCGCCTGGAGCCGAGTGGCGACCGGGTAAGTTCGCATGTGCTGGTGAATGGCACGGACCAAACCCGCGTGCGGGTGATCGCCGCCGGCGAGACCTGGCCCGACGGCGAGGTTAAGAAGGTATTGAAGGGCGATTAGGCCGCCCTTGCACGAGCCTGCTTATCCCCAAATTTGTACCTGGAGCTTTACGGTCGGTTCGCTTCCGTCTGCGCAAGATGCGCACATGCGGGAGCTGCTCGAGATCATCCGTGCCAATCCCTGGCCCTTCGGCGCCGGCTTGTTCGTCGTGATCCTGATGATCGTCGCCGAGAACTTTGGCCGCGGCAATCAGGGCGATGGCGCTGCCGGCGACCTCCCGGATTTCGATGGCGGGGGAGGATGCGGCGACGGAGGCGGTGGCGACTAGGCCCGCCTAGTCCTCCTGCAAATCGGCGGCGATGCCGGCAAGCCAGCGCCGGACCGTGGTTTCCGCCTTGGCATCCAGAGTCCGGGCAAGACGCTTCTCCAGCGCGATCACGCGTTCCCTGCAGGCCTTCAACAGCGTTGCCCCGCGCGGCGTCAGCGTCCATTGCTGGATGCGGCCATGGACCGGGTGGGGCGTCATCACAATCGCGCCGTCGCGCTCGAGATTGCGGATGATGACGCCCACGGTCTGCGGCGTCAGGAAGGTGAGGCGGGCGACATCGGCGCCGGATAGTCCGGGATAGGCATTCAACATCGTCAGCACCGCGAATTGCGGCGACGTCACGCCGAGATCGGCGAGCGTGCGTTCCATCGTCAGGCGGACCGCGGCATGGGCCTGACGCAAGAGGTAGCCGAGATAGCCTTCTTCGCCCCGCTTGCCTTCGCCGGGAGCGGGAACGCGTACCGCGCCGTCATCGGCAGGCGGCTTCCGGGAGGTTTTCGATCTTGTGATGCCGGACGTCTTGCGCAACATATAAGAACTCTTATACAGTATCAGTGCTCTTACAATAACACGAGGTGCAAGGCAATGTCACACGCCCGCAGCGAATATGAGGATTTCAAGCGGATCGCGCCGGACGCGTATGACCTGGTGCTGGCGCTGGGCCAGCTCGCGGCCAAAGCAGGCCTCGACAAGCAGCTGCTCGAGCTGGTCAAGCTGCGCGCCTCGCAGATCAATGGCTGCGCCTTCTGCGTTCAGCACCACGTCCTGTTGTCGGAGCGCATCGGCGTGCCCGTCGACAAGCTCCATCTGGTTGCGGTCTGGCGCGAGGCGCCGATCTTTTCCGTACGCGAGCGGGCGGCCCTGGCCTGGGCGGAGGCGCTGACCTGTTTGCCCGATGGCGTCAGCGAGGAGGTCTACGCGGAAGCGTCTCGCGAATTCTCCGAGACGGAGCTGACGTATCTGACCTCCGCGGTCGCCTCGATCAATGTCTGGAACCGTTTTGGCGCGGCGTTTCGCTGGACGCCCGCGAAGCGGCCGGCCGCAGCGGCCACCGCTGCATCCTGACGGAGACAAGGGAGACCACGATGACAGCCATGAGCTTCTCTGCCGTGCAACGTCCGACGCCGTCACGTTCGGCGGTGCTCGCGGTCGTCGCAGGGCTCGCCTGCGCGTTTGCGATCGGCAAGGCGCTGCCGCTGACGATCGACACTGTCTCCGGCGCGCTGGCGCCGCTCTGCGCCACCGCGGCGGAGAGCTCGCCGCTCGACAAGGTCGAGCCGATCGGTTCTTACGCACTGCCGAACGTCCCGGGCAAGCGCGTCACCATCGTGCGCGTGTTCTACGGCCCCGGCGGGTTTTCGCGGCCGCATCGCCACGCGGGCTCGGTGACCGCCTACATCACCAAGGGCGAGATCCGCTCCCAGCTCGGCGGCGGCCCGGTCGAGACGTTTGGTGTCGGCCAGTCGTTCTTCGAGCCGCCGGGCTCGACGCATCTGGTGTCGGCGAACGCGAGCGCGACAGAGCCGGCGGAATTGATCGCCGTGTTCGTGGCGGACGAGGGTGCGCAGCTGACGACGTTGCTGGAGTAGCCGGTAGCCCGGATGGAGCGAAGCGCAATCCGGGCCGCTGCATCTGCGCAAGAGGACCCCGGATTACGCTGCGCTCCATCCGGGCTACGCAGCGGAGGTTTTCGTCAGCCCCCGTACGAGGCCGGATCGGGATTGTCCGAGGGGTGCTCGAACGACTTCTTCATCGACACGGGCATGGGCACGTGGAAGTTAAGGCCGCGCGGCGGCACCGGCTCCATGAACCATTTGTTGTAGATTTTCTCGATCTCCGGGCTCTTGTAGAGTCTTGCGGTGGCCCGATCGACCACGGCCTTGAATGTTGTGTCATCCTTGCGCAGCATGATGCCGTAGGGTTCGGGATCGGAAAAAGCGCCGGTGCTGATGGCGTAGAGCGACGGATCCTTCGCCGAGGCAATCATGGACGCAAGCTGGATGTCGTCCATGACGAAGGCTACCGCGCGGTCGGTCTCGACCATCAGGAACGCCTCCGGGACATCCTTGGCATTCATCACGGTGATGCCGAGCGACCGGGCCGCGTTGGCCTTGTTGAGCTGGGTGATGTTGGTGGTGCCGGAGACCGAGACGACGGCCTTGCCCTTGAGGTCATCGATCTGATCGAGCTTTGAAGCCTTCTTCGACACGAAACGGCTCGCCGTGAGGAAATGGGTGTTGGTGAACCAGACCTGCTTCTGGCGCTCGGCGTTGTTGGTGGTTGAGCCGCATTCGAGATCGATGGTGCCGTTGGCCATCAGCGGAATGCGGTTGGACGAGGTGACCAGGTTCTCGTTGACCGCAAGCTTGTCCAGCTTCAGCTCGGCCTTGATCTCTTCGACGATCTTCATGCAGATGTCGATCGCGTAGCCGACGGTCTTCTGCTTCTCGTCGATGTAGCTGAAGGGTACGGAACTGTCGCGCACGCCGAGCGTGATCGCGCCGGTGTCCTTGATCTTCTTCAGCGTGCCGGTCAATTCCTCCGCACCAGCCGGCACGGCAAATGCAACGGCCAGAACGACCGCCGTGGTGAGACAACGCATGTGCTTCCCTTCTTCCAGTTTGCCTGGTGAGAGCAAAGCAATTCCGGGGCCAGAGAAGGCGCGATGTTTCGGGAAGGTCCTGACGTCGATCCGGTCAGTCTGCGCGCGCATGGGGCGGGGAGCTGCGCGTTGAGGCGGTAACTGCCTCAATTCTCCTCGCTGCTCGATCCCTCGCGCAGGTCCGGCTTGATCACGTCCTCCGGCAGCGCATGCGCCACCGGCTGGGCCGTGACGGCGATCTCCGGGCCGATCTCGCGGCCGCGGGCGCGGATCAGGCGTTCATAGGCGGACACCAGCGTGACGTAGGGGCTGACCCAGATCCAGCCGTCGCGGGTGAACACCTGGACGTCGAAATGCAGGTGCATCGACGTGCCGGCGGGATGGTCGAGATAGTTCGAGACCACGCCGATCTTCTCGCCTTCGGCGACGATGCGACCGTTGAGCAGGCCATCGGCATTCATCGCCTGCGGATTCATGTGCATGTAGCGGAAGCGGATGTGCTCGGTCCGGCTGTTGACCTGAAGCGTTGCAGCCTGGTCCTTGGAGCCGCGCATCACGACAGCATCGCGCACCGCGACCACGGCGCGCTGCTTGCGATCGCAGGGTTCGCGGCCCTCGCCGGGCGGCGGGCACTCGGCCGCGCGGATGTCCTCGCCCTGGTGGCCGTAACCACCGGCGCATTGCCAGACTTCGAAGCTGCGGGACTCGCAGAAATTGTCACGCCAGGGAAAGGCGGTCGGACCGTCGTTCCTGTCGCGCTTGGCATAGGACTGCGAGCGCACGAAGGCGGGCGCCTTCTCCAGCGGAAAGCGGATCTGCGCATAGGCCATCGCATCAGGATGGCCGCTCTTGTTGCGGTAGCCGGTGTTGGGGATGATGTCGCCGCTCGGACGATAGCTGAAATCGGGTGAGCGCGCCGCGGGACGATCGAGAACGTTGGAGGCGACGTCCATCAGCGGCCGCATGCGCTGGCCGCCGGCGACGCGCAGGGCCTTCAGGAAGCGCTCGGCAACGGGATAGGCCTCCTTGCAGGCGAGCCGCCGCGGTTTTGCGACGCTGTCGAGACACTGGATCGACACCACGTAGGCGACGCCGAAGCGAGTGAAGGCGTAGCGGACGTAACCTTCGCGGATGAACCTGCGCAGGTCCGGATAGGTTGCTGCGAGCGGCTTGACCGGCTCGCCCTTGCCGCCGGTGGGATCGGCAATGTCGTAGAGCAGCGCCGAGCCGGTGATCTGCACCTCGACCGGTCTTGCGAAGACACGCGAGGGCATGCCGTCGCCGGCGCCAGGCTCGAGCGAAAAGGTCGCGCTGTAGCCGGCCGGACCGGCATCGAACATGTCGATCGGATTGAAGTCGGCCTGGTAACGCGACAGCGACAGGATCGATGGTGCGCCACTGCGCCGGGCCTCGAGATAGGCGCCAACATCGAACGGCAGCAGCACCGGCACGGCACTGCGGGCAATGCCGGTGAAGAATTGCGAGGAGAGCGCGTTGAGCTGCACCAGGGCCGGCATCGCGCGCGGATCGTAGCGCGGCACCGAGCGGCGGGGCACGAAGATGAAATCTCCGGCGATCTGGGGGCGGCTGTTGATCTCGGCGCGGAGCTGGTCGAGCGCTGCGCGCCAATCGACGCGCAGGGCCGTGAGTGAAGCGCTGCGGAACTCGTCCGCGGCGAGCGGTGCGGCAATGAGGAGCGACAGCGACGCCACGAGAAGCGAGACGAAGCGGAAACTCTTCCCAACCACTGTCTCGCCCCCCGGCGGCACCTGTTCTGATCCCTCGCTTAGTCCTTGGCGCGCTCGGAGTAGGAGCCGTCTTCGGTCATCACCACGATGCGGGTGCCGACCGAGATGTGCGGCGGCACGGCGGTGCGGATGCCGTTCGAAAGCACCGCGGGCTTGTAGGAGGACGAGGCGGTCTGGCCCTTGGTCACCGGCTCGGTCTCGACCACTTCCAGCGTCACGCGCTGCGGCAGCGCGAGCGAGACCACGTTGACATCGTGGGTTGACAGCTTGACGGTCATGTCAGGTTGAAGATACGCGGCTGCGTCGCCGACGACGTCCTTGGAGACCTGGACCTGGTCGTAGGTCTCGGGGTTCATGAAGTGGAAGCCGTCGCCATCTTCGTACAGGAAGGTGTAGTTGCGCTCTTCGATCGTGGCCTTCTCGACCTGGTCGGTGGTCTTGTAGCGTTCGGAGATCTTTACCCCGTCCGAGATTCGGCGCATTTCGATCTGGCTGACCGGGGTGCCCTTGCCGGGATGGATGTTCTCGGCGCTCACGACGACATAAAGCTTGCCGTCTTGCTCGATCACGTTGCCCTTGCGAATAGAACTGGCGATGACTCTCAAAGCTGTATTTCCTGCTTGCTTGGCCCGGCTGCGGCCAGGACGTGGTCAAATTGATGGGGGACTTGGGGCCTCAAATCGGACCTCGGCGCCCGTTTCGGGCCGCAACATACTGATTTTGCCGCTGGATGCCAGCTTTTTGCTGGACTGGGGAGCGGTCCGCTAATGGCTGGGGACAAGCCGATCTCGCCGTTCTGGTCGCCCTCGCGGCACCTGGACCGGCGGCCGTTCCTCCAGGCCAGGGGTGCCGTGACCGGAGCTTTACGGGGCTTTTTCGCCGAACAGGGCTTCGTGGAGGTCGAAACTTCGGTCCTTCAGGTCTCCCCGGGGAATGAGACCCATCTTCACGCCCCCCGGACCGAGATCATGCGGCCCGACGGCAGCCGGGCCAGCCGCTACTTGCGGACCTCGCCCGAATTCGCCTGCAAGAAGCTGCTGGCGGCGGGGGAGCCCCGAATCTTCGAGTTCGCACGGGTGTTCCGCGACCGCGAGCGCGGCGACCTGCATCTGCCCGAATTCACCATGTTGGAATGGTACCGGGCCAACGCCCCATATGCCGCCATCATGGCCGACACGGTCGCCGTCATAGTCCGGGCGGCGCAGGCGACCGGAATCGGGACGTTCTCCTTCCGCGGCCGCACTGCCGATCCTTTCGCCGAGCCGGAGCTTCTGACGGTCGCCGACGGCTTCGAGCGGTTCGCCGGGATCGATCTGGTGTCGACAATCTCCGCCGGCGAGGGTAACCGTGCCGCGCTCGCCCAAATGGCCGGCGGCAAGGTCCGCGTGGCCGAGGACGACACCTGGTCGGACATCTTCAGCAAGGTCCTGGTCGAGCATGTCGAGCCGCATCTGGGGCAGGGACGTTTGACCATCCTGTTCGAATACCCATCTCCAGAGGCGGCGCTGGCGCGCGTGAAGGCCGACGATCCCAGGGTCGCCGAGCGGTTCGAGGTCTATGCCTGCGGCGTCGAGCTCGCCAACGGCTTTGGCGAACTGACCGACGCCGAGGAGCAGCGCCGCCGGTTCACGGACTCGATGGCGGAGAAGCAGCGCCGCTATGGCGAGGCATACCCGCTGGACGAGGATTTTCTGGCTGCTGTCGCCGCAATGCCTGAGGCGAGCGGCGTCGCACTCGGATTCGACAGGCTGGTGATGCTGGCGAGCGGCGCAACACGGATTGATCAGGTGGTGTGGACGCCGCCTGCGGGTGAGACATGACGAAGACCAATCTTGCACGCACCTTGCGCGAGCCAGCCGAGCTCGTGGCCGAGGGCCTCGCGCCCGCCGCGGCGCTGCCTGCCCTCGAGCGCGTCGCCGCGCGCTATGCCGTTGCGATCACGCCGGCGCTGGTCGAGCTGATCGACACCTCCGATCCCGACGATCCCATCGCCCGGCAGTTCGTCCCGACGGCCGCGGAACTGGAGATGCAGCCCGGCGAGAACGCCGATCCGATCGGCGATCATCCCTATTCGCCGGTTCCCGGCATCGTGCATCGCTATCCCGATCGCGTGCTGTTCAAGCTGGTTCACGTCTGCGCGGTCTATTGCCGCTTCTGCTTCCGCCGCGAGATGGTCGGGCCCGGCAAGGAGAACGCGCTGTCGGACAGCGCCTATCGCACCGCGATCGACTACATCCGTTCGCACGGCGAGATCTGGGAGGTGATCCTGACCGGCGGCGATCCCTTGATGCTGTCGCCGCGTCGCATGAGCGAGATAATGGCCGATCTCGCTGCAATCGATCACGTCAAGATCATCCGCCTCCACACCCGCGTGCCCGTGGCCGATCCCGCGCGCGTCAGCGAGGAAATGGTCGCCGCGCTGAAGGTTCCAGGCGCGACCACCTGGGTCGCGCTGCATGCCAATCATGCGCGCGAGCTGACGGAAGGTGCCCGCACCGCCTGCGCGCGGCTCGTCGATGCCGGCATTCCCATGGTCAGCCAGTCCGTGCTCTTGCGCGGCGTCAACGACAATGTGGCCGCTTTGTCGGATTTGATGCGAGCTTTCGTCGAATGCCGGATCAAGCCCTACTACCTGCATCATGGCGATCTCGCGCCGGGTACCGCGCATCTGCGCACGACGCTGGCGGAAGGACAGGAGTTAATGCGGCAATTGCGCGGGCGGGTGTCAGGACTGTGTCAGCCTGACTATGTCATCGATATTCCCGGCGGCGCCGGCAAATCGCCGGTTGGGCCGAGTTACGTGTTGGCGGCACAAAATACCGCACCCGACGCACGTGATGCGGAAGCCGAAACACGCTATCGTATCGTCGATTATTGCGGCGGCGTTCATCTCTATCCGCCCGAGACCTGAGCGGTTGGTGGGAGCGCCCGTTGAGAACGGAGGAACGGACATGAAGAAGATCATGCTGGCAGCATCGCTCGTGGTCTTGCTCGGTGGCGCGGCGGTTGCTCAGACCGGCGGCTCCAAGGGATCGACATCAAGCGGTGCGTCCTCCGGAACGGTGTTGCCGGCGCCTGTCGGTCATCGCCAGCCGCGTGCAAGCGATGTGCCGAGCGAGAAGAACCTCAGCGATCCGAACAATCCCGTGAACAAGGAAGACGCTCTGCTCGACAAGAAGATCAAGAGCATCTGCCGCGGCTGCTGATCGGAGCATGATCCGGACCCGAAGGGCCGCGTCAGCGCAAAGTGTGAAGCGGTTTTTCCGGCGCGACAAACGCGGAACGCGTTTGCGCGGAGTTCATGCTCAGAAAATAATAGCGGGCAGGGCGCGAACAGCATCGCCCCGCCCGCATTGGCCTCACCTCAGGCCGATCGCTCGTGCAGTCCCGCGCGCTGCGCGTTGCGCCGGATTTCGACCGCGTCGGCGAGCTGTTCCAGCACGGTTGCCGTGGTCGCCCAGTCGATGCAGCCGTCCGTGATGCTCTGGCCGTAGACGAGCGGCTTGCCCGGCGCGACGTCCTGGCGGCCGGCGACGAGATTGCTCTCGATCATCACGCCCATGATGCGGTTCTCGCCGCCGGAGATCTGGCCGGCGATGTCCGCCATCACCAGCGGCTGGTTCTCCGGCTTCTTGCTCGAATTGGCGTGGCTCGCATCGACCATCACCAGCGGCGCGACGCCGGATTTCGCCAGCTCGTTGCAGGCCGCCGCAATGCTTGCCGCATCGTAGTTCGGCTTGCTGCCGCCGCGCAGGATGATGTGGCAGTCCTCGTTGCCCGCGGTCGAAGCGATCGCCGAGCGGCCGAGTTTGGTGACGGCCATGAAATGATGCGGGTGCGAAGCCGACTTCACCGCGTCCGCCGCGATCCGCACATTGCCATCGGTGCCGTTCTTGAAACCGACAGGGCATGACAGCCCGGATGCCAGCTCGCGATGGATCTGGCTCTCGGTCGTGCGTGCGCCGATCGCGGCCCAGGACACGAGGTCGGCGATGTATTGCGGCGTGGTCATATCCAGGAATTCGGCGCCGGCAGGTAGGCCGAGATTGTTCACCGCCGACAGCACGTTGCGCGCCAGCCGCAGGCCCTTGTTGATGTCGAAGCTGCCGTCGAGATCGGGGTCGTTGATCAGGCCCTTCCAGCCGACCGTGGTGCGCGGCTTCTCGAAATAGACCCGCATCACGATCTCGAGCTGGTCGGCGAGGTCCTCGCGCAGCTTTGCGAGGCGCTCGGCGTAGTCGAGCGCGGCTTTGGGATCGTGCACCGAGCAGGGGCCTACCACGACCAGCAGGCGGTCGTCCTGGCCGGTGAGGATGGCATGGATGGCGTTGCGCGCGGCCATGACCACTCGGGTCGCCGTGAGCGTGCGCGGGACTTCCCGCATCACCTCTTCCGGCGTGCTCAGCTCTTTCAGTTCGCGGATACGAAGATCGTCAGTCGTGCTCAGCACGGCGGGCTCCTGTCTGTTCTAGAACCTGCCGGCCAATAAAAAAGCCGCCAGGTCTGGCGGCTGTTCGGACGTTTGCTTCAATATTCAGATTGAGCGCGATCCTCCTGCCGCCAGCAAGCTGTCGTAGCTAAAGTACCAAAAATAGCTGGTGGCGACGGTGATCATGGAGGGCCATATAGCGTGCCGTTAGCGGGTTGTCACCCCCCAATCGGCCTGCCGGGCGACGAGAGCCCTCAGGTGTTGCTGTTGCGTGCCGCCAGCGCCATGCCGATCAGGATGGCGCCGCCGAACAGCAGGTTGATACCGACGAGGACGCCGATCGCCCATTCCGCCGAGCTCGGCAGCCCCGTGATCACCATGAAGGAGATCGCGATGTCGACGAGGCCCGAGATCAGGAGCCACGACCAGCGGCCGTTAAGCTCGCGGCGGTGCTCCAGTGCGTACATGATGGTGGCGACGCCTTCGGCGAGGAAATAGGCGCCGAGCACGATGGTCAGCGTCAGCACGGCCTGCATCGGCCGGGCCAGCAGCAGCATGCCGGCCAGCACGGCCAGCGCAGCCGAGATCAGCGACCACCAGAAGCCCGGGGAGGTGCGTGCCCAGTAGGTGACGATCAGCCCGCCGATGCCGCTGATCAGGAGCACCCAGCCGAGAAAGATAGCGGTCGCAAGGCTCGCGAGCGGCGGCACGATCAGCGCGGCAATGCCGAGCGTCGCGAGCAGGATGCCTTCGAACAGGAAGGCCTTCCAATGCGCTCTCACCGTCTGGCTCATTGCGGCCTGCAGCCGTGAAAAATCCTCGGGCGATGTCATGGTGACCCCTAACGTGACGGCTGGTGCGTCCAATCTACTATGCGCGCAGCGTACTCGCTATCCCGTCCTCAACCGCCGCCGTGCACCGACGAAAAACCTTCGCCGCTGGTACGAACGCGGTTGCGGCCGAGAATGTAGATCGCGATCGTGACGATCAGAAGCGCGAGGCCGAGCAGGATCGAGACGAAGCCGATCGGGATCAGGGCCAGGGTCAGATTGCGCTCGGGATTGATCAGCCAGTGATGGATCGAGGTCAGCACGAAGGCGAGGCCGAGGAAGCCGACGCCGCCGCCGGCCAGCAGCAACGCCCACATCCGCCGCAATTGGCTGAGCCGCTCGCGCGCGACGTCGGTGCGGGGCGCGTGGTGGCGCGCGACGCGCCGGACGAGGCGGATGGCGAAGGCGATCGAGCTGAAGCCGATCAGGAGGCTCGCGCCGCCCAGCCACATCCGGATTGTCGGATCGAGATCGGGCATGCGTTGAAGCGTCAGCAGCGGGAAGTCGAAGGCCGAATGCAGCGCGAGCGGGCCGGCGAAGATCAAGAGGCGGCTGGACAGGCGGGCCCAGTCGCGATGGTGGCGGTTCGCACCCAGCGCCGTGCCGGCGCGCGCGATGGTCAGGTAGGCTCCCGCGATGATGCCGAGCGCGCCGTGGAACGGCACCGTCAGCACGCTGCGCAGGGCGGCCAGCGAGCGCCACATCTCGGCATGCTGGACCAGATAGGCGAGGTTTTCGTAGGCGGCGAAGCCGAGGCCGACCGCGGCGCCATAGACGACGGTGTCCATCGGATTGGCAAAGGTCCGCCGCTTGGTCGAGGAGACCAGCACGATCGCGATTACCTTCACGGCTTCTTCCGGCAGCGCGACGCCGAACACCGAGTGCATGGCCAGCGCCGCCCAGGGATTGTCGGGGGCCGCAACCATCTTGGCGAAGGGGGCGCGGGCGAGGCCCAGCAGGGAAATGCTGGCTGCGCCGAGAAGGAACGCGGTCCAGACCTGGGCCGGCGGCCCCGGGCGTTCCTCGGCGGCAATGACGAGCCAGAGCATCAGCAGCGCCGGGGCGATGGCGGCAGTTCCGATGACGGTGGGTAACGCTTCAATCAGGTACATCGGCGCCGAAAATAGGTTCCCTTGGTCCGCTTATCTACGTCTCCCGATGCGACCATGTGTCATGCGCTTGCTGTCGCCTCGCTTAACGCGCATGACAGCCGCCGTTCATCAGGGCCGCCGCGTATAGAACACGAGTACATTCAATTGCATGACGGAACCGCTTTGCTATCGATGGCAACGGCGGCGCCTCGCGGCCGAGGTGCGAATTGGCAAGTCAGATCAATGGAATGCGCAGGTTTCTTCGATTCACGATGCACGTGCGCTGACGCCGAGTCCAGAGGCGAGGCGGCATCCGTCCCGACAAGGCACGGACAAGCGGCGGCCTAGCCACGCTTCCTTGGGCGGCCGCGCGGCGATGATGCGATCCGGCGGGCCCGCACCTGCTCCAGCTCCCAGAACGCGCGCACGAGGCACGTGCCGAGGCAGAAGACGATGAGCAGCAGCAGGAAGGCCTGGTCGACGGCAGGGATGTGTATCATGGCGCAGAATAAGCAACGCGCATGCCATGCGTTCCCGCATTGACCTGCGTTGGGTGCAGCCGGGCCGTTCGCAAAGTGGCTGGAGCCCGGGTTCCCAGCCTCAGTGCGTGGTGAATGGCGGCGGCGCTTCGGGGGCGATGTCGAAGGCGCCGAGATGGAACTCCTCGCCGATGAAGGCGCCCGCCTCGGCATGGTGCGCGAGCAGCGTGAATGCGGCGTTGGGGTATTGCTTCCAGATATCGAGATCGTCGGCGGTGATGGTGAGCCAGCCGAACGTGTACATGTAGCGCCCGGGCTCGGTGACCCGGCCGACCCTGTCCCAGGTGATCTTGTTGACTGGCATCCAGTCCCCCGATCGCAAGTCCGCAAATAACGTCCGGCATGAGGCTCGGACCGTCAAAAGCTGATCCCGCAATGGGGCCGCGATAGGGCGACGATGCGGAGGCAAGACGGCCGCAACGCGCGGCCGCCGCCTGCCGGTTCAGCGCGCCGTCGAGGCCGCCTGCGCTTCGGCCCGCTCCAGCTGACGGTGCGAGGCGTGGAAGACGTCGTGGACGAGGCCGATCTTTTCCAGGCCCAGGATGATCAGGCCGTTGAGATCGATCTCCCACCAGGCGTGCGAGATATAGGCGTCCCGCGGGAAGCGGTGATGATTGTTGTGCAGACCCTCGCCGAAGGTGAGGATCGTGGTCACGAACTCGTTGGTCGAGGCGTCGTCGACCTCGAAGCGGCGATAGCCGTAGGCGTGGCAGACCGAGCCGGTGAGCTGGCTGGTGAGGATCAGCAGATAGGCGCGGAGCAGGCCGGAGAACAGCACGCAGCCGATCATGGTGTGGACGCCGCCGAAGGTGTAGCCGATCACGCCGGGGATGAAGACGGCCGACATCCCGTACCAGACCCAGCGGGTGCGCACGAAGAACATCGCGATCGGATCGGCGAGGATGTCCTTGGCATAGTACTCGTTGTCGGTGGTCGCCTGGTCGAACACCCAGCTGCCCTGGGCATGCAGGAAACCCTTGAGCGCGCTGACGTAGCGGTTGCCGAAGCCGTCGAATTGCGGGCTGTGGGGATCGCCGACGTCGTCGGCATAGAGGTGATGGCGGCGGTGGTTGGCGACCCATTTGGCGATCGAACCCTGCACCGCCATCTGCGCGATGGCGCAGAAGAAGACGCGCATGATCGGGCCGGTGCGGAAGCTGCGATGGACGAACAGCCGGTGCATGCCGGCGCCGATGCCGAACGTCGTCAGCGCGAACATCCAGGCGAACGTAAACAGCTCGACCTTGCCGACGCCCTGCGTGACGGCCCAGACGATGCCCGCGACCGCGCCGACATAGAGGATGCCGAGCAGCAGATAGCTCTCGCGCAGCTTGGCCTGGACCAGCGGGCCTTCGGTGACGACGCCGGGAGGCAGCTGCGGTTTGGCAGCGGCGACGGTGGCTTTCGCGATTTCGGCCGGGGCGGACTCGGCGAGGGACATTCCGGGACTTCCAAACCTTAAGGCCCGCAATGATTGCGGACGTACTGGGTCACACCCTATCGCGCAGGGGCCTCCGCCTCCAGCGTTTAGTTAAGAAAGAGTTAAGATTGGTCTGGCCGGTATCAGGCTGACTGCGCCAGGGACGAGCGCACGATCAGGCGGACGAGGTCGTCCCGCGACTGCTTCTCGGCGAATTTGACCGCAAAGCCGTTGTCGAATTTGCGGATGACGCGCCCGACACAGGCACCGACCGCAAGCGCGGTTCCGACCGGCGGGTCGTATTCGCAGGATATGGCAACGCCGGCCGTGGAGACGTCGATGATGAAGCAGGGATGGATGCTGCCGTCGGCCAGCGTCAGCAATGTGTGCGAGACCTGCGGAACGAAGCGGGCGTCACGCCGCAGCTCCTGAACGCTGGCGTCCTTCTGCTTCTTCTCGAGCCAGGTCAGCTTTTCCGACATCCAGGCTCGCCGCGCCCGCGTCATCTCGAGCTCCATCAGGAAGCCCGCTTTCAGAGTCGCGCTGATGGTGCACTGGAATTCGCCGAAATCCTGGAAGTAGGAGGTCACGCGCTCGCCGACCTTGCCGACGACGGGCACGTCCACGATCATCCGGAACGGCGAGACGCGCTTGGTCCGGCAGGCGAAGGTGCGCAGCTGGCCCTCGCAATCGTACCAGCGCGGCAGCGAGTAGCTGCCGCTCACGGCGACTTCCACTGCTCGCTGCCTGAGGAATTCTGCGACGGACATGAGGCCAATCGGTTGCGGATGATTTCCGTAATTCCACGGTAGCCATCAATTTCTAAGCAAATGATACCGTCGCTCAGGAGCAGGGCTAAATTTCCGGTAAACGCGCGGGGCGCTGTGCGCCGTGATGCTCTCACAACATCGTCATTGCCGAGAGCTGCAGAAGCAACGGCTGCGGTGCCTATCCGAGCAGCACCACCAGAGCCAGCAGGCCGAGCCCGATCAGGAATTTGATCGTCGTCCAGGTCAGACCATCCGACCGGTGCTGCAATCCGCACCACGCCAATGCGCGCCGGATCGCGAGCGAGCCGAACACTTCGAGGCAGGCGAACAGAAGGGCGATGCCGGCGATGAACGACCATGACTCGGCCGGGGGGGCATCCATCGCGCGATCAAGGCAGGGACAGAGCCTTTCAGTGCGCCGAGCAGCGCGAACCATCCGAACCAGGATGCAAAGCCCTTGACGATATCGGGCCCGATCGCACCGGGCTCGAACCGGATGCCGGTCGCGGCGAGGATGCGTTCGATCCGCTCGTCATCGGTCAGGAACAGAAATGCGCCGAGGTAGAGCGGAATGCGCGACATGCAGAGAATGGCGATCACGCCGAACAGGACGACATGGGCGATGATGTCGACGAGGATCTCGAGGATCTCAATGCCAATCGTGCGCGATGGCTTCGGCGCGGCCTGCCGCTGCGGCAGCGATCTGGCGCGCGCCATGTGCTCCAGCATTTTGGCGCGCCGCTCCGGCGCGTAGGGGGCGGCGCGGTGCATCCAGGGTGGCGGCTGCGCGGCAACGCCGGCCTGGCCGTCCGAGGGGGATTCGCTCTGCTCCATGGGCCTGCACCGGTTCCAATCGAGGATTGGTCGGAGGCCGGGGGCGGGGAGGTTCACGAACGAGGACGGTAAATTCGCCGCCGCGTCCGCACGCTGTATCGCATGTGGCGCTCCCTAGCGGAATCGAACCGCTCTCTCCACCGTGAAAGGGTGGCGTCCTAACCGATAGACGAAGGGAGCAAACGCAGGGCCCCGCCGCTTGTGGCGGCACGGCCGCCGACCACCTGACTCGGCCCGGCGGCTTGCAGCGGGCGAACGTATAGTGGCCTTTGCGGCCGCGGGCAAGCCGTTCGGGAACGTCTTTTGGAACCGGTGGACAGTGCCGCTCCGGACATCATTCGGAGGCGATTTCAAGGGTTTCTTAGGGTTCCCTGAGCTAGCGTCGGAGGGGGAGAGTTTTAGCCGATGCCACAACCCAAGAAGCGCGCGGCCCGCAAGCTGCTGTCGCGGCACGCCTGGATTACGCTCGAGGGCGGATTCGCGGCGCGGCATTGCCTGGTCGAGGACATCTCCGACACCGGCGCCAAGATCATGATGGACGACGACGCGAGCCAGCTGCCGGGCGTGATCCGGATGGCGTTTGCGCGCGATGCCCGCACCGGACGGAGCTGCCAGGTGATCTGGCGCCGTGGCAAGTCGGCCGGCGTCAGGTTCATCTGACCTCACGCGCCTGCCGGATGGCGCGCGGCGTCGGTCCGGGCTAGAACGTCGGCATGCGTGCGTCACTCCTCATCCTGATCTCGTTGCTCATCACCTCCGCGGCCGCGGCCGAGGCGCTGCGGCTTCCGGCATCCGAGCCGTCGCGGGCGGGCAAGGCGTTGCCGTTGAAGGGCGCATCCGCCAGCGCGAAGGCGAATGCCTGCGCCTCGTATGGCGCCGGCTTCCATCTGGTCGAGGCGACCGGGACCTGCGTGAAGATCGGCGGCGCGATCAGCGTCGACGCCGGCGTCAGGCGCTAGAGCCACATGCCGCCGGATCTGTTGCGGCTCGATATCATCGTCCCCGTGCTGATGTATTGCGCGCTGCTGTGGTGGGTCGGTCGCGGCCTGAGCTGGACGGCAAAGCTCGCCACCGCGGCGGTGACGCTGCTGTTGATCATCTGCGTGGTGCTGGTCGAGCGGCGCTAGGCGCGAAGGTCAAAATAAAAAACTGCGAAAACAACCCCATGCACAGTAGCCGTCAAGTCGTGCGGCCACAGTGAAAGTTCGCGCGAGAGCGGCGATTTCGCGTGCGCGCGTTGCGCTTTAAGCGGTGCCGCCGCGTCACGACATCGGCGGTGCGACGAACTGTGCAAATCCACCTCGCTTGCCGAGCTCGGCGAGCCAGCGCGTCAGGTTCGGCTGGGCCGGCCGGCTGATGCCCTCGACGCCGAGCCAGCGCCGCGCGTAGGAGCCGATCGCGATATCGGCGAGGGTGAACTGGTCGCCCTCCATGAAGCGGCGCGAGGCGAGCAGGCGGTCGGCGATCGCCCAGACCTCGGCGGCGGCATCGGCATCGCGCTGCACCTGGATCATGTCGCGCTCGGCGGGCGCCGTGCGCACGATGCCCCAGAACACCGGACGGTCGACCGGCTGCACCGCCGACAGCGTCCAGTCGAGCCAGCGGTCGACGCTGGTGCGCAGCTTCGGCGCCTCCGGATAGATCGGCGTGCCGCGACCATGGGCGAGGCAGAGATAGCGCATGATGGAGTTCGACTCCCACAGCACGAAGTCGCCCTCGACCAGCGTCGGGATCCGCGCATTGGGGTTCATTGCGAGATAGTCGGCCTCGCGGGTCTTGCCGTATTGCATGCCGGCGTCGATGCGCTCGTAGGAAAGGCCGAGCTCGGTGAGGCACCACAGCACCTTCTGCACGTTGACCGAATTGGCGCGGCCCCAGATCGTCAGCTTGGTCTCAGGCATGAAGCTCCTCCCGCGGCGTTTTTTGTGTCGTAGCCCGGATGGAGCGCAGCGCAATCCGGGGTCTGTTCGTGCGGCGAGACTGTCCCGGATTACGCTGCGCTCCATCCGGGCTACGCGTCCGCCGCGTGATAGCGGAATTTCGCCGCGCCAGCGTCGGCGATTGCGCCGAGCCCCTCATGCAAAAAGCTCCGCCCGGGGCGGAGCCTTTCATCGCAAACTGAGCCTGAAATCAGTGGCCGAAGAACAGCCACAGCAGGATGATCACCGGGATCGGCACGCCCAGCATCCACAACAAGATTCCGCGTCCCATCGCGTTCTCCTCCAATCGCATAGTCCTGGGGTGAACGCGGGCCGCGGGGGCTTGTTCCTACTGAGACGGCCTTACCAATGGCCGGTATTCGGCATCGAAACCCACGGCTCCTGCGGCGGCTTCGGCTCGCCCTTTTGCAGCAGCTCGATCGAGTGCAGGTCGGGCGAGCGGACGAAGGCCATGTTGCCGTCGCGCGGCGGACGGTTGATGGTGACGCCGGCCTTCTGCAGCTTCTCGCAGGTCGCGTAGATGTCGTCGACCTCATAGGCGAGATGGCCGAAGAAACGGTCCTCGCCGTACTTCTCCTCGTCCCAATTGTAGGTGAGCTCGACCAGCGGCGCGCCGCGCGTCTGCGGCTGCTTCTTCAGCGCCTCGAGATCGTCGGCCGAGCACAGGAAGAGAAGCGTGAACCGCCCCTTGTCGTTCTCGATCCGCCGCACCTCCTTCAAGCCCAGCGCATCCTGGTAAAACTTCAGCGCGACATCGAGATTGCGCACGCGCAGCATGGTGTGGAGATAACGCATGGTTGTTGCTCCCTTTGACAGTCGGAGGGTTTTGCTTTGGGCCGGGACGGCGGGGGTATGAGATAGCAGGAAACGGGGAGGAGGGGCAGGGGGCGGAGGCAAATGTGCGTGAGGGAGAGACGGTTGGTGCAGTAAGCAAGCTGAGCGTGGACGACGAGCCGCAGCGTCGGCTGGGACTCGCGGATGAGTTGAATGCACTGTCACAGGAATTCCATAGCGCCGAAGGCGGGGGGCTTTCGGTCAAGGCTCACGCTGCGGTCGGTAACCTTCGCCGCGCCGCGCGCTCCAGCTCATTTACCGCGCCTGCCAGCTTTCGGGCTGCGCTGTTGAGCTTATCGATACGGGACTGTGTTTCTGGGCTTAGTTTGATGAGGTCCGGGTCCGCCTTCATAGTGCGGATGGGTTGACCGGGCTGGACGTTGAAACCTAAATTTTCCAGATCGGCAAACTTGCGGCTCAGCTCCTTCACCTTCACGAGGAGCGCGTTCAATTTCTTGTCGATGAATTCATGTTGCGCGCCCCGCCAGTGATCGGCGACGTCTTCAATATCGGTGATGAAGCTGTTGTGCCAATTTTGGTGAAAGTTATGGGTTGAGAGGAATTCGACCTGCTCAGGCGTGAATACCTTCCGAAACTTTCCGATCAGTGTGATGTCATTCGGGTTGGCCGGTTTCCGCTTGTATGTGCCGATACCCAGAACGACAAAGCCGAGCACGATAAGAGTCCAGCCGATGCGCTCCGGGGTATCGGTCCAAATGGATTGCGGAGTGTTCGGCCAAAGGGACGTGAGCACGAATCTGACGGGCTTATCTATCCAACCGACAAGCGCCGAGATTCCTCCTGCAATGAGCAGGAGGCCGCCTTTATTCCACGCATTTCCCAGCCAAATGTGGAGCAGCTCGACGGCCTTCTCGCCCCAATACTTTTGATCCATGCGCCCCCCTCGGAGATCGAGTGTAGCAACACCCTACGTTGCGCTCAACTCGCTCGCTCGCTACCGTTGCGTTGGTCACGCGGCCTGCACTTGCTCGGCGTTGTCGCTCGCCGGTTCTTCTTTGGGCGCGGGGAGGGGGGCGCTCAATGATGCAATAGTGGGACGGCGCTTAAGGCTCGCAGAAGAAGTCGTCACCGTCTCCTTCATCCCATACTTCGTGGAATTACGTAATTACGCTGACAGTGCACTGAATTTCAAATCAAATGGCAGCAGGGGCGAGTTCGGTGCACTGTCACCGTAATCCGATCGCGGATCGATGCCAGGGCGGAGACGCCGTCATCCTTACCGCGCAGAGGCGCGCGCTCGACCAGCGCCAATCGGCTGCCCGCTGCACTAGGCGCGCCCCCACCGGATTGAGCGACACGTAGTGCAGCGGCGCGGCGAGATGTTCTTCGTCCATGACGACGGCACCGAACCGGCCTTGCCAGAAATGTTTGAGGAGATAGCGCCGAGGCGCGCGGAGTTGCTGAACCAGGTGTTAGAGCCGCTCGAACGCTGTGGATAAGTTCCCGAGCGGAAGCCCGTAAGCCATTGATAAAGCTCGCAGTAAACTGGCAGTTTACTCGAAAATCCCGGTAAATCGTGGGGAACTGCCATCCAATCCCTTGCGTCGATTCGCGAAACAGCCGACAAATCTAAATCCCCCGGAAACACAGCAATGAACTTCCTCAATGGAGAGCTGTGCCATGTCGGACAAACTTCTCGTCAACCTGTGGGGTGCAAGCATCAGTGCTGACGGCGTCTGGGCAATCGGCGCTGCGGTTCTAATCGTGGTGGTCATCGCTGTCGCGAGGCGAAGGGCTTGATTCAGGGATCAGCCAGGGCAACACCCGAGAAAAGCTGGCGAGTGCTTTTCAACCCACCATCCACCGATAAGTTTATGGGTGGAGGGCTGAAGGGGAAATTGCAGGAGACTCTTGCCAACGCTGCAAATTAGGCCCCAATAGATCATCCCCCCCAGAAAGAAAGTGATTCAGGTCTCACGAAAAAAATGGGGACCTATGTCATGTCTGATCACCAACTGCGCTTCAAGGGCCCCGGTTTCGATTTTGATGCTCGGGGCTGGCTGGGTATTCTTGCCGCCATCGTCATCGTGGCCATGGTGCTGTGGCTTATCCGGTAGCGCCGCGCGCCTGCTGGATAGAGAGCTGTCGCGCGTGGTCGGATATCAACTTCCGGTCGGGCAGCGTGCCGATATGCTTCCGCACAAAGCTTAGGGCATTATCGTCCAGAGCCCATACGTATTGCCGGGCCTGAGACACGACTTGTTTGTTGATCTGCAAGGCCGTCGCTGTGTGGTCCCCCTGAGCGAGCTTTTGCAGCGCGACATCGTTCTCTGCGGCCGCAAAGGCTATCCGAGGCGAGATAGGCAGAACTATCGCGACAGAGGCGGTCTTTAAGTGCATCGGTAGGCATTGTGGCCGATCGGAGGTCAATAGGGTATGGCGCGATCTCCAGAGGTTTAGGCGTCCCCACCTCATCCTAGCGAGCCGGTTTGCGATGCCCTCGAGGTTCATCAACTGCTGGAGGAAATTCGAGGCAGCGATGGCGCCTGCGTTCGGGTCTGTGCGCGCGTCAAATTCCTCAAGGGTCGGTGGAAAGTCAGGTGGCCGCAGTTCGGAATAATTTTCCCGAAGCCTTCGAAAGCTCTCCCGGTAAAGGGTGAGCACATGCTCCTTGAATTCTGCGACGGCCTCGGGATTGCGGAAGAGGAGGGAGAGTAGGAACCTGATCCAGGCATCCCGTTCCTTCACCGGCACGTCCATGTTGCCGGCGATGAAGTTTTGCATGGCCTGGGCGGCCTCGGTATCGACCATGTGCATGAATGTGCGCTCGAAGTGCTGTGCAAGCTCCGGGGCCACACCCTCGACCTTGTACAAATCCTTTTGCCAGCCGGTGCCGTCCGGAGCCTTTGAGTGAACGACGACCTTTCCCTGGATCTTCCGTATCTCGCACAGGAAACCATTCGTCGCCCACTGCCGCAAATAGAAGACCGGGATGTAATGATGTTTACGGGGGGTGTTCATGAAAACCCGAAATATCAGCCAAAATAATGGACGTCTCTTTGGAACGCATTGACCGTGCACTCAGTTCAAAGAGCCGCTCAAGTGAGTTGAGTCCACTGTCACCGTAATCGCCTTTCACCTCGCCGCTCTCGGTGGCAGGAATTTCCGGAGCTTGCGGTATTCGCGCTCAAGGCTACGCTTTCGCTCGTCGGGCTCGATAAACGCCCCGATCATAGAGATGTTGGGGGTTGCCAAATCCCGTAAATGTGCCGCTTTCGTCAATAAAATGCATTAGCGGTGACCGGCAATAACCCGGTAGATCGGTGCTCCGAGTTTGGCGAACATCCTGATGCCGACAATGGCATATTCGACGCCGTTGCTGGTCTGCCAGCTTAGCGTGAGTTCGTGAAGGTTTACCGTTGCGTCACCGGGGTGGGTAGTCCCAGGCCCGCCAATTAGGCTGAAGTTCGGGGGCGGGGCGGGATCCGATAGGATGATCTCTGGCAACAGAGGTTTCAACTCCTCACCAACCACGCTCATGGCGTAGCAATGGGCGATCTTCGCGAGGAACTGCATAAACTTGTGAGTATCGAGGGCAGGGGTAGCCATACCTTGCAAACCAGCAGGCATGCGTGGTCCGTCTTCAAGAAACGGTTTTACCCAAGCCCCGTTGAACGATGGAATGTCCGCGGGTCGGCCAATGAGAATGCCAGGTGAATCCATCGTCATGAAGAACAGCATCAACGGCGTCCGTTTCAGAGGAAGGGAGATTTTGACCTCTTTGCCGTCGACTGTAGCATCCAGCGAAATCGTCTCTTCACCTCGCTTGCGTTTCTTCCGACGGATCCCGAGATGCACGCGAGGCGCATAGAGCACCGTTTTCATGATGGACTGCTCGAACAGATTTATCTTGCGCTCGCAGCTCTCACAGGCCGCCTGTTCGAGGATTAAGTTGCCTCCAAGGCTTTCGGGAATGACATGTTCATCGCCGAGCCTGCGGTCGTCCTTCTCGCGATAGCGCGTGCTTCCGCAATACACGCATCGACCTATTCGAATGCGAACAGCGGGGTCTCGGTCATTGCTTTCGAAGCTGGCAATCACGATGAATCAGGACGGTTGAAAGTCTTGCCAATACCACCTTTCCCGTGTGACAGGTAGGGCGTTGGTTTGGGCTATTCAGCGGGTGAAGCTTGACGAAGCGAAAGGGACGCCGGGCGAAAGACTCGGTCGCAACTACGGTGACAGCTTACTTGATTGACGCTGCCAAACGTGGACAGATGCTAGCGGGAATGCTGGCGAGATAGTTTAACGGGCTGCACCGCAGATCCTTCTTCCTACCTCTCCTCCGCCCCAGTCGCTGTCGCGGGGCCTTCGCCCATGATCAGCAGCACGGCGTCTTCGTCCTTGGCGCCGTCCCAATGCACCTGCTTGCCGGTGTGGGTGACGAAGCTTCCCGCGGGCATCGGCACGGTGCCGTTGTCGGGATCGAACTTTGGGCCTGAGCCGACCCACCAGGTGCCTTGCAGCACCACGATGTAGCGGTCGTTGGGGTGGAAGTGCGGGCGGCTGAAGTGGTTGCCCTTGGTCCACTTGTTGTAGACCATGTAGAAGCCGGGCTTGCTGGGATCGCCGACCACCACCGCTGACTGCGCGCCGCGCGCGTCGACCGGGCCCCAGGGGATCTGGTCCGGCAGTTTGTAGGTGACGGCGGCGGGATTGAGCTCGGCGGCGGAGGCGATGCTCAGCGTGGCGGCGAAGGCGAGGGGCAACAGCAAAAGGCGCCGGGCGCGGCTGGTCGTCATGATGACCTCCCTTTTATCGGGCGTCCGTTGCGCGCGCCCTGTGGTTGCAGGGGATGCTAGCCTGTCCAGTCGCCAGCGCAAGACGCGTGGCGCGCATGCGTGATCGTCTGCGATGATCGTCTCAGATGTCTTGCCGACGAGAGGCCGGGGTGGCAGGCATCATGAACCCGGGTGGAGTTCGCGGCGACGAAGGCCTGAATCGAGGGTCTTGGCATCGCATCACATGGGGCCAATTTTTGAGAAACATGCATGAATTGGGAATTGATCGCCCAGGGCCTCATTTCAACCTTGACGGTACGGATGGTATTGGCGGCATTTTCTGCCGTCGTGCTGCATGAGTTTGGTCACCTTCTGTTTGGTCGAATTGCCGGCGTTCCAATTCTGGGCGTTGTCATCGGGGAAGGGCGACGACTGTTCGGCTGGCGAATTGGCGCGACCACGTTCTCGGTCCACGCCATCCCATTCAGCGGCCATGTCGAGCATGACGAATATTACGGCGGCCCGTTGACGACAACGGTGCTCGCTGCCGGGGGAATAGCCGTCAACCTCGTCGTCGGCATGTCCAGTCTCGCGTTCTACCTGTCAGGCGAGCCGCATTGGCTCGACAGGATGCTTTGGGCCATCGCACTCGCCCACCTCGGGCTCGCGGCATGGAATCTCGTTCCGCGACAGTTCGAGGACGGCAACAAGTCCGATGGACTGCTCATGTGGGATGCATGGCGCTCGGCGAGGCGGGACAAAGCAGCCGCCGGACAATAGACCGTCAAACCCTCGGCAGTTGAACCCCGCCGGAGGTGAGGCGACTAAACGCCATGGCCGCGCTCGTTGCAGAACTCCTGTTTGATCTCGTCAGAAGCCTCATTGGCAGCTGGCTGAGAGAGGCTGCGGTGGCCGTTTGTGCGTGGCTGGACACGAAGATTCACGGCCGCGCTGCACGCTTTGTCGTGGGCGGCCTGGTCGGGATCGCCGCCTATTTCCTCATTCCTGTTATCGCCGGGCTGCTGGGTCTCTGATGCCCTCCGTGAAGACGAACCTCATCATTGCATTGGCCATCGGGGCGCTGGTCTCGGGGCTGCTCCTCGCCATCGAGCCGCTGACCGACTTCGCTTATCTTTCGCTGGAGTGGCCCGGCATCACCGTTGCGTATTTTTTCTGGGGAGCGGTCGGAGGACCGACCTTCCTCGGCATCGCCATTTCCTGGCTTGTGAATGCGCTCATCTATGGCTTCGGTGCTTTCGCCATTCTCAGCGCCGTGAAGGTGCTGAGGGAGGCATGAAGCGCTGGCTTCAGAGGTTGGGTAAGGTTGCGAGGGTTGCAGCGATTTGCGGCACCGTCGCCTGGCTCGTGCTTTTGACGAGTTCTCCGCAAGCGCCCGATGCCGCACATCCCGAGCGTTACGCGCACCGGCACGACGTCAGATATGTGAGCGAGGGGACAGAACGGGCTCTGCGAATTCTGCTCGGTTCATCGTTCACTCTGGCTCTGGTCGCGTTTGGATGTCACTTCGCGACCAGGGACACGGAGTGAATACACCGCATGCTTTAGCGCCTTGATCCGTCCTTGCCGCGCCGGGCCTCCTCGGCCTCGTCCACGAGCTCGAGCGCGGCGCCGTCGTAGCTCAGCTTCAAGCCGCGGCCGACGATCCATATCCAGCCCTCGCGGGCGTCCTTCGTTGGCTGGGCGTTGAACTGGTCGGAGATCGATTTGACGGCGGCGTCCTGCGGCCCCGGATTGCTCAGCTCCGCATGGACGCGCCAGATCGGATGCCTGGCGTCAACGTCGTCGCTGTCGATCGTGAGCTTGGCGCCATCGACTGCGCATTCGAGGGTGAAGGAGTCGCGAAGCTGGCGGCAGCGGTAGCGGCGTTGCGTGACGACCTTGTTGGTCTCCTCGAATGTCATCCCGGGCGAGAAGCCGAGGATGTCGGACTTTTTCAAATTGGCCAGCGCCGTCGGCTTCAAGAAGCCTGGCTGGATCGCCACGAGGACGGCAACGGCAACAACGATCAGACCGGCGATAACAATGGCAATCTTCATCAGCCCCTCGCGAGAAACATCCGACCATACAACAGCCGGAGCATCCTGCCAGTCGGGCCTGGGGTCATCATGATGGGATCGACGCGTGACAGTGCGCGCAATTGACAATGGCCGCGCCGCCTTGCGGGGAGCGACGCGGCTGGGCAGCAAGCCCTACAGGAGACCCGGCTTACTTCATGTTGCTGCGCGTCTTGGTGCCGCCCTGGTCGCTGCCGGGGCCGGAGCCGCCCTGGCCGGATGCATCGGGCCGCACCATTCCGCTCTTGTCCATCCGGTCGCGGCTCATGCCTGTCGTGCCCGTGCTGGTCGAGCCCTTGTGCGTCTTGGTCATGCCGGGCTTCTGCATGTTGTCGGACTGCGGGGCTGGGCCGGTCTGGG
Organism: Bradyrhizobium sp. CCBAU 45389; assembly: GCF_028128625.1. Lineage (NCBI taxonomy): Bacteria > Pseudomonadati > Pseudomonadota > Alphaproteobacteria > Hyphomicrobiales > Nitrobacteraceae > Bradyrhizobium > Bradyrhizobium sp. CCBAU 45389. The sequence continues at coordinate 19,935 of NZ_LBIY01000079.1, read as the reverse complement.
TCTGGGCGAGGGCGGAGCCGCACATCAGGCCGAGCGCGGCGGCGACAGCGAGGATCTTCTTCATCTCGAACTCCCGGTTGGTTGTGTTGGCCAACGGGAATAAGGAAGCCGCGTTCCTAACAGCGGGCCTTCAGGCGCAAGAAATTCTCGGGAGGTTTGTGGACACCATTTTGGGGCGACCTTCGAAACCGCCTTTCACAGGCCTGCTCGCTGAGGTATGTTCCATGCGAGCCGCCAACGAGGTGTGCCGAAACCTCGTCAGTACCTGGCGGCGTTTATGCCCACGGCGGGCAATGTACTCCATCCATTTTAGATCCACCGTCGCGACGATCAGCTCGTCACGATGCGCGTCTTTAATTTCAGAACGGAGTAAGCCATGCATTTCTGTCTCACAGGGCAATATACGCCGCGCGCGCTCAATGCCATTCTGGAAAATCCCACGACCAATCGCCAGGAAGCGGCGAGGAAGCTGATCGAAGCGGCCGGCGGAAAGCTGGTCTCGATGTACAGCGTCGCGGCCGACGGCCCCGGCGTTCTCGTGATCTTCGACGTCCCTGATCCCAGCGCGGCGCCGGCTATCTCCGGCCTCACCGTCACGGCGGGCACCTTGCAGAACGTGAAGCTGATGCGCCTGTTCACGCAGGACGAGATCAAGCAGGTGCGGCAGAACGCGGCGAAGCTGCGCTCGTCCTACAGCGCACCCGGCAGCTGATCGTTCGCACCGCCTTGCGCACCATGCGAGGCCGCGGACCGCCGCGTCGAGCGGCGGTCTCGCGAACTCATTCTCATGTCTGCCTCGCGCCGCAGCTACGCGGCAATCCGCTGCGCGACGGGGGTGGTCAGGTATTTGAGCGCTTTCGCATGTTCGAGATCGGGAACCGCGATGGCCGTGTGGCTGTAGATCGCATGGGTCCGCGAAGTCGCGATCCTGTCCAGGATCTCCTTGCCCTTGATGACGTGCAGGCCCATGCCTTCCGCGGACGGGAAGATCGCCAGCACCACGTCATAAGCCGCGATCACGGTTCTCAGCGCCTCGGCCTTGTCCTCGGCGACATCGACAAACACGCGAACATCGGCTGCGAGTTCACGCAGCTCGTCAAAATTCAGCACTGTGGGGATACTCCAACGCAACGATACCTAATGAAGCTTGGATGCGTTGGGTTACTGAAGTCTCAACAACGCGCAGCACATCACAAGTTTCACGGTGAGGTGACTCCTTGGAGGCATCGGTGGACAGCTCGCCCGCAGCCCATCCTTCGAGACGCCCGCCGATGGCGGGTCCTCAGGATGACGGCGGGGTACGCGGCAGCAATTTCAACGGGGCCGACGCTGCTTAGCCTCATCCTGGGGAAACCGCGAAGCGGCCTGAAAGTCATCACATTGCTCGCGGCGGCGGCGATGCTGCCGGACGCATCATCGCCGTGTCGCGGCTGATATGGCGCGCGAGCTCTCGACCAACGGGGGGCGGGCGGCAGCAAAAAGTGACGGGATTCACGTGAAACTGCGGCTTGCGTTTTCGGCTTCGATGGGTTCTAAGCCCCGTGACTTCCTGACCTCCGGCATGAACACGAAGCGCGCTGCGCGGCTTTGTCATGTGCCCGGCAAGTGACCTCACAGCTCACGCCCACCCAATCCAGAGGATTTTTGACATGGCGAAGATGACCAAGACTCAATTGATCGATGCGATCGCCGAGGGCACGCAGCTTGCGAAGAACGACGTGAAGTCGGTCATCGAGTACATGGCCACCGTCGGATACAAGGAGCTCAACGAGTCCGGTGAGTTCGTTATTCCCGGTTTCGTGAAGATGTCGGTCGTGAACAAGCCGGCGACCGAAGCGCGGATGGGCATCAATCCCTTCACCAAGGAGCCGATGCAGTTCGCGGCCAAGCCGGCGAGCAAGTCGGTCAAGGCCTCGCCGCTGAAAGTGGCCAAGGACTCCGTCTGATCCGGCGCTGACGCGCTGCCTTGCGTGCCGGACGAAACGGCACGCGGGACGGCGGCGCGATCGTCCTCGCTAAAAGCGAAAACCCCGCCTGGGGGAAGCGGGGCTTTCTGGTGGGGGAAGCTTGGGGGAAGCTTCAACTAGTTAGACGCGCCAGCCTGCCAAAGGTTCACGGTCTGACGGAAAGACTGTGCTCAGCGAACCGCGATCGCGAACAGTCCCGCGAGCGCGAGGATCATCCACAGCATTTGAGAAGCGCGCAGAAGGGGCTTCACGGCGCCTGCGCGCAATTCGGCGTGGGACGGCGTGAGCCGCGTTTCAGAGCGCTTCGCGTCAGCCGGCAGTGCAAAAGAAAAACCCCGCGCGATGCGCGCGGGGCTTTCCAAACTGACGGCGATGGGATTTCAGCGCCTGGCCGTCAGTCATACCTCTAACTTAAGGTTGAAAATCCAAAATGCAACAGCGCCGCGGCGACGGAGTATGTTCGTCACGCGGCGCTGCTATGTGACTGGGCGCTGAAATCCCCAGCCTTCATGAGTCTGCGCAGCGCCCGGAAGGTTCAAGACTATTGCGCGGAAATCTCGTGGAAGGGCTGGACTTCTTGTTCTCTTTTTGTTCTAGTCAGGTCACCTTGGAGGTGACTCATGACCGTCGAAAAGCAGCGCGAAGTGATCAGGCTCTGGAACAAGCTCCGGAAGGTCGAAGGCCCCGCCGCGGAGGAACTCCGCATCCAGATCCTCGAATGCTTTTCGCAGAAGGGCACAGGCAAGCAAGCGGCTTGACGTAGGTTCGGCCAACATCGACGACATCCGGCAGGCGCGGCCCCGTTCTGGCGCACGCTCGATCGGTATCGTGCGAGGGCGCGTCCGTCTGCTCGCCGCCCGTCGTTTAGGAACGATCATCCTGCACCAGCGTTCGCGCAACATGACATGCCCGCGATGCGCAAGGCCGATGACGGCAAGCTCGGCCAACAGCTTTCGATGCGAGCCCTGCCGCGAGATCGTCATCGTGTTTGCGGTCGTCTCGACATTCGTGCCGCCGAAGATGTCCGCCACGGACGCAGCGACGCCGCGCGACTTCATCGATCGTTAGCAAACGCTTCGCACTGATTTTCTCGACTCCGATTCGTTCTTCGAGAACGAAATGGAGTCGGATGCAGAACATTCGCGGCTGTCCGGATTTCCATGCGAAAGCCAAGCCGGCCGTCAGTCTTGCATTCAGTCTTGTCAGTCTTGCATGTGACGCCGCGAACGCGAATGGGTCGCCGCGGTCGGCATCGGCGCGCGTGATCCACACCTCTTGTTAAGAGTTGCTGTGCGCCGATTTCTTCGATTCCGATTCGTTCTTCGAGAACGAAATGGAGTCGAAGCTGGAACAAAGCCGGATGGCAAATGCGGGACATCGAAGAGCTCGCAGGGCAACGGCGCGTGCTGCCCAAACAGCTAACGAAAGCTTGCGCGCAAGCCGATAACCCTATTCGGTTAGGTTAAAAGCCCAATCGCGTTGCGATTACTGCTGCTTGGAGTAGGTGTTCTTGCAAGGACAAGAACGACTTTGCCAAGAAGCAGCTTTTGACATGACGCCATTTTCAGAACCATCCTTTTATCAGGGCGACCGGCACACCTACCGGCGGGTCGCCATCGTCGGCTCGCTGTTCTGCCTCGCTTTCGTGGTGATCAGCTTCTCGCTGCGGCCGCAAGCCGAGGACATCCGCGTGGCGGTCAAGGCCGACAGGCTCGTGCGCACGGCGGGCCAGGCGCCGCACGCCAATTAGCGCTCGGCCAATTAGCGCTCGTCAGTGTGGATCGGGTCGGTCCCGGACGCATCGCTGGACGAAGCGCCGCAGGTCGCAAGCGCCACGAAGCCGGCGAAGCCGGACAGGTTGAGCAGAACTTCGAGCCAAGCGGGCATGTCGGGCCTCGCATTTCGTCAAGACAACCTCAACGTGCGCGAGGGGCGCTTGTTCCGCGCGCGCGAAAAAAATCCGGCTAGAGCCGGGAGGAGGGGTCGAGCCGCCGGCCGAGGGTCGCGACGGACTCGGATGAGGGCTGCTTCCTCAGGAACTCGGCGATGGCCCGCGCAAGCTCGCCGTCGCTCATCGGCGTCGGCGGCGGGCGCAGCGTGCCGACACCAAAATTGCGCACGATCTGCTCAAAGTGCTGATCATCGGATTTGGGAACGAGCCTGCGGATACGGGCCAGCAAAGCGGATATGGGCAATCCTTCCTCCTCGGCATCCGCCCCGCTGGCAGTCGTTATCGTCCGCTGCCATTTGCTCCCGTGGAACTGTGCTCCCGTGGAACTGAAAACCCCGCCAGCATCGCGGAGGATACTGACGGGGCTTCCGTGCTTTTGCCTCTACCGGATAGCGGAGGCTCTGCACTTGCAGACTTAATACCAGCGACGGGATTTCGTTCCGCCTTCATGGCCATTTTTTTGACGGCCCCCGGTTCCGCCCTGCGCGCAACCATCGCAGGCGGCCTGCGTTGTGCTTCCTGTTGCGAAGGAGGAGATCATGAAGAAGACACTGGCAGTTCTCGCCACCGTCGCAGCCGTCGGCGTGACCGCGATCGCGGCGCCTGCACCCGCCGAGGCGGGCGGACGCGGCATCGGGCCGGGCCTCGCATTCGGCCTTGCCGCCGGCGCGATCACCGCGGGCGCAGTCGCCGCCTCGCGTCCGTACGGCTATTACGGTCCGGGCTACGGCTATTATGACGGGCCGGCCTATTATTACGGACCGGGCCCGTACGCCTATTACGGCGGACCGTACTACCGGCGCCACTACTATCGCCACTGGTAACGGTCCAACAACGCGAAAAGCCCGGAGCGATGCTCCGGGCTTTTTCATGCGTATCGATCAAACATGCCTTACGGCCAGAGCGAGGGCCGTTCCACCTTGCGGGCATTCTCGAGCGTCGAGACGAAATACTCTTCGCGTTCGCGCTTGAACTTCTCCTGGGTGGCACGGAAGGCGGCGACACGGGCGGCGATCTCTTCGCGTTCGCGGATTTTGCGTTGTTCGTCTTCGGTCATGTCCATCCCCTCTGTTCGCACTTGGACTTCGTCTACGGGACTCAGTTTACATGCGGACTCAAGCGCTGCCGCCGCATCGCACGCTGAGTCGCATTCACATATGCATTGGCGCTTCTGATTGGGGCGTCAATGGGGAGGAGGCATTGCAGGATTGTGATAGGCGATGGTCGGAAATAATTGCCGAGTGCGTCTCTCTCCGCAGGCTGCTCCACGCGTTTGTTCGCTGTTGATAAGAGCGTCAACAATCTTGCCGCTTGGCTGCGCGCAGCTGGCGAACGGCAGCTTGACGCACACCGAATCTGCCGCAGGGCAGGGGCGCGCCTGACGAGAGACGATGGCAACCTCCGGCGCGGGCCATGCTATAGAGCCGTGCTCGAAAGTCAGGATGGCTGGCCCATGATTGCATCAGATCTTCGCAGCGGCGTCGAACGGTTAGGCGACATGATCGCCGAGGCCAGGACCATCGTGCCGTTCACCGGTGCCGGCATCTCGACCGAATGCGGTATCCCCGACTTCCGCTCGCCGGGCGGAATCTGGACGCGCTACCGTCCGATCGAGTTCGGCGAGTTTGTCGCGAGCCAGTCAGCGCGCGATGAATCCTGGCGCCGCCGCTTTGCGATGGAGGAGGTTTTCGCGGCGGCAAAGCCCGGCCGCGGCCATCGTGCGCTCGCCGCGCTCTACCGTGCCGGCAAGATTCCGGCGGTCATCACCCAGAACATCGACAATCTGCATCAAGCCTCGGGCTTCGCCGCCGAGAGCGTGATTGAACTGCACGGAAATACCACTTATGCGCGCTGCATCGGATGTGGGCAGTCCTATCAGCTCGACTGGGTGAAGCGACGATTCGACGAGGACGGCGCCGCACCCAACTGTACCGTGTGCGACGAGCCGGTGAAGACGGCCACGATCTCGTTCGGCCAGATGATGCCCGAGGATGAAATGCAGCGCGCTACCGAGCTGTCGCAGCATTGCGACCTCTTCATCGCGATCGGTTCCTCGCTCGTCGTATGGCCGGCGGCGGGCTTTCCGATGATGGCGAAGAACTCCGGTGCACGTTTAGTGATCATCAATCGCGAGCCGACCGAGCAGGACGACATCGCCGATCTCGTCATCCGCCACGACATCGGCGAAACCCTCGGGCCCTTCGTCGGTAATTGAGGCGTTAGTTTGATTCGCGGCTGTGCAAGCTGTTCATAGGTTCCGGCGAATCTCTTTTTTGTCTATGCGCCGCAACCGGGAGTGTTATCTTTTGAGTCGAAAGATTCGCGTCGCGTCGAATTGAGAACATTCTCTTAAGACGCGTGATTCGGGCGCCGCCAATTTGGCGGGTTGCATGGCAGTGTGGGGTCCGGGGTTATGGGGTCGTCGGACGGATTTGAGTCGAAAAAACTTGGAGTTCCCGGACAGGGCACTTCGCCGGGGCGCTTGACGCCGGGCGAGCATAGTGGCGCTGGCCGCGACAGTGCACTCAGCCCGTTCACCGGACTGGGTGAGGCCAGCGCCAATCTCGTCGAGGTGAACGGCGTCATCAAATGGTTCGACGCCTCCAAAGGCTACGGCTTCATCGTTCCCGACAACGGCTGGCCCGACGTCCTCCTGCACGTTACCGTGCTTAGGCGCGACGGCTTCCAGACCGCCTATGAGGGCGCGCGCATCGTCGTCGAGTGCATCCAGCGCGCCAAGGGTTATCAGGCATTCCGCGTGGTCTCGATGGACGAGTCGACCGCGATCCATCCGGCGCAGATGCTGCCGCCGCGCACCCATGTCACGGTCACGCCGACCAGCGGGCTGGAGCGAGCCCAGGTCAAATGGTTCAACCGGTTGCGCGGCTTCGGCTTCCTGACCTGCGGCGAGGGCACGCCCGACATCTTCGTGCACATGGAGACGCTGCGTCGCTTCGGCATGACCGAATTGCGCCCCGGCCAATATGTGCTGGTCCGCTTCGGGCCCGGCTCCAAGGGCATGATGGCGGCCGAGATCCATCCCGAGACCGGATCGCCGGGCTTGCAGTCGCACTAGCAGGACACCAATTCCCGCAATCGTGAGCAGAGGCGCGCTGGCAGGCCGGCGCGCCTCTGGCTTTTCCGGCGGTCGCCGCGTAGGACTGTTCCATTCCCCACGCCTCGAGTGCCATCCCCCATGCGTTCCGCCATGAATTTCAATCGACGGCCCTTCCGGTTGCTGGCCGGGACCTGGCTCGCCGCCATCCTCGTCATCGCCGGCTTTGCCGTCGCGAGTGCGCCCGCCGGCGCCGCGAGCTTCCAGCCGCTCGAGATCGTCACGAAGAACGGCGTGCAGGTGTTCTCGGTGGAGATGGCGACGACCGAGGAGGAGAAGCAGACCGGCCTGATGTACCGCAAGGAGCTCGCCGACGGCAAAGGCATGCTGTTCGACTTCAATCCCGAGCAGGAAATCTCGATGTGGATGAAGAACACCTATGTCTCGCTCGACATGATCTTCATCCGCGCCGACGGCCGCATCCTGCGCATTGCGGAGAACACCGAGCCCTTGTCGACCAAGATCATCTCGTCCCGGGGACCCGCCCGGGCGGTTCTGGAGGTGGTGGCGGGAACGGCGCAGAAATACGGCATCCGCCCCGGCGACCGTGTCGGCCACCCCCTGTTCGGCAGCAAATAGGGTCGCCCAGGAGGGCCTTTGCCAGCCTTGCTGGCGCCGGTTTGTAAGCTTGCTGGCGCCTTTGGAAGCGTGTATCGACGGGGCTCGCCGGACATTCGGGGTATAGCGCAGCCTGGTAGCGCGGCAGTTTTGGGTACTGCAGGTCGTTGGTTCGAATCCAGCTGCCCCGACCAGTCCCGGTGTCGATGCCTCGAAGGGAGGGCCTGACGGCCCGCTAGCGTCCCATCAGAACAGCATCCAATCGACGAGCCGCCAGGCGATCCAGGCGAGGGCGCAGATCCAGCCCAGCATGACGATCCCCGCGATGCCGAGGCCACAGAGCGCGAACAGTGAGCTTCCGCTCTCCGATGCCTCGGAGAGTTTCTCGGTCGTATCGATCTGGCTCACTGCGCCCCCTTGCCTTGCGGCCTTCTCTTCATTGGTCTCTGCTCGGTCGAAGAAATTCACCGGCCGCGCTCCAGCTCACACGGACGTGAGACGAGATGACTATCTATCCATGAGAGCGCGCGGCTGATCGCAGCCGCTCGCGGATCCCGGACAGGTGGGAAGAAGCTGCAACGCGCATGGCGGCGTTTGGTTGCTGCGGTCGAGGCGGGAAAATGAGTGGCGCGCCGAATTTTTCACACATCCAGCGCCTGCTTCACTGGCCCGCCGCGTTGAAGCGGAGAGGCGGTTACGCAACCGGCGTTGCGTCCGAGGTTCCTTCGAGGTTTTCATGTCGATCAGTGCGATTGCATCAGCCAGCGCGGCGGTGACGACGACCCCGTCGACCGCCACGGCGTCGTCCTCAGCGGCTTCTTCGACATCGGCGGCTTCGTCGACTTCGGCCACGTCATCGACGTCGGCGACATCGTCGTCGCAATCGGCGGGCGGAAGCTCGGGATCGGGAGGCAGTGGCGGCTCGGCCAAGACCATCGTCAGCGAGGTCTCGATCACCATCGATGGAGTCACCACCACCACGATCACCTATTCCGACGGCACGACGGAGGTCGAGACGTCCGCGAGCGCGCAAGCTGGTCAAAGCGGTCAGGCCGGACAGACCTACAACGCGCAAGGCGCGCTCGGCGCCAATGCCCAGAACGCATCTGGCAGCGCGTCGTCCAGCGCCGCCGCCAGCGCTGCGGTTTAGCCCGGGTTGATCGCCGAGGCAGGGCTGGCGCCCATGGTGTCCTGAAGCGCTCGCACCAGGCATGTCCGAAGCCGGCCAACGCCCTGGTGCTCATTGTGTGCATGGCACGACTTCGGCGCGACTTTTCAGGGTGTTGGCGCGGGATTGCCAAAGATTCATCGAACCTTTGGCTGGCGCCACAGACATATGGGTGTTGGGGATTTCAGCGCCCAATGCCTAAACGGACGCCGCCAAGCGATGATATTCCGCTTGTGCGGCGTTGCGCTTTTCAGACCTCACTCATTTGGATGCCGCTCATTTCGGAGCAGTCCAATCAGCTCGACGCGTGCCAGCCGGGCGGAAACGGCACGAGCGGCCAGACCATCTGGTTGTCGTTGGCGGGCTTTGGCGGTTCCTGAACGGACGCCCTGAGTAGTGGGGCAGGCGGTACCAATCGCACCGCCAGGCGCAAACATACACAATGCAAGCTCATCGCGGTCGTCCCCGCCGGTAAGTCATTTTTCAAAAATGCAATGTCAGTTCAAAATCACTGCACGTCCGAAAAGGCGCGCTCATCTCAAATCGCGCATGCATTCTAGAAAAACCCGCGTCGGGTTTCAACCGGTTCGGCCATCCGTCCGCGGCAGGTAAGGTTGATCGGTTAGGTTAAGGGCGAGCGGTTGTTGCGGCCGTCTCAGTGGGCGTTATCAGATCAGTCCCGGCTCGCGATGGGCTGCCTGAAACTCGTGCTCACACAAGATCACAGTTCGTCGCGGCGCGCGCATCTTGTGAGTTTTGCGTCATGTCTTTCGATCGCAACTTAAAAACGGTCAGCACGCAGTCGAGCTGGACCGAAATCTGGCACCTCTGGACCGTGATCGTGCCACGCCGCTCGATCAACGGGCAGCTCGTTTACGGCAAGGTCTGGCGCCGGCACGACGGCCGCGACTGGATCTACAAGAAATTCACCGAGTTCGACGGCGAAGAGGCGGCCTAAAGCATGATCCGGAAAAGTGAGAAGCGGTTTTCCGGAAAGATCATGCGCAAACAACAATCCAAAGCGCGATGACGATTCATCCAAATCTCATCGCGCTTTAGCCGCCGTCTCTCTCAGGCAGCCTCTCTCAGGCCGCCCTTGCCTCTGCCGCCGGCTTCGCCGGCGGCGGCTTCAGCGGCTTGTCCTGCTTCTTCGACCACGAGATGTAATAGGCGACGGTCGTCATGATCGCGATGCCGGCGATGCTGACGAAGAGCTGCGCGAACAGCGAGCCCGAGCTCATCGACAGTTCGAAATGGCCGACGAAGGACAGGAATACGCCGACGCAGAACACCGCGAGCGACTGCTGGCCGCACACGATCAGCGGGTCGAACACCTTCCATTCCAGGCCCGGCCAGTCCTTCGGCACGAAGCGGATCACCAGGATCACGATCACGACGAAATGGAGGAAGCGGTAGGGCGCGAGGTTGGTCTTGTCGTTGGGGTTGAAGGCCGAGAACAGCCATTCCGGGAACATGCCACCGAAGGTGGGGAAGCGGCCGGCCATGGTCATGACCAGCGCGAACAGCATATAACCGAGGCAGAGCCACAGCGTGATCGGCGAATTGATCAGCGTCATCGAGCGCCGAGCGCCGCCCATCGCGCACCAGGCGCCGAACACGAACAGCACCTGCCAGCAATAGGGGTTGAAGTACCACTGACCGGCCGGATAGGCCGTCAGATTCCAGCCGAACTGGCGTGCGGCGAGCCACAGCACGATCGACAGCGCCATCGTCAAATCGGGCTTGCGCAGCATGAACCACAGCACCGGCGGAAACAGGCCCATCAGCACGATGTACAGCGGCAGCACGTCGAGATTGAGCGGCTTGAAGCGCAGGAACAGGCCCTGGCGCAACGTCTCGGTGGCGTTGTCGACGAGGCCGGCGACGTTGAACTCGTTGATCATCTCGGAATCGCCGAAGCGCAGCGCGAGATAGCTGATCGATGCGATGTAGATCACGAACAGGATGATGTGGGCGACGTAGAGCTGCCAGACCCGCTTGGTGAGGCGGGTGGCGCCGACGATGAAGCCGCGTTCCAGCATCATCCGCGCATAGACGAAGGAGGCGGTGTAGCCGGAGATGAAGACGAACAGGTCGGCGGCGTCGGAAAAGCCGTAATTGCGCGTCGTGATCCAGTTCACGACGTTGTCGGGAATGTGGTCGAGGAAGATCGCCCAGTTGGCGACGCCGCGAAACAGGTCGAGCCTGAGGTCGCGGCCTTTCTCGGGGAGCGTTGCGCTGACGTTCAGGAAGGCCATGCGACGGGAGCTTTCGAAGGAGGCGGACAGGCTGAGGTCAGGGATGCAGTGCCGCCGGGTGGGATCCCGGCGCGGAGGGCGGGTACGCAATTGTCACGGTGCAGCATAATGACTATACCGTCCTGAGGGTCGCCGGGGGCCGGAATCACCGATCAGTTTCCGACTGGTGTCTCTATACTATCCCTGAGGTTTCCACCAACTGCCACCCTGACGCAGCGAAATCGAACGAAAAGACGAAAAACGAGGCCCGGACCACCCATGACCGCACGCATTTTCAAGCCCGCCAAGAACGCGATGCAATCCGGCCGGTCCAAGACGAAGGAATGGCAGCTGGACTACGAGCCGGAGCAGCCGCGCGCGGTCGAGCCGCTGATGGGCTGGACCTCGTCGGGCGACATGAACCAGCAGATCACCCTGCGCTTCCACAGCAAGGAAGAGGCGGTCGCCTATTGCGAGCGCAAGGGCATTGCCTACCAGGTCATCGAGCCCCAGGATTCGATCCGCCGGCCGGTCGCGTATGCGGACAATTTCTCGTTCCGCCGCGGCGAGCCCTGGACGCACTGATCCTCGGCAAGCTCTGTCGGCACGTCATGCCCGGGCTTGTCCCGGGCATCTGCGTTTTGGGACCCCATGAGCTCGGCCTGCATTGTTCGAGACGCCCGCTTTGGCGGGCTCCTCACCATGAGGGTCTGAAATCTCGCCGCGAAGCGTGACCTCGTCCTGAGGGCCCGCCGGAGGCGGGCGTCTCGAAGGATGGGCCGCAGGCAAGCTTCCCGCCACGCTTTTCCAGCCTCCGGGAAGCCCAAGGTGGTTGGCACCAATCTCACTCCGTGCTTCGCTGCCTCGCATGACACGACCATGGCGGGGTGGGGTATGGCGGGGCGTGACCAGCTCGACGGCGTCGATCTGAAGATACTTTCCGAGCTGCAGCAGGACGGGCGGGTTCGCAACAACGAGCTGGCGCTGCGCGTCGGCGTCTCCGCGCCGAACTGCCTGCGGCGGCTGAAATCGCTGTTCAGCCGCGGCGTGATCCGGGCAGTGCGCGCCGTGATCGACGAGCGGCTGCTCGGCTATGAGGTGGTGTCGTTCGTCTCGATCCAGCTCGGCAGCCAGGCGCAGCCGGTGCTGGAGGCGTTCGAGAGCTCGATCGCCGCGATCCCGCGCATCCAGCAGTGCTGGCGGATTTCGGGCGACACCGACTATCTCCTCAAATGCGTCGCGCCGAGCGTCGAGAGCATGCGCCAGCAGCTGCTGCATTTCGCCGCGATGCCTGACGTCAAGAACGTCCGCAGCTTTCCGGTGCTGGGCGTCGCCAAGGACGTGCCGCTACCGCTGCAAGAGGCGGTGGTGCCGGCGATCAGTTGATTCGAATTCTCCCGGACCGATCGATCGGCGATTTCACAAAAGACGAATTATAACACTGAGTAACTCACCTAACTGTGACATGTGATTTGGGAAGTCCTGCAATGCGCTGAGCCGTGATTGTCGGGTCCTGTGCGCCGCCTAGATGCAAGGTGTGACCCTCAGCCTGCGTCGCATGCCGAGGACTCTTTTGTGGGACCCTGAAGCAGGAAAAGACAACATGACATCGAACTCGAAGACGTTCGCGGCTTCCGCTGCGACGCTGTTTGCGTCTGCGTTTCTGGTTCTGACCGCGCCGGCTGCGCAGGCAGAGGACTACTGCATCACCAACGGCGCCCAGGCCGCTCACGGCTGCGGCTATCCGACGATGGAAGCCTGCCGGGCTGCTGCCGGTGGCATCGGCGGCATGTGCTCGCAGAGCGGCGGCGCCAAGGCCACCAACGACGCGCTCGCTTTCCAGCCGAAGCAGGCCAAGCACCCCAAGCTTCGCGCGGGCGCGCAGACCAACTCGAACTGACGCCTGACATCAGGAGTTTCGAAAAGTTGCGGCCTCCGAGGTTGATCTCGGGGGCCGTAAGTTTGTGATAGCGAGGCAACGTCGCTCGCCGGCGCGTCACCGATAGCGCCCTCGAAACTCGCGCGGGGAGGCGCCGGTCCAGGTCCGAAAGGCCCGCGAAAAGCTCTTTTCGTTGCGGAAGCCGGCGATCTCCGCGATCCGCTTGATCGGGGTGCGGCCGCGCATCAGCTCCTGTTTGGCCAGCTCGAACTTTGCTTCTTCCTTGAGATCGCGCAGCGAGGTGGACTCCTCGCGCAGGCGGCGATGCATGGTGCGGGTCGAGAGCGCGAGCTCGCTTGCGACGTCCTCGGCACCGAGAACCCGTCCGCGCGCATTGCGCAGCACGCGCCGCACGCGTTCGACCAGCAGGCGGTCGCGCCGGTAGGGCAGCACGGTCAGCCTGAGCGCGCCCTTGAGCATGTTGTCGAGATCGGCGGCGCTGCGGGTCAGCGGCAGCGAAAGATAGTGCTTGTCGAAGACGATGCGGGCATGGGCCGCATCGAAGCGGATGGTCCGGGAGAAGATGGTCGGATAGACCGAGACGTGGCCGGGCTCGGGAAACGGAAATTCCGCGGCGCGGAGCGCGATCCTGGAATCCACCGCCCAGCAGGAAAAGCCGAGCACGTAGCGGAGCAGGGTGACCAGGCAGAATTCGCGGAAAGCCCCGAGATCGCGCAGCTCGCGGATGGTCACGGTCGCGGTTTCCTCGCCGACGGCGAGATCGAGCAGCACATCCTCGGTGAGCAGGCGGTGATGCCGGCACCAGCGCTTGAGCGCGACCTCAAGCGTTGGCGCCGTGATCGAGGCGCGGCACAGCATGCCGTAGGTGCCCCATGGCAGCCGGCGCGAGAACCAGCCGAGCGCCTCGTCGTCGAGCTCGCGCATGGCGTGGCCGGCGAGGGCCTCGAACTGGGCCGCGGTGACCCGCCCGTCCGGAGAATTGACAAGGTCCGGCGCTACCTGGCCCCGGCTGAGGGCCTCGGCCGGATCGCGGCCGTATCGCTCATAGGCGGCCACCACGCCGCGAACAAAGGCGGCGGGGGTCACGGCGCGGCGCGGGACTGCGGTTGCGGCTTGAAAAGTCATTGGAACTCCGTCCGAAAAATCCTCGCCAAGTTTGGCGGAAAATGCAACCTTTTCGACCGCAAGAGGGCCCGCTCCCCGCTAGGTTCGGTCTCAAATTACGGAGGAATCGCCTTGAACATCCCGAGCATCGATTTCGATCTGGGCGAAGACATCGGCATGCTGCGCGACACGCTCCGCGCCTTCGTGGAGGCGGAGATCACCCCGCGCGCGGCCGAGATCGAGAAGGCCAATCTCTTTCCCGCAGACCTCTGGAAGCGCCTTGGCGACCTCGGCCTGCTCGGCATGACCGCCCCGGAGCAATATGGCGGCTCCAACATGGGCTATCTCGCCCATATCGTCGCCATGGAGGAGATCTCGCGCGGCTCGGCCGCTGTGGGGCTATCCTTCGGCGCCCATTCCAACCTCTGCGTCAACCAGATCCGCCGCAACGGCAACGATGCCCAGCGGCAGCGCTACCTGCCCAAGCTGATCTCCGGCGAATATGTCGGCGCGCTCGCGATGTCCGAGCCCGGCGCCGGCTCCGACGTGGTCTCGATGAAGCTGCGCGCCGACAAGCGCGGCGACCGCTACGTGCTCAACGGCTCCAAGATGTGGATCACCAATGGCGGCGATGCCGACGTGCTGGTGGTCTACGCCAAGACCGATCCGGAGGCCGGCCCGCGCGGCATGACCGCCTTCCTGATCGAAAAGGGTTTCAAGGGCTTCACCCACGGCCAGCATCTCGACAAGCTCGGCATGCGCGGCTCCAACACCTATCCGCTGTTCTTCGACGAGTGCGAGGTCCCCGAGGAGAACGTGATGGGCAAGGTGGGCGAGGGCGTCAAGGTGCTGATGTCCGGCCTCGACTATGAGCGCGCAGTGCTCTCCGGCGGCCCGCTCGGGATCATGGCGGCGTGCATGGACGCGGTGGTGCCCTACATGCACGAGCGCAAGCAGTTCGGCCAGCCGATCGGCGATTTCCAGCTGATGCAGGGCAAGCTCGCCGACATGTACGCGACCTGGCAGGCGACGCGGGCCTATGTCTATGCGGTCGGGCGCGCCTGCGACCGCGCCGACCATGCGCGCAGCTTACGCAAGGACGCGGCCGCCGCGATCCTCTATTCCGCGGAGAAGGCGACCTGGATGGCCGGCGAGGCGATCCAGGCGCTTGGCGGCGTCGGCTACACATCCGAATTCCCGGTCGGCCGCCTCTGGCGCGACGCAAAACTCTACGAGATCGGCGCCGGTACATCCGAGGTGCGCCGCATGCTGATCGGCCGCGAACTGATGGCCGAGACGGCTTAAATCTTTCACCTCATTGGAATCAACATGCCGCTCCATTCCAGCATCGATCCTTCTTCGTCGGACTTTGCGCGCAATTCCGAGGCCATGCGCACCCTCGTCGCGGACTTGCGCGAAAAACTCAGCCAGGTCGCCGGCGGCGGCGGCGAGGCCTCGCGCAACCGCCATACGTCGCGCGGCAAGATGCTGGCGCGCGAGCGCGTCGACCTGCTGGTCGATCCCGGCACCTCGTTCCTGGAGCTGTCGCCGCTCGCGGCCTACGGCCTCTATGGCGGCGACGTGCACTCGGCGAGCGTCGTTACCGGCGTCGGGCGCATCTCCGGCCGCGAATGCGTGATCGTCGCCAATGACGCCACCATCAAGGGCGGCACCTATTACCCGATGACCGTGAAGAAGCATCTGCGCGCGCAGGATATCGCGCGCCAGAACAACCTTCCTTGCATCTACATGGTCGATTCCGGCGGCGCCTTCCTGCCGCTGCAGGACGAGATCTTCCCGGACGAGCGGCACTTCGGCCGGATCTTCTACAACCAGGCGCAGATGTCCTCCCAGGGCATTCCGCAGATCGCGATCGTGATGGGCTCCTGCACTGCCGGCGGCGCCTATGTGCCCGCCATGTCGGACGAGAGCATCATCGTGCGCAACCAGGGCACCATCTTTCTCGGCGGCCCGCCCCTGGTGAAGGCTGCGACCGGCGAGGTCGTGAGCGCGGAGGAGCTCGGCGGCGCCGACGTGCATTCGCGGCAGTCGGGCGTCACTGACCACTATGCCCAGAACGATGCCCATGCGATCGGGATCGCCCGGCGTATCGTGGGCACGCTGAAGCCGTCCACGCGGCCGAACCTCAACATGCATCCGCCGCGCGATCCGCTGTTTGCCGCCGAGGAGATTTACGGCGTGGTGCCGGTCGATGGCCGCAAGCCGTTCGACGTGCGAGACATCATCGCCCGGGTCGTCGACGGCTCCGAATTCGACGAGTTCAAGAAGCTCTACGGGACGACGCTGGTCTGCGGCTTCGCCCATATCTGGGGCTATCCGGTCGGCATCATCGCCAACAACGGCATCCTGTTCAGCGAGAGCTCGCTGAAGGGCGCGCATTTCATCGAGCTGTGCTGCCAGCGCGGCATTCCCCTGGTGTTCCTGCAGAACATCACCGGCTTCATGGTCGGCAAGAAATACGAGGCCGGCGGCATTGCGCGCGACGGCGCCAAGCTCGTGACGGCGGTTGCCACCGCCTCGGTGCCGAAATTCACCGTCGTGATCGGCGGCTCGTACGGCGCCGGCAACTACGGCATGTGCGGCCGCGCCTACTCGCCGCGCTTCCTCTGGATGTGGCCGAACGCGCGCATCTCGGTGATGGGCGGCGAGCAGGCCTCGATGGTGCTGAGCCAGGTCCGCCGCGACAATATCGAGGCCAAGGGCGATAGCTGGTCGAAGGAAGAGGAAGATAAATTCCGGGAACCCATCCGGGCGCAATATGAGAGTCAGGGACATCCCTATTACGCGACCGCGCGCCTGTGGGACGACGGCGTGATCGATCCGGCCGACACGCGCCTCGTGCTCGGCCTTGGCCTCTCGGCGGCGTCGAATGCGCCGATTGAACCGACGAAATTCGGCCTGTTCAGGATGTGATGCGATGGACCGCTCAAAGCTCTACCGCCGTTTTCGCACCCTCCTGATCGCCAACCGCGGCGAGATCGCCTGCCGCGTCATCCGCACCGCCCGCGCCATGGGCCTGCGCACGGTCGCGGTCTATTCCGAGGCTGATCGCGATGCGATGCATGTCGCGCTCGCCGATGAGGCCGTGCTGCTCGGGCCGGCACGCGCCCGCGACAGCTATCTCAATGTCGAGCGGCTGATCGAGGCCGCGAAAAAAACCGGCGCCGAGGCCGTGCATCCCGGCTACGGCTTCCTGTCGGAGAATGCCGAGTTCGCGCGGGCCTGCCTGGACGCCGGGCTGGTGTTCGTCGGCCCGACCGCCGGGATGATGACGGCCATGGGCTCGAAGTCCGGCTCGAAGGAGCTGATGGAGAAAGCCGGCGTGCCGCTGGTGCCCGGCTATCACGGCGAGGCCCAGGACGAGGCGACGCTTTCGAAAGCCGCCGACAAGATCGGTTTCCCCGTTCTGGTGAAGGCCTCCGCCGGCGGCGGCGGCCGCGGCATGCGCATCGTTCGCTCGGCCGCCGAGCTCGGGCCTGCGATCGTCAGCGCCAAGCGCGAAGCCCTGGCAGCGTTCGGTGACGACCGCATGCTGATCGAAAAATATGTCGACAATCCCCGGCATATCGAGGTGCAGATCATCGGCGACAGCCACGGCAATCTGCTCTCGCTATTCGAGCGCGAATGCACGTTGCAGCGCCGCCATCAGAAGGTGATCGAGGAGGCGCCGTCGCCGACGCTCAATGCGACCCAGCGCGAGACGGTCTGCGCCGCGGCGCGCAAGGCCGCCGGCGCGGTGGACTATGTCGGCGCCGGCACCATCGAGTTCGTCTCCGACGGCAAGGACGTGTTCTTCATCGAGATGAACACGCGCCTGCAGGTCGAGCACCCCGTGACCGAGCTGATCACCGGGATCGACCTCGTCGAATGGCAGCTCCGCGTCGCCTTTGGCGAGGCGCTGCCCTTGAAGCAGGACGAGATCAAGCTCAACGGCCACGCGATCGAAGCGCGCGTGTACGCGGAGAACCCGACCAAGAACTTCATGCCCTCGGTCGGCAGGATCTCGACCTGGCGTCTGCCCGCGGAGACCGGCGGCTTGCGCATCGATGCCGGCTATCGTAAGGGCGATACGGTCTCGCCGTACTACGATGCGATGCTGGCAAAAACGATTGCGTGGGCGCCGACGCGGGACGTTGCGATCGACCGCCTCAACCGCGGCCTGGAAGAGTCCGATGTCCGCGGCATCGTCACCAATATTCCGTTCCTGTCGGCGCTGATCACACACCCGAAGGTGCGCGCGAATGCGATCGACACCGGGTTCATCGAGCGCGAGCTGGCGGTGCTGACGTCCGCGGCGCCGGCGCCGGGCGAGCTCGAGCTGTGCGCTGCGGTCGCTGCGATCGTCAACGAGGAACGGCAGGCCGCGCAGGTCGAGGCGAGCTCTCCGTGGCAGACCTTTGGCTGGCAGCCGGTCGGCCGCCGCCAGCGCAGCTTTGCCTTCCGCGTCGGGCATGGAACGGAGCAGAAGATTGTTCTGAACTACGGCGGCGGGCTGTCCACGCTGGTGATCGGTGAGCGCGAGCTGGCGTTCACGATCGCGGCGAAGGACGGGGGCTTCGATCTTACGCTCGACGGCGTCAAATCGTCAGTTGCAGCCGTGATCGATGGCCATGAGCTGTATTTGCGCACGCGCAACGGCCGCTTTGACCTGCACTGGGTCGATCAGTTCGGCGGCGAGACCGAGGAGCATGTCGGCGAAGACAAGATCGCCGCGCCCCTGCCGGGAACCGTCGTCGCCGTGCTGGCCGAGGAGGGCGCCAAGCTGGAGAAGGGCGCGCCGATCCTGACGCTTGAAGTGATGAAGATGGAGCAGACGCTGCGCGCACCCTATGCCGGCGTGCTGAAGTCGATCAGGTGCAAGGTCGGCGACATCGTGCAGGAGGGCGTCGAGCTCGCCGTGGTCGAACCTACGGGGGAATGAGATGAGCGATCCCGTCCGCATCATCGAGATGGGGCCGCGCGACGGCCTCCAGAACGAGAAGACGCCCGTCAGCGTCGAGGCCCGCATTGCCTTCATCGAGGCGCTGGTCGGAGCTGGCCTGGATACGGTCGAGGTCGGCGCCTTCGTCTCGCCCAAGGCAATCCCGCAAATGGCGAGCTCGGATGCCGTGCTGCGCGGCGTGAGCCACATCAAGGGCGCCGAATTCCACGTGCTGGTGCCGAACGAGAGGGGCTATGACGCCGCCCGCGCCGCGGGCGCCAAGGTGGTCTCCGTGTTTGCGGCGGCCTCGGAAGGCTTTTCGCGCGCCAACATCAACTGCACGGTCGCCGAATCCATCGAACGGTTCAAGCCGGTGCTGGCCCGCGCCAAGGCCGATAGCGTGAAGGTGCGCGGCTATATCTCCTGCGTGCTCGGCTGTCCCTTCGACGGCGAGATCAAGCCGAAGGCCGTCGCCGATCTCGCGAGCACGCTGTGGGAGCTCGGCTGCTACGAGATCTCGCTCGGCGACACCATCGGCGTCGGCACGCCTGATAAGGCGAAGGAGATGCTGCGGGCGGTAGCCACCAACATCCCGCCTGCAAAACTCGCGATGCATTTCCACGACACCTACGGTCAGGCGCTCGCCAATCTCTATGCCGGCCTGGAGGAGGGCGTCCGTGTCATCGACGCCGCCGCCGGCGGCCTCGGCGGCTGTCCCTACGCGCCGGGCGCGACCGGCAATGTCGCGACCGAGGATGTCGTCTACATGCTCGAAGGCATGGGCGTCAGGACGGGCGTCGACATGGTGAAGCTGCTGGCGGCGACGAACGCGATGAGCGTCGTGCTGGGCAAGCCGCCGGTGAGCCGCGTGGCGTCCGCGCTGAACGCGAAGAAGAAGCGAGTGAGCTCGTAAGCTTCGTAGGGTGGGTTAGCTTTGGTGTCTCAGGAGGTTGTCCATCTGGTCTGAACCGAGGAAGCTGAGGTTGCGAAGCT
>NZ_LBIY01000078.1:0-92309 GCF_028128625.1 Bradyrhizobium sp. CCBAU 45389 | reverse complement strand
AGTGCGAGCTTAAGTCTCGCCCTAGCTCACCGCTGAACGGTACAGGCCCGTCGATCAGGCGAGCGTCTCGCCTGGCTACAGCAGCCGGCATAGTCGCCGAGATACGGCGACGACGGCCACTCATCGCGTCCTTAACCCACCGTAGAAGGTCGACGTCCACGGCAGTCGCATCCGCGGGGGCGAGCGAGCTGCGCCTCGGCAATGCAGAAGCTGCCGGAACGCCAGTGTTTAGCTACCGTATTGTCGGGCGGCGCGGACACCTACGCTCCATGCGTATGGCAGAGCTTCATCATTCAATTCATAGCCGCCGATTGCGCGGAGCTTGAAGTTCACTGGATTATGGGAAGCGATCGTACGCGCATTGCGCCAGTGCCTATCAATCGCGAGCTTCTCTGACGTAAGAGACGCTCCGCCCACCTCGAAGAGCTCGGCGGTGGCGTCAAGAACAAGCTTGACGACCACTGCCTGCGCCTGCGCTGCCGCGCGCTCGGACGCATCAAGCTGTTGCGGGTCTTGATGTCGACCTCCGAGTGTTCTTGCGAGCTCGTCGACGGCGGCGAGGACTGCTGCTCGCGCACCGAAAGCCGCGCTCGACAGCCTGCCGATAACCTGTTGCACGAGCGGATCGTTCCGTGGCAGATCGGCAACGGCATGTGTAAAGGTGCGGGCTCGTGACCTGATCCAGTCCGCGGTCTCAGTAGCCGCGCATCTCGCAATTCCAGCGAGGGTCGCAAGCAGGACCAGCTGGACAAAGGCCGTTCCAAACACCCGTCCTTCCGTTCCATATCCGGGACCAAGAATTCGATCTTCAGGTACCGCTACATTCCTGAAATGAGCTGTACCGCTTGCCGTCAATCTCTGGCCAAAGCCATCCCAATCGTCCTGGACGCTGACGCCGGGCTGGCTGGTATCGACAATGACAGCGATCCGCTTGCCGTTCTGGTCAGCCGCCACAATCAAGTTACAGCGTGTCGGTTGTGTAGTATTTCGTGCCATCGAGCTGTAGTCCGGCTCCGTTCGACGTGACCGCTGTCCGGTAGCGATCGACAGCTCCGACGCCTAGCTCGGTTGTCGCGACCCCGATCAGAGCGCCGTTCGCGATGGCTCTGAGCCACCGCGCCTTGGCCGCCTCATCCTTGGTCAGGCGCAGATCTTCGACCAGGTTGAAGTGTGCCCTCAGCGCCTGTGGCAGATTGGAGTCCGCGGCCGCAAGTGCGATGAGCAGATCGAAGGTCTGACGAAGTGATGCGCCGAGGCCGCCGAACTCCACCGGAACCCGCAAGGCTCCAAAGCCGACCTCTTTGAGCAGTGTTATCGCTTCGAACGGGAGGGTGCGGTTTCGCTCGCGCTCACCGCACCCACGGCGATTTTCTCAAAGACCGGAACGAATCGCTTTTCCAGTTCTTCGTCGCTGATGGTTGGGCTCGCGAGGTGAATGGTCATCGTCCTGCTTGTCTCCGCTCAACTCAGTAGATCGAAAATCATCGCTCACGAAGAATAGTGCCCTATTGTCGGAGAGCCAGACTGTATTTCGGCGGGATCCAAGACGATCGTTCGGAGCGTCGTACCGATGAAAGAAAAAATCTGCTGAGCGACACGGTCACCGCAGATTCGCGGCAACGCGTAGACCCGGATGCGATCAGGGGGCGACTTGCGGTAAATCTGAGTGCATTCAATTCGACCAAGACATTTCTCGCGCAGGGCCGCGCAACAGTTTGAGGTACCCGCAAGTGTGACCTCTGACCGTGGGGCGATAGGTCCTCGGCAACACGCGGTCGGAGCGAATGCAATGGTCCTAGATTTGTCCGCAATATAAGTGCTCTGCCGCGCGGAGGCGCCAAGTCGCGCTTGAAAAAGCGTTCCGCCGCGGAATGCCGCCGGAAGTCTGCTTCGAAATTCGAGCGAGTTTGCACCGAGGACGGTGGCGCGTGCTCCGCTCCGACCCCAACGTCTCACTGAAGTTTCGTGCTCGCCGTCACGGGTGAACCTTCTTTCTGGCGATAGACCGACTGGACCGGTTATTTGCCATTGATTAAGATCAAACGGTTCAATTCAGATCCTCTATCCTTCAGCGAACTTAACGGAGGCAAGAGATCTCATGCGGTACCTTCTCGTTATCGGAGTGCTAGCACTTCCCATTTTCGTCGGCTTTGGATCGCGTTCGAGCGCTGCTTCGCGGGTTCATCCTTATATCCCACCGGCTCGCCAGGACGTTTATTGCCTGCAGGGCCGTACTTGGGGATATCCGGGCAACTGCCAGTTCTCTACCTATAGCCAGTGCATGGCTACTGCATCCGGCACATACGCCTATTGCGGTATCAATCCGATCTACGCTTTCGAGCGACAAGGAAGACAGTTGCGCTGATGTGAATGAGAATTGCTAGATCAGCCAACGGCGGCGTAGGACGCAAGCGCGGACAGTCGAGGCTCTTATCGCCATTCGGCCGACCTCACCCTGATTCTGCGCTGAATTCCGCTGCTTAGGCCGTTTCGTTTGATTGCGCCTAATGCCAGGCGTGCTGTGCATGTCGGACAGCGGTCCGTTCATGCGAGTTCGATCTTGCCAATCACTTGAGAGTGCAAGTGACCTGAGAAGCCGGCGAATGCGATAAGAATATTCCAGCCAGTCGGCGAATTCGAATATCGAGTGGAGATGCTGATGGCGCCGATCGTCCGCAGCAATTGAACGAGCTTCTGCTGGCGAAGGAATGATTAGCTTGCACCGGCAAAGCAACAAACGATGCGTTCGCTGCGAAACAAAAGAAAGCTGTTTATCTCCGCGCAGCGAAAAATAGTGGGTCTTGGACTCGTAGGGTCGGACAATCTCTGAGAGGATTGGTCATCAGGCGATGGTGCCATTCAGGAGCGCTGATGATGCGCAACAACATGTTCGACAAGGTGAGGCATTCGGTTATGCGCGAGCTTGTCGATCAGTTGTGTTCGTGTCGTTTCTGAGTGGCGTCTCAATTCGCAGGAGCGATCTAGCCTGAGATCGCTCTAGCTCCTCGAAATCAATAACGTAGGCAGTGTCGGCACTCGCTCGTCCCGAGCGGCGTGGTCGCATGGTGCTGCCTCGCTGAAGCCGTCGCTCTTTCACCGCAAGCGTCATTCTCAAGGGACAAGCAAGATGTCTTTGAACAACAAACCGATCAAATTCGCCTACTGGGTGCCGAACGTATCCGGTGGCCTCGTGATTTCTTCGATCGAGCAGCGTACTAGCTGGGACATCGACTACAACCGGAAGCTTGCGCAAATCGCCGAGAAGGCAGGCTTCGACTACGCACTCAGTCAGATCCGGTTCACGGCCGGCTACGGAGCCGACAAGCAGCATGAGCCGGTCAGCTTCTCGCACGCCCTGCTGGCGGCGACCGAAAGGCTCAAGGTGATCGCTGCCCTCCTTCCCGGGCCATGGAATCCGGCGGTAGCGGCAAAGCAGATTGCGACGATCAGCCAGCTCACCAATGGGCGCGTTGCCGTCAATATCGTGTCAGGCTGGTTCCGCGGCGAATTCCATGCGATCGGCGAACCCTGGCTCGACCACGACGAACGCTACCGGCGCTCGGAGGAGTTCATCAAGGCTCTACGCGGGATCTGGACGGAGGAGAGCTTTACGCTCAAGGGAGATTTCTATCGGTTCAACGAGTACTCGCTCAAGCCGAAGCCGCTCGATCCGCTGCCCGAGATATTCCAGGGCGGCTCCTCGCGGGCCGCCCGCGATATGGCCGCTCGCGTGTCCGATTGGTATTTCACCAACGGAAATACGCCAGAGGGGCTGAAAGCGCAGGTCGAGGACATCAGGTCCAAGGAGAAGACCTTCGGCAAGGGGTGGCAGACCAAAATCGGCATCAATGCATTCGGCATCGTGCGGCAGACTGAAAAGGAGGCCAAGGAGGTGCTGCAGGAGATCCTCGACAAGGCGATCCCCGATGCGGTTCGCGGCTTCCACCATGAGGTCCAGAATGCGGGCAACGCCAGCCCCGAGCGCGAAGGCAACTGGGCCAAATCCACTTTTCAGGATCTCGTTCAATACAACGACGGCTTCCGCTCGAACCTGATCGGCACGCCCCAGCAAGTTGCTGAACGGATCATCGAGC
The DNA here is from genome assembly GCF_028128625.1 of Bradyrhizobium sp. CCBAU 45389. NCBI lineage: Bacteria > Pseudomonadati > Pseudomonadota > Alphaproteobacteria > Hyphomicrobiales > Nitrobacteraceae > Bradyrhizobium > Bradyrhizobium sp. CCBAU 45389. The sequence continues at coordinate 88,215 of NZ_LBIY01000078.1, read as the reverse complement.
TCAAGCACGCCGGCGCCGACCTGATCCTGCTCGGGTTTCTGCATTTCCAGGAAGAGGTCGAATATTTCGGCAAGCACGTGATCCCGCTGGTTCGCGAGCTTGAGGCAAGGACGCCTGTGCGCGTTCAGGCTGCCGAATAGGGGCAAAACGAGAGGCAGCCACGTGACGGCGATTGCGACAGGGGCGGGCGCGTTTCGGCTGGAGGAGATCCCTCCACGCCGATACGCGGATACATCCGCCGGAAGGCGCCAGGGGGCGCTGGAGGGGGACGCGGAGCGGACTGTGAGACCCGTACGGCCGGCGCTCGGGCTTTCGAATATTTCGCTGACATTTGGCGGCGTCGCAGCGCTACGTGAGGTCGATCTGGAGGTCGCCCAGGGAGAGATCCTGGCGGTGATCGGACCGAACGGCGCCGGCAAGAGCTCGCTCCTCAACATCGTCACCGGGCTTTACCGGCCGGACCGCGGGGAGGTGTGGTTTGGCGAGCACTCCTTTCGCGAAGTGCCGACGTCGAAGCTTGCAGCCCTAGGCGTGGCGCGGACCTTTCAAAATCTTGCGCTTTTCAAGGGACTTTCCGTTTTCGACAATGTCCTGATGGGACTGGCGCACCGCGTTAGGACCGGGTTATTGCGGCAGATCGTCGGCTCGCCACTGGCGAGACGGATCGAGGCCGAGAATCGCGCGGCCGCCGAAGACGTGATCGGCTTCCTGCATCTCACTGAGGTTCGTGACCGTCTTGCTGGAACGCTTCCCTACGGAGTGCAGAAGCGGGTCGAGCTGGCGCGGGCGCTGGTTGCTCGGCCAAAACTCCTGCTACTGGACGAGCCGTTCGCAGGCGTGACCCTTACCGAAAAGAGGGAGCTGTCGCAGCACGTGCGTAACGCTCGCGACAGCTTCGGCGCAACAATCGTCCTGATCGAGCACGACATCGGCATCGTGATGGGGCTGTCGGATCGCGTGGCCGTGCTCGACTACGGACGAAAGATCGCCGACGGCACGCCAGACCAGGTCAGCGCCGATCCGGCGGTGATCGATGCCTATCTCGGCGTCACACACGAGGACGAGACGGAGCTCGCGATCTGATGTTTGACTATCAGTTTTTCCTCGAAGTGCTGATCGGTGGCCTGCTTTCGGGAGTGATGTACTCCCTGGTCGCGATCGGGTTCGTGCTGATCTACAAGACGTCGGGTGTGCTCAACTTCGCACAGGGCGCGATGCTGTTGTTCGCGGCCCTGACCTTCGTCAGTCTCGTCGAGCGCGGCGCGCCATTCGTTGCGGCGCTAGCAGCGACGCTGGTCATCATGATCGCGCTGGGCATCGCCACCGAGCGGTTGGTGCTGCGGCCGCTGGTCAACCAGCCGCCGATCACCCTGTTCATGGCGACCCTCGGGCTTTCCTACGTCATCGAAGGGGCAGCCCAGCTTCTATGGGGCACGCAGGTTCATGGCCTCGACATCGGCATCAGCGACACGCCGTTCGAGGCGTCTGGCGTGCTGATCAGCCGGTTCGACCTGTTTGCCGCGGCGGTCGCCGGAAGCCTGGTCGCGCTGTTTGCGCTCTTCTTTCGCTACACCCGCACCGGACTGTCGTTTCGCGCCGTGGCTGATGACCAATTTGCAGCGCTTGCGGTCGGCCTGCGGCTGCCACGCGTCTGGGCCGCTGTGTGGACAGTGGCGGGGATCGTCGCCCTGGTCGGTGGGCTCCTATGGGGTGCACGGCTCGGCGTGCAGTTCTCGCTGTCGCTCGTCGTCTTGAAGGCGCTCCCGGTTTTGGTCCTCGGCGGGTTCGATTCGATCACAGGGGCGATCATTGGCGGTCTTTTGGTAGGTGCAATCGAAAAACTGGCGGAGGTTTATGTCGGACCGTCCTTTGGCGGCGGCATCGAGGCCTGGGCTGCCTATGTCGCGGCACTGGCGCTCCTCTTGATCCGGCCATCGGGCCTGTTCGGGCAGAAGCTGGTGGAGAGGGTGTAGGTCGTGCCAGTCCTCACTCCTGCCAAATCGAGCTGGTTCTCCGGCGAGACGCTGTGGATCGTCCTCGTGATCGTGGCCGCCTACGGCATCGTTCCGCTTGCAGGGTCGGATTATCTGCTCGACGCCGTACTCACTCCATTTCTGGCGCTGTCACTTGCTGCCGTCGGGCTCAACGTCCTGACCGGCTATGCCGGTCAGGTCTCGCTCGGCTCGGCCGCCTTCCTCGCTGTCGGCGCCTACGCCGCGTACAATCTTCATCTTCGTGTCCCCGCATTGCCGCTGCTCATCGATCTGGTGCTGGCCGGGGGCGTCGCGGCGGCTATCGGCATCGTATTCGGGCTGCCGAGCCTACGGTTGCGCGGGTTCTATCTCGCCGTGTCGACGCTCGCCGCGCAGTTTTTCGTACAGTGGGCGCTGACCAAGTTCAGCTGGTTCTCCAACGACAATCCATCCGGGGTAATAGATGCGCCGGTTCTCAGTATCGCCGGCAGCGCGTTCACCAGCGCCGCCGAACGTTACGTCTTCTCGCTGACGATCGTGGTCGTTCTGACCCTGCTGACGCTGCGATTGCTGCGTTCCCAATCCGGTCGGAACTTCATCGCGGTTCGCGACCATGAGATCGCGGCCAAGGTGATCGGCGTGCCGCTCTTGCGCACCAAGCTGCTCGCCTTCGCCATCTCGTCCTTCCTTATTGGCGTCGCCGGCGTGCTCTGGGCTTTTGCGTATTTGCGCACTGTCGAGCCAGCTGGCTTCAATCTCGATCGCTCGTTCCAGATCTTGTTCATCATTATCATTGGCGGCCTCGCCTCGTTGCGCGGTTCCTTTATCGGCGCGGCTTTCATCGTGGTGTTTCCGCTCTTGCTGTCGCGCGTCGGCGCGGCCTTGCTCGGCAGCGTGTTCGATTCCGGCGTCCTGGAGATGAGCCAGCGCATCGTCATCGGTGCGCTCATCATTGTCTTTCTCATCGCAGAACCGCGCGGGCTGATCGCCCTCTGGGACCGCGCCTTCGCCGCCGTCCGGCCGGCCAAGCGCCCGGCGTAACCGACCTGAAACCTGATTAACCCAAAGGAGCTTGCAATGAACATGATGAGACGTCTGAAGGTCACAATGGCTGCGGCGCTCGCCGTAGGCCTTGCCAATACGTTCACGGCCCATGCCGACGAACAGTTCTTTCCGCTGCAGAGTTATCGCGTTGGCCCCTATGCTGCCGGCGGTACCGGGTTCTTTGGTGGCTTCATCGACTATCTCAATCTGATCAACATTCGCGATGGTGGCGTTAACGGCGTCAAGCTGACCTGGGATGAAGGTGAGACCCAGTACGAAGTGGAACGCGGCGTCGAGGTCTATGAGCGGCTAAAGAGCCGTCCTGGAATCGCGGCCTGGAACCCGCTGTCGGTCGGCATCGCTTATGCCATGATCGACCGCATCACCAAGGACAAGGTGCCGCTGATTACCATCAACCATGGTCGTACCGATTCGACCGACGGCCGCGTGTTCCCTTATGTCTTTCCGCTGCTGCTCAATCCCTACAGCGAGACTTCCGGCATCGTGAACTACATTGCCTCCAAAGAAGGAGGTGCGGACAAGCTGAAGGGCAAGAAGATCGTCGTGCTTTATCATGGCTCGCCGTATGGCAAGGAGACGATCCCGATCTACAAGCGCCTGGCGGATAAATACGGCTTTGAGGTGGAACAGATCGAGGTCCCGCACCCAGGCAATGAGCAGCAATCGCAATGGCTCTCCATCCGCCGGGCGAAACCGGACTACGTGGTGTTGCGGGGCTGGGGTGTGATGAATCCGGTGGCGCTGAAGACCGCGCAGAAGGTCGGTTTCCCCGCCGACCACATCATCGGCAACGTCTGGTCCAACTCCGAGGAGGATGTCATTCCCGCCGGTGACGCCGCGAAGGGCTACATCGCGATCACGACCCAGGCCTCCGGCGCCGATTATTCCGTGCTTCAGGAGGTCATCAAGACCGTCTATGGCGCGAACAAGGGCAATCTCGATGACAAGAAGCGGATCGGCAGCGTCTATCACAACCTCGGGATCGTGAACGGCATCCTCAATGTCGAAGCTGTCCGGATTGCGCAGGCAAAGTTTGGCAAGCGCACCTTGACCGGTGACGAGGTCCGCTGGGGCTTCGAGCACCTGCAACTCGATCCGGCGCGGGTGGAGGCGCTGGGCGCGAAGGGTCTGTTCCATTCGATTAACGTCACCTGGGACAATCACGAGGGAGATGGCCGCGTCACATTCCAGCAATGGGATGGCAGCAAATGGAAGGTCGTCTCGGATTGGATTGCGCCGGATTGGGCGTCCCTGCGGCCCATCATCGAGAAGTCGTCGGCCGCCTATGCGAAGGAGCACAACATCAAGATCCGGACCTCCGGCGATGAACCGGTGAGCCAGTAGCGCAAGGCAACGCTTGGGTTACTGCGGGAGCCTCGGCTCCCGCAGTTTCAGACGGGGTGAATCCGGGCATGAGTGACGTTCTGCTTTCGGTTGAAGGGTTGGCGGCAACCTACAACCACGCCATCCGCGCGGTGAGTGACGTATCATTTGCGGTTCGGCGTGGCGAAATCGTCGCCGTACTCGGCGCAAACGGCGCCGGCAAATCGACGACGCTCCAGGCGATCTCGGCGCTGCTGCCGGCTCGGCGCGGCCAAGTGGCCGCCGGGCGCATCATCTTCGACGGCCGCGAAATCGTGTCCGCATCGCCCGCGAAGCTGGTCCGTGCCGGGATCGTTCCGGTGCTCGAAGACCGGCATTGCTTCCCCTCGTTGACCGTGGAGGAGAACCTCATCACCGGCGCCATTGGCCGCGGCGCAAAGTCTAGGGCAATCCGCGCCGATCTGGACGAGGTCTATGAGCTTTTCCCACGACTGAAGCGTCATCGCAGGTCGGTTTCGGGCCTCACCTCGGGCGGCGAGCAGCAGATGACCGCGATCGGCCGTGCGCTGATGTCACATCCGCGCCTCTTGGTGCTGGACGAACCTTCCATGGGGCTTGCGCCGCTCGTCGTTGAAGGCATTTTCCGCGCGCTGAAGCAGCTCAACAGCGAGCGGGGGCTTTCGATCCTGGTCGCGGAACAGAATTCAACGGTTGCGCTGCGCTTTGCCGACCATGCTGTCGTGCTTGAGAGCGGCCGCAGCGCGCTGTCCGGTGCATCAACCGAATTGCGCAGTCGCGACGACATCAAAACCCTTTACCTCGGCGGTTCGCCGCAAATCGATGTCGCCGAGAAGCCGCTGATCCATGCCGTTGTCACGGTTTGACGAACACAGGGGAGAATGACCAATGGCAAATAACAATCTGGCGCGCAAGACCGATTCTGACATCTATTCTCGGCTGGACGCCGCGATCGATGCGACCGTAAAGGTCAACGCCGATCGCAATGATCTGGAAAGTCGCTTTCCAAAAGAAAATCTGAGGGCATTGGCGGAGGCCGGCTGGACCGGCGTGTTGAACGAAACGCGCTTTGGGGGCCTCGGTCTTAGCCATGTTGATTTTGCCGAAGCCGCTTACCGCATCGGGCAGGCCGATGCGTCGACCGGCCTCGTCTACGTCATGCATGTCGGCGCGGCTCAGACGATCAGTCTGTTTGGTAACGACGACCAGAAGGAGCGCTGGCTCAAGGCGAACAATGGCGGCCTGCTTGGCACATATTCGACCAGCGAACGCGCCACCGGTGGGCACTGGTGGTATAACCTCTCCGAGGCTTCGCGCGACGGCGACAATTATCTTCTCAACGCAGAAAAGTCGTTCACAACGAGCTCCGGCCAGGCTGATTTCTATGTCGTGCAGACGCGCAGCCCGGGCGCCAAGGACCAGACCGACATCGTCTTCTTCATCGTTGACGGCAAGTCTGAGGGTATCGAATCCAAGCCTTGGGACGCGCTCGGTGTCCGCGGCAATCACTCAGGTCCGATCCGCTACAAGAACGTACGGGTGCCGCAGCGTGACCGACTCGGCGCTGAGGGACAGGGCAAGGAGATCATCTATGATGGCGTGTCCCCTGTCTATCTGATCGGGCTCGGTGCCGTCTGGGAAGGCGTCGCCCGCGGCGCATTGAACGCAGCGGTCAAACACGCCACGAGTTTCGTTCACAAGGATCGAAACAAGAGCCTGTCGGACTATCAGGCCATCCGGCAGGAGCTCGGGGCGGCCAAGGTGTTGGTCGAAACGTTGCGGCCGTGGCGCCTGGAGCTTGCGGCAAGGCTTGATGAGCTCTGGCGAGCCGGTAAGCCGCAGAGCGAGATCCTGATTCCTCTGACAGAGTTCAAGGTCCATGCCGCCGAGGTTGCGAACAAGGTCGCGGCAGCGGCACTCACGGTCACGGGAGGTTACGGCTATCACCGCGGACCCATCGAGCGCGCCTTCCGGGACGCGCGGGCGGCCATCGCCATGGGACCGTCGAATGTGATCGCTCGGGACTGGATCGGCAAGGCGCTGGTCGGGCTGCCGCTCGAGCTGTTCTACGACGGCGGAGAATAGACCCAAATTCGCCGAGCCGGCGGGGCGCTGGGCCCCGCTCGCTCCGGCCTCAGCGGCACGCGCCGCTTCGAAAGGGCGACTTCGTACCGTTCTGGAATCCTGCGCCACACGTGTGGGCTGCGCTATTGGAGGTGCATTTGGACGCCGGAGCCCACTGAGCAGCGAGAGTTCTCTTTCTCTGAAGAGTCGAAATCATCTGGATGAGCGTGTCTGCGAAGACTTTGCCGCAGCTGTCTATCTTGCCCTCTGCAAGCCCGCTCTCCATCGACCGCTTTACGCGATCGCTCGCTATACCGCCGAGCTTCCGCACGGCGACCGCGGCGGCAACGCCGAGATGCTCGTCCCTGCGTCAGCTGCGCCCACGCAGCGAGGACGTGCTGAAAGCTCTGGCGTGTCATGTTTCAGCACGCAAATCGGTGGAGCAATCTACGTCGGCCAGACATTGTCGCCAGTCTACGAACCGTGTCCGAATCGATCCGACCGATAATGTTGGTGCGGACGTAGATGGCAACATCCCCTTCGCTGAGAAGGTGCCGGGCAGCGCCTTCGATGAGACGCAGTCCCTTCTCCAGCTCAGGATCTGAGCCTGAAGATTGGCAGTGGCCCTCTGTAACCGTTGTAGCGCTGCATCCCGCCACTGCGTCGTGCGGAATAGGTTTTTCGTAGGGAATGTGACCTAGGCTTGGCGAATTTGCTCTGCGAAGCGAGCCAATCGGCGGCGTGCTTCCTGCGAAGGCAAGCGACATCGCGGATGGGAGAAGAGAGTATTCAAACCATCATGCAGCGTGCTGAAAGCCACGTGATTGCCGTCGGCGAACTGGTCGAATAGCCATAAGACCCCATGGATATCGATCCGTTCGGCGACGGCGAGCTCTCGCAATATCCCATCGCCGGTAAGCAAGGTCCATTGGCGGGACTCGGCGATCGCAAAGGCGAAGGTATCCGGAACAGAGAGACGTGCATTGCCCCGCCGAACTGTCGTGGCGCGGCTTAACTCGTCAGGCGTCAGGACCTCCACGCGAAGTCCCAACCCCACCAGCTCCTCGCCGAGTGCGCCGGTCAGCTCCCGATCAAAAAGTAGGTCGGGCACGGCAAACTCGAAAGGCAACGGAACAAATCCTTTAGGAGCTGCGCTCGCTCAAGGTCAATCAGGACCGATGTGTCGGAGACGAGAACTGGGACTTATCAAGCCGCCACCTGATCCAATCTGGCATCAAGTTCTCGAACCGATATCCCCAGTAGTTCAGCAGCCCGCGACTCCCCGATCATGCCTTCGGCCAGGGCTCGATAGCACAGCCGCTCAAAGCGCTTGGGTTCTTCCAGCTCCGGCTCCATCGTCTCCGGCTCCTGAAACGGCGCCGTCCTCCAACCTCGCTCTGCGAATATCTTGAACAGCCGGGCAAAGGCCGCCTGGCTGATAATTCCGAGATCCTTGCAACGATAGACGAGCGCCTGAATGCTCACGCCGAAGCGCTTCTTCAGAGCCACAAGCTCTCCGATGCTGATCGACGAACGATGGGCACCGATTTCGGCTCGCAGCACGTCGGCCGGCACCAAAAAGGCGCCGGCAAAGCGATGTGCCGCCTTTTCTTCGTCAATCCCTCCTGACGGCGCGATGACCATATGGCCGAGTTCGTGCGCGAGATTAAACCGCTTTCGCTCCGACCACGTGCTGCGCTTGATGACGATGACGCGCGCGGCCGCACGATCTTTGCGCCTGACCTTGGCAGCAAGGCCGTCGATATCGTCGAGATCGAACGAAAAGATCTTGATGCCACGCTCCTCGAGCAGTTCAGCAAGCTGGGGAATGGGGTCATTGCCGAGCCCCCAATCCTCGCGCACAGAGCGGGCCGCATCTTCTGCGTCGCGCAAGTCGGCAACGGGATGGGGCGCGCTGCGCGGCTGTTCCCAGTCGATACTGCGCATCTGAAGGAGATCCTCGACCGCGAGATAACGCTCGAGCATGTGAATGGCACGCGCCTCTAGGACGGCCTCCTCCTTGGACGAGGCTCCAACTTTCTTCCTGAAATCCACTCCCTCCAGGGCGATCTCATCTTCGTTAAGGAGATATTCTTCCGTCACACCGAGAGCCTTTGCCAGCGCAATGAGGACACGTGAGCTCGGCATGTCCTCATTTCTTTCATATTTTCCAATGGCTTGCGCTGAGACGATCCCGTCTATGGCGTCCGAGAGACCCCGCAGCGACAAGCCCGACGCCGATCGGGCGACTTTCAGCTTGTTTCCGATCATGGCGACCTCCTCTCGCTTTTGTTGGTTTCCAAGTCTACGATATATGTACAATTTTGTAAACTGGAAAGCCTTGAAATCGGGTAAACCAGCCCGCATATGAGGAACGATGTTGGCCCCTGTTGCCGGTTTTGTAAACCAGCCGACAACGGCGGCTCGCGGCATGATCGCGCCAGATTTGGGCGCCCGCCGGCTGTAGCCGAGCGGGAAGGAAGGGGTGAAATGGCGTTAAGCAATACCGAACTGCGTTACTACGACAGTAACGTCCTGCGCCTACCAGACGACAAGCGGAAGGAATATCACGAGCAGGTGGATCGCCTGATCGCCGAACTGTGCAAGGGCGTGCGCGACAAGACCGAGATCAAGATCACCAAGGTTGTGAAGGCGGGCTCGTTCGCCAAGTACACGATCCTGCGGAAGACCAGCGTCGATCCCGTTGATGTGGATGTCGTGTTCTACATTTCGGGGCGCGACGCCGACAAGGAGACGCTCGATAATCTGAACAACACTATCTACGACCTGCTGATCAAGCAGTACCCCAACAAGTCGGTTGAAGATTTCGAGATTCAGCGCAAGGCCGCGACTGTGACATTCGTCGGCACGGGGCTGAGCGTGGATATCGTCCCCGTCATCGAGGATGAAAAGCGGCCCGGTTACGGCTGGCAGTTCGATATCCATGATGGATCGAAAATCCAGACCTGCGCTCCCTGCCAGATCAAGTTCGTCCGCGACCGGAAGGATAAGGACACTGACTTCCGCACGCTAGTGCGCCTGGCGAAGAAGTGGCGCAATCATGCGGAGATCAAGCCGCTCAAGTCGTTCGCGATCGAGTTGATCATGGCCCATGTGCTGGAGACGCAGGGCAATTCCGGAGGCATCGAGCAGCGCTTCCGCAACTTCCTCCTCTATATCGCCCAATCGGGTCTAAAGGAGCAGATCAGCTTTCCCGAGAACAACCCGCCGTTCGGCACCTTTAATGATCCGGTGGTCATCCTCGATCCGGTTTACAGCCTGAACAACGTGACCAGCCGGATTTCCGAGGCCGAGCGCAAGGAGATCGTCGCGGCTGCGGACGCGGCATGGGAAACTGCCAATTTCGCATCCGCTGAAAATGACAATGAGGTCTGGAAAGAAATCTTCGGTCCTCGCTTCAAGACGGAGGACTGAGATGAGTCAGACCAGAACTGCGAGTGCCAGCGCTACCTATACATATGTCGACGTCGAAAATGTAGTGCGCCGCGTCAAGGCGGATCTCATCATGATCGCCGACAGTACCGGCGCCTGGACTGCCACTGAGGCAACGAATTACGCCCATGACATCGAGGTTTTGGCCAAAGCAGGCTATCTCAAATGGGTCGATGTCACGCTGTTCAGCCATGGCGTCGAAGTCAAAGCTGTCAGGTTCGAGGTCGATACCGATGCCGGGTCTCTGACGACGAGCCGGCCAGGCGGCGTCCGATGGCCGAAGGTCGAGGGGGCGCATCTTCGCATCGTTCTTAGTCATACCGATGCGTACACAAGCACAGCGCGCGAGGCCACGAAAGACAAGCTCAAGATGGGATGGGGACCGTCTTACGACGATACCAGTCATTCGTCGCTGACTTCTTCAGGCGGCCGCAATTACGTAAGCAACGCCTATGGCGTGCAAAGAAAGGATTGGGCGGAGTGAGTCAGCCGAGCATTTTTGATAGCGAAACCCCACTCCCAAGTGAGGCGCTCTCCAGGCGGGAAAACACGCTGTTGGGGTTTGCTGCACGCTATGCTCGCGTCCATGATCAGCTTCGGCTCTTGCTGAACGTGGGCGGTCTGGGCGAATGGAACCGCAAGCACCATGGCGGCAAACTGGCGATCTGTGATCTCGTCGCCGAGCAGTATCCGCTCGTGATCTTTCACGGCGATGTCGGAACCGGCAAGACGGCGATGGCCGAGTGCATTGCGAACAAGCTCGTGGCCGAGGCGCGAAGCGAAGATTCCATTCTCTTCAAGCTGTCCAACCGCGTCCGCGGCAGCGGGATGGTCGGCGAGATGGGAACACTCATCGCTGAGGCGTTTCGCAAGGTGATCCAGTCGGCCGGCAAGACTCGCCGGGCCATCCTGATCATCGATGAGGGCGATAGTCTCGGCGCCTCTCGGGCCCAGGATCATAGCCATCACGAGGACAAGGTGGCGGTGAACACCTTGATCCAGGGCGTCGACGATCTCCGGCAATATGGCGGCCGCATCGTTGTCATCCTTTGCACAAACCGGCTCTCGGTGCTCGACGCCGCACTCCGCCGACGCGCCGCAATCATCGAGGAGTTCAGGCGCCCGACGGATGAAGAGCGTCGGCAGCTCTTTCAGATGGATCTTTCTGGGCTGCGTCTCCCCCCGACCCAGATCTCGGAACTGGTGGCAGCAACGGGTGCGCGCGGCAGTTATCCAGCGTGGACCTATTCGGACATCCGCACGCGACTGTATCCCGCGGCGCTGGCCAAAGCCTTCCCACAGGAGCCGCTGCGGTTCGAACACCTGAAGTCAGTGGCTGCAGTGCTTCATGCCTCGCCTGTGATGGAGGACAAGTGATGGCTCGGTCTCCGCTGCTCGGTCGGCGCATCCATATCTCCGGCAGCATCGTTGAGGATGCGGCCGTAGCTACCGCTAGCGATGTCAACGCCGCGCGCGACCTGGTAGCCGCTTTGGTCAAGGAGCTCGTGAAGCGCGGCGCGAATTTCGTAATTCCAGTCGATGCTGAACCGGTGCGGAAATGCGATAGCCTGCCGATCTGCTTTGACTGGCTGATCTGGACGACGATCAAGAGTAATCTGACGCTGCGGCCTGCAAACGTACCGGGCCCGCTCGCAGTCGCAGTGCAGCATCACAAGTCAGAAGATCAAATTCCTGAGGAGTATGGCGCTCTCTGGGACGAGCTGCGCGCCTCGCCGCTGGTCAAGATCGAGAACGCTGCCCACTGGAACATGGCCAGCAAGCGCATGGAAGCGCAGGCGCGCTTCGGTGACATCTTGGTCGCGCTGGGTGGCTCCGAGGGGGTCCTCTTCCTGGCCAATCTTTATCATGATGCGGGCAAGCCCGTTGTTCCGCTCAACCTGGCTATCTGCCCCGAAACGACAGGCGCGAGACGCCTCTACAATTTCGGGCTGACCAGCAGCCAGAGCCGGCGGCTGTTTCAGATCGTCGAGGACGGAGACGTGCATGACTGGATCAACAAGATCCGCTTTCCGCCACGACAATCCATTTCCGATCGCGTTTCCGTGCTAATAGATCTCCTTGAGTCACTTGAGCGTCCCAAGGCCTTTGCCGTCCGGCTATTGAATCCTGATCTACCCGACTATGCTGACGTTCAGAATTACTTCGACACCGTGGTTCAGCCAGTGATCGAAGGCGAGCTGGGCTATCGCCTCGTCGTTATCGACGGCCGTCAGGCATATGAGCATTCCCGAATCGATCAGGAGATATTCGCGAAGCTCTATCGCAGTAGTGTGGTCCTCGCGGACATCACGGGGGCGCGGCCGAACTGCTTTCTTGAGCTTGGATATGCTCTCGGCCGCGGCCTGCCGACCATGCTAATGGTGCGAGAAGGCGCGAGTCTGCCTTTCGACATTACGACCTTCTCGGGACTGCATTGGAAGACAGCGGGCACTGTGGATGACAGGCGGCGAGCTTTCCGCGAACACTGGCAAGCCATCCGCAACCGACCCTCACTGGTTCAAGCGAAGCCTTTGATTTCATGAACAACAAGCGCGAGGTCTTCGTCTCGGTCGATGTGGAAGCCGCCGGTCCAATTCCCGGCGAGTTCAGTCTGTTGTCGATCGGCGCCTGCTCCGTCTACCAGCCAGAAAAGACATTCGCCTGCGAGCTGAAACCAACCAGCCAGAACTTCGATCCTAAAGCCCTGGAGGTGAGCGGGTTGTCTCTGGACGAACTCGCGCGAGGAGGGCTTGCGCCTGCCGATGGCATGCAAGCCTTTGCTGACTGGCTCTCGACGATCACCGGTCGAAATGAAACGCCGGTATTCGTCGGGTTCAACGCGCCGTTCGATTGGTCTTTCGTAAACTACTATTTCCATCGGTTTTGTGGAAGAAATCCCTTTGGCTTCACGGCGCTTGACATCAAGGCACTGTATATGGGGGCGACCGGCTGTCGTTGGGTCGATACCCGCTCGAGCAAGATTGCCGAAAGGCTGAAACCAGTCTTGACTGGGACGCATGATGCCCTTCGCGATGCATTGTATCAGGCCGAGATCTTTCGGCTAATTCGGTCTGAGCTCGTCGGCAGAAACTGATACGAGGTCTCAGCCCTGGCTGCTGTCGCGCATCTCGAAGCCGTCGTATTCAGAAGCTGCGATGACTGCGGTCGCGCCCCTATGCCGAGTATGCATAGCAAGACAGGCTAAGAACACAGCAAGATCGCCATGCACCTCTTAAGAACATCTTGGTCGGACTTTCGGTCAGCCGAACGACAAATCTCCGGAAAACGCGATACACCACTTTCGCCGATCAGGCCTTTTGACGCAATAAGGCAACAACCTGTTGCACAAATTCGGTCCATGCATCAGCGAACGTGCGCATATGCTTGAGGTTCGGGGCGGATAGCCCGGTCATCTCGGCGAACGCGCCGAAGGTCTTCGCCTAGGCGTCGATGACCTTCGCGCCCACTTCCCATATCGCGTCCGATGATCAGTAAGCGAGATCCAGTCACCGCGCGCCGGAACGTAGCTGTATGCGCATTCGGCTCCCCCTTCAGTCCGATATCGCCGAGGTTCTGCAGGCGAAACGCAGGCCGCGCATGCTATGTCCAATCGATGGTGATCTCCGGCTCGGTTCGGAGTGAGCTGTGGCCGCGCTAGCGGGTCGTCGCGAGAGGGGGATGAGGGGCGGACGCTTATGCGGCTTCTTGCAGCACGGTCTTCCGTCTCTTCTTGGCCAGCAATTCGCGGACGAACTTGTCCCACCTGATCATGGCCACACGCTTCTCCGGCATATAATTCCAACGGTCGTAGCTCTTGGAGCTAACATCCTGGAGGGTGTGGTTTTGCAATCGGTCTCGGATCTCTTTCGACAGGCCGGCCTTGCCGGCGAGTGTCTTCCATGTCCGTCGAAGGTCGCGGTTCGTCACCACAGGAATGACTTCGCGGTCCCGTTGGCGCCACATGAATGAATAGAGCGTACCGTGGCTGACTGGCTTGTTCGGATCGGTCGCCGACGGGAAGAACCACCCATGCTCATTCGGTTTGATCGCCTCTATGAGCTCGGCCGCAATTTTTGGCACGGGAATGGCGTGAGGTTTGCCATTTTTCGTCTTTGACCAGTCGATTATTCGCTCCGCTGCATCCCATTGGTCGACATGCAATCGAGCGATCTCTTCGACGCGCTGACCGGTCAGCATGAGAATTCTGACAGCGCGTGTGTAAGGCGGGTGAACCGGCGCATCGGGGCATTCGAGCCAACGATAGAGACGCACGAATTCTTCTTCGTTGAGCCAGCGCGTGCCCACGTTTTTGGGTTCTGTTGGAATGCCTGCAGCCGGATTGTAAGCGAGACGAAAGCGGCGGGGTGACGTGGTGCGGTAGTCGTGTTCGGACTTCAAGCCCCAGCTGTAAGCCGATCGGATGTAGCTGCGAACGTGATCAGCCATTGAACGTTTGCCGCGTTCATAGATCGGGCGGATGACCTCTCTGATTTCGTCAGGCTCGATGTCGCGGGCGGGGCGGTTACGGCCGAGAATATCGGCGATCTTGTTCAATCCTTTTTCCGCTTCCTTCCAGGAAGGCTTTCCTTCAGCCTTGAGCGAACCGACGTAGGCTTCGAATAGATCGGCAACGGTACCGGGCCGCGTGTCGCCCGCGATCTTAATGCTCCGGCCCTTTTGGATCATGTCGGCGTAGTCGCGCTTGAATACTTCGCGCGCCTGGCTCAGGCTCATCGAGGGATAGGAGCCAAGCTTTTTCTTGAGGCGCTTCTGGTCTCGCCACTGCTGCGCCATCCAATCCGCCGTGACGCGGGTTGGCATCGGCTTCATCACAAGGATGAGGCGACCCGTCCCGTGACCGTCGCCATCCACAAGGCTCAGCTGCTTTCCGGCCTCTTCGACCTGCTTAAGAGCGCGGCGTATTTGGCCATCTGTGAGGCTCGGCACTGGGGTCTCCCTTGGGCTTTGGAGTGGGGTCAGCAGATGGGTTGCAGGGGTCTGCAACTGGGGTCAAAAAGCGCTTCGATCCCCCTTAAAACCGACCCCAATATGCCATAGTGTGCGACTCTGCGACAAGCCGAAAAATCGTTGTTATTCAAAGTGCTGAGGCGTGATCAGGCGTGATCGAAAAGGGCCGAGTGGGATGGTTGCCCGTAAGCCTTCGTGGCGGGGCTAAGCTGAACCATCGCCATGCTGGCTGCCCGATGATGCGCCTGGCACGGCTGCTGCCAATTCGTGCATCATTTGTCGGCGGTCAGCGGCCGCCAATGCGCAAAGCCCAGATGCGTTTGCCTGACTCGCCATCGAGAGTGATGGCGCACTCGACACGATTCGAACGTATCGGAGGGCGCTCTATCCAGCTGAGCTAAGGGTGCATTCCACTTGTCGTCTACGCCGGTCGACCAGCGATGGTCAACTGCGTCGGCTCGCCTCCGATCTCCTTCGCGGCCCAAAAGAACTTGACACCTGCCTTCGAAGAGCAAAGCCAATCCGTCCAAGCACCGAGCAACTATCAAACCTCAGAGGTGACGGACTGAAACAGCAGGCGTATCGAGGCAAGGTGATGATCGTCCGGAACGGGATTGTTTGGGCGCCATGAACGAGCCAAAAAAATGCCGCTTCGTCAACGAAACAAGCTTAGTGTCCTCGGCGAGATCGGGCATGCTCGGCGCGGCGGGTTCAGGAAACGCTGTCAAACTCGCTTTCTTCGACGTGGGGAACTGGATGTGTGACGAATACGTTTGATCGAGCCTAACCCGACGACAAGGTTATCTGCACGGTGGAAACGGCTGCCGACTGAAACCGCAGCGCTCAGGAGATGTCACCGCGTTCGGAAGGCGGTGTTTTCGGCAAACTGAAGGTTCGCGACTTGCTAGGTACAGCGGGACTCGGTCCCCTTCGGATGAACGCGAAGAAACGGCTGACGCTAGCGCCGAGGCACGAGCGATCTCAGTGCAGGCTTGACTCATTTGCTTAAGGCACCGGACGTGCGTTCCGTTCGCCGCAAAAAAACAGTTCGGCGGGTTGCATGTATGACGTGGTTGGTATCGGAATTGGTCCCTTCAATCTCAGCCTTGCCGCTCTCGTAAAGCCGACGGGCCTGCGGTGTGTGTTTTTTGAAGATAAGCCCGGTTTTTCCTGGCACGCCGGCATGGCCTTTTCCAGCGCCAGGTTACAAGTGTCACATCTCAAAGATTGTGTGTCGCTCGTAGATCCAACCAGTCCGTTCTCATTTCTCAATTTTCTGCTTCAGACCGGACGACTCCATGCGTTCGTCAATCGACGGTCCGGCGGGGTCTCCCGCAATGAGTTTGGTCAGTATTACGCCTGGGTTGCAGATCAGCTTCCGTATCTCAGATTTGGACAAAAAGTACTGGACGTGTGCTCCGAAACCACACATTTCCGCGTCTTGACAAGCCAGACGGAATGTCGCGCTCAACACGTCGTGCTTGGGCTCGGAATCTGTCCTGACGTCCCGGATTGCGCGCGGCCGTTGTTAGGCGAACGTGTCTATCACGTAGCAGAGTATCTAAATAGACCGCCGCTAGCCGCGGGAGAACGGGTCTTGCTCGTGGGTGCCGGGCAAAGCGGCAGCGAGGTGATGGAACAGTTGCTCTCCGGCCCACCCCTGAAGCAGATACTTTGGGTTACCCTCTACGATAACCTCGAACCAATGGATGATTGCGCATTCACGAACGAGTTCTACACGCCCGCCTATTTGCGCCACTTCCAAACTAAGGCCCTCTCGCGTCGACGAGAATGGGTGCAGGCCAAGAGGCTGAGCAGCGATGGAGTGTCGCGGGATCTCGCAAATCAGCTATTCTCCCAAATATATGAACACCGCTTCGTCGAGAACAAGAACGCCGGCGTCCAGCTGGTTGTCAGTGCTCGCCTTGACAGCCTGCGGCAGAACGATGCGGCTTTCGAAGCTGTCCTCAAGTGTACCGAGACAGCAGTAACGCGCAGGGTGGCGGTCGATCGTGTGATCCTTGCCACTGGTTTTGTGTCAAACACTGCGCCATTTCTTGACCGGATCATGCAGCTCGCCTGCACTGAGAATGGTTTGCCCAAGATCAGAGCAGATTGTTCACTGGAGAGTCGGATTGCCCTACCAGGCAAGATCTACCTCCAGAACAGAACACGCATCCAGCACGGTTTACAAAACCCGAATCTGTCTCTCGTCGCGTACCGCAACGCAACCATCATCAACAGCATCATGGGAAAGGAGTTCTATCCGCTGAACTCGAACCGCTCAATGCTTTCGCGTGTGGCCGAATTGCGAGAGGAGCGATGAAAAAGCTGCGCGACAACGTGGCTACCCGCCACTTCAACGCATCGAAGTTCTCTCTCGAGAGAGGCGAGTCCACAAGCTTTGACTGCCATGCCGATCACGAGATGCTGTTCGTGTTCTCCGGCGTCGGCGAGGTTACCTATGGTGACGGAACGCTTTCCACGGAGCAGCTCACCCCCGGAGACATGATACTGATGCCGCCGTTCGCTGCCCATCTTATAAAGAACACAGGAGCAGAAACCCTTGTGATGGGAAATGTGTGGTGGGAGGACCGGCAGACCATTGACGAACGGGTCAAGGCACCGAAAAGCGAGCGCCGTCTGCGCGTGGTTCTGCCAAGCTTTACGACACCCAATGGACGCATGCATCTCGGCCATCTGGCCGGGCCGGTCGTCGCTGCTGACATATTTACCCGGGCGCAACGGACACTCGGGTTCGATTGTTACCAGCTTTGTGGCTCATTGGGCTTTCAGACGCATGTGGGGATAACCGCTGCGCGCGAAGGGCGAAGCTATCGTGAAACGTCGCGAATGTACTCGGATGATTTCCTCGCCAATTACCGTCTGCTGAAAATAGATTTCGATGTGTTCGCGACGCTGGATGAGCTTCCGCGGTTCGAAGAGATCGCGCGCGAGTTCTTGAGCGCCCTGGACGCCTGCGGCCATCTGATCGAGAAAACCACTCGCGTTCCGTACTGTGAGCATGGGCACGGATACCTGTTTGAAGCAAACGTGCGAGGCTTGTGTCCGCACTGCGGCGAAAAAATAAGCTCGGAATGTGAGAACTGCGGGCTGTTTGTGCCTGATGAAGAACTGGTGGATCCGGTGTGCAATCACTGCGACCGCGCAGCAGCATGGCGCCCGCTAAAGCGCATGTTCGTGCCACTAGAGCCGCATCGGGTCGTGCTCGAGCGGCTCCTGATGTCGGGGGCCTACGTCGGCAAAATGCCGGATTTCGTCGCCAAGGTGCTGCAGCACAAGCTACCGAACATTCCACTCGGAATCTCTTCATCGGAGGGAGTCGCTCTCCCGTTCCGCGGGCAAGAGGACCTGAAGCTCTATTCGGCTGTTGAGCTCGTCCCCCGCTTCTTGACGGCACAGGATATGCTCGCCTCCAGTGCGGAACTCGGCTCGGGCGAAGTAGAGCTTGCGCTGTTCTTTGGCTCCGACAACGCGTATCTGCGCTGCATCATCTTTCCGATTTTGCTGCACCTTTTTGATGCCAGCAGATTTCGCATCGTGGGGTTTTTTGCCAACGAATTCTACCAACTTGACGGCTACAAGCTCTCCACCTCTCGGGGCCATGTCATATATGCTGATGATCTCATTCGCCGGGGAATTCCCGCCGACTGGCTGCGCTTATATGTTTGCCATACGCGTCCTGCGGTTGCCGCGACGAGCTTTAGCCTTGGTGAAGCGTTCGATTGGATCGAACGGCGCCGCAGACGACTCGCATCCGTCATTCAGATTATCAGCAACGCGGTCGAAACGCATCACCGCGGGACAGTGCCGGAGCCCGGCACTTGGGAGCGCCTGCATCGCGCATTTTATCAGCAGCTTTGCGAGCGCCGGCATGAGGGCGGGCGGCTATTCTCGGTCGAAGGTTTCGAGCCGCGGCAGATCGCAGAGTTAATCGATCGCTTGCTTCGCGATCTTGACAGGTTTGCAGTAGAATCGCTGCACTCTCGCTATCATCCGGGCATCGAGCGCGCCGCTTGCGCTCTCAGTCTTGTGGGCCTGCGGCTGTGGGCGACGCTTGCCTGGCCTGTGATGCCTGAGCTGTGCACCGCAGTCCTAGCGCGCCTCGGGAGCCGAGAAACGCCATGTCTGAACCGCGCCTTGCAGTGGGTTCCCGCCGGGCGATCCTTTGACATTGGAGGCTGGGCTGCATGACGGAGTTTCTACTCTATATCAATTATCGCCGACTCATACGAGAAAGCATTCGTGCATTCGAAGCGGCGCATCGGCTCGGTTACCGCGTTGCCGTGCTTGGTCAGCCGCTGCCCCCGGAACTTGCCAGCTACGTCGACGAGTGGCGTCAATGCAATCCGGCGAGCCTTGACTCGCTTGAGAGCGCGGTCGAGGAGTTCAGAAACTCTATCCAAATCGCCGGTGTGGTCTGCTTTACGGAAACTGCTGTCGAAGCCTGCGCCATCGTTGCCGCGAAATTGCGGCTGCCCGGGTTGCCGCGGGCATCCGTGTCTGGGGTGCGGGACAAATCGATACTGCGCGAGCGAACCCAGTCGGTTTCCGGCGTCACGCACCGCCTTTTGCACAATGATAGCGATCTGGAAGAGTTCATCGGTGTGGCGGGGCTCCCCGTCATCGTCAAGCCGTTGAATGCCTCGGGCAGCACCGGAATTTATCTCATTCGCGAGTCTGCCGACCTGGATGTCTTTCATTCCAGTAGCAAGAAGATCGGAAATCCGACGTACGACCCGACCTTGCGCCGGGAAACGCTCACGTTCCTGGCCGAACGTTATATCGCCGGGCAGGAAGTGAGTGTGGAAGGATACGTCTCCCACGGTGAAGTCACCGTTGTCGGGATCACGCACAAGCTCACCTCGGATCCTTATTGCCTAGAGGTGCGGCATATCTTCCCTGCCGACCTCGACGGTGAGATGCGCGGCATGATTGAAGAAAAGGCCAAAGACTGCGTGCTGGCGCTGCGTCTTGACAATGCATCCTTCCACCTCGAAGGCAAGTACGACGGCCCGCAGTTCACGGTCATTGAGGTCGCTGCCCGGCCGGGCGGGGATTACATCGCGTCGCATCTTGTCCCGCTTGCGTTGCAATATGACTTTTACGAAAACCTTGCTCGCATTGCAGTGGGCACGGTGCCTCTCCCCCCGCCCGCGCCGCAGCGCGTGGCAGGGATCCATTACGTCTTGGCCCAACAGGAGGGGCGGCTGCTCGGCTACCATGGCCTTGAGGCGGTTCTCGATCACCCTTGGGTTGAGCAGGCGATCGTCGAAACATCGGTCGGTACACACATTGTGCTTCCGCCAAACGATTTCCGTCTTCAACGTCTGATCGCGGTGATCAGCACCGCGCCGAGCCAAGCACTGCTCACAAAGCATCTCGATTGGGTATCGAAGACGATCACCCCGGTCTTCGCCCGCGAGTGAAACATGCAGGCTGACGTCATAGGCGCTGGTACGATGGGCAGGGGAATGGCGGCGCTCCTGCGCGAAGCGTTTCCGCGGTGGACGGTCCGTCTCATCGATCGCGATATGAGCGCGCTCACAGCTGCGCGAGACGCGTGGAGATGCGAGATCTTGTGCACCGACCAGCCGCAGCACGCAGGCCTCGCACCCGTCGTAATCTGTGCCGCCACGTGGCCGGTAACGCTCGGCGTGATCGAGAGCCTGGCGGGCCGCGCTGCACGTGGCTTGCTTGTGAGCATCAGTCGGCCCGCTAACAAGGACATGCCACGCGTGCAGCAGGCGCTGATCCAAGCTCCGACTCTTGCGGTGGTTCTGCCCTGCGGGCTGGAGCCGGGGCTGACGGAGATCCTGGCCTGCTATTTGCTGGAATCCACTCAGGAGGTGCAATCCCTTCGTATGTGCTGCGGTGGGATTGTGGTGCCACGCCCGGCCAATCCTCTCGGCTACAAAAGGCTCTTCGGAACTTCCCACCTCCCGCTCGCGAAGCGCGACGCCTATTGCATCCGCGATGGCGCCCTCTGCGTCGTTCCGCGCTTTTCCGATGTTCAGCAGCTCGCCTGGCCCGACATCGGAGTTCTTGAGCACTGGCATGACGGGATGCAACCGAGGCTATCGGAATATCCGAAATTGTCTCGGCCGGGAGCCAATGTCGACCAACGCACGTTGCGTTGGACGGGACATGCCGAAGTGGTCGCGTTGCTACACCATCTCGGCGTCCTGGCCGAGGATGCCGTAGATAGAGATACCGGGCTCACCTCAAAGCAGCTTTTCGAACGCGCCGCTCAGCGGACTCTTGGCCTGGCCGAAGGCGAACAGACAGTGACGCTTCTAGCAATCGATCTCGCCGGGCTTCGGCACGGACGACGGCACATGCACAGCTTGCGGCTTAATTTCACCGACCGCCCCGATATACGCTCGATGGCTCTTGCTACCTGCTTGCCAGTGATCTTCCTGATCAACTGCCTGATCAGCGCCGGAAACGCCGTTAGCGGATTGCATTACCCTGAAAACATCATCACGCCCCGGATGACGCCAGGCCTGCTCAGATGGCTGGCGCATCAAGGTGTGGCGATAACAATGGATAGATCCGGTGACAATGCAGAAAGAATTGCTGGTCTTGGGTGGAGTAAGCTCGATTCAGTCCCGCCACGTTTATGATCAGGCGCGCGCGCAAGGCCTGCGGGTGGTGTTGACGGACAGGCCCGAGCGTCTTGAGCCGGCCGGTCAGCTGTCGGATTTCGCCGATGAGGCCCATCCGCTCGATTTCGAGGATGTGAGCGCCTGCCTCGACTGGGTCAGTACCTATCCCCGGCGTGAGCTCCTTGCAGGAGTATTCAGCTTCAAAGAGAAAGCGCAGCCGGCGATCGCCGGACTTGTTCGCCGCTTTGGATTCAGGGGCCCGGGTGAACGTGCGCATGAGTGCACCACCAATAAGTCGGTTTGCCGCGAAACGTTGCGGGCAGCCGGGTTTGCGCAGCCGGAAATGGTGGTGTGCCGATCAGGCGAGGCGGTCGATCGAGCGTTCGCCGAGCTCTCGCGCCGGTATCGCAGGCTTATTCTCAAGCCGATGACCGGTTACGGCAGTGAGAGCGTCTTTCTGCTGGATAGTGCGACGTCTGTTGCCGTTGCGTTGGCGCAGGTTAGGCCGTCGGCCGAGCGACCATTCCTGCTCGAATCGTTTGTCCAGGGGCGAGAGTTCAGCGCGGAAGGGGTGTGTGTCCGTCGCTTGCCAATGGTCTTGAGTCTGACCCGAAAATTCCTGATCGGTGATCGCAATTTCGTCGAGTGCGGCCATGTCGCGCCGGCAGATCTCGCACCTTCCCTGAGTGAGCGCGCGATCAGCCTTGTGCAGGGCGCCGTTCACGCCGTCGGGCTGACTTTCGGCATATTCCATGCGGAATTCTGGGTTTGCGATACCGGTGAGATCGTTATGGGCGAAATTCATTCGCGACCCGGAGGCGATTACATTACGCACCTGACCCAGTACGTGACCGGCATCGCGTATTACGGCAGCGTCTTCGCCCAGATGCTGTGCCCGGAGGCCGGCCTGGTGATGCTTTCATCGGAAAGATACGGCGCGGCCGGCATCCGATATTTCCTTCCGCCCGCTGGCAAGGTGCGGCAAATAGCCGGATATGACCGGTTGGCCGAAATGCCCGGCTATGCCGGTGCCGAGTTGACGATCAAGGTCGGCGATACCGTGAAACCTGTCTGCCACTCGTTCGATCGTGTTGGTCATGTGCTTGCCACCGGGGCAAGCGCTGGCGAAGTCGACGACCGGCTCGCCCGTATGATTATGACGGTCACCATCGCCGTTCAATAAAAAGCCTGTGCGCCACCATGCTGAAACTGAAACCCGCACAGCGAAAATTCTGCAATGTATTTGCTCTGAATTTCCTCAACAACTACGGCTACTTTGCGCCGCTCTCCGCGCTTGGCCTCTATCTTCTCGATCGATCCCTCTCGGCGGCTCAGGTCGGTACTCTCTTGCTGCTGCTGTCCGCTTCCGGGCGAGCCTCACGTGCCGTGTTCGCTCCGCTGCTTGATCGCACGCCCACCCGTTATGGTTTGACGATAGCCTATCTCGTGATGGGCGCGGGCCATATAATGGTGGCAGAGAGCGCCGCGCCTGTCGGAACCGCGCTCGGACTGGTTTTGGTCGGCACTTCTTACGGCGCCTGCAGCCTCCTGCTGCGGCTCATTACGGTCCACCTGGTGGAAGATCGATCAGTCCGTTTGACGCTGGCGAAGTTCGCCGTAGGAACGAATATCGCCGCCACGCTCGGACCGTTGCTCTCGAGCCTGATGTACGTGCAAATCGCACCAAACGCTCCTTTTCTCTTCACCGGCGTGGTGATGTTATTGGCTGGACTGCTCTGCCATGCCTCGTTGGGCAAGGGTCTGCACGTTCCGGATCGCCCTGGCAGTTGGTGGAAGCCACTGCTGCACAGCATAACGCGGTCCGACCTCCGTCTGGTATTCGTTGCAACTGCCTTTACTTGGTTCGCTTTGGCCCAGATCTTCTCATTTGCACCGATCGTACTCGGCCGCTTGCTGGCAGGCCCGCAGATTGTTTGGACGATTGCCGCCCTCAATGCAGCCTTGGTAGTTGGGGCATCGATCCCGTTAATGAAGACGCTCGATCGCGCGCATGCAGAGGACGTCGACATGTTGATCTTATCGGCCGTCCTGATCACGGCGTGCTTCGCGCTGTTATCAGCCCTTCTGAACTTGTTTACGCTTTACCTCGCCGTCGTATTGTTGACAGTTGTGGAGATTGTCGCCCTGCCATCGTTGTCTGTATTGCTCGTACGGAATACCCCAGGAAGGGATCACCTCGCCTTGCTAGGCATTAACGCTGTCGCTATGGGTATTGGAGAAGCGCTCGGCACATTTGCTGGCGCTCTGCTCAGCACATCAGGGCTTCAAAACACGTTCGCTTTCGCGGCGATCGCCGCCCTTTATGCCCTGGGCACGATTTGGCTCTACAGCTTTCGCGGTGAGATGCTGGGCCGGAAACCCACGCAGGACGGCGTTGACCTCGGGTAGCAGTTGAGGAGATTCCCTCACCCTAGAATTACGAAGCTGCGCATACAGCAAGCGACATTTGTACATCCGTGCATGCCGACCTTACACAGTCCCGCGGCTCGCACCATGAGTCTTGCTCGCCGGAAGCGCATCGCCGAAGTCGATGAGCAGCTCGATCGTAATAGAGTATGACGTTTACGGTTTTTTCTTCACCGAGCGTCCTGTGCCAATCGCGTCGTTGGCACCAACCCGCTCCTTCTACGTCACGTCCTACTCCAAATGTCTTGCGCCAGCCTTTCGGCTGGGCACATTGACGGTCCCGGCAGCCTACACTGCTCAAACTGAGCTCCTTCTGCACGCCTCCGCCTGGTTTGTGGCTCCGATACCGAGTGAGGTGGTGGTGCGGCTGATCGACGGCGGTCAGCTTGAAACGCTTCTGCGCGAGCGGCGCCTGCAGGCGCTTGAGCGCTACCGCGTGATCCTGCATATCTTTCCGAAAGCCGCAAAACTCCAGTTTCCGGCCTTCTACGGATGGTTGCCATTGCCTCAGGAGTGGTCCGCAGATCAATTTGCCGCCGCCGCCGCCCGCGGTCGCGGCATACTTGTGATCCCACGCATTGCGGCCGCGGTTGGGAAGGGCGACCCCGGCGCAAGCCGCATTTGCCTTGGCGCGCCTAGAGATGTTGTCGCACTGTCTGATGTGCTCCAGACTCTGCGGAATATCCTGGCTCGGCACGCAATAACGTTGTTTCTGTAGCCTGACCTGGGATCCCGTCGGCCAGAGGAAAGACTTACGCTACGCAGCCCGTCGCGGAATCGTACTCTCGACCAAACGCAAGAATCGGGTGTTGCGAGCCCCGGCAACCACCAACTCTTGCGTAACCGGCGACGGCACTCCGGAAAAGGCGCCGCTCGCGTCCCGAGTTCCATTTCGCAGCGATCGGGTGTTGCGGCTCCCCGATTTGAACCTATCGATCGATGGCTGGTAGTCGCAGTTGACCCCTGTAAAGTCCGAGTAGCGCGTGTTCGGATATCCGGCAGTGCAATCACTACGATCGTGCGACGAATGCCCACTTTCAGTCGGATAAGCCCAGTGGTGCGACCAGTAAGTCATTGATTGTTCTCAACCCAGGGCTGACTCTTAATCAGCGGGTCCCAGGTTCGAGCCCTGGTGCGCCCACCATATAAATCAGGACCTTAGCGAGAGAGACCGTTTGAGACGGCCGAACTAAAACGGTTTTTCAAACGGTGTTTTTTCGAGTTTTCGCTCGGCTGGCTCTCGATAATGTGAAGCGCCGGCAATCTTTTTCGGGAAGCGAATGAGCGTCGCCAAGCTGTTACAGGCACGACCGCGCCGCAACTGTCGGCCCTCTTGATCGTCGGCTCCGTGAACCATGCACATTTGCCCAGCCACCTTGGGGTGGTTTCCATCTGAATGTTTGACCACCTTGTCTATTCGCGAGGATCGAATATCAACCTTCGCTCCCCCAAGGTTGTCGTTGAGAACGAGATGGATTGGCTAAGTTTTCTGAAGTTTTTGCTGTCGGTCGGTACGGTAGCCTGCACGTGTCTTGCATTCGATCGCGTTCGTCGAGTTTTACGGAGGTCGGTCCTGGAGCGAACCTGGTATGGTTGCGACCGCGCCCGAGAAGAAATCATCGTTTCGCGCCGAGGCCCGCCGCAGCCGATTTTGATTCCACCAGACGTAGGTTCGAATCCTGCCGCCCCAACCACCAAACCCTCTGAAATTCTCTTATTTCATCGCAAAAATTGCGATTCCGTCCCACGAATTCCGACGCGGCATCGTTCGCAAAAATTCCCGTTCAATTTCAATGACTACCAACTTGTATCGGCGGCTCCACGCAGCAAGGACGCAGCATGGACTCGCTTGATCGCTAACGCATCACGCCGACTTATAGCTTTGCGGGTATCCGAACGTCTTCCTGGAGGAAGCCATTGTAGAGCTCTTCAGCTCTCTTTTTGATGATCTTTGCCTCGGCTTCTGAGCGTGCGCACAACTGATCGTTGACCTTGATCGTCGCGATGCTCAATTCATCGACGACGCATTGCAGTACCAATGGTCATCGGGAATCCCAGTGGGGCCCAGGAAGGCGATTTTCGCGGCGCATCGGGATTTTGAAGGTGAATGATCTTAGAAGGGCCTCGGCTTGCTCTTGAAGCTTAGCGCGCACCGGCTCGTCTTCCGGGTCATTGCCGAAGAGGACGCGTTTCGAATAGCTCACGAGGTTATTCCTCCTGGCTTTCGACACGCACAGGGATTTCAATCACAGGCATGAGCGCTTCCAACGTTCCGCGGTAACGGCGCACGATGCGATTGTAGAGGTCGGTCACGCGGCGCGCCGTAACAGACACGATGAGCGCGTATTTCAGCTCCTGCTTTTTCTTGCTGTTGTGTCCTTCCGCGCGCGCATTGTAGTGAATTGAATGCGGGAGCATCGAGCGAGCGTCCCCGATATGTATTCTCGGCATGGAGGCAATTCTCCCATTCCAGGCGTCGCGGCGCAACTCGTCTTCGGTGACCGTGGGCCGATCCTTGCCGAAGAAGCTCTTCGATACAGCATGCGTTGCCTTGTCACGTACCTTGCCCGCTGTTCGGTCGAAAGATCACATCCAGACCCGCGCGCGTGTAGTTGCCTGGATGGTGGGGGGCGACTTCGGTCGCGTAAACAAGCGTCTCCTTGATCTTGACCAGCCCTTCAAGAGGTTCGTCAGGAACGGGGATTGGCGCCCTTATGTACTTGGATGCGGTGATCGTTCCCTCGAACACGACGCGGACGGTATCGTCATTGCAGATCGCAATTTCGGCAAGATGTTGAGAGGCGCGACCCCGGACCTCGACATGCGGGATGTCTATGGGTTCGGCGCAATGCACGAGCAACGCGCGGATGGCAAGCGGACTTAGGGATGAGCCGAGGTGCGCGCGAATTCCGACACCCATACGCAGGGTGCTGGGAGCCGCAAAGCTCCTGCCACCCGTGGGCCACCAGGCGTGGCTTCACCGGCAGAGGATCATGCGATGATCGGCAGGTTCAAGACACTGACCGCGATGCTCGGCGGTGCCGCGGCTCTCATCGCGCCTATCGTTCTCGAGATCACGCCGCTCTACGTCTGGAATGCATCCGAGAGCGTACCGTTCGGCCTCTATCGTTTGCGACCGGTTGACAGCCTGTTCGTCACGGAACTCCTCGCCGTACAGCCACCGGAGCCGCTTGCAAGCTTCCTCGACCTGAACGGCTATCTGCCGGCCAGAGTGCCGATGCTTAAGCGCGTGCTGGCGCTTCCGGGGCAGACCGTCTGCCGAAACGGGGCTCACAGTTTCTGTCGACGCGATCGAAATGGGGCAAGCGCGGGAGCGCGATGACCGCGGCCGACCGCTCCCGAAATGGCAGGGCTGCCGCGTCGTCGGCGAGGGCGAATTCTTCGTCATGAACTGGCAGTCCGCCAACTCGCTGGATGGCCGCTATTTCGGGTTCTTGCCGACATCGGCCGTGATTGGCCGAGCGTTCCCTGTGTGGACTTGGGAGGACTGATCGTGCGCGTGTTGAGAGTCCGATCTGCCATTCCTCTGTTCGACCGAGTGCGGCACCATTCCTCCGTCCCGACCAACAAACGCACAGCCGTCGCGCGCAGCGGCGGTCCAGGGCGGCCGGAAGGCCGGCGCGAAGCGACTTTACTTTGGACGGGCGCGCGCACAGCGGCATGCTTGTGCTTGTTCGAGAGAAGCCTGCGCGTTGTCGTGCCGCTGTTCCTCGTCCTGGCCGTCAATAACGCTACTGCTGTCGCCCGGATGCGACCTGCGGTGGCTACGGCGAGTTATCGAACTGGCGATCCATTTGCGGCTTTCGTCGAGGAGGCCTCGCGTCGCTTCGGCGTCCCGGTGCACTGGATACGCGCAGTCATAGACGTCGAAAGCGTTGGAGACGTGCGCGCCAAGTCACCGAAAGGCGACATGGGGCTGATGCAGATCATGCCGGAGACTTGGGCAGATCTGCACCTGCGGTACCATCTCGGCAGCGATCCGTACGATCCCAGCGACAATATTCTTGCGGGTACTGCGTATCTTCGCGAAATGCACGATCGGTATGGTTCACCGGGCTTCCTTGCAGCCTACAACGCCGGACCTGCTCGCTACGAGACGCATCTGGCCGGTCGTCCATTGCCAGCTGAGACCCAGGCCAATTTGGACAAGCTTGGACCAGTGGTCGGCGACGACATCACAGGTTCGGAGGCAGTTGCGAACCTGCAGCGATCGGCAGCGGTGCTCTTCGTTGTGCGGTCTGGAAGCTCGAAGACCGATGCACGGCTGCAGCCTGGGCGCCCGCCGAACCGGGCTCCGACGGCCGCTGCCGTTCACAACATCTCGGCCATCGTGCCACAGGCAACAGGGTTGTTCGTCGCGAGATCTGATGCAGGACGCCCGCGATGACCGAATGCGCAACCTCGCAAGCATTGGCGTGCGCTGGAGAAGAATGTGCGGAAAGGCGATGGAGGTGGGGACGCACGACAGCAGGACAGCTCTTCAAATCGGGCTTCGAGATACCGATGCACGGGGATAAGACGGTCGTGGCCGAATCTGGAGCCTGGTGCAACGACTTGCAAGGTCGTTGCCACAAGGGAGAGCTCCGATGAAACTGTACGTTGGACTGGACGTCGGCCTTGAAGAAACCAGCGTTTGCATCGTTGATGGCGATGGTCTCACGGTTCGCGAAGTCAAGGTCAGCACGGAGCCAGAGGCAATCCGCTCCGCTGTAGAAGGCTGCGCGGATCGCCTCGATAGAGTGGGGGTCGAGGCGTCATCGCTAGGCTTCTGGCTGTATCGCGAATTGCAACCAGCTGGACTTCCGATGATTGTCGTAGAAGCGCGCCATATGCGCGTTTCGCTTTCGACAATGCGCAATAAGACCGACCGCAACGATGCGCGCGGCATCGCGCAGATGATGCGGCTGGGCTGGTATCGCGCCGTCCATGTCAAGAACATCGAGATGCAGAAAATGCGCTCGCTGCTGGCGAACAGGAAGCTGCTCAAGCGCAAGCCGATCGACCTCGAGAACCACATTCGTGGCACGCTGAGGGCTTACGGTCTGATGGTTGGAGCGGTCGGCCGCGGAGGATACGAAGCGCAGGTCCGCGAGCTCATCGAGCACAGCGATCCGGTATTCTCCGTGATGATCGAGGCCATGTTGGACGTACGGCGAGCGATCTTCGAGGGTTACGAACGATTGCATAAGGTATTCCTGCAGGTGGTCCAACATGATACGATTTGTCGTCGGCTGATGACCGTACCCGGCGTCGGTCCCGTTGCGGCTCTTTCGTTCAAGGTTGGTGTCGATGACCCTCTCCGGTTTGCGCGATCTCGGACAGTCGGCGCGCATTTTGGTCTGACGCCAAGGCGACACCAGTCTGGAACGTCCTTCGACTTCGAAGGCCGAATTACCAAACAGGGCGACGTCGCAGTTCGCTAAGCGCTCTGCGAGGCGGCCGCTAGCTTGTTGCTGCGGGTCAGGAAACGGTCGGCCTTGCGGGCTTGGAGCCTGCGGATCGCCAAGCGGTCGAGCATGTTGTGCGCGGCGTCGCGGCTGCACGCAAGCTTGCGAGCGTTCTGCACAGGATGTGGGTCAATGAGACCGACTTCCACGTCGGCTTCGGTGCCAAGGTCACGCAACGATTGCGCTTAAAGCCTGCGCAGTAACTTCTGTTGGATCACGGAGGATGAGCGCTGGTGCTGCAGCCGGCATGCTGAGAAGGAGCAACAATTAGAGATCCGCGCGCGCGGTGAGCGTCCCCTGGCGGGCCGCGAAACGGGGAATGTCCCCTATTTCTTGCCTGCTTCCGTCCGACGTGATGAGAGCGCCAGACTGCTTGGACAGCCCTGTTTACGAACCTGATGAAGAGCATGCGACGGCCATAGTGCTGAACGCGAAGGAACGCATGGACCCCGCCTGGAGAATGCAAACCGCGGTCGCGGCTTTGGTGAGGTGTGTGCGTTGTTGTTGCAAGGAGTGCGTGATGTTTGAAGTGCAGAAAGTCGCAGAAAAGCGTAGACGTGGATTGACTTTGCATGCCCGATTAGGAAGGCGAGATAAAAGGGGCTCGCCGGTCGAACCGCAAGCCATTGGCATGGCTTGGGTTCTGGCGTGCCGGTCAGTCGGGGCGCGTGCCGCGCTTTGCATTTTGACCAATGGAATCAAAGGCGTCTTCGGCACCATGTGCGATTTTGATCGTTGGCAGGCCTTGCCGTGAGCGTGGGCGACAGCGATCTGCGTATTCGGCCTGGACGCATCCGCAGTACCCGCGCGCCGAAGCCGAAGAGATCATCAACCAGGTGCTGCGGGCCGCGAAGAAAGCAGGACACACCTCGGGGCAGGCCGCAGCTGGCAGGCGTGCTGCAGCCTATGGGCGCTCGACGTTTGGCCGCGGCAGGCTGTCCTTTAGCCGCGCCAGATTGTTCAGCCCGACACGCCGCGTTGTGGTGAAGGCACGCGTGGTTCGTCACACAGGGCGAGCCTTTCGCTCAGCGCCGCTGACGACCCACATTTTATATCTGAAGCGTGACGGCGTGACCCGGAGCGGCGAGCGGAGAGATGTTCGATGCCGCCGGTGGCCGCACCGATAGCTCAGCTTTCGCAGAACGCTGCAAGGACGACCGGCATCATTCAGGTTCATCGTCTCACCCGAGGACGCCGGCGACATGACCGACCTGAAGGCCTTTACCCGCGATCTCGCCAGACAGATGGAAATCGACCTTGGTACGCGCCTCGATTGGGTGGCTGTCGATCATTGGAACACCGACAACCCTCACGTTCGTCTTCTCGTTCGGGGAGTAGATGAGGAAGGAGCGGATCTCGTGATCTCCCGCGACTACATTAGCCAAGGCCTGCGCTGACGCGCCGAGGAACTGGTCGCCATCGAACTCGGTCCAAAGCCGGCGCACGAGATCCGCAATTCGCTCGAGAGGGAAGTCACGGCGGAACGATGGACGCGGCTCGACCGAGAGATCCGGCTGATGGCCGATGAGACAGGCTCGATCGATCGTCGCCCGGAGAATCCCGGTAAGTCCGATCCCGAGATCCGGCGCCTGATGGTCGGTCGTCTTCAACACCTGGAGAAGATGGGCCTCGCCGCACCCGCCGCGCCACAGGAATGGATGGTCGGGCTCGAGGCCGAGCGCAGCTTGCGCGACCTCGGTATGCGCGGCGACATCATCGAGACAGTGCACCGCGCCTTTGCCGAGCGCGGAGAAGCTCGCGGCGTTGCCGACTTCATTATCGAGGGCGGCCAGCCGACATTCCAGATTGTCGGACGACTTGTCGACCGTGGATTGCATGACGAACTGACCGGCGAGGCCTATGCTCTGATCGACGGAACAGACGGACGGGCGCACCATGTGTGCTTTCGAGGGCTCGAGGCTTTCGAACATGCACCGCCGGTCGGCGGCATCGTCGAGGTCCGACGCTTGGGCCAAGCCGGCGATCCGCGACCGACCGTGGTGCTAGCGACCCGTTCCGACCTCGATCTCGGTGGGCAGGTGACGGCTAAAGGAGCAACCTGGCTCGACTACAGGCTCGTCGAACGCGACCCGATACCGCTCGCCATGGGTGGATTTGGCCGCGAGACCCGCGACGCCATGGAGGCCCGTACCGAGCATCTGATCCAGCAGGGCCTGGCCCGGCGGCAGGGCCAACGCATCATCCTGCAGCACGATCTCCTGGACACGTTGCGTCGACGCGAACTGGACGAGGTGGCAGCAAAGGTCTCGGTCGGCACCGGCCTGCCTCGCGTGAATGCCGCCTCCGGGGAGCATGTGGCGGGAACGTATCGCCAGCGGCTGACGCTCATCGGGACGCTTCGCCATATCGATAATGGGCTCGGTTTCCAGCTCGTGCCTTGGTCCCGCGAACTCGAAAAGAGGCTCGGCCAACACGTCACCGGTGTCGTGAAGGACGGCGGTGGAATCGAATGTGGCTTTAGTCGCAAGCGCGACCTCGCTGCCCATCGTCCCAGCTTTGGCCGCGGCTGCACCTGCCGCTCGTACTCGAAGGAGGTCTCTCCCGACCTCAGCACCTTCCGAACCGTGTTCCGCGACACCTTCAGGTCACGGGCGTCTCGCCCTTCCCCTGAGAACTCGGCGCAGTCCGATCCGTCGCGGGTGCCGTAGCGCACGTCCAGGAGGCCCCTGAGAGCCTTGGCGGGGGCCCATAGTTCGGCTTGCCGGGAAACTTAATTCCCGGTCAAGGCTGCTTACCGACCGTGGCCCCATCCCAGCTAGTTGTTGCAACTTGCAGCACGTCGTCGGATTAGCCATCGATGGCAGAGTCGTTCGGCAATTCGTTCACGATTGTGGAGGTGGCCTCAGACGATGCGCCGCCAGCGAAGCGGATATGGTTAGCCTTAGCCAAGCCAAGTCAGGCGTTGACACTCGTCCTCGCGGCTGTCCCCGAAGGCTGGACGGCGGAAATTGTACCAGCGCTTGTTACGGAAAAGCAGCAAGGGCTGTTTCAGGAACTCAACCTCCAACCCGGTGACGTTTACAAGCTCACTCCCGAGCGAGACAGCTTCATTTGGCGTCCTTTTATGCTAGACAATTTTCTTGCCGGGATGACATCGGGCCTGCGTTTGGGAACTGTCCAACTCTGTTCTAGGTTGCCTCGTGGACCGCGCAATGCAGCTTCGCCATTTGGAACAGGCCGAACGGCACGTCGCCCAAGGCGAGCGGAATATTGCCAAGCAAGAGGAGCGTATTGCGGACTTGGCTCGCCGAGGAGCGAACACAACCGAGGCTCAGAAGCTTCTAAACACCTTCTTCGCCATTCAGATGCAGCATATCCAGCACCGCAACCGCATCCTCACGGAGCTGGAAGAATAGGAGTTTGTATAGCGGCAACGCTTGCCTGAGATGGTTCGGTATTTGAACGACCCTTGCCGACCGACCGATGACAGACTCCTGCAAAGCAGCCCTCCCGAGCCGCAGGATCCCGGCCCCATCCGTGAGCCTTGTTCCCTTCGTTTTCGGCATTCGACGCGGGCAAGAAAAAGCTGTTGGGTCTTTTGAATGTCGGAGATGCCAACAGCCGTGTTTGGGATGACGAAATAGCGTGACCGAAAAGCAGCCCGTCCAAAGCCTTCGCCGGGGGGCGGCATGGAGGAAGCTCGACAGGCCGCGCAAGAGTGTGCCGACGATCCCGGGCTACATGACGAGCTTCGGCGAAGATGAACTAAAAGCCGATCCAGTTGGCGGCTCTATTTGCTAGCCCGATGTTGTCCCAGCTCGGACCTGGCGAGAGCGGCTAGTGCTAGTGCGCCACTATCAGGATCATAGCGGACCTCATACAAGGGAGTTATTAGTACGCGCCCTAGCTTGGGGCGATTAGGAGGAAATATTCAGACCGGCGAGAACTATATCGCAGTCCAAATGGCGACGCTTGGTTCATCGGGGCGCGAGCCGACTAGCGGTCATGCTTCTATTATTCATCAGCCCAATGCCCCTTCTGGTGGCCGCCTTTCTCACATTGAATTGGGCGAGCTCTTGCGTGACGGATATGGAGTCGAACAGCAAGCGTTGCCGCGACTGATCGGAACACTGGTCGAGGTACCGCTGTTTGCCCAGGTCCGGAAGTGCTCCCCAAGGCTAGCAACAGACCCGCCGTTACTCAGTTCGCTAAGTTTGAACGCAGCTAGTCCCGGGACTCGGCGTTCTGAATAATCTCACCATTCAGCCATTCTTGCTCATCGGCCAAAGTCCTTCATGCGGTTTCTATGCGCTTGTACCGGTGGAAAGTTGGATCCTCGGCAGCGCGCTCGGCAGTTCTCTGCATTTTGGAATGCTGCGATTGCTTCATGCTGTCCTCCGTTAGGATGGACATGGGATTGGCCCGGCTCGCGATCAATGCAGTCCGGTCTGACAATTCTCCACCTAACGGGCCGCAAATCGGCCTAGCTAAAAGCAACGCGACGCTAGGTACGGAAGAAAACGAACCAGACAACGGCCATAGCGAGCACAGCGACACTTACGCTGATGAGAAGCAGCAAGAGGATCGAGGGGCCGGGTTCGGCTTGACGCGCTTCCATGGGTGTTTCGATAATGATGCCGTGCTTTTTCTTCACCATGGTTGCACCTAAATTTTGGGTGCTAAGTCGGCGCGGTCAAATACCGGGACAATCTCTACATCCTCCGTCAAGGCACCCGATGGCGTGTCTTCCGCAGCATGGCGCAACGCTTCGGTGCTTGCATCCAATCCATCGGTAGTTTCGTTCGCGCCGCTACCAGCGTCGTGACGACGTGACGGGACTTGATGGCCCGCATCGGCTTCTGTGTTGGGTATCTTTGTGGACATAAGATATCCTTTCGTTTTGGATACCAAGCTGTCCCAACGACTATGGTTCCTACCCTGGCTGAGCGCCGAGCAAGCGCAGGCGTCTTTATGCACACGGGAGGTTACGCACAAAGTTGGGTTCAATTATGTCTCATGTCACTGTGTTGTGCGCTGCCAGCGCACGATGAAAGTCAGGTTGGGCTACCGCCGACGAAGCAATTCCTTATTGGCAGCAAGCGCGGATTGTGCGCGTCATGAGTGCGAGTGTAGCGCGGATGAATTTGGTCTGCCTACCGGCGGAATCTCCCCGTCCAGCCACTGCTGCTCCTCGGCGAGCGCGCGCCAAGCCGCCTCCATGCGTTGATAGCGGCGCGCGGCGGGGGCCGTCCGAGCCTGCTCCGCGAGGTGCGCGCAGTTCTCGGCGCACTCAAGATATTCGCGGGTACGATACATGATACTGCTACTCTCGACTGATGGGTGTTGCTCTCCTGCCATTCTCCAGATCGATGTCCGGCCGGTCAGGAGGGAGTTGATCCTTCTCAGGATTGCCCTTCCACGGTTCATTTGTCTGCTTGTGATGGGGGGCGTCAGTCTGCTGCCGCGGATCATCCAGCGGCGTCTCGCGCGGGTCTTCGTCTTGTGGGCGTATATTTTCGTCTTGTGGGCGTATATTTTCCATGATGGGTAACGGAAGCGGCTGGCGATCCGTTCCTACGGTGCATAGCAACAAAAAGCTCCCAAAATGCGTTTAGGGGGCATGCAGCGCATAGCCCTATCGCCTTCATTCTTGCCAGCGTGGTTCTCGCCCTCCCCTTGTCGGGAAGGGTGGCGCGAATGCGAAGCACCATAGCGCCGAGCAGTCCACCACAGTGGGAGGGCGAAGTAGTCCGCCATCCACACTTAGCCCGGCACTTCATCGGTGCTACGTTTAATGAGTATGTGTTCAATCTGGGCACAGATCCATGTCGGTGCGTGGGCTGGTCACCGAAGAGCCAATCTGCACTCAGGCATCGAAAGCTGCGGCGGAGCTATGCCAGACCATCTGGCGCGCCGTTAAGCGGCGGGTTCTCAATGGCATCGATCCGGAGCATCCCCAGAACCGTGAACCTAATGGTGTTATCGAGTTAGCCTGTTGAGAGTTGCCTGAGCCGCACCGCGTAACTTGCCTTGCTGTTGCATTAAAATGACGAGAGCTCCGCATGAACGCTGATCGTCACTACGCCGTCGCCTCTATCTTGTTTGATTACGTAAAAAGCCCATCCTTGAAGCACCTGCGTGAGCCGCATAGCGTTCACAAGGTATCGCGCGAGATTGTGAAAGCGCTGGATGGAGCAAGCTCCGTGTGGAAGAAGTGGGGAGAGTCGGCGAGAAGAGGCCGCACAGGCAGCGGCTCCATCTGGATACCCGTCGAGGACCTCCAGGCGTTTCTGAATACGTTACCCGGCCTGCCGTTGACGAAAACGGATGTGGAGCAGAGTCTGCGCGCTATTTGGGAAGAACCACATACAAGTTATCCCAAGGACGAACTCAGAAATGGCTGTGTCGCATTGTGTCAGTCAGACAAGGGAAACGGCACCGAGATGCGCGCGATCATTGGAGCGTTGCAGGAGCGCATCGAGCGCGAGGAAGACAGGCTTAGAAACGGAGCAGGAGCAAAGCTATCGGCGCTGGAGAGAGGAAGAGCGAATAAGGCTGGAACAGCGGTTTCTGTTGGGCGCGGATTGTGCGTGGACCAGAATCGAGAGATCCGAAGCATTCTATTGTCGCCGCAACGGTCGTGCGTTCCGCATCGCGCAGGGCAAAGACAAGCGCTGGACCCTGTGTCGGGTTGAAGAAATTGACGACGAGGGCGAGTTGCTCGGCACTTATCAAGGTCGCGGTGATGCGAACAAGGCACTGAAGAAGATTGCTTACGCTCCCCAGCCGCAAAGGTAAGCCCCCCTGAAGAGAGTTCACCAAAGCGGAGTCGGTCGAGATTTGCTAAAGAAAGTATGAAAAGCTTATCGTTTTCTGCCGACGTTGATCGAGGGCGCGTTCTGCAGTCGGATGAACTGGACGAACTCGAACCGCAACAGGAGATTGACGGCATGGCGAAGGGATAGCAACGCGGCAATCGCGAAGCCAAGAAGCCGAAGAAAGAAAGACTAAGGTGGTAGAAGACTAAGCGCATGAGAACGGACCTGCATCAGCGGCCCGATTTCATTTCGGGCTCGATTTCCAAAGCGCATGAGAGCGGCGCAGCGCGTCCCGGGTGATGTCCCGCCAGGGACGTCGCATCGGCACATAGATGGAAGTAACAGATCGTCGTCGCACATGGCTACCGACCGTAGGCTGGGACCCGTCTGTCAACCACCGGCGCCTATGACTGGGCCTTGGCCGGTGGTAGGGCAACCGCAGGAGATGAGGTCGTTTGGCCCCTGAGAACAAAAACGCCGCCCGCTTAAATAAAGCGCAGGCGGCGGCTTACCAGCCCGGGAGGGAGACTGTAAAATCCCGGTATAGGTTGGTCTCTTCGTGGGGTGTAGAAGTTCATCACGCGAACGAGAGCCAAGCTTAAGGTGGCGCCTGTAGTCCGGCGAGGTCAACCACCTGTTGATCTCTCCTGCAACATCGATGTGCCTGGCCTTTCGCAAGAGCTCTGCGCGGCGAACGCCAACGGGCAACTCCTTGACCTGTAGACTAGGCGGAGATTGATCGCCTCCTGTGCGAGGCGATATTCGAGTGTCGATGATTAGTGTGAGGGCCGTCGAGCCGCCATGTTTGATGCTCCGCTGCGGGTCAAGCGGGAGCGGAACTTGCGTTCACATCACCGTAATTGCTAAGGGCCGCGCGATGGCGGACAGTGCGCCTTTCGGTGCTGGATAGCGAGCACTTGTTTCGGCTCCCGCTAGTGAACTATTCGAGTTTCTGCCGCAGGCCGACTGCCGTCATGCGGTAATCGCTTCCGCGCGCGGGCTGGTGTTCGCCACCTATGTCAGGCTCGTAAGGCCAAACGCCGCCAACTGAGGCGGCCTCTCTGCGCTGGTAGGTTTATGTCGGAGCGCGCAGACCTGGTGAATCCAGCCACTTATTGACGATAACCGAGTTATCGATCCGGTTGGCCATCCGTAGAAGCTCGTCGCGTCGAACGCCATGAGGCATACCCTCAGCCTGCTTGCGCAAGTCAATTGCCTCGTCCTCTAAGCGGTATTGAAATATCGATGATTGCTTGAACATGGTGCTCGCTGTTCGGTTAGGCGGGAGCGCAATTGGCGTTCTCAGCACCGATAAAAGCCATGAGCCGGACGGTGATGGGCGTTGTTAACACTTGTGGCAGACCAGGTCTGAGCAATTTTGACCATCCGCTTGCGCGCACTCGGCGACCGGCCGGCGCGCCCCATAAGAGCACGAGTCGGTTAGAACGGCCCGCCAGGCGACGAGAATTTAGTGGTGGCTTGCCTTCAATATGCCGAGGCGTCCGACGCCGGCGGCCTTAAGCGGGCCTCCGCAGGAGGAACCACTGCGCAACGCTTTCGTTGTGTGCTCTCCCAGCAGCAAAGGACACGATCATGGACCGCGAACATGTGAAGGGCGCTGCCGACAAGGCAAAAGGCGCCATCAAAGAAGGTGCCGGTAAGCTCACTGGCGACAAGGACATGGAAGCCGAAGGCAAGATCGACAAGGCCAAGGGATCTGCCCACAATGCGGCGGGAGATGTGAAGGATGCAGCGCGGGACGCCGCTGACGCCCTCAAAAAATAAGCAGAAGAGAAGACAAAAACTAGCCGCCTCCGGGCGGCCCTCTCTTTCTGGTGGGCAGACGGCTTCTTGGATCTTTGTTCCGAAATGGCGCGAGGCTTGGAAAGGCCCGTCTCGCCCCGACCCTCAATTTTCGTGTGCGCCGGCCATTCGCTGCTCTTCCTTACTGAGGTTTTCAGCCACCAAGCGTGAGGGAGCGTTTGCATCCCATAGGAACAGCTAGTCAATGCTTGCGTTGGCCGCCACGAACTCTGCTCAGGAAGATTCGAATGCGGAGAGAGCGTTGGATTGGTGATCGACGCTTTGGCGTCAATTACTTTGATGGCACGTATCTGCACGCAGATCCTTTCAAACGCCTCGATTGACCTGCAAGGTGTGCCGATATCCGATCCGTCTCTGCTTATGGTCTCAGAGAACAGCCCGTATATGTGAGTGCTAGGCCGCTCTAACGCTGCTGGTACGCCCTAAGCGTACGGTGGCACGTTCACTAGCGTACCTATCAGGCGCAGAAGGGCCTGGTGCTCGGGTCCTTTCGGCTCACTTCGCAAGAAATCGCCGAGTTCAATGTGTGTCAGTCGGCCGCCAGAAGGCGCATTTGGCTGATGAATGATGAAAGCATGTCCATTGGCCGGCTCGCGTCCCAGAAACCAAGCGTCGCCGTTGGTATCACGATATAGCTCACGTCGTTCGCTCATCTGACGCTCCTTGTGGGCTAAACCTTCAAAATTCATCTGGTCAGTTTCCCCGATCGCAGATCGCGGCGGCGGAGAAGTGCCTGCGTATCAGCTAAGCCCGATTCCTCTGCTTACCTCGCGGGCTTCTCCTGGCGCGAGCCCAACAGTCAGGCCGAGCGCTGAAGCTTGCTCCCGGGCGGTGCCCCCGCGATCGATTAGTTTGGCGGTCCATCCCTCAGGGATGGCATCCAAGACGAGCTGAACGGCCTCTTCTTCCGTACCGGCTGCTAACCAAAACCGGCACTCGCCATCGTCAGTAGTGACCTGCAGAAGATGCGCTTCCATGCATGTGAACAGCCAAAGCCATACTTTGTTGCTATCCCCCTACTCGCGCCGCACGTCCTAGGGCGGCTCTGCCTATGTGAGCCACGGTGGCGGCTTCCAGGGATCGAGCCCAGGAAGCACCGCGGCGGCATTAACGAGACGTTCGACAAGGTCCCGCGCCGGCTTCGAGGCGGCATGGCAGAGGTGGCTGGCAACGCGGTCCGAGATCGATTACGAGGCTTGGCGCAGCTAGCGCGACTGGACCGCCTGGAAGAACTGCATGCACAGGCTGGCTCTGCCGTTGCCGACTCAACGGCCGGACGGGAACGCCCGCTGCTCTTGCGGTGAGATGGTCACCATCCGCACTCTGGATGGCCTGCTGAGGCCGCGCTGAGGAACCGGCAAAAGAGGTTTGTGATCGATGGCGAGGCCGTGATCCTGAGTTTGCCGCCCTTGGCTCCGGAATGACGCCTAGTTGGTTCTCCAACCGTACAGGTCGGCCCAGAGCGGTTCGGACTTGTCGAGGAAATCGGTGAAAGCGGCGCTCTCGAGAACTTCAATCTCGCGGGGCTCGTTGTTGTGAAGTTGTGCTGGTAGCTGAGCCGGCCACTGACCACTGCGAAGCGGACAGCGAGCTCGCCGAGAAACGCTTGTTGCCCTGGCGTAAGGCGGGGCCCACGCTGATGCAGCATCAAAGCCGGTCACTTCAGCGAACGTGGGCAGCCGGCCATCCGGCGACACGGGAAGCGGAAGGTGAGCGACATTGAGCATGTCACTCAGAAGGTTAAGGGTGCTTTCTATTTTGGTTTGCCCGCGACGTGGGAGCACGACGAACCTGTTTCTGTTTTTTTTAACGAACTGGGCCATCGGGCTTGCGAAGACAGGGGAGGCGAGTTTCGCCAGAATTTGTCTGACGCTCCACGAGACGGCCCGCCTGCGCGAGCTCCTGGTTTATTGGATGGCTCCACCCCTTGAAAGGCGCCCGGGAGCATCTATTTACATCCACACACCATCCAGACGGATGGTGCAGGGATGTTTCACTATGGCCGGAAATACACACGAGCTGCGACCCAAGGCCCCCGACACCGAGAAGATCACGATCAACCTTGGCTATGTCGACCTCGGTCATGTCGATCTCATGGTGCAGGAAGGGTTCTATTCGAACAGGACCGATTTCATCCGGACAGCAATCCGGAACCAGCTCGAGCGACACGTAGAGGTCGTCAGACAATCCACGGCCCGGAAGAACTTGGACCTCGGGCTGCGCAACTACACACGCGAGGATCTCGAAGCGGCGCGGCGCGCCGGCGAAATGCTGCAGATCAATGTTTTGGGCTTAGCCACCATCGCCCAGGACGTCACTCCCGAGTTGGCGCGCGCCACGATCGCGTCGGTTTCGGTGCTGGGGGCCCTACACGCCACTCCCGCGGTCAAGGCCGCTCTCGCCGACAGAACGAGGTGAACGATGCTGAATCAAGACATAGTCCGCGAAGCAACCCGCCTCACGCGTACCGGCCAACTGGTCGAGGCCACCGCGCTGCTGCAGCGCATGCTCCAGGGCGATAGCGCTCCAAGACCGGAGTCGCGCAGCGCCTCTCAGGCTCCGCTCTCGCGGCTCGATCCGCTTACCATCGACGCCACGGCCGACGTCGTCGAGGAGCGGGAAGCTCCGCAGGCCTCGCCGGCCCGCTCTGGTCAGGGACGCAGACGCTCCTTACCGCTCGACGGAATGCGGGATTTTTCCGGGCTTGGCCTGCGAAGTCCGATTACGCGCGCTCCTCTGTCGCCATCGGACATCGTGCCCGAGGGCACACGGTTTATCGCCGGTACCTTCAGTAACGCCGCGGGAAGCCGGACCTACAAGCTGTTCATCCCGAGCCGCTGCCAGGGACAACGGCTTCCCCTGATCGTCATGCTTCATGGCTGCACCCAGTCGCCCGACGATTTCGCGGCCGGCACCCGGATGAACTTCCTGGCGGAAGAGCAGAATTGCTTCGTGGTCTATCCTGAGCAGCCGAGCGGAGCCAACCAGTCGAAGTGCTGGAACTGGTTTCGCACCGGTGACCAGCGCCGCGGTGAGGGC
Organism: Bradyrhizobium sp. CCBAU 45389; assembly: GCF_028128625.1. Classification (NCBI taxonomy): domain Bacteria; kingdom Pseudomonadati; phylum Pseudomonadota; class Alphaproteobacteria; order Hyphomicrobiales; family Nitrobacteraceae; genus Bradyrhizobium; species Bradyrhizobium sp. CCBAU 45389. Next base: position 47,185 of record NZ_LBIY01000078.1, on the reverse strand, counting down.
GAGCCTTCGATGATCGCCGGCATTACCCGCCAGATCATGCGCGACCATCCGATCGATCCGAAGCGCGTATACGTCGCGGGTCTCTCTGCCGGTGGGGCCGCCGCTGCCATCATGGGCGCCACGTATAGCGACCTATACGCGGCCGTCGGCATTCATTCAGGCCTGGCGTGTGGGGCCGCCAGCGACCTTCCCTCCGCGTTCGTCGCCATGCGGCAGGGAGGCGGCTCCAAGGCAATTGCGGACGGCAAAACTTCTGTGCCGACCATCGTTTTCCATGGCGATCGCGACACAACGGTGCATCCAAAGAATGGCGATCAGATTATCGAGCAGGCCGCCAGGGCAACGAGGCCGACGATGAGGGTGCTGCGCGGACGCGTACCCCACGGCCATGCCTATACTCGCACCGTCCTGATCGACGGGGCCGGTCGGGCGACTTCCGAACACTGGAACATCGATGGCGCCGGACACGCATGGTCAGGCGGCAGCCCCGCCGGGTCCTACACTGACCCGCAAGGGCCGGATGCCACGAGGGAAATGCTGCGCTTCTTCCTCGAGCATTCGCTCGGTGGGTAGTCTGGCTTCTCGGGGCGGCTCAGAGAACGTGCGATTTATCTTAGTTCATGCGACCAACAGTGCACGGGCTTGGAACGCCACGTCACAGAGCCTGTTGTCCTTTCGGAAATGACCGTTGTGGTCGCACCCCCATTTTCTTGGAGCGTCAGATGAGCAAACGCAAAGCGGCGACAGCGGCAAAGCGCGCCCGCAACCCGAAAATGGCCGCGCGGGCCCAACGGAACAAGCAGGCCATTGTTAGAAGCCCGAAAGACAATTCACTTCACTCTGCTGCGGCAGACTCGGTCGAACCGCCTCCTGAGCTTCATGATGATCCTAAACACCAGGTTCCCATCATTGAGCCTGAGGCGGATGCCTTAGTAGGTGACCGCAGCCAGGGAATGACGGATAGCGATCCAACGAAAGGCTTTGCTCTACCGACAGCAAACATGCAGGCGTATCAAGCGAAGCTTCTTGAGATAGCCGGGGCCAACGCGCAATTCGCTTTTGAATTCAGCCTGAGACTTGCGACGATCAGGTCACCAACTGAATTTTTCGGCGTCATTACGGAGTTTACGAGCAGACGGGTCGATATGTTCGCGCGGCATTCGAAAGAACTGGCGGCATATCCGTTCTTGCGGATCAAGCCGCCCCGAGAAGTCACGGCTCTGCCGGGACGATAACTGCAAGCCTTACCCGCTGCGGCAAAGGATGGACGCAAACGCGGATCAAGCACGCGGGTCACGGTTGCTGCTTTCGGCTAGGGAGCGCGACTCACAACGAGGGAGCGGAATCAGCGCCGGCCATTTTGGTGCCGATCTTTGTCTTGACCGCAGTTTCTGCGTGAGGGGCCATCAAACCGCAGTCAGGGGCAAGTGCCTTGCCTTGCGACGCCGCTCTTCAGATGGGCCCATCAAATTGGAACACGCCAAGGATGTCGGGCTCGATTTGCTTCCCTGGCAACGGCAACCCGCGATTTCTGCGCTGTACCCCAAGAGTTAGCGGACCGAGGCTGCTGGCGCGAGTTGAGGACCCTGCCATCTCCGGGACGCGGGTTCGGAATCAGGTTTGTTCGGAAGATCGGCGGAAGCTGGTGCAAGACGGCGCCTGCGGGTTTTTGCCAATACTTAGCAGGCGGTGCACGCCTACATCTGATCGCGTCGGCGCTCTCGCAGCCTCTGAAAAACCTTCCCGACATGGCGACGAACGTGTCAATGGCGTCGGCGACGCATCGCGGCGGCCGTCCGATATTCCGGATAACTCCGCCGGTGTGTTTTCTCGCTGAGCCGCCCCTCGAGAAAGGCGCGCGCATAGATGCCGGGCGAACTGTGGCCCTGAACCAGGATCAGATCGCCGCCATGGTTCTCCGAAGCTGCCAGGCGGTTCGAGCGCGACGCGCCCATCCTTGACGAGCAGACGACGTCTGTTCTGCTGGCTTATGCATGGCCGGGAAATGTGCGCGAGCTTCGCAATGCCGCCGACCGTTTCGTGTTGGGTGTGCTCGACGGCAAGACGATCAACAAATCCGGCCTTGGCGGCGCGGACGTCTCGTTGCCTCGCCAGCTCGAGAACATCGAACGATTGATCATCGAGGATGCATTGCGCCGCAAGCAGGGCGACGTCCAGACAACAGCTGCGCTGCTCGGCCTCCCCAAGCAGACCTTGTACGACAAGATCAAGCGTCTTGGGGTGAACGTCGACGGCATCAAGGAAGGTTCGAGTCTCCGCCGGGGATTGTGTTCGAGTACGGACGCCGGGATGACGTGCCGCCGACGTTACCCGCCAGCTTGAAGGCCGCGGGACAGACGCGGCGCCGGACCAGGAAACGCACTCCCTGAGATCCCCACGAACTGCCTCAGGCGACAGATCGAATAAGATAAGACGTAGCCGAGTTCCGGGCACCCCTGACCGAGGTCGCACAATCCGAAGAGGCGATCGGGCTCGTCTGGATCGACTTCAGTGATGAGCCACGTGGCTTGTGCGTCCCGTGCGAAAAATTTCGCCACTGGTACGTGGGTCACCGCCGTTGATTGCGTTCACCAAGAGTTGGACGCGGTCTGCCACCGTGCGGAGATCGACGTTGAACATCAAGCCGCTCCCAGTCAGAGCGTTTGGGTAAATCGACGATTGGATATGTCGCACAATTCATTGGTACAAAGGGCAAATTGGTCGGTCCGGTAAGTCATTGTTTTTGCTACTCTCGATCGGTCGCTCCCTCGGGGGCACCCCGTCGTCTGATCTCGTCCTCGATTTCTTCAAGAAAATCGAGGATCTCGGGAACGTCCATGTCCTCAAGCGCGTCGAGCTTATAACGCTCCACGATCGTCAGTTCAGCCTCTGAAAGAGGTCCGGCCCCATTTTGCATCACCGTCTCCCGGTTTATAGGACGAGCAGGCAGGCGAGAGCGACTGATGGCGTTCTCATCACCGATAAATGCCTAGGGCCTCGCGGTGACAGGTTTTGTTAACATCTACGGCGGTACCGAATCTGAGCAAATTTGACCATCTCGCCACAAGGCGATGGGGAGAGCCTAGCACTCGTCCTTGGCTCTGTGATGAAGATTAAAAGCGTGTCGTACTTGTCGCGGGCTTCGGTACCAGCGCCGTATCGGCCAGGCCGCCATAGTGTGGTGGATTGTAAATTGTCGTTGTCAGCGTCTGCCTTGGCTTGTTCGCTCAGTCTTCTCGGGCGTCCAAACGGACATTGCCTCAATAATGACTTTGCTGCGGCTTATGGCGCCGGCGGCAATTTGAACAAGGTGCCAATCGTCCAACAGCTTCCCGCCAGAATGCAGAATCCATCCCGCATGGTGTGGTCAAAGACGATCGCCCGATCGAGGGCGACTGGCCCTATCTGTTGTCCTCCCGAATGGGAATCAGGTCTTGGCCGCTGTCTTGGCAATCTCCGTCTCGATGCCGGTGGCGCAAGCCTTGGCGAATGAGTAGTCCATGCTCGTGGACGCCACACTCTTCACGAATTCGCTGACGACGTTTTCTCTGGAATAAGGGCCGGTCGCCTTGAACTTCGCGAGAGCGCCGTCCGCGGCTGTAAACTGAGCGACACACAGCGGTACCAGAACGGACATCCGGCCACTGGTCTCCGCCGAGACCCGCATGACCCTGGCGGACTCCCCGGTGACCCAACCGCCCCAGGCAAATCCAATCGCCATGGTCGCCACCGCGCCGAAAGCAATTCCTTGAAGGAAACGGGTCCGCGCCTCGCCTTGTAATATTGCAGGAAGCTTCATGATGGTTGCCTTTCGTGAGCGCATGAGGACGTGCACCGGCGCTGCTGACGCACGTTGGTAAAATCCAGTTTTATGATTGCGCCTTCCAATGGCACGTGAGCTGCTACTACGACGACGCGCGGCGACCTCGGAGGTCGCTGCTTCCTGGGCAGCTTCAAGGTGAGCATCTGCCAACCTCTAGCCATACCCTATATCTTCGGATTGACCGTGTAAATGACGTTGCGCTCTGCTTCGACCGCACGTTCAGGCCGCGCGACGAGCCTTCTTGGCTTTGCGCTAGCCAGACAAACTACTTTGCCAGAGCGTCACGGCTACGACCAGTTGAGTGTAATTGGCGTGTCTGAACTCCTCATCCCAACGAATAAGATCGTACGCGATCTTGTCCGGCGTATAGGCACGAAAGTTGAAGCCAGCAGAGAGATGCCGCGCGGCGGCACCATCCAGGGCTTCCTTGGTGACATCCGTCATACGGCGCCCTTCTGCAAAACCGGTTTCGCTGCTGAACGTGCTTCCGTTCAAGGCCAGCCTCTTCGTTCGGATGACGCTGCGCTTCGTAGCAGGGAATAGCCAGTGAAATCGGGGCTCGCGAGCATCAAATCGAAGGTCTGTCCGCTCCCTGCCAGGTCGAGATAGTTGTGGCTATTGCAGCTCCGGAGGTGCACGCTGTCCTTCAGGCAGAGATGATATCAATCGGTCGATCTGTCAGACGCGCTGCCGTCGCAATGGTCCGGAAGGCAATTGCACTTCGTCGCTCCCTGGTCGTGTTTGAGAACAGCGCAAGGAGCTGTGCGATGAGCGGGCCGTCGTGGCAGGAGTTCACTGGAACCCTAAGCGACCGCGGTCATTAGCTGGAGGCGGGAGCGAAAATGGCCGGATTCCCGCCTCTCCTCCCGCGGCATCGCCGTTATCGCCCTCCAATCAATGATGTCAGAGATGTCCAGGTCAAAAGCAGTTCCGCGGAAGACGTCAGCGGGGACAGCTGAGCAAGGACGGGCGGTTCGGCTGACGCCCGAGCTTCTCGACCAGGTTGACGCATGGGCGCTCAGCCAGAAGCAGAGGCCTAACCGATCAGAAGCGGTACAACTGCTGGTGAAGACGGCGCTCGAAGGGCTGCGTGATCGGCCTATGCGCGAATCTCCAGAGTCGAATCGTGAGAGCCCTCGGATCCGCGCAAAGGAGCTTGCCTCTGACGCGCTCGACCGGCTGGCCGATACGGGTGCGACATCCGAAGACAGGGCAAGCCGGAAGAGCAGGCTGATGAAAGGTCCCGAAGAATTTCGCAAGGTCCGGCGGGACAGATCGAACAGTTGAGGCTGATCGTGTGACAGGACGACAGCCGCATCGATGTCCGAGTCTTCAGGCAAGCGACGCACCGATTGGCGGGACTAATATGTGTTCAATCTGGAGCGCTCCATGAATCGGTATTTCTTTGACATCCAAAGTGGTCGCGATTTCTTTGCAGACGAGGAAGGTCTACCCCTTCCCAATCTGAAAGCCGCCGAAGTCAAAGCAATGCAAACCTTGACTGGAATCGCCCAGGAATCCGTCTTCCCAAGCAAGCGGGCGGATTTGGCAGTGGAAGTGCGCTCGAGCACCGAACAGCTGTTCTGCGTTTCGATAGTCCATCGGAACTCGAGCACCAAGCATTGAAGCCGGTTCCCCTAGGCCAATATGGTGGTGCTAGCTTGCATCCGCACAGATCGACGCAGAGGTGCGCCGGGTCCTGCCCGCGACGTGAGTGGAACGATCGCTTTCCGATATCCCCGCGTCCTGTAGGGCAAGTGCAAAACGACCGTTGTACCGCAGGTTCCGGCCGCAAAGTCGCGCGGTTCTCCCCGCTGGCGGAGCCAGTTGTGACAGCTCGGGAGCCAGTGGCTATACTCTAGGCTCGGCGCTTCGGAAGGGCACGGCATTCGCGAGCAGCGGGCTTGTGCCTGCTCGATCTAGGGCTCGCGTCATCTACTTGGGGGCGGCTTTGAGTACTTGGGGGCGGCTTTGAGCAATTCCACTGAGCGGCCAAAGTACGAACGCCTGGCTGACTTCATTCGACAGAACCAGGCTCCGATCGTGAAGGAATGGACGGAGTTCGCTCGAACTCTGTCACCGGCCAGCGATCGGATGACGAAGTTGGCTCTGGAAGATCATATCTTCGATCTTCTTAGGTTTGTGGCGGACGACCTCGAAACCGCACAAACCCCGCGGGAGCGATTTGATAAATCGCGAGGCGACGGCCCGAAAGATAGCCCCTTTTCTCAAAGCGCGGCTGAGCTCCATGCCGCTCTGCGTCTGGCCGACGGCTTTAACATCGACCAGATGATCTCGGAATACCGGGCGCTTCGCGCAAGCGTCGTCAAGCAGTGGGTTGCTCATCATCGAAGCCTTGCGGACACCGATATTGAGGACTTGACGCGGTTCAATGAAGCGATCGATCAGGCCGTGACGGAGTCGGTGGCCCACTATACCAAGACGATAAATGACTCGCGCAACCTGTTTCTGGGCGTCCTCGGCCACGACCTGCGCAATCCTCTCGGCGCCGTTTCAATGGGCGCTCAGTGGATGGAGCGATCGGGGACAACCGACGCGAAGCAGGCCAAGGTTGTTTCGGAGATCAAGCTGGCCGCAGGGCGGGCGACGCGAATTCTGAACGATCTGCTCGATCTCACACGCTCGTCCTTCGGCACTCAAATCCCCGTTACAAAGACCGAGAACGACGTTGCGGCTCTGTGCCAGGAAATCGCGGATGAGTTTCGCGCCGTCAACGCAGATAGGAAACTTCAAGTCGCGACGAAGGGCGATCCGTTGGTTTCCTGCGACCGCGCCCGCCTGGGACAGGTGCTGTCCAACCTGATGGGCAACGCGGTCCATTATGGCGACGTAGCGACGCCCATCACAGTGACCGTCGCAGGTAACGATCCCGATGCTGTGACCATCAACGTGCACAATCTCGGCTCCTCAATCCCGCTTGAAGCGCAAAAATCAATCTTCCAATCCTGGACGCGAGGCCACGATGACGGAAGTCCGCCAGAGCACAGTACCCACCTCGGCCTTGGCCTCTACATCGCAAAATTGATCGTCGAAGCCCATGGCGGCGAGATCTCTGTGGCATCCAACGAAGAAACAGGCACGTGCTTTTCGATCCGACTGCCTCGCAGGTGACGGTCATGCTCTGAGGGGAAGGGGTGGTGGCGTTCGACGCGCTCACCCTGCGGCGATGGGCGGGCAGGGTCGCCAGACGCACATTGCCGACGGGGCGACTTCCACGCTCATTCGGCGGAAGTGGCGGCGCCTCATGGTGAACCCTTGGAACCGTCAGCCGCATTGTCGATGCAAAGACTGCTCAGAAACAATCGGCCATTCGGAACGTCGGCTGCTGCCATCGCTTGATATCCGACCGGGTGGCGTCTCCTGCATTAGAAAGAGCTGATATGCCAGAGCAAAGCTCTCCTCGCGGCAGTTGCATCTTGATCGTCGAGGACGAACCGATGCTCCTCTTGATGGCGAACGACATCGTCCAGGATGCGGGGCTGCATCCGCTCCTTGCCGGCAATGCCGATGAGGCCATCAAGATTCTTGAAACCCGACAGGATGTCTGCGTGGTCTTTACGGATGTCAGGATGCCTGGCTCGATGGACGGGATTGGGCTCGTGGAAGCCGTTCGCGAAAGATGGCCACCGATCCAGCTCCTTGTGGTCTCCGCCCATCTGGTCGAAGGCTCTGAGCTACCCGATGGGGCAAGATTCTTCCGCAAGCCATACCCGTCAGAGGCGATCATCTCGACGCTCCGAGAGCTTGCTGCCTGATCGTGAGGAGCGTTTGTCCGCACAACGGGTTGCTGAACGCCTTTGGCGCCGGCGTCGCTCCGATGCCCATCTGTGCTCGCGCGCTTCGCATTTCCTGTGGGGGCGTTGATCCTGCGGGCGCCGAGCGCGGGTCTCACCAGCTTCTACCACCTGATCAATATTGACCAGCGCGTCGCACCTTAAATTGCTACGCTTGATGCATCGCCGCGCGGCCCTCGGTATCTGTCGGTGATGAGAACGCTGTCGCGCTCCCGCCTTCCCTGGGAAAAGGAGCACGCTATGCAGCGACGCCGAATCAACCAAACCACCTCCTTTGAAGAACGCCTTGCCGAGCATGGGCGAGCCCTTCGTCAAAAGGCAAAATCGCTTCCGCCAGGTGTTGAGCGGGAACAAACCATCCGCAAAGCTCGGCAGGCGGAGACCGGGGCTCAAATCAGCGAATGGCTGTCCACACCCGGATTACCGGCTCCCGAATGAAGGAACGGGAGGTCGCTGCGTTCGAGCAGCATCAGAAAGCAGCATGATGTTGCGCGCGGATCCTGCTGGCAGGCCCCGCGCGCCGGCTCACGATCATTGCGTTCAGTCCCGGTCGTTCGCCTCTTCCTTGATCACGGGCGGTGTATGGCCGAGCTCAATCTTTTGAGCCAGTTGCGCCCGCTCCTTGTCTGCCGGCTGATCTTCTCCGCGGACGCGCATGATGCCGTGGTCTGATGTCTTGGTCATGATGACCTCCTGCCGGACCAAGCCCGGCTTAACCACAACGTTCCAAATACGGAGAGCCGCGGGCGGAGCGGTCGCGTCATTCCGGTTGCTTCGCCACAATTGGCCGCGGCCTCGTTCTGAAACGTCGCCTGAGCCGCTTCCATTTCATCTCGATCCAACGCAACACGGCGAGGAGAGGTTTTTGCAGGATCGGCATGTCCTGCGCGATGAGAAGAAGTCCAAGGGGGAGCATCCAGAGGCCGAAGAGGGGCAAGAAGCTGAAGATGCCCCCGAGAATGAGTCCCCCCGCAACGATGATCCGGATCCAGAGTTTGGATGGCTCCCGCAGCCAGCGAATGAAAGTCCCGACTTTCGTGGGCACTGAACGCTCGATCAATGTGAAGTATCTGTTCAGCCCTACTGTGACGGAGGCCATGCCAAATCCGATTCGCGTGAGTGTTAAAGAACCGCATCGCAAAATGCTGCTCGGAACTAAACCGGCTGGGGGCGAAGTGTTCCCAGGTCGTGGTTGGGATCGGCTTTCTCGATTGCGGCAGCCAAGCGACTTCACAAGAGATGCGCCATCAAACAAAAGCCGCTCGGGCGTTACACCGAACGGCTTTTCTTCGCGGCTCCCAGTCTCCTGGTTCTGCCGCCCAACTCAAGCCGCCTCCTCACCCCTTTGTTCCCTCGGGCGTCCGGCTGTCAGCTAATCGGTGGCGCAGATGAGACGAACGATGACTCTCCGGCTGCCGCATTCTTCAATGAGTGCAGAATTCCAACCTGCCCTAGAGCTGTCTCTGGGATGGCAGATGGTCGAAGAGGTTCATGGGCGGCCCTCTGTTCATCCGTCCGCGCCGCCGTTTGACGAAGGGGCGTAACGCTACGTGGCCGTCTTCGGCAGGTGGAGGTATCCCGCGTCGAAGTCTCCGACTTCCTGGAGCCGGGTCCAATCAAGCACCGTCAAGTGCCGGCTTTCGAGGTTGATCAAACCCAGCTTGCGCAGCTCCTGGAGCACGCGGTTGACGTAAACAATCGAAAGGCCCATGGCATCGGAAAGCTCTTCCTGCGTGATCGGCAGTTCGCATGAGTAATCTTCCACAAGGCCCATGGCTCGCGCACGGACGATATATTCGCACATAAAATGCGCTGCCCGGCCTAGCGCCTGCCGACGTCCGATATTGGTGATCCATTCGCGGAACATCGCCGCATAGATAAGTGTTTCACGCCAGAGGGCCGCCGCGACGCGGGCTTGGCGTTCGCACAGGCGCTGCAGATCCTCGTGCTGAATGAAGCCGACCTTGCAAGCCGTGATCGTTCCGATGCTGATGTCCAGCGTCTGCAGGTGCAGGCTCTGAAGGTCCGGCATGTCGCCCGTGATGTGGAATGCGAGGATCTGGCGCTTGCCCTCGCCTGTCATTTTGAAGGCGCAAGCCACGCCATCGGCAATGACGAAAGATCGGCTCGGGCGATCCCCCTCGCGTACGATGTCCTGATGGGCCTCGATCACCCTCTGATCGATCGGGAGCGCCAGTATCGCCTTCCGCTCTTCGTCAGAAAGCGGGAAGACAGTTTCCAGCTTGCGGATCAGCGGGTGAGTATTCCTTACATTGGCCGCAGACACTTGAAAGAGCCTTCGAATTCAGTTCCACAAATTAGCATCGTTGCTGTCCCTGAGTCTGTTCCTTTTTGACGATTTAAGCCGGGTTCCGTGAGCAGCGGTTCTTCTAGGAACGGAGTGGGATGGCGAGTATTGTCGCCTATCTCCCGTGACCATCAGGCGATCCGGAGACTGAGAGATGCCACGCGCTCCCCGCCAAAATGAAGGAGCGTCCCATGCCGCGCTATCATTTTCACATTATGGACGGCAAGGCTGGTCTCGATCACCACGGCACCGAGCTTGCCGACCTAAATGCTGCAAAGGAAGAGGCCGTAAAGCTGGCGGGTGAAGTCCTTCGAGAGTCGAAGCCGGGCGACATATGGGAAATCAAATCCTGGAAGCTTCTCGTCAATGGCTATCCCTCGCCCGAGACGGGCCGCACCTATTTTACGTTGGCCCTGTCCGCGGCGGATGATGTGTCTGCTTGACGGGCCCCATGCCAAACCGCTGAGGTCGTCAGAGTGTCTACCCATATTCATGCGGATCAGGAACACGACATCATATACCCGCAGGTCCTTCCGTTTCTGCTGATCCACGCCGGTTGCCTCCTGGCGACATGGTCGGGCGTCTCGTGGCCAGCGGTTGCGATGTGCATCGTCTTATATTGGTTACGCATGTTCGCGATCACTGCTGGGTATCACCGGTACTTCTCGCATCGAGCCTACTCAACGAGCCGAACGTTCCAGTTCGCTCTTGCGTTCCTCGCCCAAAGCAGTTCCCAAAAAAGCGTACTTTGGTGGGCTGCGAAACATCGACATCACCATCTTTACTCCGATACGGAGAAAGACGTGCATTCGCCAAGCCAAAAGGGCTTCGTTTACAGCCACGTCAGCTGGATTTTCCATCGCCAGCATGATGCGACCGACTTGACGAAGGTTTCGGACTTTGCGTCCTACCCCGAGTTGATGTGGCTTCATAAACTGGAGCTTTTGCCTGCGATCGTGACGGCAGGTCTTTGCTTCCTCATTGCCGGGTGGTCGGGACTCGTGGTCGGATTCTTCTGGAGCACAGTGCTCCTGTATCATGCAACGTTCTGCATCAACTCCCTTGCACATGTTCACGGCCAAAAGAGATATGTTACGGGTGATAACTCCCGCAACAACTGGCTTCTGGCTCTGTTTACGATGGGCGAGGGGTGGCACAACAATCATCACGCCTACCAAAGCAGCGCCAAGCAAGGCTTTCGTTGGTGGGAGATCGACGTAACCTATTATATTCTGGTGGCCTTATCCCGGCTCGGCATCGTCTGGAACTTGAAGACGCCGCCGGAGCAGGTTCTCCGCAACGAGCAACGCTTGGGATCTCGTGTCATCAGGCGGACAGCCGAGCAACTTGTTCGTCGTTTCAATCCCGAGGGCATCGCACTGGCGATCAGATCATCAGTCCATCAGACCGACTTGTTCCCGAGGGACGTTGTTTTGAAGGGGTATCCTCGCGTGGAGATGCATCTGCCCAACATGCCGACTCGCGGCCAATTGCTGGCGGAGGCCCGCGTGATGTTCGCGAAGACGACTTTCTTGGATGATATCGTCGATCGCGCTCACGAACTCCTGTTCGCATCGGTCGCTTCCTACTTGGCCGTTCCGCCTCTCGTGGCCGTCAAAAATTCAGATCTTGAATGAAAACGTAGGATTGTGCGCCGGGCGACCGCATGTAAGACCAATGTGAACTGGCAAAAATCCGGCACGCGAGCTCTTTCCTCACAGAGGCCGTTTCGCTCCTGATGAGGATCGCTGGAGCGTTGACTTCTCAGCCCAAGAAGGTTCGCACCTTTGTCACGGCGTCGTAAATTTCGATCTTGAGCTTCGGGTAAGTCGATTTAAGTGTGCGACCCGACGACTCCGCAGCTTCCGCAGTATCAAACTTCGACTTGAAGTGCCCGTCGACAATGACCACAAATCCGTCCGTTGGCGGTCTGTCAGCACGTGGCGCTTTCGGCTCTGGCTCGTCAACTGAGTGAACTGGCTTTTTCATCGGAAGTCCCATTGAATCGCAGAAGCGTGGCAAGCGGCTCCCTGAGACCGACGGCATGCCGCAAAAGAACATATATGCCGGCATCAGGGGCTGGCAGCCGAGTTGCGTCCCAGAGTGCAGACAGCAGACAGAGGGCACAAGCTTTGCCGCCGCCAGGCTCTGACAGGAACGACTCTCCCGTCCTGAGGTTGTCGTGTTGGTCTGTGGCGCGATAACTGACCCCTCAGCTCGCGCCATCCACCCGGGATGGCTCATCGTGGGACGCGCGTCTTGCGATGAGTCGATTCTCGGAAGGGTGTCTCAGTTGGTCCTCAGGTTCTTTCCGCGGCTCTTCGAAAAGGCAAAGTCGCGGGCGTTGTCGGCCCTATTCGGCGGGCTTCTCTTTGCGCGGAGACGGGAGCGTTCGATTTTCGTCAGTCTGCTCCGCGTCACCGGGCTTTTTCCCCGCCATGTTTCCCGGATTGTAGTGATACTTACCTTCCGGATTTTCGCCGGGCTGCTTTTCATCCGGGCTTCTGTTGTTGTTGTTTGCCATTGATCCAGTCGCTTTCTTGGCAAGAGTAACAAGGTTGAACAAGACCAACGTCGACATGTTCCACGCGATCATTTCTTGCCCCCAGCGCGCTGGGGGCAATCAATCGGGAGTGACTTGAACCGGCGACAGCGACAACGATGCGCTCCAAGGTACGTTTGGAACGAAGACTTGGCACCGACGGTTGACGATAGCCTGCAACATTTCTCAATCTCCCTGAGGCATCGTGCAGACCACCAGAGGTACTGCACATGGAACTCCCGCGAACACGCTCGCCCTCGCTCCAGTCTGACTACACCACTCCCTTGCGGCGACATCTTGCGCTTGCGGCCTTTGCAGGGGCAGCTTCCCTCCTCGGGGCCATGGCGATCGTAAATGGGCGAGTCGCCAAGAAAGCGGAACGCGATAACCCGCCTCGCGGGCAGTTCTTGGAGATCGATGGCGTCCGACTGCACTACGTGGAACGCGGCAACGGCCGTCCGCTTGTGCTCCTGCACGGCAACGGCAGCATGATCCAGGATTTTGAATCCAGCGGCTTGATCGACCTGGCGGCCAACCGGTTTCGGGTGATCGTATTCGACCGCCCCGGATTCGGACACAGCTCGCGGCCGCGGAACGTGATATGGACCCCGGAAGCCCAGGCCGATCTGTTCAGAAAGGCGCTTGATCGGCTGAGCGTTCAGCGGGCGATCGTGCTTGGACATTCATGGGGTGCGGCGGTCGCTCTTGCGCTGGCGACAAGACATCCGTCATTTGTCGAAGCTTTGGTGCTCGCATCAGGCTACTATTTTCCAACCGTTCGTGCTGACTCGGCGGCATCTTCGATGTCTTCGATACCCGGGATGGGCGATGCGATCAGTCACACGATCTCGCCGATCGTCAGCCGCCTCTTGTGGCCTTCCATGTTGCGAAAGATGTTCGGTCCGCGGCCAGTCCCTGACAAGTTCGTCGGCTTCCCCAAGGAGCTGGCGTTGCGACCGTCACAGATGCGTGCCAGCGCGGCGGAGGCAACGTTGATGATCCCCGCTGCATTCGAGTCGTCGAAGAGCTACGATCAACTCAAGATGCCAACCATCATCATCGCCGGCGATGAGGATCGCCTCATCGATATCAACAAGCAATCGGTCAGACTTCACGGCGAAATCGCTCACAGCAAGCTGCACCGCGTCGCTGGGGCAGGGCACATGATCCAACAGTCTGCCACGGCTCGGTTGATGGCGGCCATCGATGAAGCCGCTGCTGCGACCGACATTGGCGGGAATGCACCGCACCGGTTCGCGAGCGCCTAGGAACGCTCCGGCGGGGCCACGTGTTCTCATTCTTCAGTTGGCGAAGAGGCCCGCCGCGGCCGAACCGTCCAGCCGGACCGACTGCTTATCCGGCTAGAGGCTCCTGCAGCCGCATCGCGCCCTTCCGACCGGTGCGAAGCTGACTCAGCGGGTTGGGGCAGGCCCCTTGATCGGGATGGAGAAAAGCGTCGTGGTCTCGCTGTCAAAGTTGCCGCATGAGCCCCCCTGGTCCCCGGGGCAGAATGTCGGCGTACCGGAACCGGCTGCCTCGCCACCGCAGGCGGCCGACGATATCGAAATGCCGCTGCCGTCCAGCCCGCAGACGTTCTTTCTCGGTAGTCTGCTAACACTGGCCGTGCTGGCAGCCATGCATGTGGCAAGCTCGATCATATTGCCCGTGGTGCTCGCCTTCGTGCTGCAGCTCATTCTGCACCCCGTCGTGCATCTGCTCGAGCGTATAGGTCTCCCCCGTGCCATCGGAGCGCTCTTGGCGATCCTGGTGGTGGTGGGAGCGCTCGTGGGGTTTGTGGCAGCCTTGTCGCTACCTGCCGCGACCTGGGCGGAGAAATTGCCGGAGGGCCTGCCTCGCCTCGAAACTCACTTGGTCGTTCTAAAGCGCCCGATCGAAGCGCTGCAGAAAGTCATCCAGCAGGCCGAGCACGTCGCCGACGCTCCCGACAGGAAAGGTGCAATCGTTTCGGTCCGCAGGGATCTTGGCCTTACCGGCGCGCTCTTCGCGGGAACGCGCGCCGTCATCGACGGCCTGTTTACGACCGTGCTGGTGCTCTATTTTCTCCTGGTGGCAGGAGACATCTTTCTACGACGCATCGTCGAGGTCCTCCCGAATTTTCGCGACAAGAGGCAGGCGGTGGACATCTCCCAGCAGATCGAAGCGGACATATCTGCCTATCTGCTTACAATCACCGCCATGAATGCTGCAGTGGGAATTGCAACGGCGGTTGCGATGTATTTCTGCGGGCTTGGAGACCCGCTGTTGTGGGGAGCCGCGGCCTTCCTGCTCAACTACGTTCCAATTCTGGGCCCACTGTTAGGCACCGTCATCTTCCTGCTGGCCGGAATGTTGAGCTTCGACAGCTTGTGGTGGGCCTTGCTGCCGCCGGCCCTCTACTTCTGCATCCACCTCGCCGAAGGCGAAACCCTGACGCCCATGTTGCTTGCCCGACGCTTCACGCTGAACCCGGTGCTGGTCATCCTGTCGCTGGTGTTCTGGTTCTGGATGTGGGGCGTGCCTGGCGCGATCCTGGCTGTTCCGATGCTGGCCATCCTCAAGATCGTCAGCGATCGCGTGCGTCCGCTAAGAGCTTTGG
This sequence comes from Bradyrhizobium sp. CCBAU 45389, assembly GCF_028128625.1. Classification (NCBI taxonomy): domain Bacteria; kingdom Pseudomonadati; phylum Pseudomonadota; class Alphaproteobacteria; order Hyphomicrobiales; family Nitrobacteraceae; genus Bradyrhizobium; species Bradyrhizobium sp. CCBAU 45389. Next base: position 32,101 of record NZ_LBIY01000078.1, on the reverse strand, counting down.
GCCACGTCCTCGAAGGCTAGTCCGGTGTCGCTCTTGGGAGAAGATTGAGGATCGCGCCGTCGAAAGGCGGCCATTGCAGCATGCATGTTACGCCAGCGGCATTGAGAAACTAAAGCGGGTCTCCGCGGGTGTCGATGCGACGGTCAATGCGCCCCCATGCGCCTTTGCGATCTGCGAGGCGATGTACAGCCCAAGTCCAAGCCCTTGCTTGCTCGCACGGGCCTTGCCGCGGAAGAACGGTTCGAACAGCTTGTCCATCACCGTTTGCGGAATAGCCTCACCGGCATTGGCGACCCAGAGCTCGAACAATCCATTTCGCGTCTCGGCGTGAACGGTGATGGGCTTGTTGGCCGTGCCATGCGTCACGGCGTTGCCGAGCAGGTTGGAAAGGAGCTGGCCGATGCGGATGCGATCGCAGTTTACCGGCCCGTCGACGGCAAACTCGAATTCGATGACGCGACCGGGCGAAGCCAGCCTCAGTTCGTCGATCACCTGGGCAAGGACGGGCTCCAGCGGTCCTTTCGCATCGTATTCCAGGGTAATGCCGCCGCCCAGACGACCGCGTGCAAAGTCGAGGACGTTGTCGATCATCGAGGCCATGCGCATGACCGTCGTCTGCATCATGGCGACGATCTGCTGCTCCTTCTCATTCTGCACGGTACGGCCGAGGAGTCTCGCGCCGGCGCTGATGGAGGCGAGAGGATTGCGAAGATCGTGACCAAGTACGGCGATGAACTGTTCCCGCAGTTCGGAGGTTTCGTGCTCGAGCAGCAGCACTTCTTGCGTCGCCCTTTCGGCAGCAATGGCCAATTCTCGGCCGGCGAGGAGCTCCTGTTCGTAGCGCCGTCGGTCGGTCGCCTTGATCAACGCAAGACGGATCAGCAGCAGCTTTCCATCCGCATCGCGGCGCTCGTTCGCGTTGGCGATCATGTGGAGCGGCTCACCGGCAGCGGTCACCATGTCGATAGCGAATTCGTTGAAGAAGCCCTGCATCCGCAGCAGCGGCGCGATATGAGTTTCGTAGTAGATGCGGCCTGGCATGGTCAGGAAATCGGTGAAACGCTTGCCGACCATCTGGTCTGCCGGGTGCCCGCTCCACGCCAGCAAGGTCGGGTTGACATGCTCAATGCGACCGTTCGGGTGCAGGGTGACGTACCCGCACGGGGCGTTGTTGACCATGTCCTCGAAGTCTGGACCGGAGACGCTCACGAGACGAAGGCTCGAATCGCCGCGATGACCTCGTCGGGCGCACTGAGGTTCGGGCAATGCCCGGTCGCGTTCAGGACGATCATTCGACCGCCGGGGATACTCCGGGCAACGAAATCGCCGACCTCCTGGGAGGCGATGATGTCCTCCTTGCATTGGAGGACGAGGACTGGAACGGAAACTTCCGCGAGATCCTTGCGGTTGTCGGAGGTGAAAGTCACACGGGCGAACGCTTTGGCAATATCGGGGTCCGTGCGGCAGAAGCTGTTCGTGAGCTCCTGACCGAGTTCCGGGCGGTCGGGATTGCCCATGATCATCGGCGCAATCTGTGTTGACCAACCCATGTGGTTGGATTCGAGAAGCGCGAGCAATTCACCGATCTGCTCGGCACTGAACCCGCCAACATATCCTTCGTCGTCGATGTAGCGGGCTGAAGGGCCGATGAGCACGAGCTTGCCGAACATGCCTGGCGCTTGTCGCGCCGCCAGCACGCCGATCATGCTGCTGACGGAATGCCCGACGAAGACGCAATCCTTCAAACCTAGCTCGGCGCCGATTTCGACCACGTCGTCGGCGTAACCGGATAAGGTTGAATACTTGGCCCAGTCATAGGCCGACAGATCGGATCCGCCGGCGCCGACGTGGTCGAATAGAACCGTCCTGAAGTCCCTTTCAAACGCCGGAGCCACGAACCGCCACATGTTCTGATCGCACCCGAAGCCGTGGGCGAAGACCATCGCCCGGTCGCCCGCGCCACGAACCTGGACGTTATTCCGTTCGATTACATTTGCCATCCGACCCCCTTTGAATCATTCATCATTCTTGCAAGCTTTCGCAGTTGCCGGGGCGCAGTCCGGTTTGCGAGCCCTAGAGGGGAAACGGACCTGTTTGGACGTTCGAGCTCTCAGTGGGATACCCCGGTGCGGGATCAGAAAGGCCATGAGGAACGTGTCTTGCCTTGCAATGTTTGACTTTGCTGGCTGGAGACAGCCGGTTCACCGCTTGCGTCTGGCAAGGCTTCGCAAGGAAGACGCGATTTGCCGCCGCTGATTTCGGTCAGGTCCTGGGGGGAGCGACCGAGCAAACCGGAGCATCTGATGGCGCAGTTGAACGAGCTGCGAGACGCTGTAGCCGATTTGTTTGTCTGTTCGCTTGCGCAGAAGTGACGACATGACATCGACCATGGCCAGGCGGCGCGCTGACTTTCCTTCACCGAGAGCTACGGAAGTCATATTGAAACCTGGCTTGGCGCCTTGCTGGTCAATATTGCTCACTCGCAAGTAAATGTGCTGAAGCCGGCGAGCCGGAAGCATACGCTTCGGTCGCTGCCTGCCTTCAGGATATTAGGTCAGCCTATGAAATGCCGGGGGCAATGCTTCTCGAACCAGTTCACTTAGATCCAAGGTCTCGCCACTTTCGGAAATGTCAGAGAACAGGACCTCCACGAAGGGATGTTGGCGGTTGAACGCGGCACCTCGCTCGTATTTCGCGCGCACAATCCGTTGGAGTGCGGGGAGGTTCAGTCTGCCAAGCGCATTGTATTGATCTCGGAAAAGACTTTGACGTCCTCCAAGATGCTCGACGGATTCCGCCCAGACGTCCATCACCTTCCGGCTCATGAATGCCTCGACCTGCTTGTTGCCATCCCGTGCAATGAGTCGGAGCCCGTCCATCGTGTGCGGTCCTTCATCGATTCGAAAGCGCGCAAGTGGCATGGAATCCTCCTGTTGTCGGCGACCTATTCAGGCCGGCAGCCTGTCGCGGGGCGTTGCACTCAATTGGCCCGATGGTCCGATCAGACACACAGGATATGGGTATGGAAGCGTCGAATAGCGAGGGGGTGCAAAGCAGGGCCCGCAAGGAGTTCGGGCGCTGCCTAACTCCATGGTGAGCTATGACCAGCGCGTCGTGTCGCCGGGTCGGCATACTTCCATGCTCCATCGTAAAGTCGTGCCACGCGCAGGGCGACCGTCGCTTCGCCCGAGAATGCCTGCTGATGGGCGCGCAATGAGCCGCGCCCTTTGGAAAGTGGCTCTTCCCTAGAATTGCGAACAATCAGGGAGTAAATTCTGCCCAATAGGGCCGCTGCCGCAAGGTCTGGCCGGCAAGGAGCAACCGTTCGTCGCTTGGTCAAGAACGCCGTTCCCTGGCAGCCGATCGAAGCGAACAAGTTTGGTCGATTCAAAGGAGTCCACGCGTGGCGAAGCCGTCCAAGGACACGTTCGATCCCCAACATTTTCTCGGCAAGGTGGGCGCCGGCAAAGCCATTCTGACGTTTCGCAAGAACCAGCATGTGTTTCAGCAGGGCGACGCTGCTGACTCGGTGTTCTACATTCAAGGCGGCAAGGTCAAGCTGACGGTCGTTTCGGAGCAGGGCAAGGAGGCAGTCGTCGCCATTCTCGAGCCCGGTCAGTTCTTCGGCGAGGGATGCATGAATGGTCATCCTCTGCGGATCGCGACGACAACGGCGATGGAAGATTGCGTCATCACGTCGATAACCAAAGAAGCGATGATGTCGGCTATCCGTGAAGAGCCGAAATTCTCCCAGCTGTTCATTTCGTATCTGTTGACCCGAAACAGCCGGATCGAGGAGGACCTGATCGACCAGCTATTCAATTCCAGCGAACGGAGGCTTGCTCGCCTGCTGTTGCTGCTCGCGAATTTCGGCAAGGAAGGCAGTCCGCAGCCGATCAGCGCGAGCATTAATCAGGAGACACTGGCTGAGATGATCGGGACCACGCGATCGCGGGTCAGCTATTTCATGAACAAGTTTCGACGATTGGGGCTCATCAGCTATAACGGCCACATCGAGGTCCACAACTCGTTGTTGAGTGCGGTGTTGCACGAGAAGCCCGTGCTGAGAGAGCGCGACTAGAAAGGACTTCCCCAAGAGACGGCCCCAGAGCGTGGGGGCGCAGTGAGGCCGTTATTTCCTCGGATGCTTTGGGGGACGTTTGCATCCGGTCGTGCTTACCAAGTTGCGCCACCGACATTCGTTCCGGCAGAAGCCCAACTCGCTTTCGTAGTTTCAAATCGTTTTGCAAGTCCGCGATCATTTCTTCTGAAGCGATTCAGGGTTTAGCTCGCTGTATCCCATGCCTCAGGAAGGGATCTCGTCGGTCCACACTTTAAAGCTGACCAAGGTGTTGGGGCCAAACGTCTGGGTAATCGGCACGTCAGCAGCGTCACGTCCTTGAGCAATCAGCACACGTCCAATCCGGGGGACGTTGTTGCGTGGATCGAATGTATACCAACGCCCGCCGATGTAGGCTTCGAACCATCCCGCAAAGTCCCCCGGGGCATAAGGGGGAGGCGTACCAATGTCACCGAGATAGCCTGTGCAGTATCTGGCAGGAATGTTCATGCAGCGACAGAACGTGACGGCCAGATGCGCGAAGTCTCGGCACACGCCCTTGCGCTCGTTGAAGACGTCCCGGGCCGTCTTGGTTGCGTGCGCGTGCTCATAGCCGAATTCGATGTGATTGTGAACGAAATCACAGATCGCCTGAACACGAGCCCATCCGGGCGAGACCTTCTCGAAGAGTTTCCACGCGACATCGGACAGCTGGTCGGTTTCGCAATAGCGGCTGCCGAGCAGATACACGATCGTCTCTGCCGGCAAGTCCTCGATCGCGTGTTGGGAGGCCGAGGGCACAACGACGTCCGGCAAGCCGGAGTCGCGAACGATCCCGTCGGCCGCCAGGCGCATTCGACCCGCTGGCGCAACGATGCGGCTGCACCAGTTACCGAAGCCGTCACGATAGGGGACGATCGCAACTGAGGGCGTGGTGGTCAGATAATCGGGCACGACAACGTCCGATGCCCGAGAAAAATGAACGCCCAGGACCATGATCATGGGTGTGGGCTGCGGAAAGTCGTAGATCATCTCATAGCCGACCCGGATCTTCACTCGGTGTCCTCCATAGTCGACAAATTGCCGCCAACACAGCGTGGCGTTCGGAAGTTCCAACGCGCTGGCGGGGGGCGTGTTCCTGCCTCTTCAATGAGCGACATTACGACAGAGCCGACGCTGTTTTGACGTTCACGTCCACATCCATCCCAAGCTCGTCCTCACGAGCTCCCCAATAAGTGCCGAACAGGGGAATGGCCTGGCTTGGGACTCTGGCCACCGCCACGCGGATCAGATCGCGGTTTCCGACGATTCCATTGGTCGGATCGAACTCGACCCAGCCGGAGCCGGGGACGTAGATCTGGCACCAGGCATGGGTGGCTCCCCCGCCCAGCCAGACAGGACCATCGCGATCCGGTACGTAGATATAGCCGGTGATAAAGCGTGCGGCGAAGCCCAGGCTTCGTGCAGCTTCAATCATCAAGACGGCAAAATCCCGGCAGGTGCCCTTCCTGCGTTCGAGTGTCGTAGAAGGACTTTGCGTTCCTGGCGCCGTGCGGCGGTCGTAGGCGAAGCCATCCGAGATTGCTTCATTGAGGGTCATCAGGACCTGTCCGGTAGGACGTCTGGGCCCGCGCACGAGAAACGTGTCCAGCCACCTGCCGAGATGGTCTTCCGGGTCTGAGAACCATCTCTGAACATAGGGTGCCAGGTCGGGCGCCTCCTCCGCCTGATACGCAAACGGATGGTCCTTCGCGTGGTCCTCAATTCTGAAGTCGGGCGCATTCTCCGGCGTGTGGTCGACCTTGATGACACACTCGAATCGCAAATTGTCGCTGTCACAGCCAAACTCGACCTGCGCAACGCAATTCCCGAAGACATCGTGCAGCCACCTCACCTCAGAAGGCTCGGGCGTCACATTGAGCGAGAAATCAATCAGTCGCTGGTCGAAACTATCGCGCGGGCGTGCCATCAATTGATGTCGGCCGAGCCTGACCGCGCGCCGGTACCGATATGTCGTGATATGCCGGACGAGGAAGATCGCCATGGTACCGCCGATCGACGAGAGGTGAGAGCTTGCTCGCTGGCCGCTTGACGCGGAGAGCCGGACGATGCTGGGTCCTCTCACGCGCCTCGGGCGTGGCCGATCATCCTACGAATACCAGCTTTGATCTGCCAAGCCTGGAGCGGCTTACCATAGAACTCGCTGCAAGGGGGAAGATCGATGCTCGGCGGGTTCAATTTCTCGGACATCAGGATGACGTCGATTGCCGGCCACCGTCTACGCACGGTGTGCGCAAGGCCTATGCCGTCCATGCTGCCCGGCAGCTGGATGTCGGCGCAAACGAGCGCGATGTCGGATCTGGAGCTCAGGATTGCGAGGGCTTCGTCGGTATCCAGCGCTTCCAACGGCGTGTAGCCGGCGTCTTCCACCATGCCAACTGCGCGCCTGCGGAGCACCATCTCGTCTTCTACGACGAGAACGAAGACTGGAATGCGTGATGGACCGAACGTCATTGAGACTCCCCGGCATACGGCTGCTGTGGGTGCGCACCGATGATGGGCACGCCCCTTTATGTTCCCGTCTCGCTGCCGCATCCCTTTATCCGTTGAGATGTAATTTCATGATTTCAGAGAGTTGCGCCGCTGCGGCCCGCGGGCGGCTACCATTGAATGAGTACCGCACCAGCGATCACAAACGCGAAGAAGATCGGCAGCAGGACCGGCGGCACCAGCCACTCGCGCAGTCCGAATTTGGAGATGTTTGACATATTGACCGCCTCTTGGTCGCGGCGGGAGCACGATGCTCTCAGTCACCGATAACAGCCGGGAAGCACGCGGTGATATTCAAGATATGGTGCCCGTCCGCGGAATAGCGAGGTCAGGCAGAAACTATTTGCTGTGACCGGGGCGAACGGGATTGTAGTTCGCTTTCCACGTAGCCATCTAAGAGTTTGCGGGACCTCAACGCTCATCCAGCGCCAGGTTTGGCACCGTCGCTCGTAAGGGCGGTCGCAGATCGGCCGTCCAAAAGGCAAATAGCGTCGAGCTGGCAAGGCAAGGAAGTCCCCTTTCCACAACGGATCTGCCCCGGCCACATGATCGAGTTTCCAAACCATAGCCGTTCATACGACCGCACGCGGCGTGCCGTGCGATTCTGGGGACACGATAGCGCCATTGAGGCATCGTTTTTTATCGAAGAAGAAGCGCTGAAGCGAATTCAACCCGATACCGGTTACGATGAGTCGAGCCTTCTCCACGCGTTCGATTCCAATCGGGACTTGATATGCGCCGCCGCAGCCAAGGTGTACGTTCGCGGTACCAGGGGCTCTTACGATCTCGTCGCCGGCAATTTTTGACCCGATCGGCGCCTTTTAAGGGTTTCGCACCCGAGCCAAATGAACCCCTCTGCCTGTGCCTATAGGCAGATGGAGTCTCATTCTGTTTCAACGCAGGAGCGTAGCCTTTTCTAGCCCGGCAATGGTCTGCCCCAGAGAGTTGCAAACGCCCTCGAGCAGTGATTTGCACTCGACGCCGGCCGCATCTGGACCGATGGACTGCGGTCCTAGATGTCAAGGAGTGACTGCTAACGCATTTGCTGCAGGCACATGGGTGTCCGCCCCGCTTCAGCAGGTCGGATATGTCCCTCGACCGATCGACGGTGGTACAAGAGCAAATCAATAGTGCGATAAGCCGTCGTTTTTGTTGAATGGGTGAGCGCGGCGGATCCACTATCATATCTGACCTGCCACCGAACTTTCATCCGGCCGCGGTTAGTCGCTTCGGAGACCCCGTGCTTGCGAGCTAGGTCGGCCGTCTTCGCCCCGGCCTCATGCTCAGTCCATATCCGCCCGTTGTTCAGGCGGGCTCCAACAGTCGGTTGATGCACTCGACCACCGTTTGACCACCGAAACCCCATGTACAAATAGCGATAATGGTGGTCAGTCCCGCACGAGATTCAATGTTTTCGTTGATCTTTTCTATTGCTGCTTACGTTCGGACGCAGTGGGCGCCTCGATCAGATCGCAGCCTGGATCAGGCTGCTTGCCGAATTCTTTCCTCCTCCTCGCTGAGGGGCGCTGGCTTCAATTGGAAAAGGCTGACGACTCGTCGGCTTGCCGCGTGACCGAGCCAATCTGACAACGGCCCTTGTCCTACGAGCGACTTACCGAGACCAGAAAACGCAGCCGTACTAATAGCTTGCTGCTGGCTGCGCAGGTGGTCTTCAACCAGCTTGTGTCGAGTGACATAGCCTGCATTCACACCAGGGATCGAATGGTTCATAAGGAGCTTGGCGTCGAATTCGGAAACGCCAGCAGCGGCGGCAATTGTCCGAAATGTCTGACGAAGGTCATTGCCCCATTTCGACAAGATATCTCGATCTTCCTTTGTTTCCGCCAGGTGTCCAGAGGCGCTCTCAGCTGGGAACAACCATTCTTGCGCCTGAGACGGATGTATTTGCCTGCCGAAACGAAGCACTCGAATGAGGCTCAGGATCATCTCCCGAGACAGCGGAATGTCGAACGCTCGCTTGCTGCCTCCCTTGGGCGTCGGGATGTGGAGCGTTCGCCGCCGAAAATTGATGTGTTCGGGCTTAGCCTGCTGCAATGCGGTGGGCCTAGACCCACACAGCAATGTGAAAAGATGGAATTCGCGCCGGATTGGGTTGTCTAGATTGGCTAGCTCGAGAAACCATCCTTTCAAATCGCCGGTCCCCATACCGGTGTTCCTGCGCTCTTCCTGATTCCAATCGACTGCATCTGCGGGGTTGTCGCGCGGCAGCGATCGATTGGTCTTCCGAGCATGATTGTAGATGGCTCGCAGCGTCCGCATGCTCCCATTGGCCATGTAGGGACCGTTCTCCCTGGTAAGCTGATCATGCTTTTTCGCGACGCGAGCCGGATCGTTCGCGAGATCGAGCAGAGGGGTGTCAAGCCATTCCGAAAAGAGACGTTCGACGTGATCCCGATAGCCACTTATCGTTTTCTCGCTACGGCCTTTTCGGATTAGGTGGGCTTCCAAATAGCGTTGCCAAGCCTGCTTCAGGGTAGCGCTCCTAACGGCACTATTTCCATCGGTCTCGGCTTGCCCGGCCTTTCCGTCTAACCCCGCTTTCGGGTGCTGTCCCTTGCTGATCTGAGCAAGGTATTCCTTGGCAATTGCGCGAGCTGATCGAGTAGTTAATTCGGTGGCATCTCCAATCGACACTCTTATGGAAGAGGCCCGCTTTCCCCGTTCTCTGAGGTCACCTTGGACAGTGAAGGTCCTTTTCCGCTTCCCCACGACCACGAAGAAACCTTTCAACTCGGTGTCGCGAGCCAGATACCAGCCACCTTCAGGAGTCGGCAGCTGAGCGATGGCTTTGTCGCTGAGAGCAATGCGAATGTCGGTCATGGGGCGGATGTGAACTGCTAAAACGGTTTTCAAACGGTTTTGGCGAGCCGAGGTGTTTGAAGGTCTGGGTTCGCTGGACTGCGAAGCTATGCGACAAGTCCCTAGAATTAAAAGACCTTCTTTGCCGCTGTCGTGGCGTGGCGTAGATTCAGAAATCGTGGAGAGGCGCCCGTTTTGAACTCTTAATCAGCGGGTCCCAGGTTCGAGCCCTGGTGCGCCCACCATTTCAATGACTTAGCGAGAAATACCGTTTGAGCAGCTGATCTTTCAAACGGTCTTTTTCGAAGTAGCGCTACACCAGCGTTTGGCGACGTGATGCTGCCATAGCTCAGGAGTTCGCGGTCTTGAGTTGTTGCTGCCAACGCAGGATGCGATTTGCCGCCGGTCGGCGTCAGCGAATGATCAGTGCGATCTGTCCAATGATGGACTGGAACGAGAGTTCGCTGCGGAATCTTTCTTGCTCTCCACCGAGGGTAACCATGTTGGCCGAAGCGTAGAACTCCTGCGGCTTCTCCAGCATGGCACGGGGCGGCAACACGTCCTCGTTGAACGTGTGCTCGCACCAGCGCAGAGCATCCGTCAGGCTCTTATTTTCGGCAAGATCGAGCGGTCTGTCATTTTCTCGCACCTCGGGCAGAGCGATATCGCGCTTGCCGAAGCGGACGATCGGATCGCCGCTGGATTCGTCAATGTGACCATCAATTCTGTCAGAAGGCATATCTTGCACTCCGTGTTGGGGGGCGACGGCGATTGTTTGGCGCTCTCCGGTACACGACGGGCAGCCCTTTGCGGCCGTCTAGCCGCCATCGATCGCAAGATTGGTGCCGGTGATCTGCGCGGCATCGTCGCTGCACAGAAAAAGGCGCGAGCGAAGCGACCTGTTCGGCCGTGACAAACTCCTTCGTGGGCTGCGCTGCGAGCAGGATGTCACTGATGACCTCATCCCTCCTCAAATTGCGCGCCTTCATCGTATTCGGGATCTGCTTCTCGACCAGCGGGGTCCAGACGTAACCGGGGCTGATGCAGTTGCAGGTGATCTTCGATCGGGCGAGCTCCAGCGCCACCGTCTTGGTGAGACCCGAGATGCCGTGCTTGGCCGCGACATAGGCCGACTTGAAGGGGGAGGCGACCAGCGAGTGAGCCGAGGCCGGGTGATATGCGGCCCCAGCCGCGCTTCTTCATGCCAGGAACCGCTGCACGGATGGCATGGAATGCGGCGGACAGGTTGATCGCGATGACCGCATCCCATTTGTCGGGCGAAAATTCCTCGATGGGGGAAACGTGTTGGATGCCGGCATTGTTGATCAGGACGTCCACGCTGCCGAAAGTAGTTTCGCCAAGCGCGATCAGCTCGGCGACTTCGATTGGCTTCGCCATGTCCGCGGTCGAATAGATCGTCTTGACCCCAAAATCGCTTTCGATCGGCGTGACTTCGGAGGACATCGCCACGACATTGAACTGCGTGCTCGAGGGAACGTCGATTACCCAGGTGCGCGACAGCATCTATCTCGTCAATGTCACGGGACGTGCGACCAACTGGAACGTGCTTCCATCGACACCCTGCGCGATCTGCAATTGACCGGGCTCGGCGGTCAATCGGTGCCGCTCGGTGCCGTCGCCAATTTGCGTTATGAGCTCGAGCAGCCGACGATCTGGCGGCGCGCGCGGCTTCCCACCATCACGTTGAAGGCCGGCATCGTTGGCAACACGCAGCCCAAGACGATCGTGGATCAGCTTGCGCCGAAAGTCGCGGAGTTCAGCAAGGAGCTGCCGGCCGGCTATTCGGTGAAGCTCGGCGGCTCCGTCGAGGAGAGCGCAAAGAGCCAGGCGCCGATCGTAGCTGTCGTTCCACTCATGCTATTCGTCATGGCGACGGTGCTGATGATCCAGCTACAGAGCTTCCATCGCTTGTTCCTGGTGTTCGCGGTTGCGCCGCTCGCCGTGATCGGCGTCGTCATGGCCCTGCTGCCGAGCGGTGCTCCGCTGGGCTTCGTGGCTATCCTCGGCGTGCTCGCGCTGATCGGCATCCTGGTCCGCAACTCCGTGATCCTGAACGTGCAGATCGAGCATCTAAGGAAGGAGGGGCGCCCAGCGTGGGAGGCCGTCGTGGAGGCGACCGAGCATCGCATGCGACCGATCCTGTTGACCGCAGCCGCCGCAAGTCTCGCGCTGATTCCGATCGCGCGCGAGATCTTCTGGGGGCCAATGGCCTACGCGATGATGGGCGGAATCATCGTTGGCACACTGCTGACGCTGCTGTTCCTGCCGGCGCTGTATGTGGCCTGGTTCCGCATTCACCCTGATCACAACGATCACTCATCTATGCATGAGCCCGCCGCGCCTGCGCACGACACGCCAGCCGCCGAGGCGATCTCCGCATCCAAGCCGGTGCCCGTCCTCGAAACTCAATTCTAACAAGAGAGAAGACCATGTCCCGCAAGATCCCGATGATAATGTCGATCCCCGTGACGTTCGCAGCCATGACGTTGTCTCCCAATGCGGCGTTCGCGCAGTTTCCTCCGCCGCCACCCATGGCCGGGCCCCCGCCAATTGGGGCCGGAGGTCCTCCGGCTTTCGCGGGGCGTCCTCCGCTAGGCCCAGGCGGTGCACCCCGTGGTGGCCTTAGCGGCCCGCCGCCTCATCCAGGTGAGGGACCCGCGCCGCGCGGTGCTCTCGCCGCGGCCGGGCGTGTCGGCCCTGCTAGTCGCGGCGGACTGGCGGTGCCGGGTTCGGCTCGCGCGATATCGGTCACTTACAACCGCTTCGGCGACCACGGCCGCTATGGCGGATACGAATACGGCCATCGTGCCGCCTATGCCGCAGGCGCCTATGCTGCCGGAGCCACCGCCGGCTACACCTATGGCCGCTCGCGCGATGGCTATTCCTCGGAGAGTGACTGCTACTACGTCTACAGGCGATACCGGCGCGTCCTGGCGTGCGATTGAGCCGTAAGCCGATAGCGAATGCTTGTGGAGAGCGACGTCGGCCTTGGATGTCACCCGCAAAATCCGAGGGAGGAGGAGAGGCAGCAGGCCGCGGCAGTGCTTGAGAGCACCATAGTCAGAATTGCCTTCGTGAACGTTATATCGGCCTCCGTAGTGCGGCGGCCCAAGGCCGCCGCAGCCGCATCGGCACACCGCCGGGTGGAGGTGGGTCGTCGTCTTCGCCATCGAGCTTGCGCAACGCGGCGAGGATGTCCGCGAGCCGGATCGTGCGGCCCATGCCGGGGATCTCGCGCAGCGCGGGACAGGATTCGACGGCGAACATGTCGGACGCCCAGGACGACAAGATGATTCGCTTCTCTGGCGCCGAGAGCTCGTTGTCGTTCAGGACGTCCTCCGGAGACGCATAGTGCGCGGCCGGATGAAAGAGGGGATTGAGATTGCCGGTGTTCGTGTTCGCGTTGGACATCGATTGCCTCCCTTAACGCTCCTTTCGTCGGGACGGTTTTCCGCGGTCTCGGGCGGCGGGGACCGCCGCCCGAGGCGGTCTTCACTGTGTGCTGATCGCTATGCGCTTGACGCCCGCTCGCGGGTTTTCAGTCTTCGGAAGTGATATGGTCAGCACGCCGTTCTTGAACGACGCTTCGGCCTTGTCCTCCTCGACGTCCTCGAGCGCGATCTGCCGCTGAAACGATCCGTAGTAGCGCTCGGAGAAATACTTGCCTTCATCCTTGCGCTCGCTTTTCTTCTCGCCGCTGATGGTCAGGACGCCGTTCGCGATTTCGATCTGGACGTCCTTCTCCGTCATGCCGGGAAGCTCGGCCGAGATCGTCAGCGCCTTGTCGGTCTCGCTGAGCTCGATCTTTGGCCAGCCGAATTGCCCCTCCATGAGGGGCGCAAGGCCAGTCCCGCCGAAGCTGCGGAAGGCATCGTCGAACAGACGATTCATCTCGCGATGTAGGGTCGTGAACGGATCGTAATTGCTGCGCGCCGGCGCGAGTTCCTGATTCCGCGTCCGGGGAATGATATCACGAATTGCCATGGATTCTTCTCCTTCAATGCATGAGGCTGGGAGCGCGGCCGCGCTTGCGCACGCCGCGTACCGCCGTCGAACTTCAACCGTGCGTCAGGCAGCCGTCTTCTGCTCGATCTGCGAGGCGCGAGAGGCGACGCTCCCGATCTGTATCCGGCGCGGCTTCATGGCTTCCGGCACCTCGCGGACGAGATCGACGATCAGCAGTCCGTCGCGGAAGGAGGCCTCTCTTACCTGGACATAGTCGGCCAGGTTGAACACGCGCCGGAACGGGCGCGCGGCGATGCCCTGATAGAGGTACTCGCTCGTCGCCTTCTCGGGCTTCCGGCCCTCGATGGTGAGCGCGTTCTGCTCGGCCGTCACGGTGATGTCGTCGGCGCCGAAGCCGGCGATGGCGAGCGAGATCCGGTAGTGGTCCTCGCCGGAGCGTTCGATGTTGTAGGGGGGATAGTTGTCCTCGGTCGCCTGGCGGAGCGCGCTCTCGACGAGGCCGGCCAGGTGGTCGAAGCCGATGGTGGAGCGCCACAGGGGCGCGAAGTCAAACGTGGTCCTCATAACCAAGTCCTCCAAAGAGCAAGATGGATACGAAGGAGCGCAGGAGAGGGTTTTTCGGACAGGTCCGAAGACACCGATCCGGCGCCCGTGCCGGACCCGTTGAAGGCGTCCGGCACACCGCTCTCGCGGCGAAAAATGACGTAGAAAAACGAAAGGCTGTTTCAAGAGGGCGATCGCAAAAAATTTTGCAGCGAGCCCGGCGCCGCTCGGCGCGCCCTGCGCGGCTTTTTTCGAAGGATCGCAGATGCGGCGAGAGACGTCTTGACAGCCAGTCGCGTCAGAATATTTTTGCGCCGGGAAATCTCTTTCCCGGCTTTCTCAACGTCGAAAAGGACTGTGACGACCGTCAGGAGAGACGACGATGCTCGACGAAGATCTGGCCCGCATCCGTGCGCACCGCAACAACATCCACCGCTATCGACGGCTGCTTCGGACGAAGCTGTCGGAGCTGGAACGTCAGTTCATCGAACGACGCCTTGCCGAGGAGCAGACCGCGCTAGATGCTCTGGCCGCCGACACCTTCCCCGTCGCTTTCGCGCTTGCGAAAGGCCAGCCGGATTCGGCAAGGATCGGAGCCGAACCATGAGCGACGTCCGTGACCTCCTCATAGGCGGCGCGAGAAGCGCCCACGCAGCGGCGACGGTCGGTACCGCATTCATTCGAAGAACCGGCGATGGATCGTGCACGAACGGCGGCCTTTGGCTGACTGGAGCACAACGTTCCGGGTTAGGCTGCTCTCCGATAAGAAAGCAGGGCCTCCGAAATAGTGGGTTTCGCGATGTAGCGGACCAGTGACTCGAACCCCCGACGTTTCCGATATCGATCTGCGCCAATCCGACGCGCTCTTGCAGTTGGATGTTTCGCTGTAAGCCATTGATCTCAAATGATTGGATTTTGGCTCGGTTGGAAAAATTCTCTCAAAAAATCAACAGCATGGCGAGAGGTGCCACTGGCGATCCCCCGGTTCTCGCTTGCGGCCTGCCGCCATCTACTGCATTGGCTGCACGCGATGCATGGAGAAGTAAACCAAGACGGCGCCAAAGAGATTCAGGGCCGCGGAGAAATAGAAGTCCCATGCCAGGCCTAGACCGTCGGCAACTGCGGCGGAGGCCAGCCGGCCAATCAGATTGCTGGCAACGTTGCCGGTGATGGAGGCGGCAAACGCGCGCCGTCCGCGTCCGTAGCGCTGCACTGCTCACCAAGATACGCAAGCGTCAGGGTAAATGCACAGGCCCTGCGCGACGCGCAGTATCGTGAAGAACGCTGATATTAGGCGCGGTTGCGAGCAGACTTGTGGGGATTGCGAGGAGCGTCAGGCCGAGAAGGATACCGCCCCTTCGGTCGATATGCGGGCTGAAGAAACCGACAACGAGACCTGCGATTGCCATGCCAAATGTGCTGGCATTGACGGCAAATCCCATTGCCGCCAGTCACTCCGTAGTGGCGCGTCAGGGAAGGGAGGATCGCTTAAGTTGCGAACATGTCGACGACGGTCAGGAATGCCGTCAGTCCGATCACAAGCGAGCGAAGCACGACGCCTCGAGAATGTTCGTGGAGTTCCATCGCAACGGACTTCATGCGGGCGGACATTTCGGTCATTGCACGACCTCCTAGGCTCGAAGGGAGGATGTGACGCCCGGCGTGCCCGGCGGCACCGGGGATCCCGGGTCGTTACATCCGGCAACGAGGGCTGGGGCTGGGAGCGCTCGTTACATGTTGTGGTCGTACGGATCCTTGCGAACGTCGCTGACATAGAGGTGACGGTTTCCTTGCCGAGATTCCGCAGGATGCGCGTCAAATGCGTCTTCGTCGGTGCTCTGTGTCCTCAGCCAGCTTGGTCCAGTCAGCGGCCAGCCTCAGCCATGCCTCCTTGTCGAGGGGGGCGACCGTCTTGTCCGCCTGTTGGCGGCACTCCTCGGCTTCCTTACGGAATCGTTCTACAACGTTCTCGGTCATGGTCATCGAGACAATGCGGCGAGGGGTGATTCAGGGGGTTATCTCAGAGGCTGTAATCCTGGTGATCGCAGCCACTCGTTGATATGCAAAGCATTCTCGATTTGCCGCGACCTCCGGATTATGCGCTCGCGCTCGACGCCGGGCGGCGTGCCCTGAGCTTTCATGCGGAGGCGAACGGCCTCTCGAGCGAGCCGTTGTTCGAGTGAGGGTGTCTGCGCGAGATAACGCTCTGTCACGGAGCTGCTCCCTGTTCGAGTGCGGCGGGAGCGCAACCGGCGTTCTCATCACCGAAAGAAGCCACGGGCCGAGCGGTGATGGATGCAGTGGATTCCCTTTGTGACCAGGAGTCTAGCCAATTCGGTTCCGTAGCGCGGCGCTGGACGTTGGCGATTCGCTTGGTTCCGGGGAACTAATCCTCTGGCTCTAACTTGGGTCAAGAACGGGGACGGTTTCGTTCGCAATGGAGCGAACGATGGACTCTTTGAGCAGCGATAAGCTGCCGCCACTACCATCTCGGGAAGACCGCCGCTGCCCTCGCTGCAGCGCCCCGTCCCAGTGGCTTGCCACGCTACTAGACACCCTTAATGGAAAGACGGTCCGTATATTCGTGCGGCGAGTGCGGCGATGTCACTTGGGGCGACTAAGCACGCCCCTATTGCGGCGATGAATTCGGCACGCCGGCGCGGCGGCTGATCGAGCCGATCAGGACATTGCCGAAATAGATCAGCCATGTCTCGCGGCGGAGATCATCCTTGCTGCAGCGGCGGGTGAGGGACATGCCCACATCAAAGCGCTGGCGGGACAACTCGCCAAATTGTCAATCGCTTGGGTCGCGCGTCGTGGGTGTGGAAAAGCACATGAAAGAGGCTGCCAACTGATGCGCATCAACGCCTCGCCTATGTTCCTTCTCGTGAGAGTCGAGCATTTCGAGCTGACTTGCCAAGCCGTTTAGGCTCCGCGCGATGCTCTTAAGCAGAGGAGCTTTTTTGGTGGAAACTCTGCATCCTTCGCTTGTGCTTTGTACTCCATGGCAGCCTCGCGGCACTCAGATGCATTCATCATGCTCGGAGTCCCTCGACAACTCTGGAAGATGGAGCGCTGCCTTTTCGGCCACCAAATCTGCTAGCAATCGAACCGCCGCTGTTTCGTTCTGGCGGTCGGTGACGCGGGACTTAAGGCGCCGGTAACGAGCGTTCTGATTATCGACCTCAATGCATCGTTCGCACATGGCTCACCGCTCTAAAGGTCAGGCAGGAGTATGAAGTGCTCTCAGTCACCGATAATCGCCGAGGGCCGGTCGATGATGAACCGAACCTTATCACCGTAATACGGTTTCCCGACAGAGCGAACCAGGACACTGCCAAACTCAACTTAGGACGGTTGCGAACTACTGCCGAAGGCGCTGCCGACTGAGACGGCCTTACTGGCCCTCTGAAGGCGGCTTGGTACTGCGGCGCAACAGAATGGATGGATTGAACTCCGCCAAAACCTTCTTCGCCAATTTGAAGACCTCCCGGGCGCGCTCTACCAGCCCGCGATCATATTCGCTCGAACGAGAAATCTGGAATCGGCGCACCGGGCGGGGATTCTTGGGCATGGGTGTTAAGCCGTCACCGACTTAGAAACGCAAACGCTTACTCAGGCACCAGTATCGCGCGGCGAAAGGCAAAGCTGGCTTCCAGCGGGTCTCACTTTTCGGAGATGGAAAACGTCATTCACTCGCCGCAGGCCAAAAGGAGACGGGAACTTTGCGGCCCTCTCGTGCTTTTTGAATCCGTTTTTCGGGGCAGGATCGTCAGTTGGAGAGAGGAGCCATGCAGCGACGACGCCGGTTTAAGCAGATTTATTCGCTTGAAGATCGCCTTGCCGAGGAAGCCAGAGAGCTACGCCAACGGGCCAAGCAACTCCCCCGGGTCGCGAGCGAGAGGCATTGCTAAGGAAAGCGCAAAACGATGAGAACGCCGCTCATTTGACGGAGTGGCTCCGCTGGCATTCGGACTCCGCAATGAGCCAAAAGCAGCCTTTGATTGTCATCAACGTATCGAACCCGGCCGCGTTCTCGGGGCAAAGCAGCATCATCGTGCTCGAATACACAGATGAGGATGCCGCTATGAAGGTGGCTAGAAAAATCGCTCTAGAGACTGGGCGCAGCGTTACAGTGCGCGGTGGCGACAACGGCGTGATTGAGACGATACCGGCTGCCATGACCCATTGAACTCGGTGAGTAGAGGCCGCCTCATTGGCGGCCTCTTTCATTTGCGATTGCGATAGTCCCAGACACGATTGCTCGAACTGAGTAGGCGGATGACGAAAAATGTCGTTTTCGGTTGGCAGTCGGCGATAGCTCTTGAACTGCCGGATTTTTAACCTCTTTGAAATCCACTAGTTACTCTTTGGCATGGAATTGAAGCGCGGCCGCTTACGATGTTGACTTAATCGATGCTCCCTGACCTGACCGGCGGGCTGCCGTGCCAGCTTCGAACAGCGTCGGCGTGCCCGCAAGGCAGGTTGGGGTTGCGAACACGTCAAGGCGGCCGCGGGCACTTCCGGAAGGACACGGTCTGCGTTTTGCACCAGCGTGATGCCGCCGGATTTGAGCAACGCTAGGCGGGCCGCCCCTTTCTCAGCGTTCCGGGTGAGGACGGGGTCGTCCTGATCGCCGGATCGACCGGCGCTGCATTAGTGCTGTTCGCCCTTCCAACCGTTACGTCACACCCGAATCCGGCTGCGATCGCGTTTACGCCGTGAGAGCGGCGGGTTCCTTGTAGCGTTGGTTCCTTTGCCATCCTGGCGAGCTTGTTGGCGAGCGCGATCGCGGCAACCTTGGTGGGAGCGCGCTAACAACGCTGTGAGCCAGGGCCGATGCGGCGCGCCATGGATCTTGGCATACCGGATCACGGCGAGTGCGCCTGCCGTGAACAGGCTGCGTAAGTAGCGATCGCCTTGCTTACTGATACCACCAAGCTTGCCCCCACTGGAGTTCTGCTTCGGCACGAGCCCGACCCAGGCCGAGAAGTCCCGCCCCGATCGGAAGGCATTGGCATCGGCAACGCTCCGACTAGCGCCGTTGCCAGCGCTGGAGCGACGCCGGGGATCGCATCCAGTCGCTTGCTCGTCGCGTTCGATCGATGCCAGGCGACAACGCGCCTGTCGAACTCAGGATCTGAGCCTTCAATGCCCGCAATTGACTGCCGAGAGCCGCAAGACACGCACGGGCCACCTCCGGGAGTCGGTGTTCAGCTGGATCGGCGACGACTTCCAACAGCTGTTCGACACCCCGGCGCCCGACGGGTGCGACGATCCCGAACTCCGCTAGATAAGCGCGGATTGAATTGATGACGGCAGTCTGCTGGCGAATGAAGAGATGGCGCACGCGATGAAGCATCAGACAGCTCTGTTGCTCGATCGTCTTGATCGGCATGATCCGCATGTTGGGCCTCGTGACCGCCTCGCAAATCGCCTCCGCGTCGGTGCTGTCGTTCTTCTGCCGCTTGACGTACGGCTTCACATAGGCTGGAGGCATCAATCGCACCGTATGCCCCAATGCCTGCTACTCACGGGACCGATAATGGGATAACGCGCAAGCCTCGATCCCCACTAAGCACGGCGGCAACTTCTCAAAGAAGGACAGCACGAAACGGCGCTTGAGCTGACGGTGTATGACCACTTGGCCGGCCGCATCGACGCCATGCACTTGAAAGACCGACTTCGCGATATCCAGACCGACCGTCGAAATTGACTGCATAGGCTGCTCCTCCGAATCGTGGGAGCCTCAAGAACGGCGCCCATACCTTGGCACTCTCGCGTCGGTGGAGGGGCCGTCCACAGCATCAAAAGCGGAAGTCAGCGTTGAGAGACCGTTAACTGAGGCCGCCTTACTCGTCCCATATCAGCTTGTGGCACTCTTGGCAGCGATAGACGTAAGTCACGGTGCCTTTGGCCGTGTTGGGGAGCATCAGGTAAAGTCGTGGAACCCCATCGCAGAGAGGACAATGGCTTGGCGGTTCCCGCGGTGGCTGTTGTATCGGAACCATGACCCGCTCCATTTTGAAGGCGGGAGCGCGCGTCTCTCTCAGTCACCGACGCCTCGGCGATCTCGGCCGGTGATGCGGATGTAACCGGGATGATGTTGGTTGGTTGCTAAGCCAGGTTCACGTGGAGGCGAGAAGCGGCCTTAGAGCATCAGTATCAGCCAGACGATTAGGCCGGTGTTGACGGCGCCTATGGTGACAATGCCCGCTTGAATAAGTCGCTCGGTCACGATGTCCCCTCGCGATTGAGGGAGGAGCATGGGCTCAATCTGAACCGGCGTCTATGCAGGCTGCGCCAGAACTTCGGCGTCTGCAATCCGGGCGATCTCAGCCATTCGCTCATGTGCGATCCGGTGTCAGCCTGTCTGGCTTTTCGGAGGAGGGTTTCGCGCTCAGGGCCGTGCGGGGGCTGTCCACTAAAGAGCGATAAAGCTAGAGATGACGGACTTCGCCGGGAAAGTTACATGAAAATCAGTATCGGACGCTGGACGTCGCACTCAATGCTTTTCCATCTCACGCAAAAACGCCGCCCGCTTAAACGAAGCGCAGGCGGCGGCTTACCAGCCCCGGGAGGGAGAGAGTAAAATCCCGATAAAGCTTAGTCTCGGCGTGGCATGCGGGAGTTCATCAGGGAGGGCAAGAACTCCGCCCAAATCTAAGATGGCGGCTGCAGTCCCGGCGAGGTCAACCATTTGTTGATCTCTCCAGCAATATCGATCTGCCTGGCTTTTCGCAAAAGTTCCGTACGCCGGACGCCCAGGGGCATTCCCTTGGCCTGTAAGCGCAGACTGTTTGCCTCTTGCGCA
Source organism: Bradyrhizobium sp. CCBAU 45389 (assembly GCF_028128625.1). Lineage (NCBI taxonomy): Bacteria > Pseudomonadati > Pseudomonadota > Alphaproteobacteria > Hyphomicrobiales > Nitrobacteraceae > Bradyrhizobium > Bradyrhizobium sp. CCBAU 45389. The sequence continues at coordinate 11,327 of NZ_LBIY01000078.1, read as the reverse complement.
AGGCGATACTCGAATGTCGATAAGTGTGCTGGGGATCGTCGAGCCGACATGCTTATGCTCCGCTGCGGGTTGAGCGGGAGCGCAACTTGCGTTCACACCACCGATAGATGCTGAGGGCCGCTCGGTGGTGTGGGGACAATGCGCCTTTATCGAGAAGATAGCGAGCACATTGTTTCGGTCCCTGTGAGAAACTATCTGTGAGTTTCTGAGCGTAGTGGCTGGCTGACTGGTCAGCAATGCGAGCTTGCCGCGACGCTCCGGGAGTTTTTCGCCCCGGCGAAGACCCTTGCAAACACATGCATCGATGCCGCATTGGCATCGAGAAGCAACATGTTGAGAGACCAAATTCAGATAAAGGTAGACTCTAAACCGAGCGCGCTTGTTGGTGCTGCTGATCTTTAAGCGATTGGTTGATTGCACGCTGAGCCGCGCTGATAGCCTCTGCTCGGTTTAAGGCGATTCCCGTTCTGGGAGACCGACCATCTCGCTCGAACGACCATTTCCAGCCCGGCGGATTGATCGTCTGGACGACCGTGTATTCAATACCCTGATGTTCCATGACTTATCATAGCTTTGTGTCGAACCACCCCGTACACAGCGACGGACCCCAATTATTCGACATCACTAGACCTCTTCCCTGAACGATCGACGCGCACCGCTCTGAATTCTGTAGGCCCGTCAAGCAGGCGCTGCTTGCGCGTCTCGCGCTGCTCGGAATCCGCGGAACTGTCCGCCCTATCGTCCAATACCGCGCCGGCTAAACGAAGGGCTCGCCTTCTTTGGCGGAGCACTCGCGATCTTCATCATCTTCTTTCGTCATTCGACTGGCCTGTGAATGGGAGCGCACCTCATCGGACACGCCCGCTCGGTCGGCGAAGTTCAACATCCGCGGCAAATATTCTTGAGCTTTGCGGCGGTTCGAGCTTCTTCCACAAGGAATGGGTCCTTGTATCCTGAGAACGCGTCGACGCCCTTTTCGGCGGGATTTTGGGTTTTTGGTGGGAACGCCGCATCGTAGCAGGAGAGGCGCGCATTGGCGCTCTCGATCGCACGACAATTCGGAGCCACAGCGGACGCGGCAAAGGCAGATGCGCTCAGCGCCGATGCCAGCAAAAGCGCTGGCGTCCATATGCCAAGTCGAGTTGTCGTCATGCTGAAGATCCCGTCACTATTTGCTTTTGCTGGCCCAGGGCGGCGTCTCGCCGGTCCAGGCCGGAAGAGAATCCCATTCAGACCAACGCATCCGGCGCTCCTCGCCTCCGACCCTCACGAATACAAAGGGCGCATCGTCCCGGCCTGTCTTCGAACCGACGAAGATTGCCGGAACGCCGTAGGCATCCCTGATGATCGCGGTGTTCGCCATTTCAGATTCCTGTATGGCTGAAGTTGGCTCCAGCGCCCCGCATCGTGTTTTTAACGCACGGCCATTGAACGGACTTGTCGCTATAGAACGGCCGCAAACCCAACCAGCAGTGCGAGAAAGAGCGGTACCAATAACGGTGGCACGAGCCACGCACGAATGTCGAATTTGTCGGGATTTGACATATGACCGCCTTCTCCTGGTGTAAGGCGGGAGCGCGAAGCCCTCAGTCACCGATAACAGCCACGAAGCGCGCGGTGATACCGACTGTGTAGCAGTCTTCTTAGCAATTAGCGAGGTCAATTTCACACAAGTTCGTGTGCCGAGCCCCTGAAGCGAATGAGCGTGTTGGGTCCAAAAGTCTGGGTGATCGGAACGTCTGCCGCATCGCGGCCTTGAGCGATCAGGACGCGGCCAATTCTCGGCGTGTTGTTGCGTGGATCGAAGGGTACCAGCGGTCGCCAAGATGTGCCTTGAACCAGCCTGTAAAGCCGTCGGTGGCTCGTTACTTCAAGGCGGAGACCTCATTGAACGTAGAGGCCTCCTTGGTAACGGCCGAGATTGAGCTGCCCGACTTGCGAACGACGTTGGTAAACTGCTCATCCGAGAGCCTGAGCCGTTTGCGCAGGATCTAGCGCCTGCACTTTATCTCTCAAATCCAACTAATTGCGGAAGTATGTCGGCTTGGGCTTGTTCATGAAACTCTCGCGGCGAGGGGATGGACCGGATCGCGGGCTGAGCGGGCGTTACGCCGCTCCTGCCGCGATAGTGACTGTCCCGCTCTCGCGAAGATTCCGTCGCCGTGAAGTCAACGTCCCCACCGACCGGCGTTCCGCCGACTCGATGAATACCTCGGCAGAGCGAGTAGTCGGTCGCAAGTCCGCTTCGGATCATCTTCGACCGCTTTCAGCGGAAATTATCGGTTGGCTGCTGTCCGCTTCTACCCCGTAAGCGTCCAATCGGCCGGAATCGTTGCGTCTGGCCAGCCCCTGTGATTCAAGCTTCCAAACTGGGGGCTCGAACCATGACCTTCGTCGTCGTATGCGGAACGGTTCTTGTCTTCTTGCCTTGGGTCACCGCTCAATTCTTTCGCCTGAACGGCGGCCGCTCGTTTAGGCTCGAGTTTGGACAAAGCCGGCTGGCGCGGCGAATATCGGAAGCGGCGGAATATCGTCGCTTGCTCACGCATGACTAACTTGCTTGTCGCCGCTCGGAGGTGAAATTCCATTTTCCGGCGGTAGTTCAAACGGTGAGTTTTGGTCTGGGAAGGTAGAAAATGCTTTATCCTTTCAATAGGGATTGACTGACACTTTCTCCGCCACTCGCACGATGTTGAGCGCCAACCCGCTATTTTGAATGATGCCGCGCGCCAGAGTTACGGCTAGCGATTTGCCCAGCCATGGCACATATTGCGCCTATGGACATATTCCCTCGGTTTGAAGCTAAGGTGATGACAAGCGGTCGCTGGTTCGTTTCGGTAGTTACTGGACATGGGCCGGATTCGCATGTCGGGGACTTCGCAACCAACGAAGACGCCAAGAATTGGATTTTGACCAAGTCGAAGTACTGGCCCGGCAAACCGGATACGCCGTAGTGACCGGACGCGACAAATGGACGGTAGACCTTCAGTGCCCACGCTGTGGAAGGATCGATGTGGCGAGCCTCTCACAGGCGAATGGCTACGACTTCAAGAGGGGCGACGCCGCTACCCGCGCCGATCATGTGCCGAACGGCTTCATCTGCAATGACCCAAAGACTAGCAGCTTCGAATGCTCGAAATGTCAGGTGCCGATTCCGTGATCATGCCCAAGCGCTCTCGGGATCCAACCAGCTCGCAAGGCGATCAGCTCTGCGGCACAGCACAGCAATCTTCGCCAAAGCGGAGAGCGCTAGAAGCGTTGGTGCTTGAGCAGCTCAACCTAGAGCATTGAGAGCACGACGATCCCGTCTTCTAGTTCTCCCGAAGCGAGGCGTGCCCGCGCCATTTGCTCGAACTCGGTCCGATATTTATGAAGATAGCTAAAGGCTTGCTTATCCGTCTGAAACGTCGTTGGGAGTCTGCAAATCTGCCGCGCTGCGCCGAGCGCAAGAGAAAAAGTGATTGTTCCGCCGCCGTCTGATCTGGCCCTACGCATGATTGGCCCACCAAATGTGATTGATCGCACGACGGATCGACGGTTGCTGGAATAGACTATCGCGCCAACTTACTTCCGCGTTTCTTCGGCGCGACCGCCGGCAAGGACGGGAGCAAAGCCGCGTCGACGGCTTCCTTCGTCTCGCGGAGCTCCCGAAGTCGCGCCATATTCGTTCGAACGTCAATGGCCTGCCTCTCGACATCCGCCAATGCCCGCGCGCCCTCTTCGACAGCCAATCGTCTACGATTGGAGCGTGCGGTGACTTCGGGGGACGGCTCTGCTGATTTCCTGGCGCTCATTTTTCTTCCCGCTTTGCCACGGACAAAACCCGCTCAATCCGGAAATCGAGCGGGCAGGGCGGCCGTTTCAGTACATCCGTGAAACGGCGCCACAAGATCAGGCCAGCGAGAGGTTTTCAGCGCTCACTTTGCCACGCATCTTGTCGGTCTTGACCTCGAAGTTGACCTTTTGGCCTTCGGCGAGACCGGCGAGGCCAGCCCGTTCGACTGCGCTGATGTGAACGAACACATCATTGCTGCCGTCGTTCGGCTGGATGAATCCAAAGCCCTTTTGGCCGTTGAACCACTTAACAGTACCTGTCGTCATTTTCATTCTCCAAAGCGCACGAGCGCGAGCCGCGTGACAATCACGCGGTAACCTTCAACTTCGTCGATGTCTTCGGAAAAGGAGCCCGCGGGCGCGTTCAACAAGGCACAGCGGCTAATCGAATAAAGTCAATATACACGCCATTTGTCCTTTTACAAGGAGCGCAGCCAATTTGTTTCAGCAAGGTTGGTTTTGGTCCCGTCGAGCAGTATCGAACTTCCGACGTCACGATAAGGCCTTGTCGATTGACTTGACCGACCGGGAGGCTCAGGCTGCGTGTCCTAACTAGGCTTCCGTGACCGGTCGCGCAGCTCGTTTGAGGCCGGCAAAGAATCCGGCTTCACTTTCTCATCACCACAGTCGAACTCCTGCGCCATCGGCTGCATGCAGGTTTTGCCGCGTTCGCAGCCAAGCGAGGATTTCAATTGCAGGTACTTGTTCGCGACAACAATATCGACCAGGCGCTTCGTGTTCTGAAGAAGAAGATGCAACGTGAAGGCGTCTTCCGGGAAATGAAGCAGCGGCGTTCCTACGAAAAGCCTTCGGAGAGGAAGACCCGCGAAAAATCAGAGGCCATTCGCCGGGCCCGCAAACTCGCTCGGAAGCAGGCCATCAGGGAAGGGTTGCTGCCAGCGCCCCCGAAGAAGAAGCTTCCGGAGCGCAAGCCGCCTTTGCCGGAGATCACCAGCAAGGAACGCGCTTAGCAAATGGAATGTCGGTTTCGGGACACGTGAACGCCGACCGAAGCGTGCGATGCGTCTTGCTGACGGGGCGATAGTCCTACAGTGTGAAGTCGATGCCGCGCAGCACAATACCCCGTGGATTGCCCTCAAGTTCCGCCGCCCGATACTTGCCGGCCGCGCGCGCCTCGATGCGGTCGCGCAAGCGGAGGAACTGGGCTTCGCGGTGCTCGGGACGGACCTGCGGGCCGCGCTCGAGGTAATCCATCGCGGAGGTCGAGATTGCACAAGGAATTTCCTTGCCGCCGTCCCGCATCGAGAACAGCACGATCATCCGGTCATACTCGTGACCAATATAGTGGCCGCTCGTGAGCGTCATGATGGACTCCTCTGCATGGTGGCTTCCTGGCACAATTGTTCTTTCAACTCGTCGTTACGTGCCGCCGGATCGCTTTACTCCTCGCCGGAGAGCCGCACGAAATCGTCGAGCAATGCCGCCACCAGCGCGCGGTGCCTCGTGTCCTCGACAGGCAGGCTCGCGGCATAGAGGTTGAGCAGATGTCGCGCCTTGACAGCGGCCTCTGGCCACGAAGCGGCAGGCACCGTCATCATGCGGTGTTCGAGTTCGGCTTCCCGCTCACGCAGTTCCCTTACATGAGCCTCGACTTCGGCCAGCGCGCGGCGCAGATCAGTCGCCTTCTGCGCCGCCATGCCGCGATGCTTGTCGAGATCGACCGGCTGGTCAGTCATTGGTGGCACTCGCATCCGCAGCCTGCGCATTGGCAAGGTCGACCGAGCCGATCGAGAGCATCTCCATGGAGTCGCGGACGTCTTCCGCGGGCACCATGATCATCGTAGCGATGCGGCGGAAGGCCGAAAAGGTGAGACCCTCGATCGTCTCCTCATCGGTGATGACCTCGTAAGCGCCCGCGGGCAGCAGCCTCTCGATGCCGCGGATTCGGAACGGATGCCTGAAGGTGACGGTCTCTCGCCGCGAGCGGATGGTCATGCGCGCCTACCTTTTTTGCAAGAGGAGTCCCCACCGACCGGCGGCGACGACCATGCGCCCATCGTGCGGCAATAGCCAGCACATTCGTCATTGCCGCGCGCGCTGACGCGGCAGCGCGGCCGTCGTCCATGCGCGTCGTTTTAGTTCTCGCTATTGGTGTGCCGCAGGCGTAGGATGATCGGATCACCGCTCTTCTCAACGGCATCGACCGGTGACTGAGGGTCACGTGCGCTCCCGCCGACAGAGCTGCAGGAGCATTCGATGCCGCGTTTCCGCGCCTCGGAATGGATCGTCCCGCCGGTGATCGTTCCACTGTTTCTTCTGCTTCTGGTGTGTGCTGCGGCCGTCCTCCATGGGTAAGGCCACGCGCGTGCCTTACCTGGTCACGGGGACCAACGAGTATGGAAGCGCCAATCTCGGTCGCGGCAGCGCCACCGTCGCGCTGCGCCTCGCGCGAAAGCTGCTTCGCGATGGCTACATGGATGTCCGCGTCTGCACGCCGCGTGGGCGCGTTCTGCAGTCGGATGAACTGGACGAACTCGAACCCCAACAGGAGATTGATGGGATGGCCAAGGGGCAGCAACGCGGCAATCGCGAAGCCAAGAAGCCGAAGAAGGAAAAAACCAAGGTGATCGCGGCGGCGCCGAGCCGGAAAGAGGCTGCTTGGCAGCCGGATTTCGGGCCGGCGAAGAAGAGGTAGCTAAGGATCGGAGCTTCTACTTGCCGGCTTCCAAGGCTTGCGGCGAAGTCGGCAGGATTTCGCATCCGGGAGCTTTGGTGAGGCGATTATGAGCCGCCGTAGCGTCGTCTGTAGCCTGATGGCGGTCGGTCCAAGTTGACCATTGAGCCTATGGATGTCGCTTGACCTCTTCCTCGTCGGTCGCTCGATGCTGGACAGGTTGGCGCGTCGTCGACGGAAGCCCGCGTCTGCACGCGCATTCAGCCATTCAAGAAAGGCAACCTGCATGAAACTTCCCGCCCCGTTGCAGGGTGAGTCGCGAACCCGTCTCCTTCAGGGGATCGCTCTTGGCGCCGTCGCGACCGTGACGGTCGGTTTCATCTGGGGCGGTTGGGTCACGAGCGAGCGCGTCAGAATCATGAGAGCCGCGGCGGAGAGCAGTGGCCGTATGTCTGTTCTCGTACCCCTGTGCGTTGCCCAGTTCACGGCCGCGGACGGGGCGATCGCAAGGTTCAAGACCACCAGTGTCTATTCCAAAGAAAGCCTTGTTAGCGAGGTCGTGAAAAACGTGGCCTCCACGAGCATGGATTACGCATTGGCTACGGCCTGTGTGAGCGCCATCGATCTCGAGCTCGCAAAGACAGCGACGAAGAGCTGAGCAAAAGGTGTGGCAAGCCGGCCTGCCGCGACAAGACGACTTGATCCATCTGGACAAACGCCCGGTCTCATTGCTTCAGCCGATCAGTCTCAAATACAAAGGCGGCCCGGAAGAGTGGTCCGCTCAGCGCTCGAACCTCGATCGCCATGTGCTGGCGCTCATCGAGCGGCGGAAGGTCTTTGGCTAGGACGTGGACTCATTAGCGCCGAGCCATAGCCTGATTGACGCGAGTTGGACGAAGGCGAGGTAATTGGCGGCAAGTTTGTCGTAGCGTGTCGCTACCCGACGACATTGCTTGATCCTGTTGAAGAACCGCTCAACTCGATTGCGAGCGCGATACAGGTAAGGACTGAAGCAGATCGGTCCGCTGCGATTGCTTTTCGGCGGGATGTTGGCCCATGCGCCTTTCTTGATCGCAAGTTCTCCAATCCAATCGGCGTCGTAGCCACGGCCGCCAGCAGATCCAGGCTTCATACGTGACAGGAGTTTTCCAGCGAGCCGATTGTCGTGGGCCTCGCCAGGCGTCAGCGCAAGTCGGACCGGTAGGCCGTTTGTATCCACGACCGCATGAATCTTGCTGGTCAATCCGCCCCGTGACCGTCCCATGCATTGCCTTTTATTCCGGTTGATGCAGGCTCCATGTTGATGCACGCGGGCAATCGACGTGTCGATCATTTGCAGAGCGGGATCATGGGCGGCTGCCAAGGCCTTCATAATCGCCGCCCACACACCTGCTCGTCGCCAGCGAACGAAGCGATTGTAACAAGTCGTATACGGGAAGGCCTCTGGTAGATCGCGCCATGGCGCCCCGGATCGTAACACCCAGAAGATGCCGTTGAGTACACGGCGGTCATTCACCCGCGGTACGCCGCGCGGCTTGTTCGGCAACATTGGCCTTATGGCAGCCCACTCCCCGTCGGTGAGTTCGTAGCGCATGATTCGAGCCCCCAGTTTGGGAGTTTGAATCACAGCTCGGAGCGCGGGCTCAATGTGAGCTTCCCGTCTAGGCGTTCGGACACTATCCGCCTGACAGCGGACCTATTCTGCTCACATTGAGTTTTGTAGCGTTTGACCCACAACAGACGATCGGTAGATCGCGTGCGGCCCAATTTCGTTGAAACGTTGGGAACGATTGGCCAGGTGATGCTTTGGGCCTAATGGCTCCCGACTATCGAACGGTTCCAGACTATCGCCACCTGCAGTCAATATGCGAGCGACAGGCCGTCGCTACCAGTAATGATGAGGCTCGCAAAGCTATGGAGGAGATGGCCGAGGAGTATCGCAAGATGGCTGACACCCTTGAGCGCAAACTACAGGAACAACACCGCCACTAAGGCTCACCGGACGGTTTCGTTCGCAATGGAGCGAACGATGGACTCTTTGAACAGCGATAGGTTGGCACCATAACCGTCCCAGGAGGACCGCCGCTGCCTTCGTTGCAACGCGCCGGCACACTGGCTTGCCACACTACTAGACACCCATACAAGGAAGACGGTCCGCATTTTCCAATGCGGCGAGTGTTGCGATGTTACTTGGGACGACTGAAGGCTGGCCTCAAACACGAAGTCCGGACCACGCGCCAAATTGTCGGCTCCATCGGGGTAGACCGGAAGCGGACGCCCGACTGTCCGAATGGCGCTCATAACCCGGGACGGACATACCCAAAAATTTCGTTTCGCGCAGGGAACTGAAGCCCAGCCAACTGCATATTAGGACTGGAACTGTTGAACCCTACGGATTAGGACCCGTAAGCACGAGGTTGTGTCATGCAGCGTCGACGTTTCAAACAGACCCTTCCCCTTGAAACCCGCCTTACCGAAGAAGCGAAGCGCCTCCGCGAAAAAGCCAAGCTGCATCCGCCCGGCGCTCTCCGCGACGAACTCATCCGCAAAGCGCGACATGCCGAAACTGCCTCTCATATGAATGAGTGGCTGACATCGCCGGGTTTGAAACCACCCGAATAGCATCACCTTTGACGCGCGACAGCTCCACGCCGGCTCGCGCTCGTGAGGCGCAGATGAGGTTCATCCCTGATGAAACTTATGTTGCGGCGCTTGCGCGATACCGCTCAATGGTGCGCCGACTTGAGGCTGGCAATTTGTTAACCAAAGAGTTGCTGGCGCGCTCCAAACGTGCGCTATCCAAATCGCGCGTATTGCTGGCGACGCCGGCTCCTAAGGTTTGGCCCGGTCGACAAGGTTTCAATCTATCGGAAGATAAAAATCCGACTGATTAACATGTGTGGTGGCGAACCAAGTTGCGACCACTTCATCTTGGACCAATGCTCGATCCCTTGCTTGCACGGGCCCAATTGGCCATCTTGGAAAATCGCACCTTGCGGCGCGAGGCCAACTCGCTGAGGGACCAGATTGACGACGCACGCGCCAAGTTGCGCCTCAGCGTTTTCGAGATCCAGATGCTGCGTACGGAGTTCAAAGCCATACGCGAGGATCGCCACTGGGCCGCGTTCGTTGACTAGATGTCTAGGTGTAGGCGAAGAGAGGCCCAGCCTGCGAGGTCACCTGTTGGCCACTTCAGTTGGCGCAGTGCAGCGACATGTCTGAAAGTTGGGGGTAGATTGGACGTGGCAGGCCAACTTCAAGAATGTCGAGATTGACCCGCAGCCGACCTGCAAGCGGCAGTTCCTGAATTGTACCGGGGTGGCGGTTCGTTCCTACTTCTTGGGGGGCTGTCCGTATTTGAACCGAGGTCTAGTTTTCCCTGAACTTGATGGTTGAGACCGGCCATCTTCCGTCGTGGCCCTTGATCGAAATCCGAAGCCCGTGCAATTCATCCAGCCAAACGTCCTCGACGGTGCCTGCCTGTCCGTCGGTAAGGGCGACGGCTTTGCCGACCAATTCGCATTGCGCCGCACCGTACTCATTCAAGATATTTGAGGCATGGTGCTTCACCGATGGCATTGCGCCTCCATATTCGGTGGGGCCGTCCGTGCTGTCCTGGTCGGCTCAACGGCGAAGCTTGTCCCAGTGCCCAGAACTGGGAATGATTGATGGCGACTGCTCGTCCAATTCGCGCAGCCGGTCGATTTGCGCTCTAAGGCTCCCCGGTAATTCCGTCTCTTCCTTCAGGAACGCGCGTAGTCTCCCTCCAATCTCTTGAACAATTGCTCGGCTGTGCTTGGGATCTATGTCAATGCGGTTGCGCATAGGAGGCCTCGTTCGGGTAAGCGCCAGCATCGGCGCCCCCCTGACGCAGCTCTCCCGCTCGCGAGCGCGGCTGGCAATTCTGGAATGGAACCGGAGACCGCCGCTTTTGGCTATCTGTGCGAGCGCTTGTTGTTGAGAACAGCGGGTCCCGCGATAGGAACCTTTGGCTATCCGCGACATGCGCCGTGTAGTTTAACGGCGAGCGACGGTCTCATGATTCCAAAGTATTGACCGGAGCTTTCGTTCCCCGACTTCTGATCGTGACGGCGTTGGGCGGAAGAGGGAATTGATTAGAGCGGCCGAGCCGACGAATTGAGGAACTTGCAGCGTGGAATAGATGGAGACCTTTCATCGCGCTCGAACGGATTGACGAGGATGCTTTTCGGACGGCGCGCAAGCGGACGTTCCGAGGCGAGGGTTAGATAGGGCTCTCGGAACCATTTCTCGGCGTGTCCGGTTAGTTACTGGGGGTCGACGGAGGAACCATCGCCATGAGGATCGAATATCTTGCTGCAATTGCGATAGCGGCCTTTGTCGCCGGTACTGGACTTGCGGTCCATTCTGTCGGCTCGCTGCCGCCCGAGAAGCAGTCCACGCCCGTTGCCGCCCAATTGGCGCTCGTCGAGTCTGTGGATCCCTTTTTGCATCGGTCCGGTAGCTAGCGGCTAACGTAACTCAAAACGCCTTGGCAAGGCTGCCTCACTCATGAGGGGCATCGCGCTCGTTCGGCAGAGCGATCGGCTCCGAATTCACGGCCCCCAGCGCGTGCGACGATCAGTGCAAGGAACGTTGCAACACCTTTGCCTCACTCGCGCTCTGTCGGATTGAACGCAAGAATAGTTCCGCTGCTTCTGCTTCGCGTCCGCCCCTTCAGCGACCTCGGGAGACGTCCGCTTTCCCGCCGCTGTTAGGGGGTGAGCGGACATCAGGCGGCCAGCCGCTTAATGATTACACAGCCTAGCACTACTTTGGCAGAACGTGTTTACGCCAGTGTTTTTCAAGGATTTGCTTTCGGCAATATGGGCACTGCTGA
>NZ_LBIY01000077.1:0-91633 GCF_028128625.1 Bradyrhizobium sp. CCBAU 45389 | reverse complement strand
TATCAGCCGCCTCGGCCTACCGATGGACGATCTCCTGAGATTCCACAGCTAACCCACCCTACAAACCTACAGCAATTGCGACCGCACCGCCTCCGCGCCTTCCTGCAACAAGGGCAGGAAGCGGTCGATCAGTTCCTGCGCCGGCACGCGATCGACATGGGCGCCCATGTTGACGGCGGCAACGATCACGTCGTCGTAGCGGCGGACGGGGACCGAGATCGAGCGGAAATGCGGTTCGGCCTCGCGGTCGACCAGCGCATAGCCCTGGGCGCGGTCGGCGGCGATGCGCGCGAGCAGCGCCTTCGGGTTGGTCACCGTCTGCGGCGTCAGCGCCTCCCGCTTCATCGCCGTGAGGCGCGCAGCGAGATCGGCATCGTCGAGCTGGCCGAGCATGGCGCGGCCGACCGAGGTGCAGAAGGCCGGCAGGCGGTAGCCGATTTCCAACCCGCCCGAGAACATGCGCGCCGGACTGCTGCGGGCGATGAACACGACCTCGTCACCGTCGAGCACCGCGAGCGAGGAGATCTCATTCGCCGCCGTCGCGACGCGATCGAGCACCGGTTGCAGCACCGTGACGAGCTGGCTGGATCGCAAATAGGACGCCGCCAGCGTCAGCACATGCGGCGTCAGCGAGAACAGTTTGCCGTCACCACTGACGAAGCCACCACGCTGGAGCGTGAACAGCATGCGCCGCGCGGTCGCGCGTGGAAGATCGGCCGCGCGGGCGAGATCGCTCAGCGTCATCGGGCCCGCATTGGTGCCGAAGCACTGGAGCAGGCGCAGGCCGCGATCGAGGGCTTCGACGAAATCCGTCGGGCGCTCGTCGGTGTCATTCCGCTTCAGCTTGGGCATGGCGCCGGGACAATCCTGCAAAATAGTGCTTGCTGCCGATCCAAGGCATGTCATAATTCGCCCATTCGTTCAATAGGCGAACAAACGCCACTCCACAAAGGACGCGACCGCCATGATGAGCCAGGAGCAGAACGACCTGATCACCCGCACCGGGCCGAAGGATCCGTGCGGCAGACTGATGCGGAGCTACTGGCAGCCGGCGGCGCTGGTCGATGAGTTGGAGGGCGCGCGGCCGATCCGCCCCGTCAAACTGCTCGGCGAGAACCTGGTGCTGTTCCGCGACGAGACCGGACGCTACGGCCTGATCGACCGCCACTGCGCCCATCGCGGCGCCGACCTCGCCTTCGGACGGCTCGAGCATGGCGGCCTGCGCTGCGCCTTCCATGGCTGGCTGTTCGACGCCACCGGCCAGTGCATCGAGACGCCGGCCGAGCCGAAGGATTCAAAGCTCTGCCAGAACATCCGCCAGCGCTCCTATCCCGTGGTGGAGAAGAGCGGCATCCTCTGGGCCTATCTCGGCGAGGGTGAGCCGCCGGCATTCCCGGAGATCGACTGCTTCGTCGCCCCCGGCACGCACACCTTCGCGTTCAAGGGCCACATGGCCTGCAACTGGCTGCAGGCGCTGGAGGTCGGCATCGATCCCGCGCATGCCTCCTACCTGCACCGCTTCTTCGAGGACGAGGACACCTCCACCGCCTACGGCAAGCAGTTCCGCGGCGCCTCCGCGGGCAGCGACCTGCCGATGACGAAGATCCTGCGCGAATACGACCGCCCGATCATCAATGTCGAGCACACCGAATATGGCCTGCGACTGATCGCATTGCGCGAGATCGACGAGGAGCGGACGCATGTGCGCGTCACCAACCAGCTGTTCCCGCACGGCTTCGTCATCCCCATGAGCACGGAGATGACGATCACGCAGTGGCACGTGCCGGTCGACGACGAGAACTGCTACTGGTACGCGATCTTCACCAGCTACACCAACCCGGTCGACAAGCAGAAGATGCGCGACCAGCGGCTCGAGCTCTATGAGCTGCCAGACTACAAGTCGCGCAAGAACCGCAGCAACGATTACGGTTTCGATCCGCACGAGCAGCAGACCGCGACCTATACCGGCATGGGCAACGACATCAACGTCCACGACCAGTGGGCGGTGGAATCGATGGGCGCGATCCAGGACCGCACCAAGGAGCATCTCGGACAAAGCGACAAGGCGATCGTGCAGTACCGCCGGCTGCTGCGGCAGGAGATCGAGAAGGTCTCCGGCGGCGAGAAGCCGATGCTGCATCTCGACGAGAGCAACGCGCGCAGCATCCAGGGACCGGCGACCATGGACGGCATCGGGCCGACGCGGGGCTGGGAGACCTACTGGATGGAGGTCGACGTCAAGCGCCGCCGCGGCGCGCCGTGGACCGCACCGGTGCCGAAGGAGATCGCCGACAACGTGCACCGGCTGACGGCGGCGGAGTGACGTGCGTGCGCGGACCTCGTAGGGTGGGCAAAGGCGCAAAGCGCCGTGCCCACCATGTTTCCGTGCGGGCGATGGATTTGGTGGGCACGCTTCGCTTTGCCTACCCTACGGCAGTTGAGGGAGTGATGAAGTGACTTTCGTCGCGCGCCATGCGCTGTGGTCGGATGAGCAGAAGGACGCAGCGTCGCGCATGCGCCGCATCGTCGAGGACAAGAACCTCGAGGTCATCCGCCTCGCCTTCCCCGACCAGCACGGCATTTTGCGCGGCAAGACCATCGTCGCCGCCGAGGCGATCGCCTCGCTGGAGAGCGGCTGCTCCATCACCACGACCATGCTGGCGAAAGACACCTCGCACCGCACGGTGTTTCCGGTGTTCACGTCGGGCGGCGGGTTCGGCATGAAGGAGATGGAGGGCGCGGCCGATGTGCTGATGGTTGCCGATCCCGCCACGTTTCGCGTGCTGCCGTGGGCGCCGACCACGGGCTGGGTGCTGTGCGACCTCTATTTCCAGGACGGTCGTCCGGTGCCGTTCGCGACGCGCGGGCTCTACAAGCGCGTGCTCGATGAGCTCGGCGCGCGCGGCTACGATTTCGTCGCAGGGCTCGAGGTGGAATTCCACATCTTCAAGCTCGACGACCCGCACATGCGCGCGGAAGACGCGGGACAGCCGGGCACGCCGCCGTCGGTGAGCCTGCTCAGCCACGGCTATCAATACCTCACCGAGCAGCGCTTCGATCAGATGGAGCCGGTGCTGGAGATTCTTCGACGCGATGTCGTCGCGCTGGGGTTGCCCTTGCGCTCGGTCGAGGTGGAGTTCGGGCCGAGCCAGTGCGAGTTCACCTTCGCGCCGAAAAAGGGCCTGGAGCCCGCCGACAACATGGTGCTGTTCCGCAGCGCCGTGAAGCAGATTGCCCGACGGCACGGCTATCACGCCACCTTCATGTGCCGGCCGAAGCTGCCGAACGTGTTCGCGAGCGGCTGGCACCTGCATCAGTCGATCGTCTCGCGCACGAGCAGCGAGAACCAGTTCATGACGAAAGACGGCGGGGAGCCGCTCAGCGCATTCGGCCGCTCATACCTCGCCGGTTTGCTCGACCACGCCCGCGCCTCCACCGTGTTCACCACGCCGACCATCAACGGCTACAAGCGCTACCGCTCCTATTCGCTGGCGCCGGATCGCGCGATCTGGGGCAGCGACAATCGCGGCGTGATGATCCGCGTGCTCGGCGGCGCCAATGACGCAGCAACGCGCCTGGAGAACCGCATCGGCGAGCCCGCCGCCAATCCCTATCTCTACATGGCCTCGCAGATTCTCTCAGGCCTCGACGGCGTCGATCGCAAGCTCGATCCCGGCCCATCGGCCGATACGCCCTACGAGACCAAGGCACCGCTGCTGCCGAAGAGCTTGCGCGATGCGGTCGCCGCGCTGAAGGACGACCCGTTCTTCCGCGAAAAGTTCGGGGCAGAGTTCGTGGACTACTACACCCACATCAAGAACGCCGAGATCGACCGCTTCCTGTCTGAAGTAACCGACTGGGAGCATCGCGAATATTTCGAGATGTTCTGAACAAGTCCGGTTCAATCCGGCACCGGTGACCTACTTCAGCTGGATCGTGTCGATGCGACCACACGGGACACAAATATAGGCGTGCACCGGAGGCAACGTGACTGTTCCCGGTAGTGTCGCCAGGAACTTCATTGGCCTCCCGCATTTTGAGCAGATGAGGATCGGCGGGTTTTCTTCGCGATCGGAACTCATTCAACAGCCCAGCCTGAAGACGCCGCACGATATCGCCGCGCCGCGCGCGCTTCATCTCGGGAGAACTACCGGCCTCTATCGGAATCCGGCCGGCCTCTACCCGATGCAGTGCTCACACCCCTGTGAGGCGACTTCATCCGGAATGTTCCGACGACATCGTGCCATTCCGGACGAAGCCATTTTCCCGAAGCCGAGAAAAACGCCGGAAAGGCGCGCGGTCTATAAGTCGACGGCGTGATCAACAATGGAGTTCGATCATGTGGGGTCGATTGTTCAGCCTGATTTATCGCCTGTCCTGCAGGGCAACCCTGATCGAGATCGGGATGCATCGTTTCACGCGTTAGTCGCCGGTGTAGACGAATTGGGTAAGACGGATTGACCAGATGACGGGGGTTATCATGCGCAAGCTGATCCTGATCGCAGCGATGTCGCTGCTCGCAACCGGAGCTTACGCCGGCGGTTCGCGGAGCCTGAGCCTGGCCGCCAGCAGTGCCAGCCAGCAGGCGACGGAGCAGACCGCCACGACAGCGACGGCGCCACCGACCACCCAGGCCCCGCCGGCACCGCAGACCACGAATGTGCAGACGGCGACGACCGCGCCAACGTCAACAGCTGCGACCGCTCCAGCAGCATCGACAGCGCCGGCCACAGCAGCTCCAGCCGCCACAGCGCCAGCCCGACCCGCCGCGACCACGACCGAAACCGCCAAGCCGAAGCGCCGGCAGCCGTCCACTGAGGCGCGCGTGATCCGCGAGCTGCATCGGCATGGGATCTATTGGTGATGGCCCCGATGTCGTCCTGGCGAAAGCCAGGACCCATTACCCCAGGGAGAGGTTTGGCGAAGACTCCTCACCCGGTACCGATACCGACCGCAGCCAATAGATCACGCGGTATGGGTCCTGGCTTTCGCCAGGACGACGCTGAGGCGCCGGCATTCCGCACCTCACCTCGCCGGTGACAGCGCTAAATCCCCAAATACTTATGCTGCAGGTCCGGCTCGGCCATCAGCTCGTTGGACGTGCCGCTCCACACCGTCTTGCCGCGCTCGATGATGTAGTGGCGGTCGCAGATGCGGGCGAGGTGGTCGACGTTCTTGTCGACGACCAGGATCGACTGTCCGCGGCTCTTGAGCAGCGACAGGCAGTTCCAGATCTCTTCGCGGATCAAGGGCGCGAGACCCTCGGTCGCTTCATCCAGGATCAGCAGCTTCGGGTTGGTCATCAGCGCGCGGCCGATTGCGAGCATCTGCTGCTCGCCGCCGGAGAGCTGGTTGCCCATGTTGGCGGCGCGCTCGGCGAGCCGCGGGAACAGGGAGTAGATCGCGGCCAGCGTCCACGGATTGGGGCTGTCGAAACGGTCCGCGGCGGCGGCGACAAGATTTTCGCGCACGGTGAGGTTCGGGAAGATCTGCCGCCCCTCGGGGACCAGGCCGACGCCGAGTTTTGCAATTCTGTAGGACGGCAGCTGACGCACCTCGGCGCCCGCAAACCGGATCGCACCTGATCGCGCCGGCGTCAGGCCCATGATCGAGCGGATGGTCGTGGTCTTGCCCATGCCGTTGCGGCCCATCAGCGAGACCATCTCGCCCGAGCTGATCGACAGCGACAGGCCGAACAGCACCTGGGAGAGGCCGTAGCAGGTCTCGATGCCGTCGACCTCGAGCAGCGTATCAGCCATGGTGTGTCACCACATGCTGGTCGCCGAGATAGGCGCGCTTGACCTCTTCATTGGCGCGGATCGCGGCCGGATCGCCGGAGGCGATGACGCGGCCATAGACCAGCACGGAGATACGGTCGGCCAGCGCGAACACCGCGGGCATGTCGTGCTCGACCAGCACGATCGAGACCTCCTTGCGCAGTTCCTGGAGCAGTTGCACCATGCGCTGGGACTCGGTGACGCCGAGGCCCGCCATGGGCTCGTCGAGCAGCAAGAGCTTCGGCTTGCTTGCGAGCGCGACCGCAAGCTCGATCTGGCGACGCTCGCCATGGCTGAGCCTGTTCACGACGACATCGGCACGATGGCCGAGACCGACGCGGTCGAGCGCGGCGTGCGCGGCATCGCGCAGGCCCTTCTCCTTGCGCGCATTGGCGAAGAAGCGGAACGAGGTGCCGGCATGCGCCTGCGCCGCCAGCGCGACATTGTCGGCGGCGGTGAAGTCGAGCAGCAACGAGGTGATCTGGAACGAGCGCGCGAGGCCGAGCGCGCAGCGGCGGTAGGCCGGCAAATAGGTGATGTCGCGCCCCGCAAGCCGGACGCTGCCGGAATGCGGCTCGAGGTGCCCGGTGAGCTGGCTGATCAGCGTGGTCTTGCCGGCGCCGTTCGGGCCGATGATGGCGTGCAGCTCACCGGCCGCGACGTCGAGCGAGACGTTGTCCGTGGCAATGATGCCGCCGAAGCGGCGCACCAGCTTTTCGACGCGGAGCAAGGGTTCAGCCACGGCCAGCCCTCCCGAGCACGCCCATGATGCCGCCGCGGCCGAACAGCACGATCAGCAGCAGCAGCGGGCCCATGATCAGCGCCCAATATTCGGTGATCTGCGACAAAAATTCTTCCAGCAGCAGGAACACCACCGCGCCCATGACGGGACCGAACAGCGTGCCCATGCCCCCCAGGATCACCATCACCATGAGATCGCCGGAACGCGTCCAGTACATCACGGCCGGACTGACGAAATCGGTGTTGTTGGCGAGTAGCGCGCCGGCAAGGCCGCACATTGTGCCTGATATGACGAAGCAGACCAGCTTGTAGCGCTTGGCCGGAAAGCCGATCGCCTGCATGCGCTGCTCGTTGGAGCGCAGCCCCTGCACCACGAGGCCGAAGCGCGAATTGACGATGCGCCAGATCAGGAAGATCACGCCAAAGAGGCAGGCCAGGCAGAGATAGTAGAACTGCGTGCGGTCCGACAGGTCGATCAGCCCGGAGAAGTCGCTGCGCTTGTAGACGGTGAGACCGTCATCGCCGCCGTAACGCGCCAGGCCCGAGGCGACGTAATAGGCCATCTGCGCGAAAGCGAGCGTGATCATGATGAAGTAGACGCCGCGGGTGCGCAGAGAGAGCGCGCCGATCACGAGCGCATAGATCGCGGAGGCCGCGAGCGCGACCGGAAACTGGATGAAGCCGCTCCCTACGCCTTCCTGCGCGAGCATGCCGACCGCGTAGCCGCCGATGCCGAGATAGGCGGCGTGGCCAAAGCTCATCATGCCGCCAAAGCCCATGATGAGGTTGAGGCTCGCCGCCGCCAGCGCCAGGATGACGATGCGGGTGAACAGCGTCAGGATGAAGACGTTGCCGGTGAGAGATGAATAGAGCGGCAGCAGCACGAGGCCCGCCAGCATCAGGGCCGTGACGGCCTTGCTCACGCTCAGACTCTTCATCGACGGTTGGCCGGAAACAGCCCCTCCGGCCGCACCACCAGCACGATCGCCATCAGGAGATAGATCAGCATGGAGGACAGCGCGGGCGCGGCGGTGGAGGCAGCGGCGCCGCTCAGCACCTGCCGCAACAGGTTCGGCAGGAAGGCGCGGCCGAGCGTATCGATCATGCCGACGAAGATCGCGGCCAGGAACGCGCCGCGGATCGAGCCGATGCCGCCGATCACGATGATGACGAAAGCGAGGATCAGAATGTTCTCGCCCATGCCGATCTGCACGGTGAGGATCGGCGCCTGCATCAGGCCGGCAAGGCCGGCGAGCGCGGCCCCCAAGCCGAACACCAGCGTGTAGAGCAGCTTGATGTTGATGCCGAGCGCGCCGATCATCTCGCGGTTGGAGGCGCCGGCGCGGATCAGCATGCCGATGCGGGTGCGCATCACGCCGAGATAGAGCAGCAGCGCGACCAGCAGCGCCACCGCGATGATGGCGAGGCGATAGGCGGGATAGTGAATGCCGGGCAGGATCGGCACCGGCACGGTGAGCCAGGCCGGCAAGGGCAGCGCGAGACCCGCCGGGCCCCAGATCAGCCGCACGGCTTCATTGAAGAACAGGATCAGGCCGAAGGTCGCGAGCACATGGTCGAGATGGTCGCGGCCGTACAGATGCCGCAGCGCCGTCACCTCGAGCACGATGCCGAGCACCAGCGTAGCCCCTAACGCCATCAGCGCACCGAGCAGGAAGCTGCCGGTCCATGCCGCGAAGGTCGCGGCGAAATAGGCGCCCATCATGTAGAGCGAGCCGTGCGCGAGGTTGACGAGATCCATGATCCCGAACACCAGCGTCAGGCCGGCGGCGAGCAGGAACAGGAGCAGGCCGAACTGCAATCCGTTCAAGAGCTGTTCGACGACGAGCAGCATCAAGACTCTTTCAGGCGCATACGGACGCGCGCCGATGTTCGAACACAGTCGCCATCAGTGAAAGAGCTCCCCCTGCCTCATCAAGGCGGAAAAATGGGTAATGGCAGTATCGTTCCGAGGCAAGAGCGATTCGACATTAAACATGCACTTTGTTGCATCCCGGCACACGCGGCCGAGACGCGCCTCGCAATGCAAAAAGGCTGCCGCACAGGATGGGGCAACCTGCCGCACCCAAATGACATCACCCTCCCCCCGACCGGGGAGAGGGTGCGCACGTCGTCGAATGAAGGAAGGATGCGTCTAGTGCGACGTCATCTGCTGAGGAAAATCGTCCGGCTCGGCGAGCACGCTGTTGACGGTCGATGCCTCCAGTGCCGCCATCCGGAACAGATAGGCGAGCGTCGTCAGTCCGGAGTCTTCCGCCATCTGCGCGAGCTCGAGTGCCATGTCGGACATGTAGCCGAGGTTCTCGTCCTGGGTTTGCGCCATGATCTGGCTGTCCCGCATCATGTTCGACATCTCAGGCGCTCTTTCGTTGTGCGGCAGCAAGACCGCAGAGGTTGGCACGGGCGACGGCGTCCAGACGCGGGCCGTCCTGCTGCACGACGGAAGCCATGCCGATGCGATCATGCAGGGCATCGAGCGTCTGTCGTCGAATATCGATGGTGGCCGCCATGGTCCATGCGTCCTCCACCAGAGCCGGCAGGCCGAGCGGCGTCACGACGAAGCCCGCCTCGTGGAAGCGCGGCAACCACCAGGTTTCCATGATCGCGCTGACCTGCGCGATTCCCTGATTGAGACAGAACTCCTGCACCGCCGCCATCAGTTGCAGGTTGAGAGCGCCGTCGCGCCGGTCGCGGACGACGAAGTAGCGTGACCACTCCCAGACCAGCGGATCCGAAGGGCAGCCGCGCACCGCCGCCAAATGCGGGAAGACCTCGCTCATCATCGAAGGCTTGGTCGTCGGATAGAGCCGGTGGCCGCCGACGACGCGCCGGCCCTCCAGCGCAAGCAGATAAACAGTGTCCTCGTCGTCATAGGAATCGATCTCGCGGCCATCAGGCCGGCGCAGTGTCTCCCAGCGCCGCTCCTCGACGAAGATGTCGTGGCGCAGCCTGAAATGTTGCTCGAGTACGTCTTCGTAAAGGTGGCGATTGACCGCGGAAATTGCGTGAATCATGAAAACCCCCATTCAGCCTCAATGGGGGAAAGAATCTGCCAAAAGACGCAGGTTCGATATTGGGAAATTTCCCAGTACGTCGCTTACGGATTGATGATTTTACCGCGAATCGCCAGCGCCACTGCATGCGTGCGGTTGACCGCGCCGAGCTTGCGCGCGGCGGTTGCAAGATGCTCTTCGGCCGTGCGCTGCGTGATGTGCAGGATCTCGCCGATCTCCCAGGCCGACTTGCCCTGCGAGGCCCACGAGATCACCTCGCGCTCGCGCGGGGTGAGACGCGTCGAGGGATACGGCGCCGGCTCGAGCAGACGGCGGATGTGGTCGAAGCCATACATCGCCATCAGGTGCAGCGCCGGCTTGCTGCGGGGATTGAGGTCGAGATGAACGCCGCCAAGCGACACAGCGGCTTCATAGCCGGTGAGCCCGTGGATCGGCACGATGAAGCCGCGCGACATGCGAAAATCGCCGGCGCGGTTCATCACCTCGGCCGCATCAGGCTCAAGCTCGGCGTCATAGGGGGCTTCCGACCATTCGAACGGATTGACCGATTGCCGGCACAGCCGCACCACCGGGTCGACGCGGTCGTAATTGTTCTGGGTATACAGGTTGAACCAGCCCGCGGGCCAGCGCTTGGCGAGCACCATCTGCGCAAAGCGCTGATCGGGATTCGGCAGGCCCGTCACGATGATGGTTTCGAAGCCGAAGCGACCGAAGGCTGATTCAAGCGCATTCATCGCGTCTGGGACGGTGCGATAAGCCCCAAGGCCTTCAATGAAGTCGAGCGCCTCCCGGCCATAGTCTACGGCGGACATCGGTGCATTCCCTGACCCACACCGTCCCGTATAGCACGTATTCGAGGGCTGCCTCAATTCGCTAGTCCCGTAGTTTACCGGTGGGGACCTGCTCCAAGGCCTTAATCTACTTGTGGAAGAAGTGACCTCAAGTTACACCTAAAGGCGTAGAAAGCGGGAAAGCAACGATGGACGACGAGAACATCGCCCTCAACAGCGTGCTCGGCCTGGAATTGAACCGCGTGTTTTTCGCCGTACGTGAAACGGCAAACAAGCAGAAGATCATCGAGTTCGCACGCGAGGTGCTGCACAGCGAGCGCGCGGAGTTGGCGGGCAACATTTTGCCCGAGGGCCCGGCGAGCTAGAACGCAGTTGCAGCAAGCGACGCCGATGCAAAAAGATCGCGCGACGACGACGCCCTTCCATCTGAACGCGCAGATTTTAGTCGAAACACTCTGACCGGGAAATTGCTCCGCCATCCCTCACGATTGGGCTGCACGCTTACCCTCCCCTGGAGGGGAAGGCAGCGCGCGCAGCTCTCCACGTCGGCACACACTTGCCGCTGGATGACAGCGCATCTCTCGTGAGATGATCGCCGCCACGATCGTTTTCGGATACCAAGACCATGATGACGCTGCGCCAGGTTGAAGTGATCCGTGCCGTGATGGTGACGGGCACCATAGGCGGCGCGGCGAAGCTGCTCAACGTCTCGGCGCCGGGGATCAGCCGCCTCGTCAAATACACCGAGCGCTCGCTCGGCATCCGCTTCTTCCAGCGCCAGAACGGCCGCTACTTCCCGACGCCGGAAGCCGAGAACATCTTCGAGCAGATCAACGGCGTCTACAAGAAGGTCGACGATCTCTCCGAGATCATCTCCAAGATCGGCCGCGGCGGATTGTCGGAGCTGCGCATCGGGTCGGTGCCAAGCATCTCGCAGGTCATGGTGCCGCGTGCGATCGAGCGCGTCCGCCGCCGCTATCCCGATCTCGGCATCGACATCAACATCCTCAAGCTCGAGGAGGCCATCGACTATCTCCTGCTCGGCCGCGGCGAGTGCGTCGCGATGAGCTACCGGCTGGAGCATTCCGGGCTCGACTTCATGCCGCTCGCCTCGGGCGAGCTCTATTGCATCGTCCCGCCCGGCCACGAGCTCGCCGGCCGCAAGCAGGTCTCCGCCGCCGAGATCACCCGCTATCCGCTGATCGGCATCGATCCCAACGACCCTTACGGCCGCATCATGGCCGAGATCTTCGCGCGCCACCGGCTCGACTACAACATCACCATCCGCGCGCGCTTCGGCACCACGGTCTGCGCGCTGGTGAAGGCGGGCCTCGGCATCGCCATCATCGACCAGTTCACGGTGGCCCATGGCGGTTATCCCGGAATCGAGCTCTTGAAGATCACCGAGCCGACGCGGTTCGACACCTATATCGCGGTCAAGCGCGGCGCGCCGCTGTCGCTTCACGTCGAATATTTCATCGAATCCCTGCGCGCCGAGATGCGCGCGGTCGAGCCGTCCCGCGGCAACGGCAAGGCGGCTCCGGCGCGCGGACGGAAGAAATAACATTATGTTAGGTTTGCTGGATAAAAGGGTAATTGTGTTAGGCGGGGGAAAGACTATCGTCGCACGTGGAGGCCCCCTTGGACTTGCGTCGATTTCCCCGCTATTGGCCGGGATCGAACGCTCCCAACGAGACGATTGCGAACCATGTCGAAGCGCGGATACGCCGCCAGCAAAAAGCTCCTCACCGGCCTGATCGGCGCGCCGATCGCGCATTCCGCATCCCCCGCCATGCATGAGCGCGCCGCCGAGGCGCTCGGCCTGCGCGGCCATTACCAGCTCATCGAGGTCGCCGGCGCCGACGCGGCCGGCCTCGCCATGATGCTCGAAGGCGTGCGGCGGCTCGGCTTTGCCGGCGTCAACGTCACCTTCCCCTACAAGGAGGCCGTGGTGCCGCTGCTCGACGAGCTGGCACCGGCTGCGGCGAGGATGGCGGCGGTCAACACCGTCGTCGTCAGGGATAACAGGCTGATCGGCCACAACACCGACACGACGGGCTTTGCGCGCGCGGTCGCGCCGCTGCTGGCTTCTTCCGGAAATGCAGTGGCCGTGATCGGCACCGGCGGCGTCGGCAAGGCGATCGCCTTTGCGCTGGCGAGCCTGAAGGTGACTGATCTCCGCATCTTCGACAGCGAGCCGGCGCGGGCCGAAAAACTCGCCGCGCTGCTGGCGAGGCATGGTGGCGCGCGGGTCGCCGCGAGCGTCGAGGACGCGCTTGACGGCGCAACCGGCCTCGTCAACGGCACGCCGGTCGGCATGCTGCCGAACCGGGACACCCCGGTCCCGGCCTCGCTGCTGCGCGAAAACCTGTGGGTCGCCGACGCCGTCTATTCGCCGCTGATCACGCCGCTGCTGGCAGCGGCCAAAGCCAAGGGCGCGCGGATCATGACCGGGCGGGAGCTTGCGATCTACCAGGCCGCCGACGCGTTCGAACTGTTCACCGGCCTTGCCCCATCGACCGAAGTCATGGGAGAGGCATTCGACGAGGTGATGGCGGCACGAAGTTCGACCTATCACGCAGCGTAACGGAAGCGGCCGGACACAAGGCCGCCGACAACATCAACGACAATGGGAGGAGAGACCATGAAATCGACCTTGCTGGCAGGCGCCCTGCTTGCCTTCGCGACTGCAACCAGCGTTCACGCCCAGGCGATCAAGCTCGCCGACGTCGCCGAACTGTCGGGCGGCGGCGCCACCGTCGGCACCAACTGGAAGAACGGCATCGACCTCGCGATCGAGGAGATCAACGCCAAGGGCGGCGTGCTCGGCCGCAAGCTCGAGGTCACCCACGCCGACTCGCAATCCAACCCCGGCGTCGCGCGCGCCCAGGTGCAGAAGGCGCTCGACGCCGAGCCCTATGTGCTGCTCGGACCCGGCTATTCCGGCTCGGTGAAGGTCACCGCGCCGCTCGCGGCCGAAGCCGGCATCGCGCAGATCATGGGCGGCGAAGCCGCCGAGCTGACGCAAGCCGGCAACAAGTTCCTGTTCCGCACCTCGTTCGGCCAGCAATCGTCGATGCCGAAGGTCGCAAAGTACATTCACGACGAGATGAAGGCGAAGACCGTCGCGGTGGTCTGGGTCAACAACGACTTCGGCCGCGGCGGCCGCGACGTCGTGGTCAAGGAGCTCGACCGGCTCGGCTCCAAGGTGGTCGCGGATCTGTCGACCGAAGCAGGCCAGGCCGACTTCGCCGCCGACGTCGGCAAGATCAAGGCCGCCAATCCCGACGCGGTGTTCGTCTATCTCAACGAGGAAGAGAGCGCGCGCATCCTCAAAGAGCTGAAGCGCCAGGGCGTCACCGCGCCGCTGATGGGCGAGACCACGCTGATCGGCCAGAAGGTGATCGAGCTTGCAGGCGAAGCCGCCAACGGCGCACGTGGCCATGTCGGCCTCACCACCGATGCGCCGGTCGATCTGATCAAGGCGTTCCGCGAGAAGTTTTCCAAGAAGTACAATTACGTCCCCGACCATAACGGCCTGAAGGGCTACCTCGCCGTCTACATGGTGAAGGCCACCACCGAGAAGATGGGCAAGGTCGACCCGAAGAAGTTCGCCGAGACGCTGCACGGCCTGACCATCAAGGCCGCGGACGAGCCGGGCATCCTGATGGACGTCACCTTCAGCGACACCGGCGACATCGACCGCCAGAGCTTCCTGGTCGAGGTGGTCGAAGGCAAGCAGGTCGTGAAGCAGGTGCTGCCGAAGGTGAAGTGAGGCGTTCTTTGCCTCTCCCCGCACGCGGGGACAGGCCGACGCGCGAAGCGCGGCGGGTGAGGGGGACCCTCCGCGAATCCAGCTGTCACCCTCCTTGCGGAGGCTCCCCTCACCCCGACCCTCTCCCCGCAGGCGGGGAGAGGGGGAAGAGAGAGCGGGGAGAGGGAGAGGAAAGAGGGGAACATGTCCAACCTATTCGATCTTCTGGTCGCAGGACTGGCCACCGGCGCGATCTACGCGCTGGTCGCGGTCGGCTTCACGTTGCTGTGGCAAACCTCGCAGACCATCAATTTCGCGCAGGGCGAGTTCGTGATGCTGCCGGCGTTCCTGATGCTGGCGGCGATGCATGCCGGCGCGCCGTTCTGGCTCGCGATCATCCTCGGCATTCTGCTCTCGATGATCCTGCTGGGCCTTGCCTTCAAGATGCTGCTGGTCGATCCGATGATGCGCCATGGCGTGCTGCCGCTGGCGATCGCGACCATGGCGCTCGCGATCGGCATCAAGGAAGCCGTCAAGCAGTTCTTCAGCGCCGAAGCCTCGCCCTTCCCGTCGATCGTGCCGACCGGCGACATCTCCATCCTCGGCCACGCCGTCTCGCTGCAGAGTCTTGGCGTGCTCGTCGTCGCCATTCTCGCCGTCCTTGGATTGACGACGCTGCTGAACCGCACCTCGCTCGGCCACCAGATGCAGGCGGCGGCGCAGAACCCGACGGTCGCGCGTATCATCGGCGTACCCGTCGAGCGCATGATCCTCCTGACCTTCCTGATCAACGCCTTCCTGGTCGCGCTGGCCTCGCTGCTGATCACGCCGATCTACCTCGCAAAGTTCTCCTCCGGCGAGGTGCTGGGCCAGGCCGCCTTCATCGCGGCGATCGTCGGCGGCTTCAACCAGGTCCGCGGCGCGATCGCCGGCGGCCTCCTGATCGGCGTGCTCGACAATCTCGCGGCCGCCTATGTCTCGACGCAGTACCGCGCCGCCGTGCCGATGATCTTCCTGATCGCCGTCATCCTGTTCCGGCCGCAGGGCTTGCTCGGCCGCGCCGAGGAGCGCACCGTATGAGCGGCTTCGCCAAACCGTTGAAGATCGCGCTCGGCCTTGCCGTCATCGCCGGCCTGATCTTCATCCCCATGAACTTCAACCGCTACGGCCTGTTCATCCTGAGCCAATGGGCGGTGATGAGCATCGCCGCGATGGGTCTCAACCTCACGCTCGGCTATGCCGGCCAGGTCTCGCTGGCACAGGGCGCCTTCGTCGGCATCGGCGCCTATGCCGCCGCGATCATGACCACCCATGGCTGGCCGCTGCCGGCCGCGATCCTGGTCGCGATCGCCTTGAGCTTCGCGGTCGGCTGGGTGCTCGGCTATCCCGCGCTACGCGTGCAGCACCACTATCTCGCCTTCGTCACGCTCGCTTTCTCCACCCTCGCCTTCCTCGTCTTCCGCAACGAGAGCTGGCTCACCGGCGGCATCTACGGCATCTCCAACATTCCGCGTCCGCACATCTTCGGCATCGCGACCAACAAGCCGCTGCCGTTCTACTATGTCTGCCTCGGCTCGCTCGCGATCGTGTCGCTGGCGGTGTGGTGGCTGATCCGTTCGCCCTGGGGCCGCGCCTTCATGGCACTGCGCGAGAATCCCTTGCGCGCGCAATCGCTCGGCATCGACACGCGGCGCTACACGCTGATGGCGTTCGCGATCGGCTCGGCGCTCGGCGGCGTCGCCGGCGCGCTCTATGCGCCGCTGACGCAATATATCGATCCTGTTCCCTTCAACCTGTCGCTCTCGCTCGACCTCCTGATGATGGTGATCGTCGGCGGCGCCGGCTTCTATTTCGGCCCGTTCCTCGGCGCCATGATCGCGGTGCTGCTGCCGGAATGGCTGCGCTTCACCGAAGGCTATTACCTGATGCTCTACGCGGTCGCGGTGATGCTGCTCTTGATCTGGTCGCCGACCGGCATTCTGGGAATCCTCGATCGTTACATGGCGGCGCGGCGGACCAAGGCGGCCTCCGCGCTGCGCGCCGTCGCCAAGTCGCGCCTGGAGACGGTGCAATGAGCGCGGTCCTCGAAGTCACCGACATCAAGAAGAGCTTTGGCGGCATCCACGCGGTCAACGGCGTCAGCTTCGACGTGCGCGAAGGCGAGATCCTCGGCCTGATCGGCCCGAATGGCTGCGGCAAGTCCACGCTGTTCAACTGCATCCTCGGCCAGCTCACGCCATCGGGCGGCGAGGTGAAGCTCGACGGCCAGGTCGTCACCGGCCTGCGTCCCTCCGAGCTCAACAAGCTCGGGGTCAGCCGCACCTTCCAGCTGCTGCAAGTGTTTCCAAAACTCTCGGTGCGCGAGAACCTGATCCTCGCCGGGCAGGAGCACCAGGGCAACATGGCCTCGCGCCTGGTCGGCCGCTCCGACGCCGGGCTGACCGGAGCCGCCAACCAGATGATCGGCTTCTTCAAGCTCGACCATCTCGCCGACGAGCCCGCCGGCGGCCTGTCCTACGGCCAGCAAAAACTGCTCGATGCCGCCATGGCCTTCATGGGCGGACCGCGCCTCGTGCTGCTCGACGAGCCCGCCGGTGGCGTCAACCCGTCGATGCTGGCGGATCTCAAAGAGCGGCTGGTCGCGATCAACCGCGAGAAGAACGCGACCTTCGTCGTGATCGAGCACAACATGGAGTTCGTGATGTCGCTGTGCTCGCGCGTGATGGTGATGGCGGAAGGCAAGGTGCTGGCGATGGGACGTCCCGACGAGGTTCGCAAGAACCCCGCCGTGATCGAAGCCTATCTCGGACATTGAGGAGGTAACCATGAGCGACCCGATCCTCTCGGTTCACAACCTCGTCGGCGGCTACGGCAAGATGACGATTTTAAACGGCACCACATTTTCGGTGCCGCCGGCGACCATCACCACGATCATCGGTCCGAATGGCGCCGGCAAATCCACCGTGTTCAAGGCGATCTTCGGCCTGCTCAAGCTGCGCGACGGCAAGATCAGCTTTGCCGGCCGCGACGTCACCAATCTGAGCCAGCGCGCGCTGCTCAATGCCGGCATCTGCTACGTGCCACAGGGCCGCAACATTTTTCCGGAGCTCTCGGTCCGCAGCAACATCGAGCTTGGCGGGGTCTCGGCGGGGAAAGACATCGACCTGCCCAAGCGGATCGAGGCAGCCCTCGACCTGTTTCCGGCGCTGCGCCGCAAATCGGCGCAGCAGGCCTCGACGCTCTCCGGCGGCGAGCAGAAGCAGCTCGAGATCGCGCGATCGCTGCTGCTCGAACCGAAGCTGGTGCTGATCGACGAGCCCTCGATCGGCCTGTCGCCGCTGATGGTGCAGCAGACCTTCGACATCCTCAAGAGCTTGCGCGACCGCGGCGTCACCATCCTGATGATCGAGCAGAACGCGCGCTCCGCGCTGGAGATTTCCGACATCGGCATCGTGCTCGAGCTTGGCCAGACCCGCATGGTCGACAAGGCGGAGCGCATTTTGAACGATCCCCGCATTGGACAATTGTTCCTTGGGGGCGCGATGGAGGACAACGCAGCATGAACAAACGCTCGATCGCGACCGTCTCTCTCTCAGGAGCGCTGGACGAAAAGCTCCGCGCCATCGCCGCCGCCGGCTTCGACGAGGTCGAAATATTCGAGAACGATCTGCTCTCGTTCGGCGCAGGGCCGCGCGACATCGCAAAGCTCTGCGGCGACCTCAATCTCAAAATCTGCGCGTTCCAGCCGTTCCGTGATTTCGAGGGCATGCCGGAGCCGCAGCGCGCGCGCAATTTCGCACGCGCCGAACGCAAATTCGATCTGATGCAGGAGCTCGGCACCGATCTCTTGCTGATCTGCTCCAACGTGTCGCCCGCCTCGCTCGGCGGCATCGATCGCTCAGCGGACGATTTTCGCG
This sequence comes from Bradyrhizobium sp. CCBAU 45389, assembly GCF_028128625.1. Taxonomy (NCBI): domain Bacteria; kingdom Pseudomonadati; phylum Pseudomonadota; class Alphaproteobacteria; order Hyphomicrobiales; family Nitrobacteraceae; genus Bradyrhizobium; species Bradyrhizobium sp. CCBAU 45389. Next base: position 73,621 of record NZ_LBIY01000077.1, on the reverse strand, counting down.
AGCTCGGCGAGCATGCCGCAAAACGTGGCTTGCGTGTCGGCTACGAGGCGCTGGCCTGGGGCCGCCACGTCAACGACTATCGTGATGCCTGGGAGATCGTGCGCCGCGCCGATCATCCCGCGATCGGCGTCATCCTCGACAGCTTTCATGCGCTGGCGCCGGGCTTTCCGACCCGCGCCATGGCCTCGATCCCCGGCGACAAGATCTTTCTGGTGCAGCTTGCCGACGCGCCAAAACTCGAGCTCGACATTCTCTCGTGGAGCCGGCATTTCCGCTCCTTCCCCGGCCAGGGCGATCTGCCGGTCGGCGAGTTCATGCAAGCGATTGCGGCGACCGGCTATGCCGGGCCGCTGTCGCTGGAGATCTTCAACGACCAGTTCCGCGCCGGCTCGGCCGCGCAGACCGCGGTCGACGGCTTGCGTTCGCTGATCCTGCTGGAAGACCAGCTCGCACCGGACTGGCCGAAATTTGCCGGCGAGCCGCTGGCGCCGAAGGCGAAGAGCCGCGGCACGGGGTTCATCGAGTTTGCCGTCAACGAGAGCAAGGCCGGCGAGCTCGCCCACCTGTTCTCGCAGCTCGGCTTCCGCAAGAGCGGCAAGCACCGCAGCAAGGCGGTGGAACGCTGGTCGCAGGGCAAGGTCGAGCTTGTCATCAATTGCGAGACCGACGGTTTTGCGCATTCGCACTACGTGACGCATGGCCCCGGCGTCTGCGCGATCGCGCTCGACGTCGACAATGCCGGCCGTGCCATGCAGCGCGCCGAGACGCTGAAGGCGCGCACCTTCTACCAGCCGGTCGGACCGGGCGAGCTCGAGATTCCCGCGATCCACGGCGTCGGCGGCAGCCTGCTCTATTTCCTCGATCAGGCCGGCAAGAACTGGGACACCGATTTCGAACCAGTCGCAAGCGATGCAAGCGCCGACGCCCTGCTCGCCGTCGATCACATCGCGCAGTCGATGCCCTATGACGAGATGCTGTCCTGGCTGTTGTTCTACACCGGCATCCTCGACCTGAAGCGCCTGCCGCAGATGGAGATCGCCGATCCCAGAGGCCTCGTGCAGAGCCAGGCCATCATCAACGCCGACCAGAGCCTGCGCTTCGTGCTCAACGGCTCCTCTGCCAACCGCACGCTGCCGGCGCGCTTCATCTCGGAATTCTTTGGCTCAGGCGTGCAGCATGTCGCCTTCGCATGCCAGGACATTTTTGCCACCGTCGCCGCGATGCGCAAGCGCGGCGCCGATTTCCTGGACATCCCCGACAACTATTACGACGACATCGAAGCCAAATACGATCTCGCACCCGAGCTGATGGCGCAGCTGCGCGCCAACCACATCCTCTACGACCGCGAGGGCGACAGCGAGTTCTTCCAGGTCTACACCCACATTTTTGACGAGCGCTTCTTCTTCGAGATCGTCGAGCGCAGGAATTATCAAGGCTTTGGCGCCGCCAACGCCGGCATCAGGCTCGCAGCGCAGGCGCGCGAGGTGCGGCCCGCGAGCATGCCAAGGGTGTAGGTCTCCGCCTCTCCCCGCAAGCGGGGAGAGGGGAAGAGCGAGAGCTCACTTCATCTTGCACTTGTCGTGGAAACGATCCTGGTCGTTCTCGACGATGGTGGCGACGGTCTTCAGCGCGAGCTGGCCTTCGGCGTCCTTGACCACGTCCTGCAGGTAGAAATTCTGGATCGGGATGTGGTTGTTGCCGTACTTGAACGGACCGCGCACCGATTTGAAGTTCACCTTCTCCATCTCGGCCTTCATCTCGTCCTTCTTGGAAGTGTCGCCCTTCACGGCAACCACGGCGCTGTTGATCAGGTTCGCGGCGTCATAGGACTGCGCGCCGTAGAAGGTCGGGCGCAGGCTGGTGTACTTCTTGCGGTAGTCGGCGACGAACTTCTTGTTCTCCTCGTTGGGCAGGTCGTTGACCCATTGCTGCGCGCCGGGCACGCCGAGCGCGTTGTCCTTCTGCAGCGGCAGCGACAATTCGTCGATCGTGAAGGCGGTGTAGAGCGGGATCTGCTGCTTGATGCCGGCCTGCGCATATTGGTTCAGGAACTGGACGCCGGCCGCGCCCGGATAGAACACGAAGATCGACTCGGCCTTGGAGTTCTTGGCCTTGGTGAGCTCGGCGGAGAAGTCCAGCTGGCTCGGCCACACCGTATATTCCTCGCCGACCACCTCGCCCTTGAAGGTGCTCTTGACGCCGGCCAGCATGTCCTTGCCGGCCGCGTAGTTCGGCCCAATCAGGAATACGGACTTGACGCCCTTCTGGTTCATGTAGGTGCCGACCGCCTGCGGGGTCTGGTCGTTCTGCCAGGAGGTCGAGAACACGTAAGGCGAGCAGAGCTCGCCGGCGAGCTGCGACGGGCCGGCATTGGCCGAGATCAGGAAGGTCTTGGAATCCACCGCGGTCTTGAGCGAGGCCAGGAGCACGTTCGACCAGATGTAGCCGACGATGAAATCGACCTTGTCGGACTGCACCAGCTTCTCGGTCTTCTGCTTGCCGACATCCGGCTTCTGGCCGTCGTCCTCGTAAATCACCTCGACCGGCTTGCCGCCCATCTTGCGGCCGAGATGGTCGAGCGCGAGCTCGAAGGAGTTGCGCATGTCGTTGCCGATCACGGCGGTCGGGCCGCTGAAGGTCGAGACGAAACCGATCTTGATGGTGTCGCCGGCGAATGCCGGGCTCGCCAGCACCAGCGCCGCTGCGCCCGCCAGCCAGAATGCCGTCCTCATAACCACTCCCCTCCTTATTATTGGTCCCGGAAACGGGGTGATCGCCGCCCCGGGCCTGTCTCTATTGAACGCAAAATCTGTCGAGCCGCCAATGGCTCAGCGCCTACCCCTGCACCATATTTCGCCCCAATCGGCGATGGCAAGAAATATAATTCTACTCACTTCGACCGAGGCCGGCCTAGGGCCGGTCCGGGGACTGCGGCGCTTTTTCGCGGGATGTTCGATACACCCGGCCTATGCCGCGATTGATGACGGCTATTGGACCGCGCGGCCCAATCCGCACTTAAATAAGTAAGAGAAGCAGCGAGATTCGAGGTGCATCATGGCCGCAAATCCCCATCGCGTCGTCATCGTCGGCGCCGGCTTCGGCGGGCTGGAGGCGACTCATCGGCTCGCAGGCGCCCCGGTCGAGATCACGCTGATCGACCGCCGCAACCACCATCTGTTTCAGCCATTGCTCTACCAGGTCGCGACTGCCTCGCTCGCGACCAGCGAGATCGCCTGGCCGATCCGGCATTTAATGCGCGACCGGCGCGAGGTGACGACGCTGTTTGCCACGGTGAGCGGCGTCGATGCCGAGCGGCGCTGCGTGCTGATCGACGACGGCAGCGAGGTGCCTTACGACACCTTGGTGCTCGCGACCGGCGCACGGCACGCCTATTTCGGCCATGACGAATGGGAGGCATGGGCGCCGGGCCTGAAGACGCTGGAGGATGCGACCACCTTGCGCCGGCACATCCTGGTGGCATTCGAGCGCGCCGAACGCGAGACCGATCCGCAGCGGCGCGCGGCGCGATTGACCTTCGTCATCGTCGGCGCCGGCCCGACCGGGGTCGAGCTCGCCGGCACCATTGCCGAGATGGCGCATCACACCCTGCCCGCCGACTTCCGCAACATCGACACCCACAAGGCACGCGTGGTGCTGATCGAGGCCGGTCCGCGCGTGCTCGCGGGCTTCCCCGACGAACTCTCCGCGTATGCGCAGGCCTCGCTGGAAAAGATCGGCGTCGAGGTCGTGCTGGGACAGGCCGTCACCGAGATCAACCGCGAGGGCGTCGTGTTCGGCGGCAAGCTGCTCGAGGCCAAGACCCGCATCTGGGCCGCCGGCGTGCGCGCCTCACCCGCCGCCGAATGGCTCGGTGCGCCGAGCGATCGCGCCGGGCGCGTGCAGGTCGAGGCCGACCTCACCATTCCAGGTCATCCCGAGATCTTCGCGATCGGCGACACCGTCAGCATCAACGCCTGGGACGGCAAGCCGGTGCCGGGCATCGCGCCGGCCGCCAAGCAGCAGGGACGCCACGTCGCCGAAACCATCAAGGCACGGCTGCGCGGCGAGAATCAAGGCGCGTTTCGCTACAAGCATTCCGGCAACCTCGCGCAGATCGGCAAGCGGCTCGCGATCATCGATTTCGGCAAGGTCAAGCTGCGCGGCACCATCGCGTGGTGGATCTGGGGCATCGCCCACATCTACTTCCTGATCGGCCTGCGCCACCGCCTCAGCGTCGCGCTGAGCTGGCTCTGGATCTACGCGCGGGATCAGCGGGCGGCGCGGTTGATCACGCAGGGGTCGAGCAAGGTGGTGTAAGGGCGTTTCTCTTACCCTCCCCTGGAGAGGGAGGGTCGGCGCATGTTGAGCGAAGCGAGACATGAGACGGGGTGGGGCGACAGTCTCTCCGCTTCGAGGAGTGCCCGCGAGGAGAGATCACCCCACCCCGCTCGCGCTGCGCGCGATCGACCCTCCCCCTCCAGGGGAGGGTGACAGACCGCGCTCTCTCCCGCTACTTCACCAATTCGCACCCACCTTCCGCCAGCGGTCGGAAGGCCTGGTCCGCCGGAATGGTCGAGACCAGCTTGTAATAGTCGTACGGATATTTCGACTCTTCCGGCTTCTTCACCTCGAACAGGTACATCGGATGCACGACGCGGCCGTCCTGGCGGATCGTGGTGTCGCCGAACAGCTTGTCCTTGCCCCTGAACTTCTTCATCTCCGGCACGGCGTCCTTGGCATTGTCGCTGCCGGTCGCCGCGACCGCATTGAGATAGGCGAGCGTCGAAGCATAGACGCCGGCCTGGTTGCCGCTCGGCATCTTGCCGTTCATGCCGGGCCGCGCGGCGAAACGCTTGGCAAATGCGCGGGTATCATCGTTCATGTCCCAGTAGAAGGCTTCCATGAGCTGGAGGCCCTGCGCGACCTTGATGCCCATGCCGTGGACGTCGTTGATGAAGAGCAGGAAGGCGACGAGCTTCTGCCCGCTCTGCTGGATGCCGAACTCGGCGGCCTGCTTCACCGCATTGATGGTGTCGCCGCCGGCATTCGCAAGGCCGATCACTTGCGCCTTCGAGCTCTGCGCCTGCAACAGGAAGGAGGCGAAATCGGAGGTGCCGAGCGGATGTTTTGACGAGCCGATCACCTTGCCGCCATGCGACTCGATGTATTTCTGCGCTTCCGCCTCGATGCCCTTGCCGAGCGCAAAGTCCACGGTGAGGAAGTACCAGTCCTTGCCGCCGCGCGACACCATTGCGGCCGCGGTGGTGTTGCCGGTCGCCCAGGTGTCGTTGACCCATTGGATAGTGTTGGGTGAGCAGGCCTTGCCGGTGAGATCCGAGCTTGCCGTCGAGGACGCCAGGAAGGTCATGCGGCTGTCGCGCAGCAGCGTGTTGATGGAGAGGCCGACGGCCGAATTCGGCACGTCGACGATGGCATCGACACCTTCGACATCGAGCCATTTGCGCGCGATGGCATTGCCGACGTCGGCCTTGTTCTGGTGGTCGGCATAGACGATCTCCACCTTGATGCCCTTGCCGCCGCCGTTGAAATCCTCCGCCGCCATGCGCGCGGCCTCGACCGAGCCCATGCCGTTGGTGTCCTGGAAGATGCCCGAGATGTCATTGAGCACGCCGATGCGTACGACGTTGTCCGATATCTCGGCATTCGCCGCGCCGGCCATCAGGCTCGCGGCCAGCGCGAGCGTCCACTTCAGATGCTTCATCATTCCCTCCCCTGTGTGTTGGTCGCCGGTCGTTGCCGGCACATCGAGATTCAGACCTGCCGATCCGGCAGACGCAGCACGAGCCCATCGAGTTCGGGCGTGATGTTGATCTGGCAGGACAGCCGGCTGTTCGGCAGCCGCTCGGCGGCGGTGCCGTCGAGCAGCGCGTCCTCGTCGTCGGCCATCGCAGGCAGGTGCGCGAGCCAGCTCTCGTCGACATAGACGTGGCAGGTCGCGCACATGGCGTTGCCGCCGCATTCGGCCAGGATGCGGTCGAGACCGTGACGGGTCGCAGCCTGCATGGCGCTCTCGCCGCCTGCGGTCTCGACGCGGTCGGACTTGCCGTCGGGATGAATGAAGGTGATGGCGGGCATCAAAACTCCTCGTCAGGCCGGGGTGATGGTGACAGGCAGGCTGTCGAGCCCGCGCAGCGTGTTGTTGAAGCGGCGCTTCGGCTCGCCCGTGATCTCGATCTTCGCGATGCGACGGGCCAGCGCCGTCAGCATCACCTCGCCTTCGAGGCGGGCGACGAGCTGGCCGACACACATGTGGATGCCGGAGCCGAAGCCGACATGGCCGGAGGTGCGGCGGGAGATGTCGTAGCTGTCGGGGCTGTCCCAGCGCCTGGGGTCGCGATTGGCGGCAGCAAGGAACATCAGCACCTTCTCGCCCTCGCCGATCCGCGCGCCCGACAGTTCGACCTCGCGCGTGGTGGTGCGGAAGAAGGTCTGCACCGGGCTCTCGAACCGCACCGCCTCCTCGAAAGCGCCGCGCGCCAGCGAGAGATCGCCGCGCAGGCGCTGCCACTGATCGGGAAAGCGTGCGAGACAATAGACCGCCGCACCGATGCCGTTGACCGTCGTATCGAGGCCCGCCGACAGCAGCGAGCGCACCAATAGCGGCGCCTCGGTGGCCGTGATGGCGCCCTCGTCGACTTGCGCATGAATGCAGGCGCCAAAGCCGCCAGGCGCAAGGTTCTCGCGCTGGCATTGCTCGGCGACATAGGCCTGGTGCGGCATCGAACGCTCGATCGCCTCCTGGCGGAGCTGGTTGGGCGGACCGAAGGCGTTGAACACGACGCTCGCATAGGGAATCAAATGCTCGCGGCCTTCAGCCTTCAGCCCGAGCGCATCGGGAAAGATCGACAGCGGATACGCCTCGGCGAGGTCCGTGATTGCATCGAAGCTGCGCTTTTCGATCAGCGCATCCACCCGCTCCTCCGCCGCCGCGGCGAAACGGTCGCGCACCTGCTTCATCACGGTCGGCGACAGCACTTTTGACAGCACGGCGCGGGTGCGGGTGTGCGCAGGTGGATCGGCCTCCAGGATCAGGCTCGGCGGCCGCCACGGCGTCTCCTTCTTGAAATCGGACAGGCCGACGCCGCGGCTGGAGCAGAACGTCGCGGGATCGTTCAGCACGGCATGGACCTCGGCATAGCGCGCCACGCCGTAGACCTTCCACTTGTCGAGATAGACCACCGCCCCCGCCTCCCTCAGCAGCTCATGCGTGGGATAGGGGTCGGCGAAAAAATTCATGTCGAAGGGATCGACGTCGAGATGCGGGACGCCTGATACGGCGGAGCCGGGTGCGCTCATTGAAGTCCTCCCTCATTTTGATCTTGTGAAAGGGCGGCGCATGCCCTTAGGTCTTCGGGCACCTCGCGAGTCAGAAGCCCGATATGCCGCCGTCCTCGACCAAAGCCCGCCAGAAGCCCGCGCCCACGGATGCGGGGCCGACGCTCGACCTCGAGCGTTACGTGCCGGCGTTCATCACCTTCATCGCCAACAAGCTCTCGAACAGCGCGACCGCGTTCTACCAGAAGCAGTTCGGCGTCAACGTCACGGAATGGCGGATCATGTCGCTGCTGGCGATCGAGCCCGGCATTCCCGCCTCGCGCATCTGCCACGTCATCGGCTTCGACAAGGGGCCCGTGAGCCGAACGCTCGCCGGCCTCGAGAAGCGCGGGCTGATCTCGATCCGCACCGATCCCAACGACGGCCGCACCCATTCGATCTCGCTGACCGCAAGGGGCCGCGCCACCCATGACAAGGTGATCGTGGCAGCGTTCGAGCGCGAGCGGCGCCTGTTGTCCTGCCTGAGCAAGGACGAGCGCGAGATGCTGATCGATCTGCTCCGCCGGCTGCACGAGAATCTCGGCGCGGTGACCGACAGCGGCTACAGCTGACGCGCCGCGCCGCGGCTGCGTCGTACTGGCGGCTTTGGGCATGCGCCCGCGTGTGCCCGCGGCACCCTTCCTGCCGAGCATTGTTTCCTCCGAGATCGGACGCAGCGGTTCGCCCGCCGTCGTCCTCGTCTCGAACGGTTCGCACAAATTAGTTGCTTAGGCAACAAAAGAATCGGCAGGATATTGCGACAGGATGACTGGCGTATCCCGCTCGTCATTCCGGGGCGCGCGCAGCGCGAACCCGGAATCCATCGTGCAACCACCTGCGGTGAAATGGATTCCGGGCTCGCGCCAAGAGGCGCGCCCCGGAATGACAGCGGAATGTGGCTTCGCTACCTCGGCCGTTACAACCCGACCCACTCCCCCGACGCATCGTCGTTCAGCCGCGCCACCGCCTCCGCACGCCGTGTCAGCACGGCGCGCTGGTTGATGTAGCCCTTGTCGGTGATCTCGCCGCCGTCCACCGACGGCGGCTCGGCGAGCAGCAGCGCGCGCGTGGCATGGCCGGAGGAGTTTGCGCTCTGCCGTTTCAGCTTCGCGAGACCCTGCGCGATCGCGCTGCGAACCTTGGCATGCGCCAGCACGTCGCCCACAGCTGCCGTCTCGGGCAAGCCGGCATGAGCGCGGCAGGCCGCGATGTTCGGAAACACCAGGAAGCGCACCTCGTCGCCGCCATGGCCTGACACGACAATGTCCTGCGCGAGCGGCGCCAGCGCGGCGATGCCGGCCACCCGCAGCGTGCCGACACTGACCCAGGTGCCGGAATTCAGCTTGAAGTCCTCCGCAACACGGCCGTCGAAGAACAGGCCGCGCTCCGGCCGCGCGCTATCGGCAAGCTTCACCGCATCGCCGATTAGATAAAACCCCTCCTCGTCGAACGCCTGCTTCGTCAGCTCGGGCGCCTTCCAGTAGCCCGGCGTGACGTTAGGGCCGCGCACGCGCACCTCGAGCTTGTCGCCTGACGGGACGAGCTTCAATTCGGTGCCGGGAATCGGCACGCCGATATTGCCGGAGCGTTCGGCGAGGAAATGACAGTCGGCCGCGAGCGGCGAGGTCTCGGTCGAGCCCCAGGCCGAGACCATCGGCAGCGCACGGCCGACGGTCTCGACGGAGAGCTCTTCGAGCGCATCCCAGAGATTCTGCGGCAGCGCCGCACCGGCATAGAAGGCGAATTTCACTTCGCTGAAGAAGCGGCGGCGCAGCTCCTCGTCGCCGCGTAGCGCCGCGATCAGCATGTCGAAGCCGCGCGGCACGTTGAAATAGACCGTCGGCATCACGCTCTTCAGATTGGCGAGTGACGTCGCAAACAGACCGGGCGCAGGCTTGCCGCCGTCGATATAGAGCGAGCCGCCGTTGCGCAGCACGAGGTTGAAATTGTGGTTGGCGCCGAAGGTGTGGCTCCAGGGCAGCCAGTCGAGAATGACGAGATCGCGGCTCTGCTCGAGGAACGTCCAGGTCTGCGCCTTGGCCTGCTGGCTCGAGGTCAGCATGCGCTGGGTGTTGATGACCGCCTTGGGCGTTCCGGTCGAGCCTGACGTGAACAGGAATTTTGCGATCGTATCAGGCGTGAGCGCAGCGAAAGCCTTTGCTACCTCCGGACTTTCCGGGGTTGCTGCAACGGCGCGGAACGCGAGCGCATCGGCGTCATCGGCATTGCCGCTGATGATCTGCGCGTTGTGCAGCGGCTCGATCGCGGCCAGCGCGGCCGCAAACGGCTTTGTCGCAGAGACATAGATCGCACCGGGCTCCAGCAACGCGATCATGCTCTTGAGCTTGTCAAAATCTTTCGACATCAGCGAATAGGCCGGCGAGATCGCGGCCGAGGGCACGCCGACATGCTGGGCGGCCAGTGCAAGCAGAGCGTGATCGATGCTGTTGTCGGAGAGGATTGCAAGCGGGCGCTCCACGCTGAGGCCTTGTGCGAGGACCCACGACGCCGCCCCGCGCACCTGCCGCAGAGCCTGCGCGTAGGTGACGGTGGTCCATGGCGCGTCGATGCTTCCACGCTCGGCGAGGAAGATCGTGTCGGGCGTCTGCCGCGCAAAATGCTCCAGCCAGTCCCCGATGCAGCGGGCGCTCTCGCGCAAGGGCTCGGGCGAACGCAGCACGATGCTGCCGTCGGCGCGATGCTCGGCGACGGTCCTGGGCGCTGCGAACAGGCTTGAAGCTTCACCGCGTGCGGCGGTTGTCATGGTTTCCTCCTCGCCCGTAGCAGGGATCGGCTGCAGCCTCGTTCCGGGCTGCTTTGACCATAATGTTGGGCAGGACAATTGTTGTCGTCAACAACAATCTTTCGTTCGGATCGTCGAGGCGCTAAGGTTGCCCGGCAGGAGACACGATGTGACAGCCACGGCAGCGCAGACTTCCCCACGCAAACGCAGAGGCAACGGCGCCGCGCGGCGGATCGACGCGGACGAGATCGGCCTCGATGCACTGGTCGGCCACGCCGGCTATGCGGTGCGGCGCTTCCAGATCTGGATTTTCCAGGACTTCACCAGGACGCTCGGCGATGTCGATATCCGGCCGACGCAATATTCGGTGCTGACGGTGATCGGCGCCAATCCCGGCCTGTCCCAGATGGCGGTAGCAAAACGCCTCGGCATCGAGCGCGCCCGCCTGGTGCATCTGCTCGACAGCCTCGAGCAGCGCAAGCTGGTGAAGCGGATCAAGTCGAAACAGGACCGGCGCTCCCACGCGCTGCATCTCACCGCGCAGGGCGCCACCGCGCTGGCGAAGTTCAAGCGTCTCGCCGCCGAGCACGAGCGGAATGTCGAAGAAAAGATCGGCAAGGAGAACCGGGAGCAGCTGCTTCGTATCCTTGCCGGCTTCACTTGACCCAGTCCGCCTAAAATTTATGCAAATGCCCTTGGCGGGGCGCTGATGTGATGGCCTGCCCTGCCGACGAAATATCCCCAAGCCACTGATCTCACGATAATATCCGGAGCAACCGCCCTGCCCGGATTGTGTACACAATGGCACATCGCTTGCTTCAATCCGGGTGACACCTGTTGCCGGAGTTTGGACGCCATGGGGGCTGAGCAGCCTGAAACGATCGCCGCGATTGTGGCCGCGCATCGCGCGGGGACGATGACGCCGGCAGAGACGATCGCGCGGACCTATCAGCGCATCCGCGATTACAACGATCCCGCCGTGTTCATCAGCCTGCGCGACGAGAAGGACGCGATCACGGAGGCCGAGAAACTCGCCGCCCGCGCGGATGCGGCCAGCCTGCCGCTCTATGGCGTGCCGGTCGCGGTGAAGGACAATATCGACGCGCTGGGCTTTCCGACCACGGCGGCCTGCCCGGCGTTCTCCTATGCGCCCACCCACGATTCGACTGCGGTGGAGCGCCTGCGCGCGGCGGGCGCCATCATCACCGGCAAGACCAATCTCGACCAGTTCGCGACCGGCCTCGTCGGCGTGCGCTCGCCTTACGGCATTCCTAAGAACTCGATCCGCGAGGATCTGATTCCCGGCGGATCGAGCTCGGGCTCGGCAACCGCTGTCGGCGCCGGCCTCGTACCGCTGTCGCTCGGCACGGACACTGCCGGCTCGGGCCGCGTGCCGGCGATGCTCAACAACATCGTCGGGCTGAAGCCGAGCCTCGGCATGATCTCGACCGCGGGCCTGGTGCCGGCCTGCCGCACGCTCGACTGCATCTCGGTGTTCGCACTGACTGTGGACGATGCCGCACTCGCACTCTCGGTGATGGCAGGCCCCGACCAGGCCGATCCGTTCTCGCGCGACCGGCCACTTGGTCCGCTCACGCAATTCCCCGCAAACTTGCGCCTCGGCGTGCCGCGCAACGGTCAGCTCATCTTCTTCGGCGACAAGAAATCAGAAGCCGCCTATGCCGATGCGCTGAAGCGCTGGACCGCACTTGGCGCTGATCTGGTCGAGTTCGACCTCGAGCCGTTCTACGAGACCGCGCGGCTGCTGTATGAAGGACCGTGGGTCGCCGAGCGTTATCTGGTGATCAAGAACCTGCTCGCCTCGGCACCCGACTCAATTCATCCGGTGACGCGCGAGATCACCGCGGCTGGCGCGCGGCTGACCGCGGCCGAAACCTTCTCGGCGCTCTATCGCCTGCAGGGTCTGCGCAAGATCGCCGAGCGCACGTTTGCGAACATCGACGCGCTGGTGCTGCCGACCGCCCCGACCGCCTACACGACCGCGCAGGTGCTCGCCAATCCGATCGAGCTCAACAGCCGGCTCGGCACCTACACAAACTTTGTGAATTTGCTCGACCTCAGCGGCCTCGCGGTGCCGGCTTCGATGCGCAGCGATGGCATCCCGTTCGGCATCACGCTGCTCGCGCCCGCAGGACGCGATGCGCTGCTCGCGAGCATCGGCCGCGTATTTCATGCCGATACGAAGCTGACCGTTGGCGCGAAGGGTGTGGCGCAGGCCCCGCTCGCGCCGCTGCCTGCAAGCGGCGTCGATGAGATTCCAATCGCAGTCGTCGGGGCGCATCTCTCCGGCATGGCGCTGAACGGCGAGTTGAAGGCGTTGAGCGCGAGGCTGGTCGAAGCGACCAAGACGGCGCCCGACTACAAGCTCTATGCGCTTCCGACCACGCCACCGAAGCCCGGCATGCTGCGCGTCGAGGCCGGCAAGGGTTCTGCGATCGAGCTGGAGATCTGGTCACTGTCTGCGGCGGCGTTCGGCAAGTTCGTCAACGCAATTCCCGCGCCGATGGCGATCGGCACGATTTGGCTTGCCGATGGCCGCAGCGTGAAGGGCTTTCTCGTCGAGCCCGAGGTGCTGGGCGAGGCGCGGGATATTACGGCGTATGGTGGCTGGCGCGCCTTCATGAAGGAAGCCGCGACAACGTAGGTCTCGTAGGGTGGGCAAAGCGACTTGTCCGCCGTAGCTCAAAGAGCGAAGGCGGAAGCGTGCCCACCATTCCGTCCATCATGAAGAAGATCGTGGGCACGGCGCTTTGCGCCTTTGCCCACCCTACGGCACTGTGTGTGTGCGGCCCTACACCGACACCGCGTAGATCTCGTACTCCCCACGCACCAGTTCGATATGGGCGCGCATGGCGGCGGCGGCGCCCTGCTTGTCGCCGCGCATGATGGCGACGACGACGCGGTCGTGCTCGGCCTGCGACTTGGCGAGGCGGCCGAGATTGCGGAACTGGGCGCGGCGGAACGGCTGCACGCGCACGCGCGTCGCCAGCGTGATCTCGGCGATGTAGCCGTTCTGCGAGCCCGCATAGATCGTGTTGTGGAAGCGCTCGTTGACCTCGTGGAAGCGCTCGGGATTGCCGGCGTAGCTCAAGAGCCGCAGCTCTTCGTGGACGGCCTCGAGCGCATGGCGCTCGGCAGGGGACATGCGCTCGGCGGCAAGGCCGGCGCACAACGCCTCGAGTTCCGCCATCGCCTCGAACATGCTCTTGAGACGCTCGATCGAGGGCTGCGCCACCACCGCGCCGCGATGAGGCCGCGCCTCGACCAGGCCGCTCGCGACCAGCTGCCGCAACGCCTCGCGCACCGGCGTGCGCGAAACACTGAAGCGCCGCGCGATGTCGGTCTCGTCCAGCGGCGAGCCCGGCGCCAGGGTTCCACGCACGATCTCGTCGGCAAGCTGCAGGCGCAGCTCCTCGGCGCGCGTGACCTTCTGCACCGACGGCAGTGCCCGGTCGACGCGGGGCACCACCGGCTCAGCCGGCAGTGTCCCGGGCGGAAGATCGTCAAGCGTCATTCGATCAGGTCTCTTTCGGCTCGTCGATGATGCTGACATGGGCGGCGACGACACGCCAGCCCTCCGGGAAGCGAATCCACGTCTGCATCTGCCGGCCGACCTTGCCGGGCGCCGTATCGCGATAGAACAAGGTGGAGGCCACGGCCGTGTCGCGACCATAGCTGGTGATCACGGTCTTGGCGGTGCGGCGGTTCAGCCCGACCGGCGAGCGGCCGGCGCGGAAGCCGGAGATCGCCTCGTAGCCGTAGAGGTTCTCGCCGATGCCATAGCGCAGCGTGCGGGGATCGTTGCGGAACAGCTCGCCGAGCACGGCGACGTCATTGCTGACGAGGGCCTGCTCATAGCGCTCGAACGCGGCTTTGACTTCTGCGATCACCTCGGGGAGATCGATCTCCATTTCAGAATCCTCTCGGCGATGGCGCGGCGACGACGCCCATCTGTTCCAGGGCGTATGCGACGCGCAAGGCGACGTCCTCGCGCCAGGGCGCAGCGATGATCTGCACGCCGATCGGCAGCGGCTCGAGCGGCACCGGGACGGCGACGACGGGCAGACCGATGAAGGAGATCGGCTGGGTGTGGATGCCGATATTGGCGCGCACCGGCAGCTCGACGCCGTCGAGATTGAAATTCACCTGGCCGAGTTTTGGCGCGGTGCAGGGTGTTGCCGGCGCGATCAGCACGTCGACCGATTTGAATATCTCGGCGAGTTGCGCGCGATACCAGCGGCGGAATTTCTGTGCGCGGTCGACCAGCGCTGCCGGCACCATGGCGCCGGCGATCAGACGGTCGCGCACGGCGGGATCGAAGTCGTTCGGACGCTTGCGCAGGCGATCGAGATGCAGCGAGGCGCCTTCGGTGGTGGTGATGACGTAGGCTGCCGCACGGGCGCGCGAGGCTTCGGGCACATCGATCACCTGCGTTGCGCCAAGCGCCTTGGCGACGCGGCCGACGGCTTCGACAGCTTCCGGAAACACGTTCTTCTGAAAATGGCCGCCGGCAATCGCGACGCGCAAGCCCGCGATGGATTCAGCTAGCAGCGGCATGACGGGCTCTAACCCACGCGTCGTGCAGGCGCCGTCGTCCGCGTCCGGCCCCTGCATCACGTCGTAGGCGAGCGCGAGATCGGTGACGGAGCGCGCGAACGGGCCGAGATGATCGAGGCTCGCGACGAACGGGAACGAGCGCGCCCGCGACAGCCGGCCATAGGTCGGCTTCAGGCCAAAGATGCCGCAGAACGAGGAGGGCACGCGGATCGAGCCGTTGGTGTCGGAGCCGAGCGCAATCGGTACCAGCGCGCCGCCGACGGCGCTGCCCGAGCCGCCCGACGAGCCGCCGCTCATCCGCGTGGTGTCATGCGGATTGCGCGAGGGACCGTCATGGATGTTCTCGCCGGTGAAGTCGTAGGCGTATTCGCCCATGTTGAGCGCGCCGACGAGGACGGCGCCGGCCGCTTCCATCCGCTCGATCAGCGTGGCGTCGCGCTTGGCGGGCGCGAGGTCGCGGTTGATCTTCGAGCCGGCGCGCGTGGCAAGGCCAGCGACGTCGAACAGATTCTTCACGGCGAAGGGCACGCCGGCGAGCGGGCCGACCGTCTTGCCCGCGGCGACGTCCGCATCGATCGCGCGCGCTTTCGCGCGGGCGCGTTCGGCGGTGACGTCAGTGAAGGCGTTGAGGACCGTGTCGTGCTGCTTGATGCGCGCGAGCGCGGCTTCGGTGGCAGCGAGCGCGGACAATTGGCCGCCGGCCACCGCTTTCGCGATGTCGGAAGCGTTCATCTCTGGCTTGGCGGTCATGACGGCGTCAGGCGGTGAAGATCGGCGCCGGCTCGGTCTCGTCCGGCAGCGTGAATTCATCGACGAGGCGGGCGAGCCGCAGCGAGACTTCGAGGTTGGCGCGGACCGCGGGCCTGAAGGCCTCCTCGACCGGCAGCGCCAGCGCTTTCGATACGGCGTCGATATAGTCGTCCAGCGGCTCGGCCATCACGCTCCCAAACAATCAGTGCGCTCTCAGTGTACCGGCAACGGCGGATGCGGGATCGCCGTCAGCAGCTCCTTGGTGTAGTCGTCCTTGGGATCGCTGAGGACCTCTTCGGAAGAGCCTTCCTCGACGATTCCACCCGTCCGCATGACAATGACACGATCGCACAGCAAGCGCACTACATTCAAATCATGCGAGACGAACAGATAGCTCATACCTAGCCGCACCTTGAGGTCCTGAAGCAGGTTGAGGACCACCGCCTGCACCGAGACGTCCAGCGCCGCCGTCGGCTCGTCCAGGATGACCAGCTTCGGATGCAGGGCGATGGCACGGGCGATGCCGACACGGGCCTTCTGGCCGCCGGACAATTGGTGCGGGAAGCGGTCGAGCAGATTGTGCGGCAGGCCGACCATGGTGGCCAGTTCCTCGCAGCGGGCGCGGAGCGCATCGCGCCCCTTGATGTCGCCGAGCTGCATGATCGGGTCGGCGATGGCGCGGGCGGCGGTGAAGCGCGGGTTGAGGCTATCGGTCGGATCCTGGAACACCATCTGGATGCGGCTGCGCTGCGGCAGCCGGGCGAAGGCAGCAGGCTGAATGCCGCCGATGTCCTCGCCGTCGAACTGGATCAGGCCGGAGGTCTGGTCCAAGAGGCGCATCACCATCATCGAGGTGGTCGATTTGCCGCAGCCGGATTCGCCGACGAGGCCGACGCTCTCGCCATGGCCGATCGAGAAGCTGATGCCGTCGACCGCGCGGAACACGTCCGGCTCCACCGGCGGCTTGCGGCCGAACAGCTTTCCGAGCGTGGCCGTGGCGCCTTGCCGGGGATATTCCTTGACGAGCTTTTCGATGAGGAGGAGGGGCGTCTCGCTCTTCGCGCCATCTTGCGAGGCGTGATGGATGGCCGGCTCAGGCCCGGCCATGACGGATGCGGACGGAGACGCGCTCTCCTCTTCCGGCAAAAGATCCCGCAAGCTCACACCGAGCCGCGGCGTCGCGCGCATCAGCTTCTTGGTGTAGGGGTGCTGCGGATTGGCGAAGATGTCGGCGGCCTTGGCGGTCTCGACCACGCGGCCCTTCTCCATCACGACGACGCGGTCGCAATAGGCCGCGGCAAGACCGAGATCGTGCGTGATCAGGATGGTCGACATCGCACGGCGTTTTGTCAGTTCGACGATCAGGTCCATCACCGCCTTCTGCGTGGTGACGTCGAGACCGGTGGTCGGTTCGTCCGCGATCAGCAGCTGCGGATTGCAGGCAAGCGCGAGCGCGATGACGACGCGCTGGCACATGCCGCCCGACAGCTCGAACGGATAGGCGTGGTAGCGCTCGCGCGGACGAGCGATCTTGACCTGCTCCAGCGCCTCGATCGCCTTCTCGCCGCCATCTGTGACCTGGGCCTGCTGCACGTGGGTGCGCAGCACGTCCTCGATCTGGTCGCCGACCTTCCGGATCGGATTGAGGGCAGCACGCGGGTTCTGAAAAATCATCGAGACTTCGCGGCCGCGGAGGTCGCGCATCTGGTCTTCGGTCGCGGCCTTCACGTCGATGCCCGAGAACATCACCGAGCCCTCGGCGATCTTGCCGGCGCGGTCGAGGATGCGCATCACCGCATAGGACGTCACCGACTTGCCGGAGCCGGACTCGCCGACAATGGCCAGCGTCTCGCCCTTGGCGACGGAGATGTTGACATGCTGCACGGCTTTGACGATGCCGCGGCGGGTGGTGAATTCGACCGTGAGGTCCTGGACGTCGAGCAGGGGCTGGGCGGTCATGGATGCCCGCCAATCAAAAAGGTCGAAAACAACCCCATGCACAGTAGAACGGGGTTGGAATCATTGGTGAATTTCGGCCGGAAATTTGCCATCACGTCCTCCGCTGGGGGTCGACGATGTCGCGCAGGCCGTCGCCGAGGAGGTTGAAGCAGAACACGGCGATCATCAGGGCAAGGCCCGGGAACAACGCGATCCACCATTCGCCCGAGACCATGAAGCCCGCGCCTTCGGCGACCATGATGCCCCATTCGGCGGTCGGCGGACGGACGCCGAGACCGATGAAGGACAGGCCGGCGGCATTGAGGATGGCGTAGCCCATGGTCAGCGACATCTGCACGATCATGATCGGCATGATGTTCGGCAGGATGTGCACCAGGAGGATGCGGAACTCGCCGTTGCCTGAGAGACGCGCGGCCTGCACGAAGCCGGCGTTGCGGCGGACATTGGCCTCGGCGCGCGCGACGCGGGCGTAGAGCGGGAAGTTCACGATCGCGGTGGCGAGGATGATGTTCTGCACGGTGTTGCCGAGGGCTGCGACGATGCCCATGGCGAGCACGAACAGCGGGAACGCCATGATGGTGTCGGCGATGCGGCCGACGATGCGATCGGTCCAGCCGCCGAAATAGCCGGCCGCGATGCCGGCGAGGCCGCCCATCAGGAACACCAGCACGACGGAGGCGATCGCGATGAAGGTATCGAGCCGGGTCGCCACGACCACGCGGCTGAAGATATCGCGGCCCAATTGGTCGGTGCCGAACCAGTGCGCCGCCGAGGGCGGCTTCAGTGCCGCAGCCGTGTCGGAGGCCAGCGGATCATACGGCACCACATAGGGGCCGAAGATCGCCGCGATCAGGATCACGATCAGCAGCGCGAAAGCAAAGCCGGTGACCTTGTTCTCGCTGAGAACGTAGCGGGTCTGTTCGAGGATCGCAGTGAGACCCGACGTTCGCGCGGGGCCGACAGGTTCAACAGCAGGCGCAACGGAGCTCATGATTTAGCCCTCCAACCTGACACGCGGATCGATCACGCCGTACAAGATGTCGATCACGAGATTGAGCAGCACGTACATGACCGCCATGGTCAGCACGAAGCCTTGTACCGGCGCGAAGTCCGACGAGATCAGCGCTTCGACCGCGTAGGAGCCGATGCCCGGCCATGCGAAGACTTTTTCCACCAACACGTTGGCGCCCAGCAGGAACGAGAACACCATGCTGAGCGTGGTGATGACAGGCAGCATCGCGTTGCGGAAGGCGTAGGTGACGATCACGGTCGCCGGCGACAGGCCGCTGGCGCGCGCGGTGCGGACGAATTCGGATGCGAGCACCGCCAGCATCGAGGCACGGGTCATGCGCGCGATCGGCGCCAGCGAGAAGATCGCAAGCGTCGTTGCGGGAAGAATGAGCTGGCTCAGCGCCGAGCGGAACGCTTCAAAATCGCGCGCGATCAGCGTGTCGATCAGATAGAAGCCGGTCACGGTCGGCGGCGCGCTGTAGAACACGTCGAGACGGCCGAGCGGCGCCGGCGACCAGCCGAGCCGGAAATAGAAGACATAGACCAGCACGAGGCCGGTGAAGAACACCGGCAGCGACACGCCAGCTGTTGTTGTCACCCGACATAAATGGTCGACCCATGATCCTGGTCGTGTCGCCGCCAGCACGCCGAGAGGGATTGCGATGACGATCGAGACGATGAGGCCGAGCAGCGTCAGCTCGGCCGAAGCCGGCAGGCGGTTGCGGATCTCGGCCGCGACCGGTTGGCCGGTGGTGAGCGAGTTGCCGAAATCACCATGGGCGAGATCGTTGGTGTAGCGGAAGAACTGCTCGATCAGCGGCCTGTCGAGGCCGAGTTTTTTGCGGATCTGCTCGACGGCTTCCTTCGTCGCGGCGGGGCCGGGGAAGTACGCCGCGGGATCACCGGGCAGCGCGCGCGTCAACAGGAAGGTGACGATGACGACGCCGATCAGCGAGGGAATCGCAAACATCAGGCGCTTGCCGATCATGGTCAGCATGATGAGTTCCTCGTGCGCGTGTTGGGCACGCTGCTAGCCGCGAGCGTTGCTGCGTTCCCTCCCCCCTTGCGGGGGAGGGCTAGGGAGAGGGGTGGCCCCGGGAGAGGTCTGAGTTCGTGGCTACCCCTCTCCCCAACCCTCCCCCGCAAGGGGGGAGGGAGCCTGAAGAGCGTGCTCACCTCACTCGACCACGATGCCCAGAGAGACGCGGACATATCGCTCGCGCCAATCATCGCCTCACCCCTTCGCCATCGCGCGATAGTCGAGCCTCCGGTGAAACCAGTATTGGTAGCCGCTGATGTTCTTCTGCATCGCGACGTTGACGAAGGGCTGGTAGAGCGGGATGCGCGGGACGTCGGCGAAGGCGAGATCGACGAAACCCTTCACATCCTTGTCGTAGGTCGCGGTGTCGCCGGTCGCAGCCGCCGTGCGCGCGCCGTCGATGAACTTGTCCATCTCCGCCGACTTGTAGCTCATGGTGTTGAAGACGGAATTGTTGCCGTGATAGCACCAGTAGAAGAAGTACTCGGGGTAATCGAGCCAGCCCGAGAACACGTTGGTGAACAGCGGCATCTCCTTCTTGTTCAATTCGGTGCGCCAGTTGGCGCCGGGCACCTTGTTGATGGTGGTCTTGATGCCGAGCTGGGCGAGGCTCTCCTGCACCAGCACGCAGAGCGGCTCGTTGACGCCGGCGAAATTGAGATCGAACGAGATCGTGGTCTCGAAGCCGTTGGCGTAGCCGGCCTCAGTGAGCAGCGCTTTCGCCTTCTCCATGTCGGTGTTGTATTTGTGCGGCTGCGGCCAGGCGACCTCGGTGACCTTGTCCTTGGCCGCGCCGAACATGGGATTGCCGAGACCGAACAGCACGGCGTCCATGATCTTCTGATACGGCAACGCATAGGCGATGGCCTGGCGCACCTTGACATTGTCGAATGGCGGCTTGGTGACGTTCATGCCGATATACTGGATGCCGTTGGAGAACGGCAGCGACACCACGTTGAGCTTGCCGTTCGCCTTCATCTCCTGGAAATCCTTGAACGGCAGCTCGTAGGAGATGTCGGCGTCCCCGCGCTCGAGCAGCGCACGGCGGTTGCCGGCCTGCGGCACCATGCGCCAGATCACGCGCTTGATCTTGGGCAGCGGACCGCCGACCCAATCCTCGTTGCGCTCCATGATCACTTCGGTGCCGGCGGTCCACTTCGTCACCTTGTAGGCGCCGGAGCCCGCGGTCTGCTGTTTTGTAAACTCGAGACCCCAAGGGTCTTTCTCGCTCGCGTTCTTCTTCACCAGTTCCGAATTGACGATGCAGGGCACGATCACGGCGAGATCGGGAACCGTCAGGCGATCCTTCTTGGCGAAATCGACGCGCACGGTGGCATCGTCGACCACGACGAACTGCTCGGGCTTCGTGAGCGAGCCCGCGCTCATCTGGAAAGTCGGGAAACCGCCGACGCTGACGGCGCGGTCGAGCGACCATTTCACGTCCTTGGCGGTGACAGGCGCGCCGTCGTGGAATTTGGCGTTCTTCTTCAGCTTGAAGGTGACCGACATGTCGTCGATCTTGAAGTCGTCGGCGAGCTCGCCCTTGAACTTGTCGCGGTCGTAATAGGGCACGCCGCCGGGGCCGCTCTTCATCTCGTGGCTGATCAGGCGGTCGTAGCAATTCCAGGACACCTCATAGCCGGGCACATTGGTACCGACGCCGTGGATGTCGAGATTGTTGGGGCCGCCTTCCGAGACGATCAGCAGCGTCTCCGACCGCGCATCGGCCCTGGCGGAGGAGATCACCGTCGGCATGGCCGGAAGCGCCGCGCCAGCGGCCAATCCGGAAACGGACTTGAGGAAATCGCGGCGCTTCATGAAATCGCTCCAACACAAAGTTTCTGGTTGGAACTGGATTCGCAAGGTTCGTGCCAAGGCTTAACGGGCGTTTACGGTCGCGATAAGCGACTGAAGTCTTTGATGAATTATGATTGTTGCGGCAAGAGGCCGTCGCTTCCTACGCAACGGCATTGCATACAAAGATTGTTATTTGCACATAAAATAGACTGTCACGGGGACCGGCTCATTTGGTGAGCGCGCCCTCTCAGCTGTCGTCCCGGCGAAGGCCGGGACAACACCCCTTGTTGAATGAGCGGCGCTCGCCGCCCTCCGCTGTCGTCCTGGCGAAAGCCAGGACCCATTACCCCAAGGAGCGGTTTGGCGAAGACCCGTGGTTACCGGCGCCACGCAGCAACCGCTCCCTGGGGTAATGGGTCCTGGATCGGCGCTCCGCTTCGCTGCGCTTGTCCAGGACGACGATGTTGATACGGCTCGGCGTCTCAACGCGCGGCCGCACTGAAGTCACTCCGCCCAGATCAGCTCCTGCAGCTCGACGAGATCGTCCGCCCTCTCCTGCCAGCCCTCGATGCAGATGTGGCTGTTGAGGTCGCTGGCCTGGTGCAGCAGCATCAGGGCCATCAGGCGGCGCTTGAGCGTGGCGTCCGGCTTCGCATAGCCAAAACCTTCGAGCAGGCTCTTCACCCTCCCCGGCCGTCCCGCCGCCATGAAGGCACTGGGGCCGAGCAGGTCGTAGTCGCACCAGCCGGCGCGGACGTCGCCGAAATCGAACAGGCCTTTGAGCGACCATGTGCCGTCATCGCAGGCGAGCAGGAAATTCTCAGGGATATATTCGCCGGTCAGGATCACCGGCGGTGCGTCCATCGGAATCAGCGCGGCCGCATCGCGCAGGAGATCGTCGAGGCCTTCGAGGAATTTTGGCGCAAGGCCGAGGCGCTCGTGCCTGGCGCGGCAGCCCTGCATCTGGGCGCGCATGAAGTCGCCCCAGCGCGGCTCGATGTGTGCGAGCGGACCGAGCGGCGCCCGCTGCACCGACGCGATGGTCTCGCCGATCTGGCGCAGCACGCGCTCCTTCTGGTCTTCCGGCAGGTGCGGCCAGGCCTCCGAGCCGAGCGTGCCGGCAAGGCGCGTGATGACGAGATAGGGCCAGCCGTCACGCACCCCTTCCGCGACGATCTCGGGGATCGGCAGGGACAGCCGGCCGGCAAGTTGCGTCAGCGAGCCGCGCTCGGAGACGAATTGCGCGCGCAGCAGCGGTGGGAAGATCTTGAGGATCAGGCGCTCACTGAAGCCGACCACGAGATTGGTGCCTGTCGCAAACACATGCGGCGCGCTGACATCGAGACCGTGGCCGCGCGCGATGTCGAGCGCGACCGGCAGCCATCGCGCCCGGTCGGCACGCAAGGCGCGGTAGGCCTCAAGGCTCGTCGACGCGGACATGCCCCAAACGCCCGCGGACTCCGGCGGCAGCGTCCCCTCCATCACGGCCTATTCCAGCACATCCTTGACGCTGCTCTTGATGGCCGGGGGGACCGCATGCTCGGGGACTTCGATCGTCTGCGCGCCGCGCGTGATCCGGTAGCTGAACGCGTCGGCCTGGCCCCGTCGCGCGGCAGGGACCTTGCCGGGATCGGCAAACAGCTGCTCCACCGTATTCTGATCGGCAGCCGACAGATCCGACAATGCCACCTCGCCGCGGCTCTTGAGGTGAGGGCCGCCGAAGCCGGCGAACCCTCCGACGCGCTCGATCTTCAAGCGATCCACGCTTGCTTCCTTTCGTAACGCCGTGCGGCCCGGCTACAGCCCGACCTTCTTCCATCCCGCATCGACGGCGGCGAACACGGCGGCATCGCCCGGATACAAGGTGTGGGCACCCTGCCGGGTCCGCGCAGCGAACGCCTTCATCGTCATGTTCGGCGTCGGCCCGAAACCGGTAAGCGCATTGTACCACACCTGGCCGATTTTGGCCCAACTGTATCCGCCGAACGTGGTGCAGGCCGTGTAGAAGGCGAGGTTCGGCGGGCCGCTGGAATAATGCGGGTCCATGCCCGGCGTCACTTGCGAATATTTGGTCGGTTGCGGCGCCAGACAGTGCTTGGCTGCCGGATTGGCCATGTCGCGCAGGCAGGCGAACCCTTTCTTCTTGGCGCCCGGCCCCATGATGTCCTTGCCGATCAGCCAGTCGGCTTTCTTGACATCCTGCTTCGCCTCCCACTGCCGGAACATCGAGCCGAAACAGTCGGAGATGCTCTCGTTGAGGCCGCCGGCATCGCCGCTATAGGCGAGCTGGAGGCTGTGCTGGGTGACGCCATGGGTGAGCTCGTGGCCGATGACGTCATTGCCTCTGGTGAAGTCGACGAAGATGCTGCCGTCGCCGTCGCCATAGATCATCTGCGAGCCGTTCCACATCGCGTTGTTGTACTTCTCGCCGAAGTGAACCGACGACATCATGGTCATGCCGTGGTCGTCGATCGAATTGCGGTTGAAGACCTGCTGGTAGAATTTTGCGACCTTGGCGGTCTGGTTGAAGGTGCGCTTGACCGACGCATCCGAAGACGTCTTCGGCTTCGCGATCGGCGTGCCCGGCAGCGTCTGCGTGTGCTTGCAGTCGTAGACGGTGACGGACGGCGCCGCCGCCAGCGTGACCAAACCTCTGGTGCGCGCGGCGGTCACGCTGGTGAATTTCGCGGCCTGGTTCCGCAATTCGCGCAGTTCATGGCTGATCTGGACCGTGTCGACCATTTGCTTGCGCAGCGGGGCGGACAGCTTCTTGTCCTGGGACAGCCTGGTCAGAACGTCGTTCGGGATAATGCAGCACGTGCAGGGCATCGATGATCTCCATTGCACTTTTTCCGAAAATAGATGGATGAAATGAGCTTGAAGATGATTGCTGCCGGCGACCGGCAGGCGTCGGCGTCCTCTCGGCGTCACGCATGCGGGATTATCGCAGGCGCAGGCCGCGTTGCGTGTGAGATCGCACACACTTCCGGGTTGCGTGATGTCGGATGGGATTCGTCGAGGACGCGAGGGTCGCCCGAGCGACGGGTTTACCGCTCCGGGCTGGCGCGCTCGAACTGGCGGAGCAGCTTGTTGCCGCGCTCGACGGCGGAATCGAGCGCCTTCTGCGCGCTCTTCTGGCCGGCAAAGGTCTGCTCCAGCTCGTCCTCGATCACGCCGCGGATCAGGACGAAGGAGCCGAGCCGGATGCCCTTCGAGTTCTCCGTCGGCGGATGCAGCGTAATCTCCTCGAACGAGATCGCCGAGCCCGGATTGCGCTCGTAAAAGCCTTGCGCCCGCGTCAGCTCGAAGGCGGCGCGGGTAACCGGCAGATATCCGGTGTTCTGGTGCCAGGCGGCCTGCACGCCGGGCTGCGACAGATAGGCGAAGAAGCGCGCCACGCCCTTGTATTCCTCGCGCGGCCGGTCGCGCAGCACCCACAGCGTGGCGCCGCCGATGATCGAGTTCTGCGGCGCATCCTTCACGTCCGGCCAGTACGGCATCATGCCGTAGCCGATCTCGAATTTCGAATTCGCCTTGATGTCGGCGCGCGTCGCCGAGGAGCCGATGAAGATGCCGCATTCGCCGTTCTGGAAACGCGGCTCGGCCGCTTGTCCGCGACCGCTATAGTCGAACAGCTTGCTCTTCTGCCACTCGCTGAGCGCTGCGATGTGATGCACGAGAGACGGATTGTTGATGGTCAATTCCGCATCCAGCCCGGCAAAGCCGTTGGTGCGGGTCGCGAGCGGCAGGTTGTGGAAGGCGGAAAAATTCTCGACGTGAATCCAGGACGGCCAGGACGTGGTGAAGCCGCATGGCGCGCCGCGGTCGCGCAGACGCTTCGCAGCGGCGCCGAGCTCGGGCCAGGTCTTCGGCGGCGTCTCCGGATCGAGGCCGGCGTCGCGGAACATGGTCTTGTTGTAGTACAGGATCGGCGTCGAGGAATTGAACGGGAACGACAGCAGGTTGCCGGCCGCGTCGGTGTAGTAGCCGGAGACGGCGGGAAGGTAATCGTTGAGCGAGAACGGCTCGCCCTGGTCCCGCATCAGGCTGAACACCGGATAGATCGCGCCCTTGGCCGCGGTCATGGTGGCGGTGGCGACCTCGTTGACCTGGACGATCGCGGGCTGGCTGCGCGAACGGAAGGCGAAGATCGCGGCCGTCACCGTCTCGGTGTAGCTGCCCTTGTAGGTCGGGACGATGCGGTAATCCGGTTGCGAGGCGTTGAAGGCGGCGGCGAGCTTGTCCAGCTGCCGCCCGAGCTCGCCGGACATGGCGTGCCACAGCGCGATGTCGGTGGCGGCGCGCGCCGGCGCGGCCAATGCGACAGCCGTAAGGACGGCGACGATCTGCAGAAGGCGCGATGTGGACGTCACGATGGCTCTTCCCGTCTCGCACGACAAAGGCGACTGTCCCTGCTTAAGGCGGGGCATTGGCGGTTTCAACGGGAATGAGAGGCCGCCGCGCCGCACAATCAGCCCGCGGGCCGGGCGCGGGATGGCCTTCCCTTAACCATCTGCTAGATTGCATTGAACCTTTTCCTCCTGCCATAGACTCCATCTCTGAGGGGTTGAGTGTGCCAGTGTTGAGCCGTGCCGAACTCTCGCGGACCGGGGTGATCTTCGTCGCGCTTCTGCTCGCCGTCTGCGCGACGGGCGCCGTCGCGCGCGAGTTTCGCGCCGCCGACACCCAGACCGAGGACTACCCGACCGTGCAGGCGCTGCGCTACATGGGCGCCCTGATCGCCGAGCGCACCGGCGGCCGGCACGAGGTCAAGGTGTTCCACTCCCGCCAGCTCGGCGAGGAGAAGGAGACCATCGAGCAGACCCGGGCCGGCGCAATCGACCTCAACCGGACCAATGTCGCCCTGATCGGCAATTTCGTTCCGGCGATGAACGTGCTCGCCATGCCGTTCCTTTTCCGGTCCATCGAGCACATGCAGAAGGTGCTGGACGGGCCGATCGGCGGCGAGATCCTGAACAGTTTCGAGCCCTACGGCTTCGTCGGGCTCTGCTTCTACGATTCCGGGGCGCGGTCGATCTACAACGGTATCCGCCCTATCAGGAGCATCGCCGACCTCCGGGGCCTGCGGATCCGGGTGCAGCAGTCGGAGTTGATGAGCCAGATGATCCGCTCACTTGGCGCAGAACCGGTCGAGATGCCCTATGGGCAGGTGCTGACCGGGCTTGCCAACCACCTGATCGACGGCGCCGAAAACAACTGGCCATCCTTCGTGACGACCGACCATTACAAGCATGCCGGGCACTACACGCTGACCGAGCACACGATGAGCCCCGAGGTGCTGGTGATCTCGCTGAAGGCCTGGCGGAGCCTTTCGGCGGAGGACCAGATCGTCTTCAGGGAGGCCGCGCAGCGCTCCAGCCGGTTCATGCGCGAGAAGTGGCGCGACCTCGAGGAGCAGTCACAGCTCAAGGCGCGCGCGGCCGGCGTCAGCATCGTCAGGGATCTCGACCGCAAGCCGTTCGAGGACGCCATGGCCGCGATCTACACCAAGGCCGCCCAGGAGCCCGCGGCGGCCGCGCTGATCGAACGCATCCGCAAGGTGGAGTGAGCCCAGTTGCCCGCGCTTGGAAACAGCGAGCACGCAGACAGGCCGCCCGGCCCGCTCGGGCGGGTGCGCGCGCGGCTCGTCGGCGCGCTCCGGGCCGTGCCGATCCGCTGGCGCATCCTGTCGATCGCGGGCTTGAACTCCGCCGTCGTGGTGGTGCTGGTGGCGCTGATCTGGAACGGCTCGCAGGTGCTGGGCTCGGCCTGGGACGACGTGCGCCAGGTGCGCGAATCCGACCGCATCCTGGCGCTGCTCGAGAGCGAGACCGGGCGCCTGCACAATCTGATCCACCGCTACATCAACCAGCCGAGCCCGGACCTGTTCGCCGAGATCCTGTTGCTGCGCGAGGCGGTGCTGGGCACGCTGAGCAACCGCGCCGCCAAGGACCCGATGCTGTCGGGCTCGGTCGAGGAGCTGGAGCGCACCACCGAGCGCTTCCTCAACGGCTTTGGCGAGCTGCGCAGCGTGCAGGCGACGATCGCCAAGACCTACGAGGACCAGGTGCAGGGCCCGGCCAGGGACATGGCGGGGCTCTATTCCATCATCGAGGGCGCCACCGGCCATCGCGACGCGCTGATCTGGCCCTCGCTAGGCAAGTCACGCGAGGCCTTCACCGCGATGCTGGTCGCGGCCAATTCCTACTATCTGTCGCAGTCATCGGGCGCCGCCGACGATGCGCGCCGCCACACCGAGACGATCGAGAAGACCATTCCGGTGATGATCGATCTCGCCGACAACGATCTCCAGCGCATGGCGCTGCAGCGCCTCGGGGCCCGCACCGCCGCGCTGCGCGAGGGTTTTGCAAAACTCTCCGAGCAGCTGATGAGCCGCACCGAGCTGCTGCGCAACACCATCGACGCCAGCCAGGCCGAGGCGATCGGCGCCATCGACGACCTCTCCACCAAGATGCGCCAGCGCGAGCAGAAGGCGCAGGAGACCTTCGACCGCACGCTGGCCGACATCTCCCGCCGTGTGCTGTCGATCGCGGTGATCTTCCTCGGCATCATCCTCACCGCCGGCGTCTTGATCGCGCTGTCGATCCGCCTGCCGCTGCAGCAGATCATGGCCGCGATGCGCGCGATCACGCTCGGCAATCTCGACCGCGAGGTGCAGGGCACCAAGGCACGCGACGAGGTCGGCGCCATGGCGCGCGCGGTGGAAGTATTCCGCGAGAACGCCATCGCGAAGCGCGAGACCGAGGATGAGCTGCGCGCGTCGAAGGAGAAGGCCGAGAGCGCGCTGCTCGAGCTCAATACCGCACAGCAGAATCTGATCGATGCCGAGCGGCTGGCCGCGCTCGGCGGTCTCGTCGCCGGCGTCGCCCACGAGGTCAACAACCCCATCGGCATCAGCCTCACGGTCGCCTCCAGCTTTGCCCGGCGGACCGAGATCTTCGAGGCCCAGCTCAAGGGCGACGGCGGCCTGCGCCGCTCGCAGCTGGAGGAGTTCGTGCAGTCCTCGCGCGACGCCTCGCAGCAACTCGTCGCCAACCTCACCCGCGCCGGCGAGCTGATCCAGTCGTTCAAGCAGGTCGCGGTCGACCGCTCCCATGCCGAGCGGCGGCAGTTCTCACTCAGCGAAGCCACCGACCAGATCATCGCGAGCCTTCGGCCCGTGCTGAAGCGCTCGCCGATCACGCTCGAGGTCGACGTGCCCGAGGGGCTGCTGCTGGACGGCTATCCCGGCTCCTACGGCCAGATCCTGACCAATTTGTTCCTCAACGCCGCCAACCATGCCTTCGCCGACGGGCGCGCCGGCACCATCACGATCTCGGCGCGGCCGCGCGGGGCCGACGATATCGAGATCATCTTCACCGACGACGGGGCCGGCATGACCCCGGACGTGCAGCGCCAGGCCTTTGACCCATTCTTTACCACCCGGCGCAATGAAGGTGGCACGGGACTCGGGCTGCATATCGTCTATAACCTTGTCACCCAGCAGCTCGGCGGTCGCATGATGCTGGAATCCAAGCTGGGACAAGGCACCACTTTTCGCATTATCATGCCCCGGGTCGCCAAGGGCGGCGCGCAAAGCACAGAGACTGACGGGACTTCTCAATGGCCGAACAGGACGATGTCCTCCACCTGATCGACGATACCGGCACCGCGTCGGAGGACCAGAACGCACGAAAGTGGAAGATCGCCGTCATCGACGACGACCCGGCCGTGCATGACGGCACCCGTTTTGCACTTTCGGACTACAGCCTCAACGGCCAGAGCCTGGAGATCCTGTCCGCCTATTCGGCGGCGGAAGGGCGCAAGCTGATGGCCGCGCACAGCGACATCGCCGCGGTGCTGCTCGACGTCATCATGGAGACGGATGTGGCCGGCCTCGAGCTGGTCGAGTTCATCCGCAACGAGATCAGGAACGAGACCGTGCGCATCATCCTGCGCACCGGCCAGCCCGGCCAGGCGCCCGAGCGGCGCGTGATCGTGCAGTACGACATCAACGACTACAAGGCCAAGACCGAGCTCACCGCCGACAAGCTGTTCACCTCGCTGACCGCGGCGCTGCGCTCCTATCAGCAGCTCGAGCGCATGGTGCAGACGCGGCGCGGGCTCGAGATCATCATCGACGCTGCCTCCACGCTGTACGACTTCAAGTCGATGCAGCGGCTCGCCGAAGGTGTGCTGACCCAGCTCGCCTCGCTGCTCAACGTCGACTGCGCCGGTATACTGGTCCTGCGCGACAATGGCGGCGTCGACCCCGAGCTTTCGGTGCTCGCCGGCAGCGGCTGCTACAGCCGCTTCATCGGCACCACGTCGTCGAAGG
The DNA here is from genome assembly GCF_028128625.1 of Bradyrhizobium sp. CCBAU 45389. Taxonomy (NCBI): domain Bacteria; kingdom Pseudomonadati; phylum Pseudomonadota; class Alphaproteobacteria; order Hyphomicrobiales; family Nitrobacteraceae; genus Bradyrhizobium; species Bradyrhizobium sp. CCBAU 45389. The sequence goes on along the minus strand of NZ_LBIY01000077.1, from coordinate 44,071 downwards.
CGCTCGACCCCGAGCTGCGCGAGATGGTGGAGGCCGCGTTCCAGCGCCGCAAGAACGAATTCGCCGACCATCGCAGCGTGATCTATTTGCGCACCGGAAGCGGCCGCGAGGTGGTGGTGCTGCTGCAGGCCGAGCGCGAGCTGTCGGAGACCGACCGCTCGCTGGTCGAGATCTTCTCCAGCCGGCTCTCGATCGCGTTCGACAACGTCATCCTCTACCAGCAGCTGCAGGACGCCAACACCCAGCTGGAAGACCGCGTCGCCCAGCGCACCCGCGCCCTGATGCAGGCCAACCGCCGCCTGTCGGCGCAATGGCTGCGGCTGCAGCGCGCCAACGGCTTCAAGAACGAGATCCTGGGCACCGTCGCGCACGATCTGAAGAATCCACTCGGCGTCATCCTCGGCCGCACCGAGATGCTGAAGGAGCTGATCTCGACCGGCGCGTCGGAAGGCGGCGTGGTCGCCCAGGTCGATCACATCCGCGACGCCACCAAGCGCCTGACCACGATGGTCGACCATCTGATCTCGGACGCGATGGCCGATGCCTTCGACATCACCATCCGCCGCGAGCAGGTCGACGTCGCCGCGCTGGTGAAGGAGGTCGCCGAGGCCAACCAGCCGCTCGCCGTCAACAAGCAGCAGGCGATCAGCGTCACCGCACCGGCCAACATCGTCACCATGTGCGACACCGACCGCATCCGCGAGGCGATCGACAACCTCATCAGCAACGCCATCAAATACTCGCCGATCGGCGGCAAGATCGGCGTCGCCGTCAGCCATGAGGGCAGCGACACCGTCGTCCGCGTCAGCGACGAGGGCGCCGGCCTGTCGCCGGAGGATCTCGGCCGCCTGTTCGGCCGGTTCCAGCGGCTGTCCGCCAAGCCGACCGCCGGCGAAAGCTCGACGGGGCTTGGGCTTTCCATCGTGAAGCGTATCATCGACATGCACGGCGGCGAGGTGACCGCCGACAGCGACGGCCCCGGCAAGGGCTCGACCTTCACCATCACCCTCCCCGCGACCGAGATACCGATCTAGAGACCATGACCCAAAGCCAGCACATCATGATCGTCGACGACGAAGCTCCAGCCCGGGAGATGGTCGGCGATTACCTCAAGATGCACGGCTTCACCGTGACGCTGTGCGACGGCGGCAAGAGCTTGCGCGCCGCGATCCAGGGCGGCATGCCCGATCTCGTCGTGCTCGACCTCAACATGCCCGAGGAAGACGGGCTCTCGATCATTCGCGATCTCAAGAGCCGCATCAACGTGCCCGTGATCATGCTGACCGCGACCGCGAGCCCGATCGACCGCGTCGTCGGCCTCGAGCTCGGCGCCGACGATTACGTGGCAAAGCCCTGCGAGCTGCGCGAGCTGATGGCGCGCATCCGCTCGGTGCTGCGGCGGAGCACGCCGGTGAAGGCCGCGGCAGAGGCAGCAGCCGCGAAATCCGACAAGGAGCAATTGGTGCGCTTCGGCACCAAATGGCTCGACCTCGAAGCGCAGGCGCTGCGCGACGACGAGGGCAACGAGCATCCGCTGACCGCATCCGAATTCGGGCTCTTGAAAGTGTTCGCGGCCAATCCGAAGCGCGTGCTGTCGCGCGAGCGTCTGCTCGAACTCGCCAACGCGCGCGACGCCGAAGCCTTCGACCGCGCGGTCGATCTGCGCATCATGCGCATCCGCCGCAAGATCGAGCCCGATCCCGCAAAACCCGCCGTGATTCGCACCATCCGCGGCGGCGGCTATCTGTTCTCGCCTGGGGGCGAGAAGGCGTAAGGCGGGCGGCGAAGCCAGATGCCGTAGGGTGGGCAAAAGCGACTTGTCCGCCGTAGCTCGAAGAGCGAAGGCGGAAGCGTGTCCACCGTTCTCACCTACTCGCGAAAAGATCGTGGGCACGGCGCTTCGCGCCTTTGCCCACCCTACGGGATCGCCGTCCCGGCTACCCGTGTCGCCCCCGGGACGACGGCGCTGGGTGTCGCGCGACCAAACGCAATCCCCCGAAATACGTTCCAGGCGCCTCCGCCCAGCCACAAATCCCCACCCCCGTATTTTCCGTATATTGAAATTCCACGGTTTTTTGCCCCGAATGTTTCGTCGCGTCCTCTCCGACGAAACAATTTGGCGGCGCACGAAACCATTTTCCGCTTTTCGCGCAGACGTCCCGAAACGGTGGCTGATTAACACTTTGGTCCAAGGAAACGCCGCTCGGTTGCGGCGCTACGGGGAGCCAAGTCCATGCCGAACGTCATCGCCATCAACGCCCAGGCCAGCCAGAGCATCATCGCCGCTCAGGCGACTTCGGACGACATGCTCCTCGAGAGCATTGCCGACGGCAACCGGACCGCCATGCACATCCTCTATTGCCGGCACAATGTGCGGGTCTACCGTTTCATCCTGCGCATCGTGCGCGACGCCACCACGGCGGAAGATCTGGTCAGCCAGGTGTTCCTCGACGTGTGGCGCACCGCCGGCCAATTCCAGGGCCGCTCGCAGGTCTCGACCTGGCTGCTCTCGATCGCCCGCTTCAAGGCGCTGACCGCGATGCGCCAGCGCCGGTTCGAGGACATCGACCAGGAAGACGTGCGCCAGATCCCCGACGATTGCGACACGCCGGAGACCTCGCTCGACCGCAGCGACACCAGCGCCATCTTGCGCGCCTGCGTCGCCAAGCTGTCGCCCGCGCATCGCGAGATCATCAACCTCGTCTACTACCACGAGAAGTCGGTGGAAGAGGTCGGGCAGATCATCGGCATCCCCCAGAGCACGGTGAAGACGCGGATGTTCTATGCCCGCAAGCAACTGGCCGATTTGCTTAAGGGCGCCGGCGTCGACCGTTTCGCCGCCTAAGGACAATGATTTCAAAGGGATAGGACCGGAATCCCGGCCCTCTCCCCGGACACGGAAGCGTTACCACTGACGAAACAATTGAAACAAACGACAACATCAGGCGGAAAAACTTCCCTCCTATAAAGATCACATACGGTTTCGTTAAACCTCCCAAGACCTCCAGCGACCCGGACGATGCCCCCGTCCGGGTCGTTTTGTATTTGGGGGTGAGGCGGCCGCCGCAAGCTCCTGTTTCTCCCGCTGAGTTAGGCGGGCACCGCTCTCTCATTCCCTCCCCCCTTGCGGGGGAGGGGCAGGGAGAGGGGTCCACACGGGGACTCTCTCAATGTGAGCGCGCGGAACGAGCGCAGATGGGTGGACCATTTCCTGGGCTACCCCTCTCCCCCACCCTCCCCCGCAAGGGGGGAGGGAGCGCACCGTCGCCGTAGTCGGCACGATTGCCTCCCCTGCCCCACCAGGCAACCGCCCCGTCACGAAGGCGTGACGTCGCGTAACGCCTGACGCATTCATTCCGAACTGGCCTCGTGACCTCCATCACGAGTGCGCCATGATCGAGCTTTTCTTCGCCCTCCTCGCCGGCATCCTCACCATCGCCGCGCCCTGCACGCTGCCGATGCTGCCGATCCTGCTCGGCGCCTCGATCGGGCGCGTGGGGCACTTGCGCCCCGCGATGATTGCGCTCGGCTTCGTCGTCTCCTTCTCCGCGGTCGCGCTGCTGTTAGGTGCGCTCACGCACCTGTTCGATTTCGATCCGAACGTGCTGCGCGAGGCGGCGTCGATCCTGCTGCTCGGCTTCGGTCTGCTGATGCTCTGGCCGGCGCCGTTCGAGTGGCTATCGATCCGGCTCAATGGCTGGCTCGATCTCGGCAACTCGAGCGGCGTGCAGCGCGAGGGCGCGCTCGGCGGCCTCATCCTCGGCACCACGCTCGGCCTGGTCTGGACGCCCTGCGCAGGCCCCGTGCTCGGCTCGATCCTGACGCTGGTGGCGACCTCGAAGAATCTGGCCTGGGCCGGCACGCTGCTGGTCGCCTACGCCATCGGCGCGGCGATCCCGATGCTGGCAATAGCCTATGGCGGACAGGCCGCGACCACGCGCGTGCGCAGCCTCGCGCGGATCTCGCCGCGGCTGCAGCAGGGCTTTGGCGTGGTCGTGATCGCCTTCGCGGTCGCCGCCTATTTCCAATACGACACGCTGATCGTGGCGTGGCTCACCGGCTTCTACCCCACCGGCCAGATCGGCCTGTGATCATTATCCCAAAACTTCACCGGAGGACGCTTCCATGACTCTCAAACTGCTCGCCGTGTCTGCTGCACTGATCGGCATCACCGTCACCGGCGCCGTCATCCCCGGCATCTGCGACGAGGCTGCGCGTGCGACGCCTGTCGTCACCGCCGCCGCAAGCCAGCAGACCGCGCCCGACTTCACCGGGATCACCAACTGGTTCAATTCGAAGCCGCTGAGCCTTTCCGACCTGCGCGGCAAGGTCGTGCTGGTCGACTTCTGGACCTATGGCTGCGTCAACTGCGTCAACACGCTGCCGCACGTCACCGACCTCTATGCCAAATACAAGGACCGGGGCCTCGTCGTGGTCGGCGTGCACACGCCGGAATTCCCGTTCGAGCGATCGGCCGCGAACGTGCAGGCCGCGCTGAAGCGCCATGGCATCACCTATCCGGTGGCGCAGGACAACGACTCCAGGACCTGGAACGCCTACAGCAACCAGTATTGGCCGGCGCAATACATCATCGACCAGAGCGGCAAGATCGTGTTCCAGCACGCCGGCGAAGGCCGCTACGACGAGATCGACCGCACCGTGGCCAAGCTGCTGAACGTCAGCAGTTAGGCGAGCGTCGCGCGGCCGGCCTCGTCTAACACCCTTGTTGCTTGACTCCACGGACCCGTCCGTGGAGTTTCGCGCCATCGGAATCAGCCGCCCGCAATGGCCGACGCGAACACCAGCACCGACATTCGCCTTCGTGAAGGCTCTTCGATCGCGCAGCGACTGGTCGTGGCCGGCTCCGCGGCCGCGGTTGCGCTCTGCTTCACGCCGGGCCTGTTCACGCACGACACCATGGAGATTGTCATCTCGGTGGTGGCACTGCTGGTGGGAGCCGGGTTCGTTGTCGGCATCATGATGGCGCCGGCGGTGGTGTGGATCATCACGCCTGACGAGATCCTGATCGGGCATCAGCGTCCATTCGGGAAACTGCAGACGCGGATCATCGCGAAGGACGAGATCAGCGGACTGCAGGTCCCGGGCAGCAAGCGGGTGAAGGCCCGGTTTCAACTGGTCTTCACGCTTGTTTCGGGGGAGCGCCTGACGTCGCCGCCGATCTCCGACGTCACACATGTTCATGACACCGTGGCGCGGATCGCCGCGCATTTCGACGTTCCCAATGTCGAGGAACCGGTCAATCCGCTCGATGCCAGCAATCCCGAGATGCATCTCGGCGAACCGCTCGAGGCGTTTTCCGCGCGGGACATAAGGATCGTCGCGCTGATCGCCGTGGCGCTGTCCGCCGTGCCCTACGCCTACAAGCTCTGGCGCGGATGGCCGCCCAGCCATGTCGACATCCTGCTGCTGCCGCTCGGCGCGCTCGCGGCGTTCGCCGTCTACAGATACGCCAACCTCGCGACCGGCGCGTTCTGGGTGATCCGGCAGGGCGATATCCGCGTGGAGCGCCTGTGGGGCGACGGTACGCCGCGCACGGACAGCATCGCCGGACATGAGGTGAAGACGATCACCGTCGATCGCCGCGGCCGTTCCGAGGACGAGCACTGCATCGTCACGATCCGCCTGCGCTCGGGAAAGAGGTTTCGCAGCCCCCGGATCGGCTCACGACTCGAAGCCCGCGCCGTCGGGACCGAAATCGTGCGGCGGCTCGGGATCGCGGCGGAGAGCAACAAGATCTGAAGCGAGGCGGCTTTTGAGTCGGACTCGATGGCGCGGCGGGCTCCCTTAGCCTCTCCGCTTGCGGGGAGGGAGCCCACTACCAGTGCGGCACCGATCTAAGCTTTTCGCGCCATCCCCTGTTTGTGGCATTGCCCCGGCCCCGTCAAAAAACCAAAGCATTCTCGTGACATATCAGCTGCGCGCGCCATTAACTTGCCATGAACATGCCCCTGAGATTTGATGGTTCCGAATGATTTGCGCTGTGGCAGCGGGGAGAGCTTGAAATGACGGATTATCGTCGCCTGACCGGGGCGTTCATCACGGCCCTCAGCCTGGTTCTGACCACCTCATACGCCTCCGCCCAGCAGCCGGACCGCGGTGACGAGCCGGGCCTGATCGCCGACGATGCCTACCAGCTCGATCCGGAATGGCAGAAGCAGGTCGTGTACTTCCGCACCACTGAACCGCCGGGCACGATCATCGTCTCGACCGCCGAGCGGCACCTCTATCTGGTGCAACCCGGCGGGCGCGCGATCCGCTATGGCATCGGCGTCGGCCGCGACGGCTTCCAGTGGCAGGGGCTGGTGACCATCACCAACAAGAAGGAATGGCCGGACTGGACGCCGCCGCCGGAGATGATCCAGCGCCAGCCCTACCTGCCGCGCTTCATGGCCGGCGGCCCCGGCAATCCTCTCGGCGCCCGCGCGATGTATCTCGGCACCACCGTCTATCGCATCCACGGCACCAACCGTCCTGACACGATCGGCACCAAGGTGTCCTCGGGCTGCTTCCGGCTCGTCAACAATGACGTCGCCGATCTCTATGATCGCGTCCCTGTCGGCACCAAGGTGGTGATCCGGCAAAAGCCCGAGCTCTGAGAGTTACGGTCGGAGCATGATCGCACTGATCATGCTCCGCGTCCCCCCTCCGAATTCCTTTTCCCGATTTTTCGAGAGAGCAACATGATGCGCACATTTCGAGGCGGCCTGCTGATCGGGCTCGCGGTCGCCGTGCTGGTCGGCGTCCTGGCCATCGTCTATGAATTCTACGACACCCGCACCCTGAAGCGCACGGTTCGCCGCGGCGAGGTGCTGTGCGGCGTCAACAAGGGCCTGCCGGGCTTCTCGATCCCCGATGACAAGGGCAACTGGACCGGCTTCGACGTCGATTTCTGCCGCGCGGTAGCGGCGGCGATCTTCAACGACCCGAACAAGGCGAAGTTCGTGCCGCTCGACGCCAGCGAGCGCTTCAGGGAATTGCAGAGCCGGAAGGTCGACATCCTCTCGCGCAACTCGACCTGGAGCATGGCGCGCGAGCTCGACTACGATCTCTATTTCCCCGCTGTCGCCTATTACGACGGCGCCGGCTTCATGCTGCCGCGGTCGCGCAACAAGGAGACCTCGCTGGACCTGACCGGCAGCAAGGTCTGCGTCCAGGCCGGCACCACCACGGCGCTCAACGTCTCCGACTACTTCCGTGCCAACAACATGAAGTATGAAGAGGTGAAGTTCGACAAGCTCGACGACGTGGTGAAGGCCTACGACACCGGCAAGTGCGACACGCTCTCCGCCGACGTCTCGCAGCTCTATGCGCTGAGGCTGAACCTGTCGAAGCCCGGCGACCACATGATCCTGCCGGACATGATCTCCAAGGAGCCGCTCGCTCCTGTCGTGCGCCAGCGCGATGACGACTGGATGATGATCGTGAAGTGGACGCTCTACGCCATGATCAACGCCGAAGAGCTCGGCGTCTCCTCGGAGAACATCGACGAGGCCCTGAAGTCGAAGAAGCCGGAAGTGATGCGTCTCGTCGGCACCGAGGGCAATTACGGCGAGCAGCTCGGCCTCACCAAGGACTGGGTCGTCCGCATCATCCGCACCGTCGGCAATTACGGCGAGATGTACGAGCGCAACATCGGCGAGAAGTCCAAGCTGAAGATCCCGCGCGGCATGAACCAGCTGTGGAATGCGGGCGGCGTGCAGTACGCGCCGCCGATGCGGTAAGGGGCGGTCTCGCCACCGTCGTTGCGAGCGTGGGAGCAAGCGCCTCCCATTCACTCCCTGTCATCGCCCGCGAAGGCGGGCGATCCAGTATTCCAGAGACGGTTTTGATCAATCGAGAGGCCGCGGCGTACTGGATCGCCCGGTCAAGCCGGGCGACGACACCGATTGTGAGGCGTTACCGCCGTAACCCGCATGAGCGAAGCGATATGCGGGGTCGGTGCCCGCGGCATTCCCGGATGTCGCTGCGCTCATCCGGGCTACGCGCTCTCCCCGCCCGCCCTCAATACCCCCGCGCCCGCGCGAGCTGCTCGGTGTGGTAGTTCGCGTCGCCGAACAATTCCTCGCAGACCCGCGCGCGCTTCATGAAGAAGCCGATGTCGAACTGGTCGGTCATGCCCATGCCGCCATGCATCTGCACGCCTTCCTGCACCGCGCGCGTGGCGGTGGTGCCGGCGCGGGCCTTGGCCACGGCAACGGCCGAGGCAGCCTTGGCAACGTCGGCATCCAGCGCCTGCAGCGCCTTCATGGTGGCGGCGCGGGTGATCTCGATGTCGACATAGAGCTCGGCGGCGCGGTGCTGCAGCGCCTGGAATTCGCCGATCAGCTTGCCGAACTGCTTTCTATTCTTGAGATACTCGACGGTGCGGCCAAACACCTCGTCGCTGAGGCCGACCATTTCGGCGGCGACCGCGCCGCGGCCGATGTCGAGCACGCCGTCGAGCAGGTTTGCTGCCTGATCGACCTCGCCGAGCACGCTGTCGGCGGTGACCTCGACATTGGCAAGCTCGATCCGCGCCGCGTTGTGCGCGTCGACCATGATGGTGCGTTCGATCGCAACGCCCTTGGCCTTGGGGTTCACCAGGAACAGCGTCAAGCCGTCGCGCTCGCCGGCCGAACCTGCGGTGCGCGCCGCGACGATGAAGAGATCGGCGACATGACCGTCGACGACCAGTGCCTTGGCGCCGGAAAGCTTGAAGCCGTTGCCGGCGCGCACGGCCTGCAGGCTGGTCTGCAGCGGGCGATGCTTGGCGCCCTCGTCGACCGCGAGCGTCGCAAGCAGCGAGCCGTTCGCAATCTTCGGCAGATATTCCGACTTCTGCGCGGCGTTGCCGCCGCGGTTCAGCGCGGAGGCCGCGACCACGCTGGTGGCGAGGAATGGTGACGGCATCAAGGTGCGGCCGATCTCCTCCATCACCACGCCGGCCTCCATGAATCCGAGACCACTGCCGCCGAACTCTTCCGGCACGAGCAGGCCGGCAAAGCCCATCTCGGCGAAGGATTGCCACAGCTCCTTGGAGAAGCCGGTGGGATCCTTGGAATCGCGCAAGTGACGCAGGTGCGACACCGGCGCCTTGTCGCTGATCAGCCCGCGCGCGGAGTCGCGGAGCATCGATTGTTCTTCGGTGAGGACGAGGGCCATGGTGCTTGGTTCCGATTCGAAATCTATTCTAGTTCGTCATTCCGGGATGGCCCGAAGGGCCAGGCCCGGAATCCATCAGGCGGCATTTCCGCGGTGAGATGGATTCCGGGCTCGTGCTACGCGCGCCCCGGAATGACGGGCGGTGAGAGCGTGGCTCACGCCCCCGGCAGATCCAGGATGCGCTTGGCAACGATGCCGAGCATGACCTCGGACGTGCCGCCCTCGATCGAGTTGGCCTTGGTGCGCAGCCAGGCGCGCGGGCGGGCGCCTTGCCTGGAGCGCTCGCTTTCCCATTCCAGCGCATCGACGCCGCCGGCCGACATCAGGATTTCGTAGCGGCGCTTGTTGAGCTCGGTGCCGTAATATTTCATTGCCGAGGAAAACGCCGGATGCGCCTGTCCCGCCTTGGCGAGATCGACCGCGCGCTCGGCGCAGGCCGCGAGCGCGGCCTCGTCGACGTCGAAGCTCGCGATTCTACCGCGCAGCATGGAATCATCCAGCTTGCCTTGCGCATCGGTACCGACGGAGTCGGCGGCGATCTGGCCGAGCGGACGGCCGACGCCGCGCTCGCCCATGCCTGAGATCATCGCGCGCTCGTGCTGGAGCAGATATTTCGCGACGTCCCAGCCGCGGTTGACGGTGCCGACCACATGCGATTTCGGCACGCGGACGCCGTCGAAGAAGGTCTCGCAGAACGGCGAGTAGCCGGAGATAAGCAGAATCGGCTTGGTCGAGACACCCTTCGAGGTCATGTCGAACAGGATGAAGCTGATGCCGTCGTGCTTCTTGGCGGCGGGATCGGTGCGGACCAGGCAGAAGATCCAGTCGGCGTAGTTGGCGTAGGAGGTCCAGATCTTCGACCCCGTGATGAGGAAATCGTCACCGTCGCTTTCAGCGCGGGTCTGCAGCGAGGCGAGATCGGAGCCGGCGTTCGGCTCGGAATAGCCCTGGCACCAGCGAATCTCGCCCGCGGCGATTTTTGGTAGATGCTCCTTTTTCTGCGCCTCGTTGCCATACTTGAGCAAAGCCGGCCCGAGCATCCAGATACCAAAACTCGACAGCGGCGGCCGCGCGCCCATCCTGGCCATTTCGGCACGCAGCACCTTGTGCTCGGCGGCGCTGAGGCCCCCGCCGCCGTATTCCTTCGGCCAATCCGGCACGGTCCAGCCCTTGTCGCGCATGCGCTCGAACCAGATGCGCTGCGGCTCGGACGAGAATTTTGCGTTACGTCCGCCCCAGAACACGTCGGTATCCGACGTCGCGGGCTTACGCATCTCCGGCGGGCAGTTGGCTTCCAGCCAGGCGCGTGTCTCGTTGCGGAATGTTTCGAGCTCGGCCGTCTCAGAATCGCTGGTTGTAGAGTCAGTCATTGGTCGTTTCCATCAATCAAAATCGACTTGTTGGCGGCGACTCTGGGCCATCGCCCCGTGGAATTCAACCACTTCCGCTGCCGCATTCGGCTATAGTCGCTGCCATGGCGGTGCTTGAAAACAAAGAGGAAACGACAATGCGCCTGAAACTTCTTTCGCCTGGCGAAATGAACGAGAGCCAGCGGCAGACCTATGACGAGTCGATCGCCGGCAAGCGCGGCAAGCCGCCGGCGCCGATGATGGCCTGGCTGAGCAGCCCGGAGATGGCGCGCCACGCCACGCGGCTCGGCGAGGTGCTGCGCTTCGACACGATATTCCCGGCAAAACTCTCGGAGATCGCGATCCTGGTGACCGCGCGGCACTGGACCGCGCATTACGAATGGTATGCGCATAAGCGCCTCGCACTCGCGGGCGGCATGGATCCGAAAATCATCGACGCCATCCGCGATCGCCGCACGCCTGAGTTCGACGATCCCAAGGGAAAGATGATCTACGACGTCGCGAAGTCGCTGCATGAGGGCCACGGCGTCGAGAAGGGGCTCTACGACGAGGCGGTGAAAGTGCTCAGCGAACGCGGCGTCGTCGAGGTGATCGGGTTGTGCGGCTATTACACGCTGGTGTCGATGACGCTGAACACGTTTGAGTTCGGGCTGCCCGACGGCGAGGTGTCGGAGCTGTCATAGTTTCACGTCTGGAAACGATGGGTTTCGGGATAGGCCAATAGCACTGTCCCGGGACTGGACTTAAGTGGAGTTCAATAACGGAGCATCCCATGTCGCAAAGCCCAGCCGTCGCCGCCGGCACCCGGATCGGCCACGTCCATCTCAAGGTCGCCGATCTCGATCGCGCGCTCGGCTTCTATTGCGGCGTGCTCGGCTTCGAGCTGATGCAGCGCATGGGCTCGGGCGCCGCCTTCATCTCGGCCGGCGGCTATCATCACCACATCGGGCTCAACACCTGGGAGAGCAAGGGCGGCTCGCCGCCGCCGCCTGATGCGACCGGCCTGTTCCACACCGCGATCCTCTATCCGACGCGCCCCGCGCTGGCGGATGCGCTGCACCGGGTGCTCACGGCCGGCATTGCGCTGGACGGCGCGAGCGATCACGGCGTCAGCGAGGCGCTGTATTTGCGCGACCCCGACGAGAACGGCGTGGAGCTGTATTGGGACAAACCGCGGGAGCAATGGCCGTTCGGGCCGGACGGGAAGCTGGCGATGTTCACGAAGCGGCTGGATGTGGAGGCGTTGTTGAGGCAGCGGGAGGGGTGATGGCGTAGGGTGGGTTAGCCGAAGGCGTAACCCACCATGCCTCTGCGAATGCGGGACGAAGTTGGTGGATTACGCCTTCGGCTAATCCACCCTACGGGAGCTTCGCCCGCGGCTTACCGCGCACCATGATCAACGCAACCGCCACCACCTCCAGTGCGATGCAGAGATAGAACGGCAGCGTGTAGCCCCCGGACCAATCGCGCAAGGCCCCGACGACGCCCGGGCCGAACGCATAGGTCACCTGGTTGATCGCGGTGTTGAGGCTGATCAGCACGCCGAACGCGGCGCTGTCGAACTCCTGCTGTACGATCAGCGACGGCAGCGTGATGAGATTGCCGACCGAGAAGCCGAACAATGCGCAGGCTGCGATCAGCACATAGTCGTTGTGCAGGTTGATGACGACACACAGCGCGGCAGCCTGGCTCAGGAAGGAGATTGCGGAGGCCAGCCGCTGGTTGAGGCGGTCGATCACCAGCGAGAACAGCACGCGCCCGACCACCGCCATCGCGGTCAGCACCGCGACGGCAACCGCGGCGCGCTCGCGGCCGATCACGGGATCGAGGAACGAGATCAGGTGCACGATGAAGCCGACCTGCGCGAACAGCACCAGCGCAAACGCAATGGTCACCGTGAGGAAGCCGACGTCGCGCAGCGCCCAGGCGCGGATCTCTGTCGACGATTGCGGCTTCGCTCTCGCCGCTGCCTTCCAGCCGTGAAGGTCGGGCGGCCGGCCGACGAGAAGCAGGATCACCGGCACGAGCAGCACCAGCATGGCGCCGGCGGCGGCGTACATCGCACTGGCAAAGCCGACATGGCCGATCAGCGTCACTAGCAGCGGCACGCCGACGATGCCGCCGAAACTGGCGCCGTTGAGCGCGAGGCTGATCGCCATGCCGCGCTTGTGGTCGAACCACAGGCTGATCGTGTTGGTGATCATGGCAAGGCTGGTGCCGGCCCAGCCGAAGGCGAGCACGGCGTCAGCGAGATAGAGCTGCCAGGGCTCGCGCACCGCGCCGATCGCGACCGCAGCGGCCGCCATCGCCAGCGTGCCGGCGATCAGGCTGAGCCGCGGACCGTATTTTCGCACGGCCTCGCCGACGAAGACGACCAGCAACGCGCCGAACAAATAGAAGAAGGTCGTGCCCGAGGAGATCAGCGAGGTGGGCCAGCCCCGCGCGCGCTGCAGCTCGGCGACATAGACGCTCTGGCCGTAGAAGCCGAGGCCCCAGCCGAAGGTGGCGAGCAGGAAGCACACCGCGACGATGCGCCAGCCTTCGTAGCGGAGCGAGGATTCGTCGATTGGCGCGGTATGACGGGGGTTGTCGAGCATTTGCGCTTGTCCTTCGTTTCCCCCGCGAGCGCCGTGCGTCACGCCCGTCTGTTGATGACGAGCATCATGTAACAACCGTACTCCCGAAAATCACTTCGACGGCGATCGAAGCATCAACGCTGCTGACAGCCTCCCGCCAATTCACACCGCGTCCGGGAACTCGCCCATGGCCGCCTCCAAGCGCGCCTTGCGGCGTCTCGCCCAGGACACCAGCGAGAGCACGGCAAGGCCGAGCACGACCGGCGGGAACACCACCATGTTCACTGCGGACCAGCCGTAATTGGCGAGCAACTGCCCCGAGGAGAACGAGCCGATCGCCATCATGCCGAACACCAGGAAATCGTTGAAGGCCTGCATCTTGTTGCGCTCCTGCGGCCGGTGCGTCTCCAAGACCAGCGCGGAGGCGCCGATGAAGGAGAAGTTCCAGCCGACACCGAGCACGATCAGCGTAGCCCAGAAATGCATCGCAGTGAGGCCGGAGAGGCCGATGCCGGCGGCACCGGCTTCCAGCAGCAATCCGGCGGCCACGATCTTCGGGGCGCCGAAGCGCGCGATCAGCGCGCCCGTGAAGAAGCTCGGCCCATACATGGCGACGATGTGCCATTGCAGGCCGAAATTGGAATCGGAGACGCTGAGGCCGCACAGCTTCATGGCGAGCGGCGCCGAGGTCATCACCAAATTCATCATGGGATAGGCGATGACGCCGCACAGCGCCGCCGCGATGAAGCGCGGCTGGGTCACGATGGTGAGCAGCGGCCGCCCGCCGTGCAGATCGGCCGGGGCGGGCCTGGGCATGTCGACGCCGGCGACGATGCCCATCGCAATCAGCGCCACCGCAGCCTGCACCAGGAAGCTGAAGGCGAACAGATAAGGCTGCCAGACATCCATGGTCCATTGCACGAGCTGCGGACCGAGCACGCCGGCGAACACGCCGCCCGCCATCACCCAGGACACCGCCTTGGGGCGATACGCGGCGCTGGCGCCGTCGGCAGCGGCGAAGCGGTAGGACTGCGCCACCGCGCCGTAGAGGCCGCCGAGGAAGGTCGCCAGACAAAACAGCGCGAACGAGCCCTGCAGGATCGCGAATGAGCCGAGCAAGCCGGTGAGCGCGCCGAGACCGGTGCCGGTGATGAAGGCGGCGCGGCGGCCGAAGCGGCGCGAGATCGCGCCGGTCGGCAGCGTGCCGGCGGCGAGCCCCACCACATACATCGAGATCGGCACCGTCGCGAACGACATGTCCGGCGCGAGCGTGGCACCGACGATCGCGCCGGTGGCGAAGATGACCGCCGAGTTGGCGCCGGTCAGCGCCTGCGCGGCGGCAAGGCGCACCACATTGGCACGCACGCGGGCATCGGCGGCGATCTCATTGACAGCAGTTACGTCCAGCATCGGCACTTCCGCCCCAAGGGGCTCTTGAGGCTTTCGAGGGCCTTGTTGATTCCCGCCACTATGGAGGGGCGCGGAGGAGCGGGCAACCGACGCAAACGGGCGCGGGCCATGCCTCTGACGCAATCGCTGGGATGATAGCGGAGCGCGCCCTTGACGGCTTGCGCTCGATCAAATCCTATCCGCCGCGATTTTACGGAGTTTCGTTCATGTCCGTCGACGACAGGCCCACGCTCAGCGCTCCCGACGACGATCCCTGGCTGTGGCTGGAGGAGATCGAAGGCAAGCAGGCGCTCGATTTCGTGGAGCGGCAGAACAGCCTGACGCTTCAGGCGTTCGGCGGCGCGGCGTTCGAGCGCGACCGCGATATCCTTGCCGCGATCTACGACCGGCCCGACAACATTCCCTATGTCAGCCGCCGCGGCACCGACCTGCACAATCTCTGGAAGGACGCAATCAACCCGCGCGGCCTGTGGCGGCGGACTTCGCTGGCGGAGTTTCGCAAAGCCGAACCGGCGTGGGAGACCATGCTGGATATCGACCAGCTCGCGGCAAAGGAAGGCGAGGACTGGCTGCTGAGCTCCATCACCACGATGCCGGGAAGCGCGCGCGCCATTCTGAGCCTGTCGCGCGGCGGCAGCGACGCCGTCACCCTGCGGGAGTTCGACCTCGACACCAGGAGCTTCGTTGCCGATGGCTTTACACTGCCGGAGGCCAAGGGCGGCGCCGACTGGCTCGATGCCGACACGCTGCTGCTGTCGAGCGCCCATGGCGAGGGCATGGCGACGAGCTCGGGCTATGCGCGCACGGTCCGCCTGTGGCGGCGCGGCCAAAAGGTCGAACAAGCATCGGTGCTGTTCGAAGCCTCGGCGAGCGACATGGCCGCGTATTGCTACGTCGATCGCATCACGTCGAACCGGACGATATGGTTCGGTCGCATGCTGGATTTCTTCAACTTCAGCGTCTCGATCGGCGACGAGACCGGTCCGCTCGCGAAGCTGGACCTCCCGACCAACATAGAACTCCAAGCCCATGGCGACTGGCTCGCGATCAAACCGCGCGTGGATTGGTCCGCGGCCGGACGGACGTACAAGGCGGATGCGGTGCTCGGCATCTCGCTCCCGGCTTTCCTCGCCGGCGACCGCGAGTTCACGGTGCTGTTCGAGCCGGCGCCGCGCCGGGCGGTCCAGGGCTTCTTCTGGGCGGCGGGCAGACTGGTCATCTCGATCCTCGACGAGCTCAGGCCGCGTTTCGAGATCTGCACGCCATCCGCCGCGGGCTGGAGCCGCGAGACGCTTCCCGGCCTGCCGCAGATCGGCGTCGTCGACGTCTGGCCGCTCGATCGCCATGCCTCCGAAAGCAACGGCGATCTGCTCGCCAATGTGCAGGACCCGCTCACGCCGCCCTCGATGCTGCTGATCGAGCGCGGCGTCGCAAGCCCGACCGTGCTGAAGCGGGCGCCGAAGACGTTCACCGCCGACGGTCTCGTGGTGACGCAGCACGAGGCGATCTCTGTTGACGGTGAGCGCATCCCCTATGTGCAGACGGGCCCCGCCGGCGAGACCGGCGATGCGCCGGTCTATATGAGCGCCTATGGCGGCTTCGCCGTCTCCGTGAAGCCATACTACAACGCCTCGCTCGGCAAGCTGTGGCTGGAGCGCGGCGGCACCACCGTGCAGGCGAATTTGCGCGGCGGCGGCGAGTTCGGCACGCGCTGGCACGATGCCGGGCGCCTCGCCGGAAAGAAGCTCTCGCATGACGATTTCGCGGCGGTGGCCGCCGACCTCGTCCGCCGCGGCGTGACGAGCGCGAAGCGCATCGCGGCACAGGGCGGCTCCAACGGCGGCATCCTCATCACCAACATGCTGGTGCGCTATCCCGAGCGCTTCGGCGCGCTGTTCTGCACCATCCCGCTGATCGACATGCGCCGCTATACAAAGCTGCTCGCGGGCGCGAGCTGGATCGCGGAATATGGCGACCCTGACAAGGCGGAGGAGTGGGAATGGCTGAAGACCTACTCCGCCTATCACAACGTCAGGGACGGCCAGCCCTATCCGCCGATCCTGATCGCGACGACGCGGCGTGACGACCGCGTCCATCCCGGCCATGCCCGCAAGATGGCGGCAAAGCTTCAGGCGATGGGCTATGAGGCCTGGTTCTACGAGCCGGCCGCAGGCGGCCATGGCTATGGCAAGGACAACAAGGAGCGCGCCGGTTTTGAGGTGCTCGGCTTCCGGTTCTTGAAGGACAGGATCGGCTGGCGGGATGGTGAAGGCTGAAGGGGCGAACATGCAATTCATTGCGTCCGGTCGCGCCAGGCTCGCGACCGAAGTCGTGGGCGACGGCGCCGCCGTTGTGTTTCTTCATGCCAATGTGTGCGACCGGCGCATGTGGCGCGCCCAGTTGGATGCGATCGGCGCCACGCACAAGGCGATCGCCTATGACCGGCGCGGGTTCGGCGCAACGCGCGCCGAGCCGGAGGATTTCTCCGCCCTCGCCGACCTGGTCGCGGTGCTGGAGGCGACTTCGGACGGCAAGCCCGCAATTCTCGTTGGCTGCTCCCTTGGCGGCCGTATCGCGCTCGATGCCGCCATCCGACACCCCTCGCACGTTCGCGCCCTCGTTCTGATCGCCCCCAATGTCGCCGGCGCG
Organism: Bradyrhizobium sp. CCBAU 45389; assembly: GCF_028128625.1. Classification (NCBI taxonomy): domain Bacteria; kingdom Pseudomonadati; phylum Pseudomonadota; class Alphaproteobacteria; order Hyphomicrobiales; family Nitrobacteraceae; genus Bradyrhizobium; species Bradyrhizobium sp. CCBAU 45389. The sequence goes on along the minus strand of NZ_LBIY01000077.1, from coordinate 26,904 downwards.
CCTGATCCGGTCTACACACCCGACATCGCAAGACTGATGGCGCAGTCGAAAGAGGCCGAGGCGTCCGACGATCTCGATCGGTTGAACGCGTTGAAAGCGCGCCTCCTGCTGGATGGAGCGCTGGCGGGCGAAGGTCGCGTCACAGGGCCTACGCGCGATCTGTTCCTCGACATGAACGGCATCGCGCTTCGCTCGCCGCCGTTCGGAACGGATGTCGACATTCGGCCCTTCTTCGACCGGCTCGGCGACGTCGCGGTGCCAACCCTCGTGGCTTGGGGCGACCTCGACTTGCCCTATGTTCAGGACCGCAGCCGTCACGTTGCGGCGGTCGTGCCGGGCGCGGAGAAGCGGGAAATGGCGGGCGTAGCGCATCTGCCGAGCCTGGAGCGCCCGGCAGAAGTGACAAGTCTCATTTCCGAATTCGTCGCCCGATTCGCATGAGCAGGTGGTCAGGTGCGATAGCGCTGCCTCTTCGCTCTCACCATCACGATGTGATGCAGGCGCCGCTCTCTCATTCCCTCCCCCCTTGCGGGGGAGGGGCAGGGAGAGGGGTAGCCACACGAGGACTCTCTCGATGTGCGCGCGGGGCACGATCGGAGATGGTTAGACCTATTCCTGGGCTACCCCTCTCCCCCGCCCTCCCCCGCAAGGGGGGAGGGAGCGCACCGCCTTCGTGGCATGCACCCGGACCGAAATCAGTGGCACTTCAACCTAGCGCGAAAACACCAGCGTCAGATTGTTCGCGGGCATCTCGATCGTGTCGACAAGGCGGAGGCCCGCCGCCTTCGCCAGCTTCTCGACATCGACGACGTCGCGGACGCCCCAGTCGGGATTGCCCTCGCGCAACGAGGTGTCGAACACGGCATTGCTGAGCGCAGTGTGCTTGCCGTCGCGCTTGAACGGGCCATAGAGGAACAGCTTGCCATCGGCGCGCAAATAGCGGCCGGCGCCGGCGAACAGGCCTTCGGCCACGGTCCAGGGCGCGATGTGGATGACATTGGCGCAGAACACGGCGGCGAGGCTGGTCGGCCCCTGCCCGCTCTTCATCTCCGGACACCAGTCGGGATCGGTGAGATCGATCCGCAACGGCGAGCGGATGTTCTGCAGGCCCGAATGCACGCGCCAGGCCTCGATGCTCTTCACGTGCCGCTGGTTGAGATCGCTCGGCCACCAGATCAGGCCGGGCGTATGGCGAGCGAAATGGACCACGTGCTGGCCGGTTCCGCTGCCGACCTCGACCACGTTGCCGGTCAGCCCAGCCAGATGCTTCTCCAGCGCCGCCCAGATCGGCTCATGATTGCGATGAAAGGCGGGCGCATCGAGACGACCGTCGGGCTCGACCCGTCCGCCGTCCCTGCCAAATTCGACGACATATTCAGCCAAGTGAGGTCCCCTTGAAAAAACGAGAACGCGATGAAAACAGGATGAGCGCCCAAACGCCCTGGAAACAGCCGGCCCGCGCCCATTGCCCTAAAGTCTTGAGGCCAAATCGACCGAACAAATAAGCTCTTCAGTTGCAATGCGGAAGATATTAACTCCAATTTGCGGCGTGCATAGTCTTGATTGTCAGCGACCGCCCTTTGTGCTTTGGAACGCTTCTATTGCCGCGATCGAGACCATCGCCATAACGCCTCGGAATGACGCCTTGACCGCCCTTTTCCGGATGCCTGTCCTGTTCCTCCTGCTGGCCGTCGCCGCCGGCCTCGCCAGCCCGGCACGAGCACAATCCGCCGTGACCGACGGCCAGAAGCTCGCCTTCGACCGCGGCAAGGGCAATTGCCTGACCTGCCATGTCATCAAAGGCGGCGACCTGCCGGGAACGATCGGCCCGGAACTGAAGGACATCAAGTCAAAATACCCTGATCGCAACGAGCTGGTGGCGATCATCTTCGACGAGACCAAGCGCAATCCCCAGACCATGATGCCGCCGTTCGGCCGGAACCGGATTTTGACCGAACAGGAGATCAGCGCGATCGTTGATTTCCTGCAGACGCTGTAACGGCGGGCCCAGGAGACCTGAGATGACCACCACCACCGGCCCTCATCCGACGCGGCGCCTGATCCTTCAGGGCGCAGCCTCGGTCGCGCTGCTCGGCCTCGGCAATCTGCCGTTCGGCGCCATTTCTGCGCTCGCGGCGGCGAACGACAAATATCCGGACGAGGCGTTCAAGCAGAAGAACGAGGCGGACGCGATCAAGGCGCTCTACGGCAAGACGGCCGAGCCCTCCGACAAGATCAAGCTGGATGCGCCCGAGATTGCCGAGAACGGCGGCGTGGTGCCGATCTCGGTGACGACGACGCTCGACAAGGTGACCACGATCTCGTTCTTCGTCGCCGAGAACCCGTTCGCGCTCGCAGCAAGCTACAGGATTCCGGACGGCACGATGCCTGGTGTCGCCAATCGCCTGAAGATGGCCAAGACCACCAATGTGACCGCGATCGTGGAAGCCGACGGCAAGCTCTACAGCGCGACCAAAGAGGTCAAGGTCACCGTCGGCGGCTGCGGCGGCTAAGGAGAACGGAGATGGCATCCAGCATTCGCGTACGCGCCACCGCCAACGGCGACATCACCGAGGTGCAGGCGCTGATCCAGCACCCCATGGACACCGGCCTGGTCAAGGATTCCAAGGGCGAACTGATCCCGGCGCATTTCATCCAGCAGCTGAAGTTCGAATGTAACGGCAAGGACGTGTTCGTCGCCGATTGGGGCACCGCGGTCTCCAAGGACCCCTATGTCAAGTTCAGCTTCAAGGGCGCCAAGAAGGGCGACGAACTCAAGATCACCTGGACCGACAACAAGGGCGGCTCGGACACGACCACCGCGAAGATCGCGTGATGAAGGCCCGCATCCACCTCCTGCTTGGCTCGCTCAGCGCCGCGCTGGTCGCGTTCGCCCTGACCTCTCCGCGCGTGGTCGCGGCCGACAAGGTCGATCCCGTCACTGACGCCAAGGCGTTCCAGAACTTCTTCTTCCAGAAGTTTCCGAACGTGAAGCACGAGGATTTCGTCAACGGTCCTTATTCCATGAACGAGGACATGAAGCGGCAGTGGCAGGAGAAGGAGGAATTCCCGCCTTACGAGTTCGCGCTCGACGCCGGCAAGGAGATGTTTTCGACCCCGTTCAAGAACGGCAAGACCTATGCCGACTGCTTTCCGAACGGCGGCATCGGCATCCGCCAGAACTATCCCTATTTCGACGAGAAGGAAGGCAAGGTCGTCACGCTGGAGCTCGCGCTCAACCGCTGCCGCGAGGCCAATGGCGAAGCGCCCTATTCCTACGTCAAGGACGAGATGGCCTCGCTCACCGCCTACATGGCCTATACCTCGCGCGGCAAGCCGATGGACATCAAGATCCCCGATGATCCCCGCGCGCTCGCGGCGTTCGAGAACGGCAAGCGCTATTTCTACACGCGGCGCGGCCAGATGAACTTCTCCTGCGCGAGCTGCCATGTGCAGAGCCCGGGCGAGCGCATCCGCGCCGAGATCCTGGCACCGGCCCTCGGCATTCTGAACGCGATGCCGATCTACCGCTCGGAATGGAGCGGCATGGGCACGACCAGCCGCCGCTTCGTCACCTGCAACAGCCAGACCCGCGCGGTTCCGCTGGAGCCGCAGGCAGATGAATATCGCGACGTCGAATATTTCCTCTCCTACGTCGCCAACGGCCTGCCGATCTCGGGCCCGGGAGCGCGGCCATGAAGCGGTCACTTCCCCTCGCCATACTGCTGGCCTTAAGCCTTGCGCCATCCGCGCGCGCGGCCAATGAGGCGGATTACAAGGCGGCCTATGCCGCCGCCGAAGCCGCCTCCAAGGAGGCAGCCGGCATGCGCAACCAGTGGACCGTGACCGTATCTGCGCTGGCGGCCGCCAAGAGGGCGGCAGACGGCGGCGATTTCGACCGCGCGCTGGCCGCAGCCAAGGAAGCCGAAGCGCTGGCAAAGGCGTCGATCTTCCAGGCGACGTCCGAAAAAGAAGCCTGGAAGGCGATGGAAATCCGCTAGACTGGGCCTGTTGGAACTGTCGGACCGTCGTTGAAGGGGCGCGGAGAATTCGAGATGGCTTTCCGCCGCCGCGATTTCCTGAAGACTGCAGGCCTTGCCGCCGCATCGCTCAGCCTGCCCCGGCTTGCGCGCGGCACCGAGACCGCGAGCATTTACGAGCTCGAACGGTTCGGCAATGCGCGGATCCTGCACATCACCGACGCGCATGCGCAGCTCAACCCGGTCTATTTCCGAGAGCCAAGCGTCAATATCGGCATCGGCGAGATGGCGGGACGGCCGCCGCATCTGGTCGGCCGCGCCTTCCTGGAACGGTTCGGCATCAGGCCCGATAGCGCCGACGCCTACGCCTTCACCTGCTTCGAGTTCGAGAAGTCCGCGGGCCGCTTCGGCAAGCTCGGCGGCTTTGCCCATCTGAAGACCCTGGTCGATCGCCTGCGCGGCGATGTCGGCGAGAAAGATTCCATGCTCGTCGACGGCGGCGACCTCTGGCAGGGCACAGGGCTTGCCAATGTCATGCAGGGCCGCGACATGGTGGAGGTCGCCAATCTGCTCGGCATCGAGGCGATGACCGGGCATTGGGAATTCACCTATGGCGAGCAGGTGCTGCGCGACAATCTCGAGCGCTTCAAGGGCGAGTTCCTGGCGCAGAACGTGTTCCTGACCGAGGAGGCCGCGTTCAACGACGCCCGCGCCTTCGATCCCGCGACGGGGCGCGTGTTCAAGCCCTCTTTCATCAAGGAGCTCGGCGGTCATCGCGTCGCGATCGTCGGCCAGGCCTTTCCTTACGTGCCGATCGCGCATCCCAGGCGCTTCACGCCGGACTGGACCTTTGGCATCCGCGAGGAAGAACTGCAGAAGCATGTCGATGCCTTGCGCGGCACCGACAAGGTCGATGCCGTCATCCTGCTGTCGCACAACGGCATGGACGTCGACCTCAAGCTCGCCAGCCGCATCACCGGCATCGACGTCATCCTCGGCGGCCACACCCATGATGCCGTGCCGCAGCCGATCGCCGTGAAGAACGCCGGCGGCACGACACTCGTCACCAATGCCGGCTCCAACGGCAAATTCCTGGGCGTGCTCGATCTCGCGCTCGACAAGGGCAAGCTCAACGACGTCCGCTATCATCTGCTGCCGGTCTATTCGGAGCTCCTGAAGCCCGATCCGGCGATGGCCGAGCTGATCGGACGGGTCCGCGCACCGCATGTCGCCGACTGGTCCGAGAAGATCGCGACACCCGACCGCCTGCTCTATCGCCGCGGCAATTTCACCGGGCCCATGGACGAGCTGATCTGCACCGCGCTGCGCACCGAGCTCGACGCCGAGATCGCGTTGTCGCCGGGCTTCCGCTGGGGCGTCACCGCGCTGTCGGGCCAGGCGCTGACCATGGAGGACCTGCTCGCGGAAACCGCGATCACCTATCCCGAAACTTACGTGCAGGAAATGACCGGCGCAGAGATCAAGACCGTGCTGGAAGACGTCTGCGACAATCTCTTCAACGCCGACCCCTACTATCAGCAGGGCGGCGACATGGTGCGCGCCGGCGGGCTCAGCTACACCTGCACGCCGACGGATGCGATCGGCAGCCGCATCTCGGAGCTGAGGCTCGATGGCGGCAAGGCGATCAGCGCCAACCATCGCTACAAGGTCGCGGGCTGGGCCTCGGTCAACGGCCGGCAGGGCGCTCCGGTGTGGGACGTCGTCGGCAAATATCTGCGCTCGGGCCGGATGCTTCAGGAGCGGCTCGGCACCGGCATCGCGCTGAAAGGCGTCGACGGCAACCCGGGCATTGCGGGATAGGGATGATGGGGTTGCGGATGTTTCGCACGATGCTGCTGGCGCTGCTGGCCTGGGCAACGATGTCGCCCGCTTCGGCACAGCCGGTACCGCTCCAGGACAAGCCATTCGCCGAGCACAAGATCGTGCTGCAGCTCTCCGACGGCGATGCGAGGAAGCAGGCGCTGGTGCTGAGCGTCGCCAACAATCTGCTGAAGGCCTATGACCCCGACAAGGTCGCGATCGAGGTGGTGGCGTTCGGTCCCGGCATCGACTTGCTGCTCGCAGGCAGCGAGCGCCGCAAGCAGGTCGAAAGCCTGATCGCCCAGGGGGTGCGCTTCGACATCTGCCTCAACACGGTCGACACGCTCGAGCGCGAGACGGGCAAGCGGCCGGAGTTCATCCCGGCGGCGACGCCGGTGCAGGTCGGGGTCGGGCAGATCCTGTTCCTGGCGGAGAACGGCTACACGGTGGTGCGGCCGTAGTCTGAGCCACACCCTCCGCTGTCGTCCCGGCGCAGGCCGGGACCCATACTGCGTGATCTTTCGAGAGAGGCGGTGGCAGTACCGAACGACTAATCTTCGCCAAACTCCTCCCTGGGAGTATGGGTCCCGCCCTTCGCCGGGACGACACCGAATTTGGGGCACTCGTCCCTGCCCTCATCCGCAATAAAAATCTTCTAAATTTTCTTGTTTACACAGTGAATTGCTTCTCTTCCTAGCCCGGAACATAGTAGAATCTTGGAAGTCAGTTCCAAGCCGGGTCCTGCCATGATCTTCCGCCAGCTCTTCGACAGCGTTTCGGGCACCTACAGCTATGTCCTCGCCAGCCGCCCCGGCGGCGAGGCGCTGATCCTCGATCCCGTGCTGGAGAAGGTCGACCGCTACTGCCAGCTGCTGCGCGAGCTCGACCTCAAGCTGGTGAAAGCGGTCGACACCCATCTGCATGCCGACCACGTCACCGGGCTCGGCGAGCTGCGCGACCGCACCCATTGCATGACCGTGATGGGCGATCAGACCAAAGCCGACGTGGTGGCGATGCGGGTCGCGGACGGCGACAAGGTGACGATCGAGGGGCTTTCGCTCGACGTGATGTACACGCCGGGCCACACCGACGATTCCTATTCCTATCTGATGGGCGACCGCGTCTTCACCGGCGACACGCTGCTGATCCGCGGTACCGGCCGCACCGATTTCCAGAACGGTTCTTCACGCGCGCAATACGATTCGATCTTCAACCGCCTCTTGAAGCTGCCGGACGAGACGATGGTGTTTCCGGCCCATGACTACAAGGGCGACACCGTCTCCACCATCGGAGAGGAGAAGCGCTACAATCCGCGGCTCCAGGTGCGCTCGGTCGACGAATATATCGAGCTGATGGCGAACCTGAAGCTACCGAACCCGAAGATGATGGATGTGGCGGTGCCCGCCAACATGCGGGTCGGCCTGCACCAGGAAGAGCTGGAGAAAGAGGGCCGCGCGCTCAGCGCGGTCGAGGCGATCCGCTCGCTCCACCGGCCCGACATCCTGCTGGTGGACTTACGCGAGAGCAATGAGCGGATGAAGCACGGCATGCTCGAGGGCGCGCTGCACACGCCCTATCCCTCCGTCGAGGAAAGCCTGAAGCCCGGCGGCATGCTGCGCGAGGTCGCGGCCGCCACGGGGCGCCGCGTCGTGTTCTTCTGCGCCTTCGGCGAGCGCTCGGCGATGGCGGTCGCGGCGGCAAAGGACGCGGGCCTGCTCAACACCGCCCATATCGCCGGCGGCATCGATGCCTGGAAGAAGGCGGGCGGGCCGATCGTGCACTGACGGCCCTTCTTGCGGTAAGTCAGGAACCGCACATATTTAGCGGGTAGATTCGGATGCAGCATCACCATCCGGGACCAGCCATGGCCAAAACCGCCAACAAGACTGCCAAGCCGGGCGAGCCGCCCAAATCCGCGGAGGACAAGGCGAAGAAGCCACCGCCGCCGCACGACATCGACGACGACGATTACGAGGACGGCGACATCGCAACGCCGAAGCGCGATCGATACGGCCCGGATGACGAGCCGTTGTAGAGACAGCGAGCGCTTCAAATTCCGCTGTCGTCCCGGCGAAGGCCGGGACCCATAACCCCAGAGCGCAGTTTGGCGGAGGATCGTTGTTCGGTACTGCGATCGATCACAATCGAGGGATCACGCGGTATGGGTCCCGGCCTTCGCCGGGACGACGATGTGGGGGCATCGTAACGCCCCCGCCCGCGCTACCTGCCATGCGCCTGCGTTCATGGACAAATAACCGCTCTCCCCGATAGTTTGCGCGTCCATCGGGAGTGAAACGGAACTGGAATGGTCGACGTTCTCGCCGCACCGCAGCAAGGCAAGGCGGATAGTGCGCTGCGCACGCTGACGGGGATTTCGATCGCGCATTGGGTCAGCCATTTCCATCTGCTGGTCCTGCCGATGCTGTTCCCGTTCCTAAAGCAGAAGCTCGGCGTCGGCTATATCGAGCTCGGCTTCTCGCTGACCACGCTCGCCGTCGGCTCGGGCCTGACGCAGGCGCCGACCGGCTATCTCGTCGACCATTTTGGCGCGCGCAAGATCCTGCTGATCGGGCTGACGCTCGGCGGCTGCGCGCTGATCCTGCTCGGCCTGCATCTGAGCTACGCCTCCCTGATCGCCTGCGCCGTGCTGCTCGGGCTCGCCAACAGCGTCTATCACCCCGCCGATTACGCGATCCTGGCCGAGCACATGGACGAGGCGCGGATGGGCCGCGCCTTCTCGATCCACACCTTTGCGGGCTTTCTCGGCGGCGCGGTGGCACCGGCGATCGTCGCGGCACTCGTCACGATGTCCGGCGGTACCGGCGCGTTGATCGCATCGGGGGCGATCGCCGTGCTGGTGGCGTTGCTGCTGATCGTCATGAACATTCCCGATGCCGGCGCGAACAAGAAGAAACCGGGGGCGGAGAGTGCCCCGAAGCAGGCCGTCATCACGCCAGCGCTGATGATGCTGACCATGCTGTTCATGCTGCTCAGCCTGTCGGTCGCCGGCATCAACAATTTCGGCGTGGTCGCGCTGATGAGCGGCTATGGCGTCTCCTATTCCTCGGCCAACGTCATGCTGACCGCGTTCCTTGGCTGCAGCGCTGCGGGCGTGCTCGCGGGCGGCTTCCTCGCCGACCACACCGAGCGCCACGGCTATGTCGCTGCCGCCTGCTTCGCCGCGAATGCGGCGATCGTGCTGCTGATCGCGCTGGTGACGCTGCCGGGCTGGGCCCTGACGGCCACGATGGCGACCGCAGGCTTCCTCTCCGGCGTGATCGCGCCCTCGCGCGACATGCTGGTGCGCAATGCAGCGCCTGCGGGTGCCGCCGGCCGCGCTTTCGGCATCGTCTCCACCGGCTTCAATCTCGGCGGCATCGTCTCACCGCTGCTGTTCGGCTGGATCATGGACCAGAGCGCGCCGCATTGGGTGTTCGGCGCGTCGGTGATCTTCATGGTGGCGACGGTGGTGCTGTCGCCGTTCACGGAGCGAAAGCCGGCCAAGGCATAGTAACGGGTTCAGGCGTCGTCCCGGCGAAGGCCGGGACCCATACTCACGAAGGCAGTTGTGCGCGAGCTGGTCATTGCCGGTCTTCGCAAAACCAACAGTCGTGGTTATGGGTCCCGGCCCCCGTGCGCAATTGCGCACTAGGCCGGGACGACGAAAACAAGCAACAACAAAACGGGAAGAGACACCATGAGCAATCCTGATCTCGTGATCCGCGGCGGCACCGTTGCGGATGGAAGTGGCGGCGAGCTGTTCGAGGCTGATGTCGCCGTCACCGGCGGCAGGATCAGCGAGGTCGGGAAGGTCGCTGCGAAGGGACAAGAAGAGATCGACGCGCGCGGCAAACTGGTGACGCCGGGCTTCGTCGACGTGCACACGCATTACGACGGCCAGGTCACCTGGAGCCAGGACATCACGCCGTCGTCGCAGAACGGCGTCACCACGGCGATCATGGGCAATTGCGGTGTCGGCTTTGCGCCGTGCAAGCCTGCCGACCACACCCGCCTGATCCAGCTGATGGAAGGCGTCGAGGACATTCCCGAGCCGGTGCTGAGCGCCGGCATTCCCTGGGCCTGGGAGAGCTTTCCGGACTACATGGACTGGCTCGCAAAGCGCGATTTCGACATCGACGTCGGCGCGCAGCTGCCGCATGCCGCACTGCGGGTCTATGTGATGGGTGAGCGCGGCGCGCGCCGCGATCCCTCGACCGCCGAGGACAATGCGGCGATGGCGAAGCTCGCGGGCGAGGCGGTGCGCTCCGGCGCGCTTGGCTTCTCGACCTCGCGCACGCTCAACCACCGCACCTCGACCGGCGATTTCACCCCGACCCTGAAGGCCGGCGAGGACGAGCTCACCGCGATCGCCGGCGCCATGCATCGGCAAGGGCGCAGCGTGCTGCAATTCGTGCTGGATCTCTCCACCATCCACGAAGACCTGCCGATGATGCTGCGGGTCGCGGACTCAACGAAATGCCCGATCTCGTTCTCGATCACGCAGAACGACAAGGCGCCGAACCGCTGGCGCCAGACGCTGGACGAGATCAACGCGGCCGCACAGCGCGGCCTCTCCATCACCGCGCAGATCGCGGCGCGGCCGGTCGGGCTCTTGCTCGGGCTCGAACTGTCGCGCAATCCATTCCAGACCCATCCAAGCTACAAGGCGATCGCGCATCTGCCGCTTGGGGAGCGACTGGCGCGGCTGCGTCAAGCCGACGTGCGCAAGGCGATTTTGAGCGAGACGGCGACCGCGACCGACGATCCGCTGTTCTTCCGCCCCAACTACGACAAGATGTTTTTGCTCGGCGATCCCCCGGACTATGAACAGCCGCCGGAGAACGCGCTGGGCCCGCAGGCGCGCAGGCAGGGCCGTCAGCCGGAAGAGCTCGCTTATGATGCGATGCTGTCGGACGAGGGGCGCGGCATGCTCTATGTGCCCTTCCTCAACTATGCCGACGGCAATCTCGATGCGACGCGCGAGATGCTGCTCGATCCGCAATCGGTGCCGGGCCTGTCCGACGGCGGCGCGCATTGCGGCATCATCTGCGATGCGAGCTTCCCGACCTATCTGCTGACGCACTGGACCCGCGACCGCACGCGCGGCGAGAAGCTGTCGATCCCGTTCGTGGTCGCCGCGCAATCGCGCAAGACCGCGCTGTCGGTCGGCCTCACCGACCGCGGGCTGATCGCGCCCGGCTACAAGGCCGACGTCAATGTGATCGACTACGACCGGCTGCACCTGCATCCGCCGAAGGTGCATTACGACCTGCCGGTCGGCGGGCGGCGACTGCTGCAGGATGTCGACGGCTATGAGGCGACGATCGTCTCGGGCGTGGTGACGCGGCGGCACGGCGAGGCGACGGGACGGCGGCCGGGGAAGTTGATTCGTGGGGCGCAGGGGGTGAATTGAGGCGAGGCGGCCGCTTACCCTCCCCTGGAGGGGGAGGGTCGGCTCACATGGAGCGCAGCGGAATGTGAGACGGGTTGGGGTGACAGTCTCCCCCCATCCAACAGTGTACGAGCGGAGAGATCACCCCACCCCGCTCGCGCTTTGCGCGATCGACCCTCCCCCTCCAGGGGAGGGTAAGAACCGCACTCCTTACGTCGGCGACACCGCGCGCTTCAGAGGCGCACCTTGCGCCGCCGCACCACGGGTCAACCTCGCCTTTTCCGTGTTCGGCCACAGCAGCAGCAGGCCGATGACGCCGGAGCCGACCATCACCACCGCGTTGATGGTGAAGCCGGTCAGGTAGCCGTCGAGCATGCTGCCGGAGCGCTGGATCACGGTGCCCATCACGCTCGGCGCGATGATGCCCGAGAGCGTGTAGAGCGCGCCGTAGATCGCGATCACCGCGCCGCGCTGCGAGGCCGGGGTGAACTCGCCGAGCATCGGCGGGCAGACCACGTAGATCGCGCCGCACAGGCCGGAGCCGATGACCAGCGACGCGATCTGCAGGCCCGCGCCCTCGACATGCCCCATCATGGCGAGGATCAGGCCGCCGATGATCAGCGGCACCGAGCCGAGCACGCCGCGCGAGATGCGCGTGGTGTAGCCGCGCGCCATCATCACCTGCGAGATCCACCCCGTGAGGATGACGATCGTGGCGCCGAACACCCAGGGCAGGATCGAGATGAAGCCGGCCTGGCTCTGCGAGAAGCCGAGCCCCTTGACGATGAAGGGCGTGAACCAGGTGAGGCCGAGCGACAGCGCCCAATAGGCGCCGAAGGTCGCGATCACGCAGCCGAGGAAGGTGCGCGAGGTCAGGAGCTGCACATACGGAATCTTCGGCTCGGTGACGGCGAGGACCTGGGTGTCCTCCAGCGGGCCTTCCTTGCCGAGCGCGAGCCAGGCCGCGACCCAGATCAGGCCGACGACGCCGAGCGCGCCGAAGGCGTAGTGCCAGGAATGGTTGACGATGACCCAGTTCAGCGCCGGCACCGCCAGGATCACGCCGAAGGCCGAGCCCTGCGACAGGATCGCGGTCGGCAGCGTGCGCTTCTCGTCGGGGAACCATTTGTAGATCGCGTGCGCGGCGACCGAGAAGGCCGGACCTTCGCCGGCGCCCAGCACGATGCGGCAGATCAGGAGCGTGGTGAAGGAGACGGTGCCGACCATCGGGAATTGCGCCAGCGCCCAGATCACCGCCAGCGTCAGCAGCACCCAGCGCGTCGGCACCTTGTTGACGATGAAGCCGACCACGATGGCCGAGATCGAGAACAGGAAGAAGAACGAGGACCCGAGCAGGCCGAACTGCTCGGCGCTGAGCTTCATGTCGGTCATGATCGGCACGCCGGCGAGACCGACGACGATCTTGTCCGCGAAGTTCACCACCATGAAGAGAAAGAGGAGAAATGTGACGGTCCAGGCGCCCTTTGGCGTCGCCCTGGAATCCCCTGCCGTCCTGCCCATGTCGGGCGTTCCCTGAGCGCTCATCGTTCTCCCTATAGGTCTTTATTGTCGGCACTTTTTGATTTGGCCGTGCTGGGAGCTAACAACGGCTTGAAAGCCAACGCAACCCCGGCATTTCCACGGCAGGTGTGCTACGCAACATTGAGTTAAATTCCGTGCGGCGCGATCGAGTCTTGCTAAATATCCGAACCCTCTCGAAAACCTATTCCTCGGCCGGCGAGCCGGTCCACGTGCTGCGCGGCGTCGACCTTGATCTCAAGGCCGGCGAGCGCGTCGCACTGACCGGCGAATCCGGCAGCGGCAAGAGCACGCTGCTGCACTTGATCGCCGGGCTCGACGTCGCTGATAGCGGCACGATCCGGCTGGGGGAGACCGAGGTCACTGAGCTCTCCGACGCGGGGCGCGCAGAGCTCCGGCGCGACCGGATTGGCCTGGTTTTCCAGCAGTTCAACCTGATCCCGAGCCTGTCGGTCGCGGACAATCTGGCCTTCCAGGCGCGGATCGCCGGCCGCCACGATGCGGCCTGGAGCACGGAGCTGATCGAGCGGCTCGGACTCGGCGGCCTGCTCAAGCGTTATCCCGAGCAATTATCGGGCGGCCAGCAACAGCGGGTCGCGATCGGCCGTGCCTTGGCGACGAAGCCGTCGCTGCTGCTCGCGGACGAGCCGACCGGCAATCTGGATGAAGCCACCGCCGAGGACGTGCTGGCGCTGACGCGCGACCTCGTCGCGCGCACCGGCTGCGGCTTCCTGATGGTGACGCACAGCCTGCATCTGGCCGGCACGCTCGACCGGCATCTCACCTTGCACGCGGGACGAATCGCATGAGACGCGCGCTCTGGGTGCTCGCGGTGCTCCTGAGCCATTGGCGGCGCCACGGCATGCAGTTCGCGACGCTGCTGATCGGGCTGATCGCCGCGACCGCGCTGTGGAGCGGCGTGCAGGCCATCAACCAGCAGGCCCGCAACGCCTATGACCGTGCCGCGGCGACCTTCGGCGGCGTGCGCACGGCAATGCTGGTGGCGCCAAATGCGGCAACCTTCTCCCAGGAGCTGTTCGTCAAGCTTCGCCGCGCCGGCTGGCCGGTGTCGCCGGTGCTGGAGGGGCGCGTCCAGATCAACGGACGCTCGGTGCGGCTGCTCGGGATCGAGCCGGTGACGCTGCCGGTCGACGTCGGCAATGCGCCGCGCCTGGGTGCCTCGGATCTGAGCAGATTTGTCGCTCCGCCCGGCCAGACACTGGTGGCGCGGGAGACACTGAGCGATTTGCAGGAAACGGAAGGCACGGCACCTCCGATCAGCAACGGCGCAAAGCTGCCGCCGCTGCGCGTACAGCCGCAGCTCGCGCCCGACGTGCTGGTGGTCGATATCGGCGTTGCGCAGCGCCTGCTGAACAAGCCGGATCAGGTCTCGCGGCTGCTGATCGGCAAGCCGAAGGGCAAGCCGGCGCCGCTGCAAGACGTCGTCGGCGAGCAGTTGCAGCGGGTCGAGCCGACTGCGGAGACGGAGCTGGAGCGTCTCACCGACAGCTTCCATCTCAACCTCACCGCTTTCGGCCTGCTGTCGTTCTTCGTCGGCCTCTTCATCGTCAACTCGGCCGTCGGCCTCGCCTTCGAGCAGCGGCTGCCGATGCTGCGCACCTTGCGGGCCTGCGGTGCCTCGGCGCGGCTGGTCAACACGGTGCTGGTGATCGAGCTGGTGGCGCTGGCGCTGGTCGCCGGCCTGATCGGGCTCGTCTGCGGCTATTTCATCGCGGCCGCGCTGCTCCCTGACGTCGCAGCATCCCTGCGCGGGCTCTATGGCGCGCAAATTCCGGGACAGCTCAGCTTGCGAGGCGAATGGTGGCTCGCCGGCATCGGCATCAGCGTTGCCGGCGCCCTTGTTGCGGCGGCGACCAGCCTGATCAAGGCGATCAGGATGCCGGTGCTGGCGACCGCCCAGCCGCGCGCCTGGCAGCAGCGGCAGCGCCGCTGGCTGATCCTGCAAAGCCTCGCCGCCTGCGCCGTTTTCGCAATCGCGCTGCTGCTGCTTCATTATGGTGTGTCGTTGATCGCTGGCTTTGGCGTGCTGGCAGCGCTGATGCTGGGCGCGGCGCTGATCCTGCCGGCGTTCCTCGACATCATGCTGCTCGTGGGCCAACGCCTCGCGCGGGGGCCGCTTGCGAACTGGTTCTGGGCGGACAGCCGGCAGCAACTCTCCGGATTGTCGCTGGCGCTGATGGCGCTGCTGCTCGCGCTCGCCGTCAATGTCGGAGTGTCCACCATGGTGGAGACGTTCAGCCGCACCTTCATCGGCTGGCTCAACGGACGGCTTGCGGCCGATGTCTACATCAGCGCCTCCGACAATTCGCAGGGCGTCGCGATCCGCAACTGGCTGAAGGAACGAAGCGATGTGCAGGCGATCCTGTCGGGCGGGCGCGCGGAAGCGCAGGTGCAGGGCCAGCCGGTGGAGCTGTTCGGCCTCCCCGATCACCCGCTCTATCGCGAGCGCTGGCCGCTGCTCGAGACCGCGCCACGCGCCTGGACCCAGCTGGTGCCCGGCAATGCCGCCTTCATCAGCGAGCAATTGAGCCGCCGCCTCAACGTCCGCGTCGGCGACGTCATCGAGGTGCCGGCGCCTGGCGGGACCTGGGAGCTCGACATCGTCGGCATCTATGCCGATTACGGCAATCCCAAGGGTCAACTCGCCGTCAATGTCGCGGCGCTGATCCGGCATTTTCCGCAAACGCCGCAGACGCGGATTGGGCTCATCGTTCCGCGGGACAAGATTGCGGGCCTGATCGCGGCCCTGCAGAAGCAGTTCGCGCTCGACGACCGCAGCGTCGCGGATCAGGCGACGGTGAAGGCGGAATCGATCCGCATCTTCAACCGCACTTTTGCGGTGACCTCGGCACTCAATGCGTTCACGCTCGGCGTCGCCGGCATTGCGCTCCTGACCAGCCTGCTGACGCTGGCGAATTCCCGCCTGCCGCAGCTCGCGCCGCTATGGGCGATCGGCCTGACGCGGCCACGCCTTGCCGCGATCGAATTGACCAAGACGCTGTCGGTCGCGCTGTTCACGGCGCTGCTGGCCGTGCCGCTCGGACTGGTGGTGGCGTGGTGCCTGATCGCGATCGTGAACGTGAAAGCGTTCGGCTGGCGGCTGCCGTTCCATGTATTCCCGCTGCAGCTGATCGAGCTGGTCGCGGTTGCGCTGTTGGCCTCGCTGCTTGCCGCACTTCTGCCGATGCTGCGGCTGGCGCGGATGCAGCCGGCGAACCTCGTCAAGGTGTTTGCCAATGAGCGCTGACAGGATCTCGCGGCGCGCTTTTGCCGGCGGCATCGCCGCACTTGCGCTCGCGCGCCGGGCACAAGCGCAAGGTTATGCCGGGCTCGGCGAGACCGCCGACGGGTTTGCGAAGGTGACGCCTGGGAAGACATTCACCTTTCCCGGAGATCACGGACCGCATCCGGAGTTTCGCATCGAGTGGTGGTATCTCACGGCGAATCTCGTCGACAGCAGCGGTGCGGCTTGCGGCCTGCAATGGACGCTGTTTCGCCAGGCGACGCAGCCGGGTCCGCAAGGCGAGGGCTGGGCCAATCAGCAGATCTGGATGGCCCATGCGGCAGTGACGCGCGCGGGCACGCATCGCTTCAACGAAGTGTTTTCGCGCGGCGGAATCGGGCAGGCCGGCGTCACGGCAAGGCCGTTTGCAGCCTGGATCGACGATTGGGGGATGACAGGTTCCGAGCGCACGGACGATCGCACCCTATCGCCGCTGACGCTGAAAGCGTCCGGCACCGACTTCAGCTACGCCCTGACGCTGGAGGCCGATCGTCCGGTGATGCTGCAAGGCGACCACGGCTTCAGCCGCAAGTCCGAGCGCGGGCAAGCCTCGTACTATTACAGCCAGCCGTTCTACCGTGCGCGCGGCACGCTCAGCATCGACGACAAGCCGGTCGATGTGACTGGCCAGGCCTGGATGGACCGCGAATGGAGCAGCCAGCCGCTCGACACTGATCAGACCGGCTGGGACTGGCTGTCGCTGCATCTTGCATCCGGCGACAAGCTAATGCTGTACCGGCTGAGGCAGAAGGACGGCAAGGACTATCCGTTCGGCAACTGGATCAGCACCGCCGGCGACACGCAAATGATTGCGGGCAGCGACATCCAGATGATGCCGATGGCGACGGCGGAGGTTGCGGGACGCAAGCTGCCGGTGGAGTGGCAGATCGCGATCCCCTCGCGCTCGTTCTCGATCCTGTGCAAGCCGCTCAATCCGAACGCCTGGATGGGGACGGGATTCTCGTATTGGGAAGGCCCGATCAGCTTTGCCGGTACCCATGACGGCGTTGGCTATCTCGAGCTGACCGGGTATTGAGGCGCGGGTTCTTCAAGGGGATTCGCATGTATCATCTCACTGCCCTCGTCACGCTGCTGGCGATCGCATTTTATTTCTTCGTGACCATCAACGTCTCGCGCGCGCGGTCGAGGACGGGGATCAAGGTGCCAGCGACATCGGGGCATCCGGATTTCGAGCGCGCCTTCCGCATCCAGGCGAACACGCTGGAATGGATGCCGATCTTCCTGCCGGCGCTCTGGCTGTTCGCGATCTATATCGGCGATGTCATTGCAGCCGCGATCGGCGCGGTGTGGATCATCGGCCGCATCGTCTATTTCATCGGCTATTCGCAGGCCGCCGCCAAACGCGGCCCGGGTTTCGCGATCCAGGCACTGGCCGCGATTGCGCTGTGGGCGGGGGCGCTGGGGGCGGTGGTGTTGCGGTTGGTGTAGTGAAGCGCGGCATCACGCGCGCTCGTGTCCCGGGCGCAGTGCAGCGTGTAACGCTGCGCCGCTGAACCGGGACCCATTTTGGACGCGACGCTCGGAGAAACCTGGGTCCCGGCTCTGCGCAGCAGCGTTTCACGCTGCAGCGCGTCCGGGACACGAGAGCCTCACTTCGTCAGCGGACACCCGCTTTCCTTGGCGGTGAAGAAGGCCTTGTCGCCAGGGACGGTGGCGAGCAGCTTGTAATAGTCCCAGGGCTTCTTCGACTCCGAGGGCTTCTTGACCTCGAACAGGTACATATCGTGGACCATGCGGCCGTTCTCGAGCACCTTGCCGCCCTGCGCGAAGTCGTCGTTGACCGGCAGCTCCTTCAGCTTCTTGGCGACCGCATCCGGATCCTTGGTGCCGGCGGCCTTGACCGCCTTGAGATAGCTCAGTGTCGCCGAATAGGTGCCGGCGTGGATCATGCTCGGCATCCGGCCGGTGCGCTTGAGGAAGCGTTCGCCGAGATTGCGGGTCTTGTCGTTGAGATCCCAGTAATAGCCTTCGGTGAGCACCAGGCCCTGCGCGGTCTGCAGGCCGAGGCCGTTCACCTCGGCGAGCGTCATCAGCAGGCCGGCGAGCTTCTGGCCACTGGCGACGATGCCGAACTCGGACGCCTGCTTGATCGAGTTGGTGGTGTCGAGGCCGGCATTGGCGAGGCCGACGATCTTCGCCTTCGAGCTCTGCGCCTGCAGCAGGAAGGAGGAGAAGTCCGAGGAGTTGAGCGGCACGCGCACCGAGCCGACCACCTTGCCGCCATTGGCGGTGACGATCTCGCTGGTGTCCTTCTCCAGCGCGTAGCCGAAGGCGTAGTCGGCGGTGAGGAAGAACCAGGTGTCGCCGCCGGCCTTGGTCAGCGCACCGCCGGTGCCGACACCGAGCGCGCGGGTGTCATAGGCCCAGTGGAAGCCGTAGGGCTGGCAGGCATCGCCGGTCAGGCGCGAAGTCGCGGCACCGACGACGATGTCGATCTTCTTCTTTTCCTTGGAGAGCTCGTGGATCGCGAGCGCGACCGATGAGGTCGTCAGCTCCGTGATCATGTCGACGTTCTCGACGTCGTACCAGCGCCGCGCGATCGAGCTCGCGAGGTCAGGCTTGTTCTGGTGGTCTGCAGTGACGAGCTCGATCTTCTGGCCGAGCACCTCGCCGCCAAAATCCTCGATCGCCATCTTGGCCGCTTCGACCGACCATTTGCCGCCGTAATCGGCGTAGACGCCGGATTGGTCGTTGAGGATGCCGATCTTGACACCCTGCGCGGAGGCCGGCGCCGTCAGCAATGCGATCGAGGCCGCAGCGGCCAAAAATGCTGATTTCATATGTTAACTCCCAGCAGTCTTCTGTTGTGAAATCGCGCGGATACTAGTGAAGAACACCGCGCATGCCCATCCATTGCATGTTGGTCGTTAGTATGAAGGGCGTGCCGCAAAAATGGTGTCGTCCCGGCCTAGCGCGCAATTGCGCGCGGGGGGCCGGGACCCATAGCCACCGAATTGAGTTTGACGAAGACTCTTGGTTACCAGCTTGCGCCACAACCCCTCCCTGGGGTTATGGGTCCCGGCCTTCGCCGGGACGACGCTGTGAATGCTGCAGCACTGGTGGCCATCACTGACAGTTAAGAAGCCACCACCTCCGGCTTCTTGTCCCGCCGCCCTTCCGCCAGGTTCCGCACCACCACATAGAAGATCGGCGTGAACAGCAGGCCGAACAGGGTGACGCCGATCATGCCGAAGAAGACGGCGACGCCGACGGCCTGGCGCATCTCCGAGCCGGAGCCGGTCGAGATCACCAGCGGCAGCACGCCGAGGATGAAGGCGAAGGAGGTCATCAGGATCGGCCGCAGGCGCAGGCGGCAGGCGTCGATCACCGCCTCCAGCCGCGGCTTGCCTTCGTTCTCGATGTCGCGCGCGAACTCGACGATCAGGATCGCGTTCTTCGCCGCCAGCCCCACCAGCACGACAAAGCCGATCTGGGTGAGGATGTTGACGTCCTGGCCCATGATGCGGACGCCGATGGTGGCGGCCAGCAGGCACATCGGCACGATCAGGATCACCGCGAACGGCAAGGTCCAGCTGCCATATTGCGCGGCGAGCACGAGATAGACGAACAGCACGCAGATCGGGAATACCAGCAGGCCGGCATTGCCGCCGGTGATCTGCTGATACGACAGATCGGTCCATTCGAAGGTGAAGCCGCTCGGCAGGGTGTCGTCGGCGAGCTTCTTGATGGCGTTGAGCGCGGTGGTCGAGCTGGTGCCCGGCGCCGGCTCGCCCTGCAATTCGGACGCCGCGTAGAGATTGTAGCGCGCGACGCGGTCCGGGCCCGAGACGTCCTTGAACTCGACCACGCTGCCGAGCATCACCATGTCGCCGGAGGCGTTGCGCGTGCGCAGGCGCGAGAGGTCGCTGGGTTCTTTCCGGAACGGAAAGTCCGCCTGCGCGGTGACGTGATAGGTGCGGCCGAACAGGTTGAAGTCGTTGACATAGGTCGATCCGAAATAGGTCTGGATCGTCTCATTGATATTGGCGATGGGCACGCCGAGCTTCTGCGCCTTGGTGCGGTCGATGTCGACGAAGAGCTGCGGCGTGTTGGCCGAGAACGGCGAGAACACCGTGGGGCCGAGCAGCGAGGGCGATTTGCGCGCCGCGGCGACAAGCTCGTCGGTGGCCGCGGCGAGCAGCTCAGGCCCGCGGCCCTGACGGTCCTGGATGCGGATGGTGAAGCCGCCGCCGGTGCCGATGCCGGGCACGGCGGGCGGCGGAATCACGATGATGAAGGCGCCCTGGATCGCGGACAGGCGCTTGCGCAGCTCGACCGTGATGGCGTTCGCAGACAATCCCTTCTTCATCCGCACCTCGGGCTCGTCGAACACCGGGAAGAGCGCCGCGGCATTGCCGGCCTGCGTGCGCGTCGCGCCGGAGAAGCCGGCGAAGGCGGCGACGCGGACGATGCCGGGCGTATCCAGCGAGATCCGCTCGATCTCGCGCACGACCTCGGTGGTGCGCGCCAGCGACGCCGCGCCCGGCAATTGCACGGATATGATGACGTAACCGCGATCCTGCGCCGGGATGAAGCCCTGCGGCGTGGTCACGATCAGCCAGCCGGCGCTGCCGATCAGCACGACGTAGATCAGGAGCATCACCACCGAATGGCGGATCACGAAATTGGCGAGGCCCGCATAGCCGTGGGAGAGCCGGTCGAACACGCGGTTGAACACGCCGGTGAAGGCGTTCCAGCCGCGCGCGATGACGTTCCAGCTCGCCGGCGGCCGCTTCTCCTCATGCGGGGTGAGGATCTGCGAGGCCAGCGCCGGCGACAGCGTCAGCGAGCAGAAGCAGGAGATCGCGGTGGCGACCGCAATGGTGACGGCGAATTGCTGGAAGAACTGCCCGGAGATGCCGCCGAGGAACGCGGTCGGCACGAACACGGCGCACAGCACCAGCGCAATCGAGACCAGCGCGCCGCCGACCTCCTCCATGGTTTTCAGCGCCGCATCGCGCCGGCCCAAGCCGTGTTCGAGATGGCGTTCGACATTCTCGACCACGACGATGGCATCGTCGACGACGATGCCGACGGCGAGCACGAGGCCGAACAGAGTGAGATTGTTGATGGAGAAGCCGAGCGCCGCCATCACCGCGAAGGTGCCGACCAGCGAGACCGGGATCGCGATGATCGGGATGATCGCGGGCCGCCAGCCCTGCAGGAACACCAGCACGACGATGACCACGAGCAGCATGGCCTCGTAGATCGTCTTGATCAGCTCGTGGACCGACTGGGCGATGAACTCGGTCGGGTTGTAGCCAATATTGTAGTCGAGGCCCTTCGGAAAGCTCTCCTTCAGCTTCGCCATGGTCTCGGAGATGTGCTTCGCGGTCGCAAGCGCGTTCGACCCGGGCCGCTGCGTCACCAGCATGGCGACCGCTGATTTCCGCAGCAGGAAGCTGTTGGTGGAATAGGCGAGTGCGCCGAGCTCGATGCGGGCGACGTCGCGCAGGCGCACCGTGCGGCCGTCGGAGCCGGCCTTGATCAGGATGTCCTCGAACTGCTTCTGGTCCTTGAGCCGCCCCGTGAAGGTCAGGTTCGGCTGGAAGGCGCGGTCCGCGATCGGCGGCTCGGCGATCTGCCCGCCCGCGATCTGCACGTTCTGGGCCCGGATCGCCGCCAGTACCTCGGTCGAGGTCAGGCCGAGATTGGCGATGCGGTCAGGATCGAGCCACATCCGCATCGAATAGTCGCGCGCGCCGAAGATCTGGATGTCGCCGACGCCGTCGATGCGCAAGAGCTGGTCGCGGACCTGGAGCAGCGCATAGTTGGAGATGTAGAGCTGGTCGAACGTGTCGTCGGGCGACAGCATGAACACGACCATCAGGATATCGGGCGAGTTCTTGCGGGTCGTGACGCCGTTGCGCTGGACCTCCTCGGGCAGGCGCGGCTGCGCGATCGCGACGCGGTTCTGCACCAGCACCTGGGCCTTGTCGAGATCGGTGCCGAGCTTGAAGGTGACGGTGATTGTGAGCTGGCCGTTCGAGGTCGCCTGGCTGTAGAGATACAGCATGTCCTCGACGCCGTTGATCTCCTGCTCGATGGGAGCAGCGACCGTGTCGGACACGGTCTGCGCGGAGGCGCCGGGATATTGCGTGGTGACGACGACAGTGGGCGGCACCACTTGCGGATATTCGGAGACCGGCAAGGTGGTGTAGGCGAGCGCGCCGACGATCAGCAGCACGATCGACAGCACCATCGCCAGGATGGGCTGGTTGATGGAGAGACGGCCGAGATTCATGACTTGCCACCGACTGGCGCTTGCGCGGTCTGGGGGGCGACCTTGGCGCCGACGCGGGCGCGCTGGATGCCGTTGACGATGACGCGGTCATCAGCCTTCAGGCCCTCGCGGATCACACGCAAGCCTTCGTCGAGCGGCCCGAGCACGACGGGGCGCGCTTCGACTGTGTCATCAGGCTTCACCACGAACACGATCTTGCGGGACTGGTCGGTCGCGATCGCAACGTCGGGGATCAGCAGCGCCTCGTAGGGCGCGCTGCCGATCAGGCGGACGCGGCCGAACTGGCCGGGCAGGATCGACAGATCGGTGTTCTTGACCACGGCGCGGCTGCGCAGCGTGCCGGTGGAGACGTCGAGGCGGTTGTCGAGGAAGTTGATGGTGCCTTCACGCGACGGCTTGGTCTCGCCGGCGAGCGTCACCTGCACGGGGTTCGCCGTATCGCGCGAGCTCGGGCGCTTACCTTCGAACCACAGCTTGCTGTATTTGATGAAGGTCGCCTCATCCATGTCGAAATAGACGTAGATCGGATCGAGCGCGACGATCGAGGTCAGCAGCGTCGAGGTGCCGGTGTCGCTGCCTTGCACGAGATTGCCGGGGCTGACGAGATGGCGGCTGACGCGCCCCGTGAGCGGCGCGGTCACATGCGTGAATTCGATGTTGAGGCGTGCGGCCTTGAGCGCGCCCGCGGCCTGCACTTCCGCGGCATGCGCGGCCTGCAAGGCCTGCCGGCGCTGATCTACGACCTGCTCGGAGACGGCGCTGGTCTGCACCAGGTTGAGGCCGCGATCGAGCTCGCGCTTGGCAAGCTCGACCTTGGCGCGCGCGTCGGAGAGCTGACCGTCGGCCTGCTCGGCCACCGCCTCGAACGGGCGCGGGTCGATGACGTAGAGCAGATCGCCCTGACGCACGATGGCGCCGTCCTGGAATTCGACGGAGTTGACGAAGCCGCCGACGCGGGGGCGCACCTGGACTTCCTCGACCGCCTCGAAGCGGCCGGTGAATTCGTCCCAATCGGTGACGGTGCGCTTGACAGGCTGGGCGACGGTCACCGGCGCGGGCGGCGGCGCGGACGCTTGCGAAGCCGGCTGGCCGCAGCCGGCGAGGGCGAATGAAGCGACGAGGAGGCTCGCTAACGCGTAATGCCGCAATTGAACGAAATCGTGCTTTTTGACAAATGGCTCGCTTCCGTCCGGTCCAGTCATCCCAGGTCCTCACTCAAAAAACCGCGGAAAAAGCAGGGTATTCGCCATCGCGCGGGCCCTACAGGATGGGCGGCAATGATGAACACTTCAAGACCAATGCGCGCGCAATGCCCGCACGCGCGCCCTGACCGGATGGCGGGTTGACAGGGGAGTTAGCCGGCCGCGCGCGCGATGATTAGCGGGCGGGATGCGAATGGACTTATTCGCGGAGCTCATGAATGGAGCGCACGATCTTTCGCGCTGCGCTGCCACCCTCCCCTGGAGGGGGAGGGTCGATCGCGCGTAGCGCGAGCGGGGTGGGGTGATCTCTCCACACGGGCACTGTTGGACGCCGAGAGACCGTCACCCCACCCCGACTCACATCTCGCTGCGCTCAATGTGAGCCGACCCTCCCCCTCCAGGGGAGGGTAAGGAAGCGGCCAGCGTCTTCGCGCATGACTGGCGCGGCGGGCTCGGCTAGACTTCCCCTTGCAAAACAAGACGAATTGTCCGGGGAGGACAGGCGTGCACCAGGGACGTGTCGTTTACGGCGCGATCGAGGAGGTCGTGTTCGGCCATCCTGCGGCCAGCGCGATCGTCGCGCAGATGGATCGGCTGGGAGCCCGCCGCGCCTTCCTGATGGTCTCAGGGACGCTGAACCGGC
Organism: Bradyrhizobium sp. CCBAU 45389; assembly: GCF_028128625.1. Taxonomy (NCBI): domain Bacteria; kingdom Pseudomonadati; phylum Pseudomonadota; class Alphaproteobacteria; order Hyphomicrobiales; family Nitrobacteraceae; genus Bradyrhizobium; species Bradyrhizobium sp. CCBAU 45389. Next base: position 2,758 of record NZ_LBIY01000077.1, on the reverse strand, counting down.
AGACCGACGAGATCGCGAAAATCAAGGAAGCACTCGGGCCGCGCTGCGCCGGCCTGTTCGACACCATGCCGGCACACACGCCGCGCGAGGCGGTGATCGCAGCAACTCGCGCGGCGCGCGAGGTGGGCGCCGATCTGATCATCACCGTCGGCGGCGGCTCGATCACCGACGGCGCCAAGGCGGTGCAGCTCTGCCTTGCCAACGGCATCGACACGATCGACGGCATCGAGCGCATCCGCGTGCACAAGGGGGTCGCGCCCGAGATGAATGCGCCGACCGTGCGACAGGTCAGCGTACCGACCACGATTGCCGGCGGCGAGTTCTCATCGATCGCCGGCGTCACCGACCGCAGCACCAACGTGAAACAGATGCTGCGGCATCCGCTCACCGTGCCGCGCGCGACCATCCTCGACCCGGCCATCACCGTGCACACGCCGGAATGGCTGTTCCTGTCGACCGGCATCCGCGCCGTCGACCATTGCGTCGAGGCGATCTGCTCGCGCGAGACGCATCCCTATGCCGACGCGCAATCGGTCAAGGGCCTTGCCATGCTTGCCGACGCGCTGCCCCGGGTGAAGGCCAACCCATCCGATCTCGACGCGCGCATGGACGCGCAGATCGGGACCTGGCTGTCGATGGGGGCGCTCGCCGCCGGCGTGCCGATGGGCGCGAGCCACGGCATCGGCTACGTGCTGGGCGCGGCCTTCAACGTGCCGCACGGCCACACCTCCTGCGTCATGCTGCCGGCGGTGATGCGCTGGAATGCGCGCGACAATGCCGAGCGCCAGGTGATCGTCGCCGCCGCGATGGGCTTTCCCGGCCATGACGCCGCCGACGTGCTCGATGCCTTCATCCGCTCGCTCGGCATGCCGCGCAGCCTCGCGGACGTGCACGTCTCGCCGGAGCATTTCGACGCCATCGCCGAACAGGCCATGCGCACGAACTGGATCCCGCGCAACCCGCGCAAGATCGCCGGCCCCGCCGACATCAAAGAAATCCTGTCTCTCGCCGCATGATCCAAGCCGGAGGATAGATGTACACTGGTCACCATGCCCGCCTGCGCCCGCTGCAGCCCGCGTTTATCATGGCGGCGACCGGCGAGGCCGTCACCTATCGCGAGCTGGACACGCGCAGCAACCGCCTCGCGCATCTGTTCCGTAAGCACGGCCTCAAGCGGCTCGACCATTACTCGATCTTCATGGAGAACAATGCGCGCTATCTCGAAGCCTGCGGTGCGGGCGAGCGGTCCGGCCTCTACTACACCTGCATCAACTCGTTCCTGACGCCGGGCGAGCTCGCCTATCTGCTCGTCAACAGCCAGTCGAAGATCCTGATCACGTCGATGGCGAAGCTCGACATCGCGCGCGAGGCGATCCAGGCCTGCCCCGACGTCAAGCTCTGCATCGTCGCCGACGGTCCCGGCGAGAGCGAGCGCATCGTCGGGCTAGCGGACGCCACCGCCGGTCTGCCGGCGACGCCGATCCAGGACGAGTGGCTCGGCACCGCCATGCTCTATTCGTCGGGCACGACGGGGCGGCCGAAAGGCATTTTGCGGCCGCTGCCGGAGGAGCCGCCCAAACACAATCTGCCGCTGTTCGATTTCCTGACCAAGCTGTGGCACTACCGCGAGGGCATGGTCTACCTGTCGCCGGCCCCGCTCTACCACTCGGCGCCGCAGGCGGCCGTGAATCTCACGATCCGCATGGGCGGCACCGTGATCATCATGGAGAGCTTCGATCCGGAACGCTATCTCCAGCTCGTGCAGCAATGGGGCATCACCCACACCCAGCTGGTACCGACGATGTTTTCGCGCATGCTGAAGCTGCCGGAGGAGGCGCGCAAGCATTACGACCTGTCGTCGCTGGAGATCGCGATCCACGCCGCTGCGCCCTGCCCGGCCCTGGTCAAGGACGACATCATCAAATGGTGGGGGCCGATCATCCACGAATATTACGGCGCCACCGAAGGCCTCGGCTTCACCGCCTGCAACAGCGAGGAATGGCTGGCGCATCGCGGCACCGTCGGCAAGGTGCTGCTCGGCGACCTCCATATTCTCGACGAGAACATGAATCCGTGCCCGACCGGCACGCCTGGCCAGGTCTGGTTCAAGACCGGATCGCCGTTCGAATATTTCAACGATCCCGAGAAGACGAAGGAAGCGCGCTCGGCCGACGGCAGCATGAGCACGGTCGGCGACGTCGGCTATGTCGACGCCGACCGCTTCCTCTACCTCACCGACCGCGCGACCTTCATGATCATCTCGGGCGGGGTGAACATCTATCCGCAGGAATGCGAGAATCTCTTGATCACCCATCCGAAGGTCGCCGATGCCGCGGTGTTCGGTGTGCCCAACCCCGATCTCGGCGAAGAGGTGAAGGCGGTGGTGCAGCCGATGCCCGGCGTCGTGCCGGACCCCACGCTCGCCGAAGAGCTGATCGCGTTCTGCGGCCAATCGCTGTCGCGACAGAAGGTGCCGCGCTCGGTGGATTTCGAGAAGGAACTGCCGCGCCTGCCGACCGGCAAGCTGTACAAGCGGCTGCTCCGGGACCGGTACTGGGGGAACAAGACGTCGCGGATTGTGTGAGCCCCCCGCCGTCGTCCTGGCGAAAGCCAGGACCCATACCGAGTGATCTATCAGTCGCCACCGGCGTCAGTACCGAACGACCAGTCTTCGCCAAGCATCTCCCTGGGGTAATGGGTCCCCTGAGTTCACAAACGAAGTGCAACACTTCCTGGAGGAGGTGTTGCCATGGGGCGG
>NZ_LBIY01000076.1:0-82544 GCF_028128625.1 Bradyrhizobium sp. CCBAU 45389 | reverse complement strand
TACCGGTTTGGTCGCCACCATCACCCGGACCGCACCCGACGGACCGATCACCGGCTCGCCTTCAGCGCCTGGACGATCGACGCAATCATCGTCGCGTCTGCGCCACGACCAGCCCGGATCGTGATGCCGTCGACTTCGATCTCGATGATCCCGTCATCCACCTTGGCCTTGCGGTGCGGGGCTCTGTGCTCCCGGCCCAGGTCCCGGCCACGAGCGGGCGACGACACCACGGCATCTACCACCGCCGGCACAAACTGCACTTCATCCGCTTCGGATTGACCGCGTGCTGCTTCACGCAACTGACGTCGCCAGCCAAACAACTGCTGTGGCGACAATCCATGCCGTCGAGCCACCGAACAGACCGAGTCGCCGCTCGCCACGATCTTTGCGACAATCTGCGCCTTGTCCTCGTCGCTCCACTTCCGCCGACGGCCGGCTCCGGTGAAGACCTCAAGCCGCCGCACCGGCTCCGTGATAGCAGTATGCACTGTGTCCATTCTAAGCCTAACGGTCAAAACCGACCGCAGACTCGCAGATCATCCCGTCATCCGGTAGGTGGCCGCTGAACAGCGCTTACCTCTCAACGCAACTCCTACGCTACGCAATGCGCAGGGCATGAGCGGGTGGTGGTCGCGCAACGAACGACGCGAGGCGCCTCAGATTTTGAGCGATGGCAGCCAGAACAAACTCGTCCTGGGCGCCCCGTGGGCCACGAAGCTGAAGCCGACCAAGCTTCAGGATGCGCTTCAAGTGTGCAAACTGCATCTCGATCTTCTTGCGCTGACGTCGCGACGTCTCGAAACCCTCGGTGCCAGCGAACGACCGGGCGACGTCCCGGGCGTGCTCATGTATGTCGCGCGGGATCTTGCGCGATGGTTCTTTTGGACAGCATTGCGGTTTAAGCGGGCATGCGTCGCAGTCGAGCTTGCTCGCACGATACAGAAGCGTTTTGCCCTCGTGCACGGTGCCACTCGTCCCGAGCCGCTTTCCGCCCGGGCAGTGGTAGACGTCGCTGGTCGGATCATATCGAAAGTCGCTGCGTGAGAAGGTACCGTCATCTCGCTTCGACTTGTCGAACACGGGGATATGTGGCGCGATGCCCTTCTCCTCGACCAGCCAGTTCAGCATCGGAGCAGCCCCGTAAGCGGTATCCCCGACAAGCCGCTCCGGCTGGAGACCAAAGCGCTCCTCTTCGTTCGATCATTGTCCTCGCCGCTCCGACCTCGGCCTGGCGAATGGAGCGGGACGCCTCAACATCAACGATGACGCCGAACTTCACGTCGATGAGATAATTGTCGGAGTAAGCGAAGAATGCTGGTCCCTTGTGAGCTCCGGTCCACTGGGCCGCGGGATCGGACAGCGAGATGAACTTCGGGACAACGTCGCTGGCCGCGCCCCATGCCGTATCGTCGAGAGTTGCCAGATACTCCTTCACGGCGCGGCTTGACCTCGCCGGATCGCGATCCCTGCGCCACTCCTGACCCGCGATCGAGCGCCGCTTGTTGGCATCTGCCTGGATCAGGCTCGCGTCTACCGCAAAACCTTCGCCACCAACCAGACCCGCCACTATGCACGTCTCGACGATATGTTCGAATACGTGACGGACGACATCTCCCTCGCGGAAGCGTTCATTGCGGGCCCGCGAGAAGGCCGAATGATCCGGGATAGCATCCTCGAGACCGAGCTTGCAGAACCACCGATAGGCGAGGTTCACCTGCACGTCACGGCAGAGCAGCCGCTCCGAGCGGATCGCGAAGACATACCCCACGATCAGCATCCGGATCATCAGCTCCGGATCAATCGACGGGCGACCCATGGACGAATAATGAGGAGCTAGTTCGCTGCGAAGCCAAGACAGATCGAGAGCAGCGTCGATCTTCCGCACTAGATGATCTTCGGGAACCGCGTCGCTGAGATGAAACTCGTAGAACAGTTGACCTTGGTCACTCTTCAGACGGCCCATCATCGATCGACCTCGTCGCGATTCGCGTCAACACAACGGAATCACGCTTGCCGGCTCGTCTCAACCGACTTTTGCAACAAAATCGGCCCTTAGTTGACTTCCGCTATTGACCTCGCACTGTCCGCTTTCGAGAGTTGAGCGGAATATCGTCGTGGAGCTGCCCAGGGCAGACTTTGACCCGAAGCGGACATTGTTGCACCGAAGCCACTACCGCAAGTTGACGGCGAAGGCTGGATTCCAAAGATGTTGTATGCTCTTCTCGGCAGCACAGGAGAGATACGTTGAAGCTATACGATTGTGAGACCGCTCCAAGCCCTCGCCGAGTCCGGATCTTTCTCGCCGAAAAAGGGCTCACGATTCCTACCTTGCAGGTTGATTTGCTGAATGGGGAGCAATTCACTCCAGCATTTCGAGCACTTAATCCGGCGTGTACCGTACCTGTGCTGGAACTCGACGACGGTGTTACGATCACAGATATACTGTCTATCTGCCGCTATTTCGAGGAACTCTACCCGGACCCTCCGCTAATGGGGCAGAGCGCAAAGGAAAGGGCCGTGATCGGATCTTGGCTTTCGCGTATCGAGTGGGACGGATTCAATGGCGCAATGGATGCCTTTCGCAACTCTGCTCCGGGACTCAGGAAGCGTGCTCTACCCGGACTGGAGTCTTACGAACAGATCCCCGAACTCGCCCAGCGCGGTCGCGCGCGCGTTCAACATTTCTTCGCATGGATCGACGCACGGCTCGCCGACAGTGAATTCATTTGCGGGCCAAAGTTTACGATTGCCGATATCAGCGGCATGGTCGCAATCGATTTTGTTGGACGGGCGAAGCTTAAGCCACCGGAGCACATGGTTCACTTATATCGTTGGCATGCAGCGGTTTCGGCGCGTCCAAGCAGCAAGTCGTAAAGCAGAGGGCTTTGATTGGTTTATGTTTCGAAATGGCACGTCGCGGCGTGCCGACTGCGCAGGCACATTCGCTTAGGCTACAAATCGAGACGAAGCTCTAGCTCGGTTCCGTTTGCTCGAATATTGCCCGTCTTCACGAAGCCATAGTGAAGATAAAATCGCTCCGGCCCGTGTTCGCCCGGAACATAGCTTGTTACAAGCGACTTGGCGCCGAGTTTCTGTGCTTGCGCGCATAAGAGGTCGAGTGCCGCTTTCGCGTACCCGCGCTTCTGATACTCATAGCCGACCATTAGGCGCCACAGCACCACACTGTCCGTATCCATCGGGCCGCGTGCGATCGCGCCCGGAACCTTCGGATCAAACAGCATAGCGAATCCCACCGGCGTATCGTCAGCATAGATTGCGCGCAGCCAGCCGCCGGGATTTAGCAACCCCTCCGCAATGGAGGTCGCGTTCGGCGCCACGTAGCGACTCTGTTGCTCGCTGCCTCTCAAAGCGATGATTTGGCGGACCGTTGCAAAAGTGATTTCCCGCAGTTGAACGCCGTGTTGATCCGCCATCGCATTGTCGCTCCGGATGGTCCAGTAGAAATCAGTAAGCTACCGCTGCGAATGCGTCTAGCAGGGTGTTCAGTTGCGACCGCTGTTGGCCCATCGCGGCCAATGCCGCCCGCCGCCCAGACGTCAGCTGTGAGGACTAGACCGGGCGCAACCGAGATCAGTACCAAACCGTCGAGAATGACCCGGAACGGACTACGAACGTAGTGGCGTAAAACTTTCGTCCGCGCGGGGAACTGAATCCCGGCCGACTGCATATTCGGATTGCTAAGCCCTACGGATTAGGACCCGTAAGCACGAGGTTGTGTCATGCAGCGACGCCGTTTCAAACAGATACAATCCCTTGAAGAACGACTTTCCGAACAAGCAAAACGCCTAAGAGCCGAAGCCAAATTGCTTCCACCAGGCGCAGCGCGGGACCAAATGATCCGCAAAGCCCGGCAGGCCGAAACAGCCTCTCATATGAACGAGTGGCTTACATCCCCGGGACTTCGACCATCAGAATGAAATCGCCATGAAAGGATATGCAGGCGCATTCCAGGAAAATGCTATGCCTTACTACGGCACTGTGACCCGGGAAGAGATCGAGGCTGCGAAGCAGGCCTATGAACGAGCGCAGCAAGCGCTAGTGCACACCAGTGAAGTTCTTCAACGTTCCCGAGAGGTATTGGCGCAGTCGTTCAAGATTCTTGGCATCAATCCAGACCAAGAAAGCACGCAAGAGTAGGGCCGCCTCAGTTGGCGGCCTCTTTCATATGTCGCCCTGTGGCCCTTAGCCGACCCGAGCTGAGGCATTTACGATATCGGCTATTTGGACGCAGAGCGGACGCAGGGCCGGCAACCCCGACCGCCGCTTGTGCCCCCGAGTGGCCAGAGCGCAGCGAAGCGAATGTGACCGTGCACGACAACAACGCTTAAACCAGGCCGCCCGTTAAGGCGCTAAAATTTTTCGTCACCCTCTTGAAACTTTTTTGCCCGTGGCAAATTTCTTTGGTCGCCGCAGGCATGGCGGCCGGGGCGCCTTCGGGGCCCCGAAATCAAGGCGGGCGCCGGAAGGTGTCCGGTGCCAGCTCGTACCCAACTTGCTCTTTGGAGGATTTGGCTATGAGGTATGATTGGACTCCCCTGTGGAGGTCAACCATTGGTTTCGACCGCCTGTTTGATGTTCTCGACGAAGTCCAGCGGACCGCCGAAGAGACCTATCCCCCCTATAACATCGAGCGGCTCGACGAGAACCGCTTCCAAATCTCGGTGGCGCTCGCCGGCTTCACACCGGACGAGGTGGGCCTCACGGTGGAGCAGAATGTCCTTACGTTGGAAGGCCACAAGGCTGAGAAGGACGAGAAGACCTTCCTGCATCGCGGAATGTCGACACGCTCGTTCAAGCGCCAGTTCACCCTGGCTGACCACGTCGAGGTCAAGGGCGCGCACTTCGAGAATGGTCTGTTGGTCATCGAGCTTCAACGCGAGATTCCCGAGGCCATGAAGCCGCGGCGCATCGCCATCGCGGGCGCAAGCGCTGGGCAGGTCAAGCAGATCGAGGGCAAGGCCGCCTGACCAACGCGGCTTGGTTCCGATCGCCGCCGCGCGGGATTGCTCCCGCGCGGCCACCTTGCGGCCACCTTAATGCGTCTTATGATGGGAGGTTTAGCCATGCGGACGACGCCCGCACACGATAACGTCTTCGATTTAAATGCCCTTCTTCATCCCGGCACGGTGTTCTCGCATCCGCGCGAGGTCGTCGCTGACCCGACTTTGAGTCTGGCCGAGAAGCGGGCCATCCTCGCGTCATGGGCTTCTGACGCCTCGGCGATCGCGTCCTGTCCAGCGTTGCGCTTACCGGACGGACTAAAGGCGCCTGTTCATATCGACGAAATTCTGGAAGCGCTACGCGCGCTAAACGGAAACGGTCCACGCAACCCGCCGGGCGGCAAGCCCATGCGTCTGCGCTCGGCCGAGCGCCGCGCGGCGGCGTGAGCGAGAGGCCACTAGTGATTTCCATGACTGACGTCACACAGTTGATTCCAGGTCGCTTCTATTGGGTCCTTGTGCGCTCAAGCTCGAAACATCCCGAGTGGCAGCCGGCACGTTTCACCTGCACTACTTGCCAAGACGACGGCGCGAAGTGGGACTTCATCGGCTTCAACAGCGACGTCGGTCATCATTTCGTCGAGGTCGTCGAGATCGGCCCAGAACTACTGCCTAAACGCTCGTGTTAAGATGCCTAGGAAGCCTAGCGACAGCCCAGCTATCGATCCGCTGCGCGGATTCCCCGTTTCTGTACAACCGCTGCGGCCCTGTCCTTTCTGCGGCAGTTCGGAAGTTTGGATCAACAGAGACATCGATCCAAAATTTGTAGTATGTAAGGAATGTTCGGCGTTCGGCCCCAATGCGCCGACCGTTAGGCAGGCGGCGAGCATTGGAACAGACGAACCACCCCCCTAAGGCGTCCGCGATACATGCCTGCTCCGGGCCGCTCGATCTCGCATATGGGCGTTTTGCGGCAGCGATGTCCGCTCGTGGCCCATCAACGACGTGGCGGCACGCCTCATTGAGGGCCGCTCAGCGGGGCATAGCGGACTGGATTTGCGCACGTTGAGTTCTTCGCATTTTGACCCAAAACCGACGTCTACCGCAGTCCGCGTTCAGATGGCAGCTATCCTGGCGCCTAGCGTCCGCCTGACGGCGAGCAAAACTTGGCGTGTCGCGGCGCTTGGTCCCGTCCAGGCGTTCGGCAGCGAGCACTCGTTGGCGATCATCGCGCTCCAATGCTGGCGCCATCGTCGTACCACAGGTAGGCCAGCTTGGCCGCGAACGATGCGCCCGCGTACTTGATATCATTCATTGGCTCAGTGTCATCTGTGGGGCACCCGATCCTTGCCTTTAGGGGACAATCTGACCGACCACCGTCTGCAGTCCGATAACAGCCTTAGCGGACTCCATGGGTCACACCTCGTATCCGCTTGTGTCCCACCCAAAGGAGACATCCCGAGGAGAGAGACTCTATGGCAGCTTCACTCCCATTCCGAAGTACTCCTCATTGCCAGTTGCGCGGTTTGGAGGAAGCGGCCGTAATCTTTGCAGCGGGCAATTGCGGCGGCTTTGCCCACCCCGAAGATGATAGAGCCTGCCGTGACGAATTTGCTCCGAGAGATCGCGAAGTCGTCCGGGGAAAACTCGTTCGCCCCCGATGATACAGAGCTCGACGCGCAATGCACGCTGGGTCAAGTCATTGGTCGGACTGCCAGCCGATTCCCGCATCGGACCGCTATCGTCTCCACGACGTTTGCGCCTCTGACCTATGGCGATCTTCAGCGCCGGTTGGACCATGTCCGCGGGCAGTTGCGTCTGGGTGGGTTCGATTGCGGCGCTCGGATCGGCGTGCTCATGCCGGTCGGTCCGGAGGCCGTTCTCGCCATCGTGGCCGTGGCTTGCTGCAGCGTTGCCGTTCCTCTTGATCCGCGGCTGTCCCCGGCGGAGATCGATCAGCGTCTCGACATGCTGCGCCTGAACGCTCTTCTCGTGCCGCAAGGCGGTGGCACTGAAGCGCGGCAAGCGGTCGACCGGCGCGGGATTGCCGTCATCGAAGCCGTTCCGGTCGGAGATGGCCAGCTTGAATTTGATGTCACCATGCGCGCCGCCGGGTCCGTTGTCATCGACACTGAACCTGCTCCAAGCTCGCCGGCCTTCATCCTGCAGACGTCGGGCACGACCGCGCAGCCGAAGCTCATTCCGTTCAGCCACAGCAACATGCTGGCGGCGGCCGCGCGTCTTCAGGCCTGGTTCGGCCTCACGCAGCACGACCGCTGCCTGAGCGTGTCGCCCCCATTTTATTCTCATGGGCTCAAAGTAACGGTATTCACACCACTGCTGACCGGCGGCAGCATTGCTGTCCCGGAAAACAATGCCATCGTGGCGCTGGATGAGTGGCTCGATATCCTGCGGCCGACCTGGTATTCGGCCGGCCCCACGCTTCACGCTGCCGTGCTCGACAAAGTAACCTCTCAGAATGCGCAGACGGCGCACATTTTGCGGTTTGTCGTATCGGGCGGCGCGCCGCTGCCGCCAGACGTACTGGACGGCCTGCAGCGCATTTTAGGCGTGCCTGTGCTGGAGCATTACGGCTCCAGCGAGGCCGCGCAGATCGCCGCCAATCTGCCGCCGCCCGGCCCGAATAGGCCAGGGACCTGCGGCCAACCTTGGCCTGGCACTCTTGCCATCGTTGGTGAGGATGGACGTTTCCTAACAGCGGGCGAGCGCGGCGAGATCTGGATTCGTGGCCCGACGGTGTTCTCCGGCTATCTCGACGCGTCGGAGCTCAATCGAGCCGCTTTCGTCCATGGTTGGTTTCGCACGGGCGACATCGGCGGCCTCGACGAAGATGGCTTTCTCTCTTTGTACGGCCGCCTGAGCGAAGTGATCAACCGCGGCGGTGAGAAGATCGCGCCAGCCGAGGTCGAATCGGCGTTGCTACGCCATCGTGCCGTAGCCGAGGCCGCTGCCTTCGCAGTCCGCCATCCACGCCTTGGCGAAGACGTTGCAGCCGCGATCGTTTCTCATCCCCATACGCAGACGACGACTGCAGAGCTGCGCCAGTTCCTGCAAGGTGAGCTTGCCTCGTTCAAGATTCCACATCGCGTTCTGATCCTCGACCAACTGCCAAAGGGACCGACGGGAAAAGTTCAGCGGCGACGGCTGCGCGAGTTGATCGATAGGGCGGCCGACCATCAGGAGGCAGTGACCGAGCCTGATCTGAACAGGGGACCATTGGATCTGGAAGCAGAATTGCTGACCCTGTGGCGGAAGCTGCTCAAGGCCGACGCCTTAACGATCGACGACGATTTTTTCGTCAGCGGGGGCGATTCCCTTCTAGCGATGGAAATGCTCCTCGAAGTCGAACGGCGCATCGGCCGTGCCCTGCCGGATACGATCCTGTTCGGGGCAGAGACGATCCGGCAATTAGCTCCGAAAATCGCCATCGAGCCGGGCACGCAGCCAACCCCTATCTTGCAATTCAATGCCAGTGGCGATCGGCCTGCACTCTACTTCTTCAATGGGAGCCTCGTCAGCGGCCACTCCTCTATGCAGCGGATGGTGGAGCTTCTCGGGCCCGACTACCCCATCAACTCCATTGATCCCCATGGTCTTCACGGGGAGGCGATTCCGCCGTCGATCGAGAAGATGGCTGCCGACCGCCTGCCGCTCATCTTGGAAAGACAGGCGAGCGGACCTTTCCTGCTGGGGGGCTACTGCAACGGCGCCATTGTGGCATTCGAAGCAGCTCGCCTGCTGATGGCAGCCGGCCACAGGGTTGATAGGGTCGTCATGGTTGACCCGCCGACTGTTAGTGCCCGTGCGGCGGCGCAAGCGATCCTCAGACCGATGAAGCGACTAGTCTCGCCTTACAGTCTGCGCTGGACCTATCAGCTAATGGTCCGGCTCGAGCAGTTCTTCAACGGGTCGACGAGCAAGCGGGTTAGCCAGCTGTATACCGCTCTAACCAATCCCAAGAAACTGCATGATGTTGTCCTCAATCTCCAAGATGCGATTCCGCCCGCGTTGTGGGAGCCCTATTCGCTCGCAATGGCGCAATATCTTCCGGCAGCGCTCGAGGCTCCTGTGACGTTCTACGCAGCCGACCACGACGGTCGCGCATGGCGAGCTCTCAGTTCGCAACTCGAGGTTATCCAGGTGCCTGGGGGACACGGTGGGTGCCTGACCATCGGCCCGGAACGTCTGGTTGATCATCTGCGGCAGAGAATCGACAGCTGCGGCTGACGGCGTGCCGTCTTCCGTTGAACCGCACACGTCGCCACTTTCCTCTCACAAGGAGCAAGTCGTTGGTCTTATGAGAATCGAAACTTGAGCCGGACGACCAATCACGACGGCCTTCATCGCCGAACGGCTCGATGTGCCTCGCGGGCCTTCAATCGGAGCCTGTTACTCCCGCTATTGGGCTGCACCAAGATCGTGCGGCCCGATCCTCGGTGGCCCTATCAGAAGATCCGCCAAAGCCGCCTCATGACGCGCTTCCAGAGCGGCAGGGATGCGGCGTCGTCTTCGCGCGCAGAGGCGGTTGGCGACGCTCCGCCGTCCGACTCGGTAAGCCGCTCTACCAAACCCTCCAGTTGTGGCGGTAGCGGCGGCGCATCGTCCGCGAGGGTACCGCGAAGTCCCTCCCCAATCTCTTTGCAGATCGCCCGGCGGTGCTCCGGCTCGGACCATGGGCGCGGTTCGGAGGGAGGTCCACCATCGCTGCCACCGTTGCTCGATGCGCACAGCCTCCCGGGGGCTAAATTCGTTTGGCGGGTTTAGCAACCTTCGTTCGTATGGACAGTTGCCCAACATCACCGGCCAAAGACTGACCTCTGTAGGTGCCCGGTGGCCGAGAGAGCGATCGCGCTCCCGCCTGCATTTGAGGGCAACGCAATGCTGAGAAGACTTCGTTTCAAGAATACCACTTTGGAAGAACTGCTCGTGGAGGCGGCACAGGATCTGCGGGAAGAGGTCCAAGGCACTCCGCCCGGCAGAGAGCGAATTGTTCGCCAAGCTCGACGAGCTAAGGCTGCTTCTCACCTGAGAGTATGGCTGGCCTCGCCGGGCCTGCCATCGCCGAAGTAAGAATGAGGCCGCCCCATTGGGTCTTCTCATTCCTTCAGTAGCCAACAGTAAGAGCGACTGGCTCGTGTCCTGCAACTCCACCGTGCCGTCGAGCACATGAAAATGCGGAGGAGCACGGCATCGACTCTGCGAATTGAAGAAAGTGCTGCGAAAAGCAGCTGGCAACATTATCAATTCCTCGCGGGCGGTAGCGCTAAGAACCAGTCATCAACACTGCGGCGCAAAGGGATATCCCGCCCGCAACGGCCACGCCGACAAAGAAGCGCTCTACACTGTCCATAGCGAGATCACCTCGGATCGTCCCTTATCGTAACGATCGAAGGGGCCAAGGTGTCCCAATCTGTCAGAATGGTTGTCCTAAGTTTTTGGAGCCTGCCAAATAGGCCCTACGTGATTTTCGTCCCGGTTGGAACATTGGCCCTATGAGGCTGAAACACCGACGAGCATCGCGTCCCGCGCCAATACATGCGACTTAGCCTCTGGCCAAGCTACCTTTCGGCGACAGGCGATCCGAAACGGTTGCTAATGTCACTGCTCATGGAGTTCGATAATCACGCCTTCATTGCCACGCAGAAGCAGCGACGTATGCGGTAAAGCTTCGGCCGGTCGATCCAAATGCGTCGACATCAGCACTTTCCCGAACCCTTCCCATTCCCACTTTCGTGGCTCAGCAGAGATGTTGAGCGCAATCATCAGTTCGCTCTGGTCGAGGACTCGCCTGAAAGCCAGGACGTCATTGCGCGACCGGATTGCCTGGTAGTCGCCGTGTTGCAGACGGGTATCCGTCCGCCGTAGCGCAAGCAATCGCCGAAACAGTTGCAGGACCGAATGTTCGTCGTGTCGTTGCTGGTCTACGTTGGGCGTGCCGCCCGCCTCCAGCGGCAACCACGGATCGCCCGAGGTAAACCCACCCATGCAGCTAGCATCCCATCGCATTGGTGCGCGCTCGGGATCTCGACAAAGACCGAAGCCCTTGACGAGTTTTTCGAAGGGATCGTGAATACGATCTGACGGGATGGTAACCCGCTCGCGGCCAATCTCATCGCCCATGTAAAAGAACGGCGTGCCCTTGAGCGTCATCAGAAACATCGCCAATACGCGCATCTGATCTGGCCCCACCTTGCTGGCTATGCGCTGCTTGTCGTGTCCGCCAATCACCCAGACGGGCCAAGCCCCCTGGGGCAAAGCGTTAAGATATGAGTCGATGGTCGCCTGCAACGAAAGCGCGTCCCAATGCGAATCGAGCAACGCGAAATTAAGCGGTAAGTGGAGGCGCGGCCGTTCCGTGCCGTAGAAGTGGCCAATCCGGTCAATCTTGCCCTGAACCTCGCCGCACAACAGCCTGTCATCATAATCGTCCAGCACCTCGCGAATGAACTCGATGCACCGCATCGTCTCTGGCCGGTCATCGGTGAACACGGGCGTCAAGCGTTGCGGGGGCGGCTTGTTCTTGTTATCCGGATTGGAGGGATTGTCGCGGAGCAGGACGTCCTTGATCAGGACGGCGCTGGCATCGACCCGAAAGCCGTCGATACCGCGATCCAGCCAGAACCGCATCACATCAGCGATTGCCGCGCGCACGTCTGCATTACGCCAGTTCAAGTCGGGTTGTTCGACGAGAAACGAATGGTAGTAATACTGACCTCGCGCTTCGCACCATTCCCAGGCGCTGCCACCAAACCGGCTCAGCCAATTGTTCGGCGGGCCGCCGGTCTGCGAGGGGTCGGCCCAGATATACCAATCTGCCTTTGCGTTGTCGCGCGACCTCTGGCTCTCAGCGAACCAGGCATGTTCGCTGGACGTGTGATTTGGCACGAGATCGAGAATCAGCCGTATATCCGCGTCGTGCAGTTTTGCAATCAGGTGATCGACATCATCGAGACTGCCGAATGCGGGATCAACAGCGCAGCAGTCGCTAATATCGTAGCCGAAGTCACGAAAAGGGCTCTTGTAGAACGGTGTCAACCAAACGGCGCCAATGCCAAGCCATTTGAGATACTCAATTCTGGACAGAAGGCCGGGCAGATCGCCCTTACCGTCTCCATTGGAATCCTGAAATGAGACCAATGCGATCTCATAGATCACGGCGGATTTCCACCAACTGTCAGGGTCTCTACTCATTAACCGGTCATATTGGCTGGCCACGCATTCGATTTACCAAGCCTGCCCAACGGATTCAGTTCCATCTGTTGACACTGCATAGGTTTGTCGAGGCCGCGCCTTTAGCGGGTCCGCCCGCGACGTAGCCCCCGCATTAGCTCCTCCAGATATGGCAGGACTTCCACAAGAGCCGTCAGTACAAGCATCGTCGCAATATAGGAAACTGGTAGCGGCTGCTGCTTCAACGTTAGAGAGAAGTCCGGCGCGCCATAACCGATCAGTGCTGTGAAAGTCGGCCAGTGAAGCGCTACAACTAACAGCAATCCCGTCAAAGGAAGCATTTCGAGTGCACTATGAATGTGCTGCTCAATGGGTGCGACCTCGCGCCTTGCCGCGGCGTAGCGCACGTCCCACATGGCAGTAGCCTGATGAAGAGCGAGGAATACCATCATCATCAAAATCACGCCCGAGGTAATCTCTAAGAAAAGAGCGGCAAGTACGGGAATGGCCATCTCGCCGAATTGAAGGAGATGCAGAATCGACTCCCGCCAGCCGCTGGTCTCTTCAATGTGGGCTGCGCGATGGCAAAGATAGTCGGCAAACCCGGCCGCGAGCCAAACCGGCAGCACGAAATACATCAACATCGTCCGGAGAACTTCGTCGGTCGACATTCAAACTTCTCACATCCTGCATGCGATAAAACGCGCGCCTGCGACCAGCGTTCCCGTTACGGACCGCCTTCGCGGCTTACAGGACCAGCCAGGTTGCGCGCAGGTGGGCGGGCGCCGAGCCCGCATCCGATCGAATGGCCCTTACCGCGACCGTCTGGAGAAAATCGTCAGGTCGCAGAGCTTCACCGGCAACACATCAGGGGCCCAAGCCCCTGGACGACAGAAGTGGTCCATCGAATGGAAAGCCGTGCGGCCGACTTAGGTTGTCGAAGTTTCCTTTGACCACGTCACGGGCGACCAGATTTGGCACGGCACGAAAATCATCCGCTGGCGGCCGCACAAATAGCCTTCGCAATGCCGCATGGATCAGACCTCGGCAGAGGACGGCAATGCGACCTAAGAAGGCTTGAGACTGGCTTGCGCGGAGGTTCGCGGACGTCTTCAAAAACCTCCGGCCAGGACGTGTCGACGTCCTGGCCGTTCTGGTTTAATGCTTAAGGTTCTTAGGACTGGCCGCCCTTGCGGCCGGCTTCGCTGGCCTTTTCGCGATCGTTAGCGAAGTTGCCCGGGTTATCTGACGAGCTGCCGCCCTGCTGGCCGGGCTTGTTTCCACCTTGTGTCTGCTGTCCCGGCTGGCCCTGTTGACCGTGGCGCTGCTCGCCACCCTTCTTGCCGGCTTCCGATGCGCGCTGCGGATCGTTGGCGAAATTTCCGGAGCCACCACGTTGTTCGTCTGCCATCAATCTTCTCCTTGCTTGTTGCCCGGCCCATGAAGGCTAATGGCGAGATCAGAAGCTCGTTCCTGGAAGAAAGATTAAGGTTGGTCAGAGATTGTTGGCCAGCATGTTGCGCGTCGCCTGCCGCACGGCTTCGATGCCTGTGACGTTGTTCATCAGAGCAATCTCGCCTTGCTGCTCGTGTCGTATGGCATGCGCCATCAGACGCAGACGGGGATCGCCGGAAGAATGCCATTGGTTATCCGCCATCTGGACGGCGCCGGCATGATGCAGGCTCATCAGACGGATAAACACCGCATCAAACTCACCATCGGCCGCGTTGCGCGCATCCGCCATTTGTGCCGGCGTCAGATAGCCGGGCATGGCCACCCGCTCCTCGCTGGAGCAGTCCGTCATCGGCTCGCTGAACCACCCGCGCCACCAACCCTCGAAGATGCGGTTCTCACCCTGCTGGCTCGCTACCATCAAGGCCGCGAGTGCGCGCAGGTTCGGGGCCTGCGCGCGCCGCTGGCCGAGCTTAGCAAGCTCAATGCCTTGCTCGTGATGCGTCGCCATATGGCGGATGTAACGCTGATCGCCGGCAACATCGCGGCTGAGGATCGGCGGCGGCCAACCCAACCCATCGACCACGGAAACAAGGCCTAGCGTTGCAAGCACGAGAAGCACTCCCGCTGCCCACCGCTTGGCAAAGCGCACCGCGGATGTTGGCGGCGCACGTCCTAGCGGCCAACGCAGCCAGGCGAACAAGGGGTAGATCAAAGCGGACGAGAGATGAACGAGAAAGCCGATCCAGTAGGGTTGCTGCAAAGTGAAGATAGGCTGGAAGAACGGAAATAGCGGCACCAGCCCAAACCACTCGGTAGCCGAGGTAAAAACAGCCCACGGAATCGCCAGCCAAAAAAGAGTGCCGGGCGCGAGGCGGCTCGTCCAGCGCCCAAACAGACCGAAGAAGACCAGCGCCCAGGAAAAGTCCGCCCATTGATGAAAGGCGATGCCAAGGGCAATCGCGTGAACCGAAGGCGACGCGCTCAGCATGGCGTCGCGACCTGGAATGGCAGCGACCGTCATCCAGTCGACCGCAGCGTCCCGTCCCAACTGCGCTGCCGCAAGCTGACTGACGAGCGTCGAGAACGTGCTGCTGACAAGCCCGAGCTGAGCGGCCGCCAGCCAACGCGACTTCGACTCTTTCGCGGCGCCCTCTCCCATCAGCCGAACGGCTTCATCACGACCTTGATGCAGCCATCCTTCTTGGCGCGGAACGTCTTGTAGAGTTCGGGACCTTCCTCGAGCGTCGCACGATGGGTGATGACGAAGCTTGGATCGATCTCGCCCTTTTCGATACGTTGCAAGAGCTTCGGCAGGTAATGCTGAACGGGTGTCTGGGCCATGCGGAAGGTCAGCCCGCGATTGATGGCGCTGCCCATCGGGATGTTGTCGAGCATGCCGCCATAAATGCCGACGATCGAGACGGTACCAAAGTTGCGGCAGCATTGGATGGCCTGCCGCAAAACATGCGGGCGGTCGGTCCCCATGAAGGTCGCCACCTTGATGCGGTCGACCACAGAATCATTGCTCGCCATGGTCTCTGGCTCGGTGCCGACCGCGTCGATGCAGGCGTCGGCACCGCGGCCCTGCGTGAGCTGCTGGATGCGCTCATAGACATCCTCCTTCATGAAGTCCAGCGTGATTGCACCCGACTGCATGGCGAGCGTCAACCGCTCGGGTACCGTGTCGATGGCGATCACCCGTTCGGCGCCCAGCAGAAATGCGCTCTTGATGGCAAACTGCCCGACCGGACCGCATCCCCACACGGCGACCGTCTCGCCACCCTTCAGATTGCAGAATTCGGCGGCCATATAGCCGGTCGGGAAGATATCGGACAGGAACAGCACCTGCTCGTCCGTGAGCCCCTCGGGGATCTTATAGGGTCCGACATCGGCGTACGGGACGCGCATATATTCGGCCTGGCCGCCCGCGAAGCCGCCCAGCATGTGCGAATAGCCGAACAGGCCGGCGGGCGAATGGCCCCACATCTTCTCGGCCTGCTTGGCGTTGGGATTGGAGCGTTCGCAGCCGGAGTAGAGGCCGTTCTTGCAGAAAAAGCATTCGCCACAGGCAATGGTGAAGGGCACCACCACCCGGTCGCCGACCTTGAGCTTGCTGTTGTCCTTGCCGACCTCGACAACCTCGCCCATCGTCTCGTGGCCGAGCACATCGCCCTTTTCCATGGTGGGCATGATGCCGTCGAACAGATGCAAATCCGAGCCGCAGATCGCGCAGGCCGTCACCTTGATGATTGCGTCACGGCCGTCCTGGATCTTGGGATCAGGAACGGATTCACAACGTACGTCGCTCTTGCCATGCCAGGTGAGGGCTTTCATCGACCGCTCCAAAGGTTACGAGATTTGACCAAGCGCCATCGCAGCGGCTTGTTCCTGCCGCGAATAGGAACGGTCTGGCGTGTCCCCCATTAGGCCCAAAGCCACTTAAGAAACGAGAGGGAATAAGTCATGGCCGGACAGTTTGCGATCGTGACGGGTGCCTCGACCGGCATTGGTTTTGAGCTGGCCCGCCTCTGCGCCCATAAGGGTTATGATTTGCTCATCGTGGCGGACGAGCCCGAGATCGAGACGGCGGCGAAGGCACTCCGCAAGGAAGCGAACAGCGTTGCTGTAGTGGCGCTCCAAGCCGACCTTGCCACCGTTGAGGGTGTCGACAAGCTCTATGAGGTTGCTCAGGGTCGCGCGATCGACGTCTTGATGGCCAATGCCGGCCGCGGCCTGGGCCATGCTTTTCTTGATCAGGACTGGGCTCGCATTCGCAAGGTCATCGACACCAACGTCACCGGCACCACCTATCTGATCCACCGCGTGGGCCAGGACATGCGCCAGCGCAATGAGGGACAGATCCTTGTTACCGGTTCGATCGCCGGCTTCACCCCGGGTAGCTTCCAGGCCGTCTACAACGCGTCGAAGTCTTACCTTAACTCCCTCTCTTTTGCGCTGCGCGAGGAACTGCGCGACACGAAGGTGTCGGTCACCTGCCTGATGCCGGGCGCCACCGAGACCGAGTTCTTCGCACGCGCAGATATGCTCGACACAAAAGTGGGCTCCGAGGACAAGGACGATGCGGCGATGGTTGCCCGCAAGGGTTTCGAGGCGATGAAGAATGGCGAAGGCGATGTCGTGACCGGCCTCAAGAACAAGATCCAGTCGGCGGTTGCCAATGTGACGCCGGCCGAAACGCTCGCCAAGCAGCATCGCAAACAGGCGGAGCCCGGCACCGCAAAATCCTGATCACGCCTCTCATGCTGTCATGGATCCGCTAGCCTCATAGCGGATCGCTGTCGCGCCATGCCTCCGAGGGCAACGCAGAGGATGCGCGAGGCGGCGAGCACGCCTAAGCCTCGTACATCCGCATCCGGCACCAGCTCCACGAGATCAAAACCAACGATCCGCGCCCGTTGCGTAACGCCATGCAACAGCTCGACGATATCGAGATAGCCGAGACCACCCGGCTGTGGGATCAGCACCGCGGGAATCACGCTAGGATCGAGGCCGTCGCAATCGAGGGTGACGATGCAATGGCTACCCGGCGGGATTTGGTCGACGACCGGCTCCACGCCATATCGCCGCACTGTCGCAGCACTGAACAGTGTCACGCCCCAAGCTTGGGCGTCGGCAAGATCCCGTTCCCGCGAACCACCGGTGCCGCGCTGTCCTACCTGGATGATCCGCTCCACCCACGGCATTTCGCTGGCGCGGCGCATGGTACTGGAGAAGGTGTGTTTGAGGCCATCCCGCTCGTCACGCCAGTCGAGATGCGCATCGATTTGCAGGATGGTGAGCGGAGCGGCCCCCTCGAATCCACCGAAAAATGGAATCGGCACGGAGTCATCGCCGCCGAGGAGCAGGGGCACGGCGCCCGCCTTCAGAATGCTCGCGGTTGTGGACGTGATCAGAGAGCGGTTTTCCTGCGGTGTTGCCGGATTGGTCGGAAGGTCGCCAAGATCCATCGCCCGCAATCCCTCCGGTATCAAGGGACCGTCCTGATCGAAATCCCACCGCGAGGGATCACGCGCAATTTGCTGGGTGCTTTCGCGAAGGGCTAAAGGAGCCCGGGCTGCATGGCTCGCGACGCCTGGCACGTGCGGCGTCGCGTCCGGCGCACCAAAGATCACGACATCCGCGCTTGAGAATGTGTCGGGCGCCGCCGCAGGGAGGCCTAGAAAGGTGGCGGGGGTGACCGGATGTGTCATGGCGCGTCTCGAAGGCCTAAATGCCTTTGGTATTGGCAACGGCAATTGCACGTCCGCGAAGCGTCCTTCATAGCGGTCGGTAAAGGCATGCAGGGCCTCCGGTATATCGCGGAGCTGTAGGCCTCAGCGCGGCCGCAACTCGTGATCCACTTCCGCCGACGCATCGCGCACCCAGCCTTGGGCGATATTGAAGACTGCGACCCGGCACGGGCATTGATGGTTTCCCTCAAGAAAATCCATCATGATGGCCTCGAAGTCGCTGCCAAGGGCGGGCGCCTCATACCGGACAGGGGCCGAGGCGCCACCATCGTCTTCAACGAGATAAATGTCTTGTTCGTTATGCTGAGGGACCATTGATGACAACAGCAACTCTTCCGACACACAGCAAGGCACGGCGACTGACGCAGAAGCAGAGCTGCGGCAGCTACCGTGGCATGGCCGGGATCGCCCTCATCTGCTTACTGTTCGGTCTGCTCGACGGCGGCCGGCATCTTGGCGACTGACATCAGCGACCGCGCGACCTGGTTGAGCAGTTGATCGGCGTTTTCCTCCTCGGCGAGCGACTTCGACAGCAGGCTGACGATGGCGCTATGGCGTAGCTGCTGGGCCAGGTTGCGCGCGGTGGTATAGCCGGCAATCTCGTAATGCTCGACCCGCTGGGCCGCGCCGATCAGAGCAAGGTCCGCCGCGGCGTCTTCTTTCTCCTCACCTTCGGCCATGACTTCCTGACCTTCTTCGACGAGGCCCATCATGCCCTTGCAGGGCTTGGCGCGTGCGGACTTGCCGAGCAGCTCAAAACATTCATTGATGCGTTCGATCTGAGTTTCGGTCTCGCCGAGATGCAGTTCGAACAGTTCGCGCAATTGGTCGAAACGTGCGGCTTCCGCCATTTTGGGAAGCGCCTTTGTCAGCTGCTTCTCTGCGTGCAGGATGTCGCGGAGCTCGTCGATGAGGAGATCGCCAAGGCCAGCTTCATCGACCGGCGGTGAGCTTTCGGTGACGATAGCTGACGCGGGAACGGGTTCCCCGGCCTGGATGGCTGGCGATTCCGTGAAGACCCATTCGCCCCCCTCGTTCCAGGGCCCGCGGGTGTCGATCTCGCCATGATCGCCGGTGCCCGTCGAGTCGTTGAAGAACTGATCGACGAGGCCCGGTGTGGGCGCAATGCGGCCGATACTGAACGCCGGCTTGCTCATGCTCTCTAGGGCGAGCGAGAATGCCTTCATGTGGGTGATCTCGCGGGTCATCAGGAATTGCAAGGCGTCCTTGGTACCGGCGTCATCGGTAAAGTTGATTAGGCGTTCGTAGACGATCTTCGCCCGCGCTTCGGCGGCGATATTGCTACGCAGGTCCACGTCCAGCTCGCCCGTGATCTTCAGGTAGTCGGCAGTCCAGGCATTGCCTTGCGAGTTGAAGAGGTTGACCCCGCCCCCACCCGCGATCGCGATCAGCGGATCGGCCTCAGCGGCCTGGCGGTCGAACTTCGCCGGCTTGAGATGCATGCGGGCCAGTGTGCCGACCACTTCCAGATGGCTCAGCTCTTCGGTGCCGATATCCATCAGAAGGTCTTTGCGATCAGGGTCCTCGCAATTGAGGCCCTGGATCGAATACTGCATCGCGGCTGCAAGTTCGCCATTGGCGCCGCCGAACTGTTCAAGAAGCATATTGCCAAAGCGCGGGTCCGACTCATCGATGCGGACGGTGAACATCAGCTTCTTGACGTGGTGATACATGGAGAGCCTCGGGCTTGAAGGAAGATCAGTCCCGAACGGAGTAGCGCTGCGGTTGTTCCTATCCGGGCGCGTGTCGCTGTGGCAGGTCCAAGGGTGGTCGCGCCAGTTCAGGTGCGCAGGTGCGGCTCCCCGATTCATGGGCGACAACGATCCGCGCCCCATGCTTGCAGGAACGGATGGTTGCCCAGCACATTCATTATGCGGGAGGCCTGCCGGAGGAGGATGAGATGGACAGTGAAGAAGTCTTGGCGAAAGTGAAAGACGTGTCGGAAGGCGTGCGTGAGGCCGCCCACACGGTGCGGCAGAGCCTGGAAGTAGGGCAGCCGCCGGGCCAGGCGCTCGCGTTTCTGCGTGATGTGGTGCGCGAGGCTCCGGTGCCCTCACTGCTCGTCGCCTTCATGCTGGGCTGCCTGATAGCACGTCGTTAGCTGGGAATATCGCGGTCAATCGCAAGATCATCGAGCAAGGGCGAAGAGCCTCCGGCAAGCGACGCGGCCATAGGTTCCGCTGCGAGGAAGCTGAAGGTAATGCCGTTGCCGCCATTGCATGATCGAAAAAGCGTCGTCAGGGCCGGGTTCGCGCTGGTGGTCTGGTGGCAGGCACCCCGTCTCAATCCGGTGTTCTGCCTAGATGCCATCTCGCTGGTCTGGTTCGCCGTCGCTGTGAGCAGTAGGCGAGAGGGCCATTCGGGTGACAGCTCGCGCTCGACCGCCACGACTTCCTGAAGAACTCACGAGCTTCGGGATTGCGTATCTCAAGGTGCCTCGTATGCCAGTTGGCGACCGCCGGTGCCAAGCCGGATGGGACGCTGCTGGCGATTCTTGCTCGGCTCAAAAGAACCCGGAACCGGGCGTACCCCCTCCTATGTGCGCATCCTCTGATACCTGCTACCGGTCTCCGAAGCGAGCAGCGGCATCATTCTCCTTTCCGCAGATGCTCTCGACAATCCATTCCGGGCCTCGTCGGCACGTATGGGCCCGAACGCGGAGGCCTCTAGCAAAGGAACAGTTGTGCTTTGCCCTTCGTTTGTACGCCGGAGGACAAATGCCATGAACGTGATGGATGAGGATACCAAATCGCTTTGGATGGAGACATTCATCCCGGCGGCTTCGCGTTTTTCGGGCGAGGCGCGTGCCGACGTCGGCGTGGTCGGAGCCGGCATCGCCGGTCTGTCCGTGGCCTATGAACTCGCCGCGCGCGGGCGCTCGGTCATCGTGCTCGATCGCGGCAAAATCGGCGGTGGAATGACGGCGCGCACCACTGCGCATTTGGCGACGGCCCTCGACGACGACTACAAGGAATTGATCAGAGTGCGAGGCGAGGATTGCGCCCGGCTGTACTACCAGAGCGTCGTCGCCGCGATCGACCGCGCGCAGGCGATCCAGTCTGCCGAGGGAGTTGACTGCGATTTCCGCCGCGTCGATGGCTATTGGGTGTTGGCGCCGGACACGTTGCCATCGCATCTGGACGAGGAATTCGAAAGCTGCAGGAAGCTCGGAATCCCCGTCGAGCTGTGCAACGATCCGACACCCATCCATCATGGTGGACTTGCGCGCTCGCTTCGTTTTCCCCGGCAGGCCCGCTTTCATCCGACCAAATATCTTGCCGGATTGGCCGAGGCGCTGCATCGCCGCGGCGCCAGGCTTTACGGTGACAGCTGCGTCGAGACGATCGAGCACGGCCGGGGCGAAATCGTTCTCAAGACGGCAGGCGGCGAAGTGCGGGTCATGGACGTCGTCGTCGCGACGAACTCGCCTGTCAATCTGCAGGTCTCGATCCATACCAAACAGGCGCCCTATCGCACCTACGTGATTGCGGCCAAGGTTCCGGCCGGCTCGCTGCTGGATGCGCTGTATTGGGACACGCTCGATCCCTATCACTATGTCCGCTTGCAGCCGGCTTCGGCGAATGAGGACATCGTGATTGTCGGCGGTGAGGATCACAAGTCCGGTGAGGCCGACGATGGTCAGGCGCGTTTTGCCGCGCTCGAAAAGTGGACTCGGGCGCGATTGCCGATGATCGGCGAGATCACCCATCGCTGGTCGGGCCAAGTGCTCGAACCCATGGACTTCACCGGCTTCGTCGGACGCAGCCCGAACGAAGATCATGTTTACCTCGTCAGCGGCGATTCGGGACAAGGCATGACCAATGGCCTTATGGCAGGCCTGCTGATTGCGGATCTGATCACGATCGGCGGCAATAGCTGGGAGGCCGTCTATTTGCCGGAGCGCAAGATCTCCAAGAACATCACCACCTTCATCAGCGAGAACATCACGCCGCTGAAGAACTTTGCAGAATATCTCGGTGCCGATGCACTCGCCACGGTGGAGCGGCTTCGCTTGGGAGAGGGCCGGCTGGTTCGCAGCGGACTGAAGAAGATTGCCGCCTGCCGCGACCGCGATGGCGAATTGCATCTGCTGTCGGCAAGCTGCACCCATCTTGGTTGCGTCGTGCATTGGAACTCGCTGGAGCAGTGTTGGGATTGCCCCTGCCACGGCTCTCAATTCGCGCCGGATGGTACTGCGCTCAATGGACCCGCCGTATCTCCGCTGACGCCGGCGGAGATTCCGCCGAGCGCCCAGGCCGCGGAATAGCGACAGGTGACAGTTGCGCAGGAAAAGGCCTGTCACATCGTCTGCTTCGGCGGCTTTCCGTTCATCGCTTGAGCCATGTTCAAAATTGCTAGAGTTTCAGCAAGTCACCTTAGAGGGCAACGCTTTCCGGTCACCATCCGGCCGACCAGAGCAGATGTCGTGGCCGCACGCTTCATCGCCCGCAACACTGCTCCGGCTCCGGAGATATTAGCCCGCGCCCTGACTTGGGGCGCCGACGAGAAGGTCCTTCTGGTCCTTGCGGCGGCCGGCTGGCTTGCGTCGCGCGGGCGGGGCGAGCCGCTACGGCGCGCCGGCAACCATGCTCTGCTGGTCACGGTTGCGGCGTCGCTGCTGCCCCATGGTTTGAAACGTCTGTTCGACCAGACCCGACCGGACCGCAGAACAGTGATCGGGCACCTCCACGGCGTCCCATTTTCCGGGAAACGTGAGGACGCCTTTCCCTCCGGCCACGCGCTGCACATGGGAGCCTTGGCATCCGCGGCCGGCGCGTTGCCCGCCGGCCCTCGTCGGGCGATCCGCGCCGTTGCGGTCGGCATCTCGTTGACCCGCTTAGTCGTCCTGGCGCACTGGGCGAGCGATGTCGTCGCAGGTTTCGCACTGGGAGCGGCTCTCGAACGGCTCCTGCGGCTGTGCACCGGCTACCCGCTCGACACATCAACGGAGAACGATCATGCCGACCCTTGAGGATCTAAAGGGGTACGCGGAACGCGCCACCGGTTTGCGGCGCCCCGGCAAGCGGAAGGCTGTGGACTTTGCGCAAGTGCGAAAGCCGCACACCGTCCGCTTCAGGGACGACGGTCTCATCCCCAATCATCCGCGATGGCCGCTGATCATCTACCGCGGCGCAATTGATCTCGATGAGCGCCACGACCCAGCGGCCGTAATCGAGGACCTATTCGAAGCGAACGGATGGGCAGACACTTGGCGCGACGGCATCTGCGACTACGTGCATTATCACTCCCGGATCCATGAGGTGCTCGGCATCGCGCGCGGAAAGGGACGCGTCCGTTTCGGCGGCAGAAAGGGGCGGATTTTCACCTTGACGGCCGGCGACGTCGCCGTTCTTCCCGCCGGCACAGGCCATCAGTGCCTATCGGCAGACGATGACTTCCTTGTCATCGGCGCCTACCCGCCGACGGGCACATACGACGAGTGTACGACGGTCGAGGACCGTCCGCGCGCCCTCAAAACCATTCCGAAGGTGCCGGTGCCACGCAAGGATCCGGTCTACGGACCCGGCGGGCCCCTATCGAAACTCTGGAGGAAAGCGAAATGACCGAGTACGTGATCCGCTTTCTCGCCGGAGGCGCTGTCGTATCGGCCTTCGCGATGCTGGGTGATCTTCTACGTCCCAAGAGTTTCGCCGGTCTCTTCGCGGCCGCCCCGTCCGTCGCGTTGGCCACGCTTGGAATCGCGGTGTACCAGCACGGGGCCCACTACGCGACTTTGCAAACTCAGGCGATGATTGCCGGAGCGATCGCGCTCGCCGTCTACAGCGTAGTGGTTTGTCAAATCCTCGCGCGCGCGCGGCTGCGAGCGTTGCCTGCCACTTTGCTATCCCTCGTCGTTTGGCTGATTGTCGCCTTCGGCCTGCTGATGCTTGCCGGAGGTCAGACATGACGCCGATCCGCCTTTCGCCGACATCTCTCAAGGAAGGCCGCTGGTACGAATATCTGATCCGCTTCGCGCTCGGCGGCGCCGCCACCGTCTTTGCCGGGCTCGTGAGCAGCCACTATGGAGCCTCTGTCGGCGGGCTTTTCCTCGCCCTTCCGGCGATCTTTTGCGCCAGCGCCACGCTGATCGAGAAGCATGAAATTCGCCGCAAGCGTGAGGCGGGCCTCGCCGGCGAGCGCCGCGGGCAAATGGCGGCCGCGGTCGATTCCGCCGGCGCCGCGCTCGGCGCGCTCGGCATGCTGGCCTTTGCGATCGTCTTCTCCTTAACGGCGGAAACGAGCGTCGCAGGCGCCTTCTTGAGCGCCTCGCTTGCGTGGTTGGTCATTTCAGTGGTGGCGTGGTACTCGCGGCGGAAGCTGCGGTCGGCGCGGAGAGTGCGGATCGAACAAAAGGGTAGCGGCCGCGCAATTCAGCGTGGCCACTAAGATCGACGACGCTGCCATCAAGCCGCGCTCGACGCCTTCCTGTTCACACCCTTGCGCAGCGCAACCGTATTGAGTTTGGTATTCGCCGCCTTCTCCTCGTTGAGGTTCGTGGTGAGAAAGCGCACGATGTCGTCGTGCCCGAGCTCCTCGGCCCAGGCTATGAGCGTGCCATAGCGGCAGATTTCATAGTGCTCGACGGCCTGCGCGGCCGCGACAAGGGCGGCATCGAGTACGGCCTTGTCCTCGATCTCGCCGGCGATCTCATCGGCCTCCTTGATGATTCCGTCGATCGCTGGACAGTGCGTGCCGCTGGGCTCCTTGCCGAGCTTCTCGAACACGTTCTGAAGCCGCTCGACCTGCTTGTTGGTCTCTTCGAGATGGCCTTTCAGCCCCGCGACGAGGTCTCGGTCGGTCGCCTTTTCGATCATCTTGGGTAGTGATTTGATGATCTGCTGCTCGGCGTAGTACATGTCCTGCAGACCGTGCATCAGCAGGTCTTCCATCGATTTTATGTCCTTCGTGAACATTCCCATATTTGACTCTCCTCTCCCAATGATGGCAATGGAACGCGGCTGACCGGCTGCCGTTCCTGTGCCTGCTTCGCGGTTCGCAAGGACTACGGGCGATATGCCGCGGCGCGTCCAGGGGGCGGTGTCCGAGACCGCTGAGGGGTGGGCACGTCAGGCGTCGGGCCCGCCTGCTTCTCGATTTTCTCCCAAGCGTGCACTGCTAACCAGGCGAGGAACGGGATAACCCTAAGCGTCGTTGATACAAGCCGCGCGTTTCTCTGCGGGCTTGTTCAAGGCTCAAGATGGCTGACGACACGATCACGACCATGGGTATTGCCGCTCACGGCGCCTCCCGCCTCCCGTCCGTGGAGGTCGACAGCTTCAATATTGAGCTGAAGGATGAGGAAGGATTTCTTGGGGATCGTGCCAGCAAGGGCGCCTTTCGGGAAACTCTCGAAAAATGGCGGAAGCCACTGCGCAAGTCAGGCGAAGACCCGTTCGGCAAAGAGCTCTCCGAAGACATCAGCAAGAAGGAGCTCGACGCCATCCTGCTCGGCGACGACACCGACGCTTGGGCGGTCGTGCAGAGCGCTATCGAGGACTTCGCGCAGGAGCTCGCCCATGTTACGCGGCGCTTCCTCAAGACCAAGGCCTGGGAGAAGACCGAGCGCATCGTGGTCGGTGGCGGCTTTAGCAATAGCCGGCTCGGCGAACTCGCCATTGCGCGCGCCGAAATCATCCTGAAGGCCGAACACTTTAAGATCGAGATGCTGCCGATCCACCGCCACCCAGATGACGCAGGCCTTATCGGCGCGCTCCATCTCGCTCCTTCCTGGATCTTCGAGGCTCATGATTCCATCCTTGCCGTCGACATCGGAGGCACGAATATCCGCTGTGGCGTTGTGGAAACACGTCGCAAGAAGGCACCAAATCTCACCAAGGCGTGCGTGTGGAAGTCCGAGCTATGGCGTCATGCCGACGACGAACCGAGCCGTGAGGAAGCGGTTAAGCGCCTCGTCAAGATGCTCAAGGACCTGATCACGAAGGCGGAGAACGAAGGATTCAAGCTCGCACCGTTCATCGGCATCGCGTGTCCTGGCGTCATCGAGAGCGACGGCTCCATCGCGAAGGGCGCGCAGAACCTGCCAGGCAATTGGGAGAGCAGCAAGTTTAATCTGCCGATAACTCTGGTCGAAGCCATCCCTCAGATCGGAGAACACGACACGGCGATCGTCATGCACAACGACGGCGTGGTGCAAGGTCTGTCCGAGATCCCGTTCATGCAGGACGTGAAATGTTGGGGCGTGCTGACGGTCGGCACCGGCCTCGGTAACGCCCGCTTCACCAACCGCAACGGCAAGAACGGCAAGAGCGAACGCTGAGCCCAACCCTCTTTCGAGGTAGGCCGACACACCAAGAATATTGAGAAGGGAGGAACGTCGCGCCCGCCAACTGTTTGCTTAATCATCGCGGAGCATAGCAGGAGCATCCATGCCTACGCGGATTGTCTTGAACCATAGCGGGGACACGCGGCGCGAATTTGACGCGGCAGACCTGGCAGAATTGGCGAAGGCGGAGCAGCGCTTCAAGAAATTGACCGGCAAAGCAACGCGGACGAGCCCGGCGAAGTCGCGTTATTTTACCCGCGCCTCGTCGGCGCGAGCTCGACGGGGCGGGAGCGCCGAGGGGGATTGGTGCTTCGCGCCTTCGGCACGCCTTGTGCCCGGCGACGTGATGCTCGCGCAGAAGATTGTTCTGGAAACCAACGAGAATGCCGTGGCGAATGAGTTTCCGCCGCGGATGCCGTTTAACCGATGACCGTAGGGAGAATGCCATGCTCGATTATCCGCGCCCGCCTTATCCAAGCCAACAGCAACCGATGCCCGGTTCGACCTCGGCGATGAAGCCACGTCCGGACCATGGCGAGGATAGCTATGAGGGATCGGGCCGTCTTACAGGCAAGAAGGCCGTCATTACCGGGGGAGACAGCGGGATCGGCCGAGCGGTGGCAATTGCATATGCCCGCGAAGGGGCCGACGTGTTGATTTCTTATCTCGACGAGCATCAAGATGCCGAGGAGGTGAAGGCTCTCGTCGAGAAGGAAGGCCGCAAGGCTGTCTTGTTTCCCGGAGACCTACGAAAGCCAGATTACTGCCGCGCCGTCATTAAACGCGCCGTCGATGAGCTCGGCGGAATCGATATCCTCGTCAACAATGCGGCCCATCAGGCCACGTTCAAGGATATCGCGGATATCAGTGATGACGAATGGCGGAGCACGTTCGAGGTCAACATCCATGCGATGTTCTATCTCTCCAAGGCGGCCGTTGGGCATATGAAACCGGGATCCGCCATCATCAATACCGCTTCCGTGAATGCCGACATGCCGAACCCCATCCTGCTGGCGTATGCTACCACAAAGGGTGCGATCCAGAACTTCACGGGCGGTCTTGCCCAGATGCTTGCCGAAAAGGGCATACGCGTTAACGCCGTCGCGCCGGGCCCGATCTGGACGCCGCTGATCCCGTCGACCATGCCATCGGACACGGTAAAGAACTTCGGCAAGCAAGTGCCGATGAAACGAGCCGGGCAGCCGGCTGAACTTGCAACTGCCTATGTCATGTTAGCGGATCCGCTCTCAAGCTATACGTCCGGCGCGACGCTTGCTGTAACAGGCGGGAAACCTTTCATCTGATCGAGAGAGCGGCGAGACGGAAGCTAAGTTTGGCGTAACGTTCAGCGCGCACACCATTGCTAGTGTCCGCGGTTCTCGTCCTGCTTGTTTGTTCTTCTCAGGTTTGCCGGTCGCGGGCAGCGAACCGCCGCATTGAAACTCGCAACCTTCATCGACTGGTATCTACCCGTCACGAAATCCTGTCCGGCAGTTTTTGAGCGCCAAGCCTTGGGGCTTCGTCTTCGATCGATTGCTGGCTAACGCCAGAACAGTGCAAGCAGCAGGATCACCGGAAGAGGAATGCCCAGCAGCCACAATAAAGCGCCTCGGCCAAGTGTCATGGCCTATCCTCCTGTTGTTTCCCGGAAAACCAAGTCCGGAAGCCGCTCGAAGTTCCTGCAACAGGAACGGACGATTCAACCGCGCGTTGGAACCGGAGCATAAGCTACTGGAGGAGTTCGCCATGGCTACACGCACCGTTCCCAATGTGTTTTTTGGCTGGACATGGTCAGCTGTACTAGCCGGCGTGTTCACTTCATTGGTTGTCCAGATCCTGCTGACCATGCTGGGGTTCGGCATCGGTCTGCTCGCGATCGACATTCCGACTGCTGCATCGGCGCCTGCTGGCGCAGGCTGGGCCGCATTCGTATGGTGGGCGGTCTCGGGGATCATCGCAGCATTCCTAGGTGGCGCCGTTGCGGCAGCCAATTCGCCGGATCAGACTGCCCTCGGTCGGGTCGGTCATGCAATGGCCGCCTGGGCGGTCGCAACCGTCGTGGTGGTCGGTGCAGCGGCGATGTTGCCGGCTTCGGCGACCAGCATCGCCAGCAACCTCGTCGGCCCATCATATTCCGCCAGCACGCGCGTCGCGTACTGGTCGAACAATGCGGGACGGGAGACCGTCGGCACGACAACGAGAGTCGCAACGCCCGCACAAATTGATGCAGCCCGGAAGCACTTCGCATATGCAATGTTTGCAAGCTTCTGCGCCCTTCTTCTTGGCGCGGGCGCGGCCTACGCCGCCGGAATGGCCACCACGGGCCAGGCAGTCAAGGAAGCGGCCCGACCGGTGACGTGACGACTCCTAAATGGCCGAGGTTTGGTGCAGGGCGCTACATGCACTGGCGATAACCCGACTATGTCCTAAAGGTCCTTGGGTACGGGAGCGGCGGTTTTGGTGTTAAATCCTCCCTACCCGTCCTATGGATGCTTCTCGATTCTTTCCGTCCTACTTCCCATACTGAGCGTTGCGCCGGCCATCACGCATCTTGGACCAGCAGGTACAAAAAGCAGCCTGGAACCAATGATGTGTATGTGGCATTGGCTTGCACCAACAGGGAGGCCAGAAGGCAATAACATATGGCTGAACCGAATGAGGACGAGATACGAACCTATGCCCATCAGCTCTGGGAAAAGGCCGGGCGGCCTGAAGGCCGCGACAAGGAATTTTGGGAATTGGCCCAACAAGAGTTGCGGAATCAGAACAAATCTTCTCCGGTGCGCACCCCCGATAACCTCTAGATGAGCAAATTGCCCAATCTGCGCATCTGAAAAACCATTCGCAGCTAGCTTGAACCCAAGGCCCAAATCGGCGTCAGTGCGGCGCCGGGATGTCAGCAGCACGGAGGACGTGATCCTGCGTCAGCTTAGAGGCTGACGATGTAAGCGCTGAGCCCAACTAGTCTTAGCGACCCGAACGCCTCTTCGTTGCACGCCGGTTGTAGGGTGAACGGTTGATGGGCTTCAGGGAAATCCCTTCGCGCTGCGCCTTGCTGCGGATAGCCGCGACGGGACGTTGAAGTTTGACGCTCATGACTCCGGCCGGAGTGTTACCCTTCGCCAGCTGCTTGAGCATTTTCACATCTGCGCTCGACCAGGGTTCCCGCGTACGACGCTTGTATGAGGGATTTGCCTTTGCGCGGGCCCTTCTTGCCGATCGGCGAGCCGGGCCGCTTCCATGATGCTCTTACCATTAAAGTCCTCCTGTAAGTCGTTCTTGAACGAAGGAATCAGCACTTCGGTTCCGATGAACAGGAACGGCAGGGATCGCCGGGAAGTTCTTCGTTGACCAAGGTCAATGGAGATATCAATGCGCGTCCGACTGGCATCGATATGTCTTGTGCTCTCCGGTGGATTGGCGATTGCACAGCCTGCCAGGCCGGCGGACGACCTTGGCGCGCCGACCGGGCGTTCGGCGCCCGAAGACAAAGGTCAATTGCAGCCGCAGGGCTGGACCGGGCCTACCAACACCGGTTCAGGTGGTGCGCCTCCGCAAAGTCCCCAGGGGCAAAGCCCACCACGGATGCAGCCAGCGCCGGACGGATCGACAAAAACCACGGTCGAGCCTCCCAAGTAGCCTCATGTGCTCTTGCGCGTCGACGCGGTAACGCCGGCGCGGCGCGGGAGGAACAAACGATTCATGTTGCCGTTTCAAAGGCCAGACCACGCAGCGCGTGCAGACCCATGACGAACCTGAGCAAGCTCCCGACGTGGGCCGACGAAAAATATCTACGCTGTGATCGAAACGCCCCGTGGAAGCACCTGCAAATTGGAGTTCGATCCGGAGCTGAAGGTTTTCACGCTTGCGAAGCCCCTAATGGTGGGGCTCACCTATCCGTATGATTGGGGCTTCATTCCCTCGACACAAGCCGAAGACGGGGACCCACTAGACGTCCTCATCATCCACCTTTCTCAGACGTATCCGGGCGTCGTGCTCCGATGCCGGCCGATCGGAATCCTCGAAATTCTCCAGAAGCGCAAAGGCAAGGAGGAGCGCAACGATCCTATCTTCGCTGCGCCAGAGCGCTCGCCGTTAGAGAGCAATCTTGAAGACATCAGGGATCTGCCATCTCGCGCCGTCGAGGAGCTCGAACAGTTCTTTCGCGCGACGAACGCGCTCGAAGACAAGGAGCTTGAATTCCTAGGGTGGCGCGGCCCGGGAGCCGCAGTAAAAGCCATCAGGCGGCTATCAATTGCGACGGGTGGCTAGGGCGCCCGCCAAATGATCCGTCCGACGCTCCAATCTGCTTGCCATGGCCGATTTTTAGTTCCCAGAACTCTAGCAACTCGTGAGTCCGAGGCGTCATCCTGCATGCACTCCCTCACGTGAGGATACGTCGTTGGTTCGGCGGCCGGCCAGTCCCGATCCTTGAACGAGTACTATTGGTTTACCCAATCGATCGCAGCCGAGGAACAAAAGGAAACATCCGGCCGTAATTAGGGTGAGCTGAGTAGAACCGAAACCGAGCCCTTGAGAGATATGCCGGGCCCAACCCCTCAGTGGACCTTGCCTGGAAGCCACATCGCGAGCTCACTATTGCCTGCGGTGGTCGCGAGCAATCTCTTCATCGGCCTGGCCCTCGTGGCGTTGCTCTATTTCGGACGTGAGCTCTTCGTGCCGGTTGTCGTTGCGTTGCTGTTGAGCTTCGTGCTCGCTCCGGTCGTTCGGTTCTTTCATGGCTTCTATGCCGGCCGCGTAGGCTCAGTTCTTGCCGCGGTGGCGCTTGCATTTCTGCTGATTTTCGGGCTCAGCGCGGTTATGACCCAGCAGCTCGCACAACTCGCCGAGAACCTGCCCCGCTATCAGCTGACGATCAGCGATAA
The DNA here is from genome assembly GCF_028128625.1 of Bradyrhizobium sp. CCBAU 45389. NCBI lineage: Bacteria > Pseudomonadati > Pseudomonadota > Alphaproteobacteria > Hyphomicrobiales > Nitrobacteraceae > Bradyrhizobium > Bradyrhizobium sp. CCBAU 45389. Next base: position 51,496 of record NZ_LBIY01000076.1, on the reverse strand, counting down.
GATTCATTCGGTCCAAGACGTCGCGCTCAGTCCGGGAATCTTCAATCGGCTAAAGGATATGCTCGGAGATCTCCGTCAGGAAATGTCCAAGCCGCAGGAGCAAGGACGGAAGAATTCAAGCCCTCCTCGGCCCGCCCAGACTGCTGCAGGAGAACCCCAGGTTAAGCCACTGCCGGTGGAAATCCAACAGCCCCCGTCTAGACCGTTCGAGGTAGTGCAAACCATCGTCGGGCCGCTGTTGGCGCCTCTGGCGACGACGGGCATTGTTATCGTTCTCGTGATTTTTATGCTGCTTTTCCGCGAAGATCTGCGGGGCCGTTTTGTTCGACTCGCAGGCGCAGAGGATTTGGGGCGCACGTCCGAAGCAATCGACGATGCCGGTCGGCGACTGAGCCGGTATTTCCTGACGCAAACCTGCATCAACGCAACGTTCGGAATTGTCATCGGGATCAGTCTTGCGGTGATCGGCATTCCCAACCCAGTGTTGTGGGGCATCTTCGCGGCTCTAATGCGCTTCGTTCCTTATATCGGCGCATTCATCGCTGCCGCAGTCCCTGCGGCGCTTGCCATCGCGGTTGATCCGGGGTGGTCCATGCTCTTTTGGACGGTGGCATTGTTCGTGATCGTAGAACCGATTCTCAGCCAAATTGTGGAGCCCATGCTGTATGGCCACAACACAGGACTCTCCCCGGTAGCTGTCGTGGTGGCTGCAGCCTTCTGGACCTGGTTATGGGGGCCAATTGGACTTCTGCTTTCGACACCCCTGACCGTGTGCCTGGTGGTGCTGGGGCGTCACGTCGAGAGATTGGAGTTCTTGGATGTGATCCTAGGTGATCAGCCCGCGCTCACGCCAGAACAGAATTTTTTTCAACGTATGCTGGCCGGTGATCCTGACGAGGCCGCGGACCAAGCCGAGAGGTTCATGAAGGAGAAGTCCCTCTGCGCTTACTACGACGAAATTGCAATCCCTGGGTTACTGCTGGCGCGGGCCGACGCGCGACGGGGCGCTCTGGACCTGGAGCGCCTGCGCCGGATTAAGGAAACCGTCGAGGGCGTTATCGACGATCTTTCCGATCACGATGACTGCGCTCCATCTGTGAAGAGCAACGAGGACCTCAATGACTCCAGCACATCTGAAATCGAAGTAGTCGACACTCCCGATCTATCGCCGCCGGTTGTATCGACTGGAACATTAAGGTCCGATTGGCGAGACGGAAAGCCGGTATTGTGCATCGGCGCGCGAGATCCTCTTGACGAAGCGACCGCGAACATGATCGCGCAGCTTCTCGAAAAACATGGCATCGGCGCCCGCATCGAGCCTTCGACAGCTGCCTCGACCTCCAACATCTTTGGGCTTGATACAGCTAACATAAGGATTGTGTGCGTATCTTGCCTTGGAAGCGGAAGTCCGGCGCATCTACGCTTCCTTCTTCGGCGTCTGCGTCGCAAAATGCCACACGCTTCTCTTCTTGTCGGCCTATGGGGATCGACCAAAGACTCAGAGGATGAAAAGAGTCTGGATGACGAGACAATCGGCGCGGATTTCTATGCGAAGTCGCTCCGCGAGGCGGTAGAGCTTTGCATCGAAGAGGCACATCGCTCGACCGCCGCACCCGAAGGAGAAACAAAACGAACCGAAGCGCACCGGTCTCGAGCACCGAGATCTGCTGGTAGGAGAAGAGACAGCAACTGAGGACGCCTCCGCCCGGCGGCAAGTTTCAAATGCAGCCTCGGTGCGATGACAACCGGGACTTTCTAGAGGTCGGCGTAGAACGATTGGCGGCGAATTTCAAACGAGGGGATTCTTCTCGGCGACGATGTGTGCGGCTTAGACTTTTCCGTCAAACTCGGCTCCTCCAGCGGCACGCCGCAAAAGCATGTGGATCGGCCGCCCTCGTTTTGCGTTGGCAACCGGCCGCCGCGCGCCAACGTTGCCATCAGTCCTAATTGCCGGCGGTAGGCCCGGAAATCGCCTCCGGCGCATTGGCTCGCGGCTTCAAATGCAGCGCGGACAGTCTTGAGATCGGCGCCATCGGCGCCATTAGCGCAAAGCCGACATTCGGGCTGACCGTATGTGCCAGAACAGCCAAATCGAGCATTGCGGAATGCGCATTGTCGAACACGATCTTGAAAAGCGGACGCTGCGCTAAAAAGAGGGTGGCGCGCTATCGTTGTGAAATCTTCTCACAAGCCAGGAACGCCCCCGCAGTGGCCGAGTTAAGCCGACAAAACCCACTTGTGAGGGAGACGAAGCCATGGCCCGCGCAACAGCCCATCCGGATCATCAATGCATCTCAAGCGAAGACGTTCAAGGAACCGAGGTTTATGGAGCAGACGGGAAGAATATCGGCGAGATAGATCATCTCATCATCGACAAGGTGTCAGGTCGCGTGGCTTATGCCGTCATGAGCTTTGGCGGATTTGTCGGGTTGGGTCACAGCCATTACCCCATTCCCTGGGCCGCGCTGACATATGATACGTCACGTGGTGGTTTTCGAACCAATATCACCGAACAACAGCTGAGGGACGCGCCTGAGTTCAGTGATGACTCGTGGCAGGATCGAGACTGGGAAACGCGCACCCACCAGTATTACGGAACGCCTACGTACTGGGAGGCGCGACCGGGTGGCCTATAACAGTAGGCAGCGCATCTTAAAATTCCCGATCGTGAGTGCCAGTCTGGGCGCGCTGCTCCCGATGGCTTAGAATATACGCTGACACGTCGCGAGCCACAAGCCAGCGTAGCACGGCAGCTGACGCCCTATGGTCTCGTCAGCGCGCAGCTGACAATTCCGCTCGGCGTTGCCCGTAGCGGGATTGTCCTGCAGACAGATAGCTGCTTCATCCGCGCTTGGCGGAATAGCCAGCGGTCACCTCGTCCTTGTGGGCGGCAGAGGCTTCCAGGACCTCGGCCTTCTCGCCCTCGTCTGATCTGCGCTCCCGTGGCAGCCTCGGTGGAGGGCTTTGGAGGGAAAACGTTCCCCGTCAAAATCAAATTGACATCTCGCTTGCCGGCTTGCCGCGCGATCGGACTTTCAGCGATGCGCCGCCAGCCAAGCGATGATGTTCGGCCAGATACGCGCGTAAGCCTCCCGTCCTACGAGGATTCCGAGGTGTTGCAATGCAACCCCGATCTCGCCGGAGTATTTGATGAGCGAGACATCCTTGGTAGGCATTGCATCAAGGAGCGCTTCAATCGAGTCCAGCGGCGCAACCTCGTCTGCCGTGTTGACGACCGCGAGCGTCGGAACGTCAAGACAGGACGGGCCAATCGTACGACCGAGCACGGTAAGGGTGCCTCGGCAGAATCGGTTTTCTCGATACAGCCATTCGGCAATCTGATGGATCAGCTTCCCTGGAACTGGGGCTTCGTCAAGTGCCCAGCGCTCAACCCGCGCATGGACATCCAGGGCCCGTAAGTCGCCAAGGCTCATTGCTGCATCCGTCAGCCGGGACCAAACGAAAGCATTAGGGGAGGCGAAAGCGCTTGCATGCGACAGCAGCGACCCCGGAATGATGCCCGCTTCGGTCAGACCAGGCGGAATCATCGAGACGAGCGCATCGCGAAATCTGTTCGTCCCTGGTTGAAAGCAGAGGGGCGCGCCGAGAAGCAATAGACCGCGCACAGCTTGCGGTTCGCTTGCACAGAAGACTGCCGCTAACGTCCCGCCCAGCGAATGGCCTATCAGGAAGGGTTTTGTCGCTTTTGGCTCGGTTGCGATCCTCGCCACACATTTGGATATGGCTCTTGCGCATTCATCGAGCCCGACATGTCCGCCTGGTACTGTCGGTGCAATCCATTCCAGGAGGTATACGCGCACGCCGTTGCTCAGGCAGTGGCGGATGGCGCTGAGGTTTGGCCCGAGATCCCAGACATAGGGCCGCTTGATTGGAGCGGCGATAATGAGCAGCGATGTTTCTGAGTCCCGGCCGCCGTAATCGCGAAGCTGCCAATGAGCTCCCCTGGCAAGTCTCCGATGCGTCAGTTCGGCAGGATCAAATCCCATCACGCCCAGCGCGTGTCCCTGTGCGCGGCGCATGAGATCAAGGGTCGCAAATTGGGCCTGTTGCAACAACTCCACCGGACCTGCGCCTGCTCTTGGGACGTCCCGAACACGAGCCCCCGTCACACCGTCTCCCTCACAAGTGGGTTTGTCGGCGTAACTCGGCCGCTACGGGCGGCGTTCCTGGCTCCGGAGAACATGTTGCAGCGCCAAATCACCGATCTATCGTCGCCGACATCGACCCTAACAACCTCTAGTCCCGAAGCCTATGGCGAAAAATCTTCATCAAGATCGCGGTGCCCGTGACCCTCCGCAACATGTTGCCTCTCCGCCCAACGCGAATCTATGATGAGGTCCGCTATTGCGCCGCTACCGGGGGCACCGCGAACCTCATAGGCCCGGCCCCACGCTCCTAGCAGTCCTCCCCCGCCGTCGCCTTTTGCTGGGACGGTGCGGGCTCGGCCGCTCCGGCCGTGGCCTTCTTTGATTGTTCAGTAGGCGCGGGACGGGTTTGCTCGACCGTACCTGCAGTCCGATCCGGTTGCTGCGCGGAGGGTGCCGGCTTGGTCGCCGTTGATTGCTCGGCAGCGGTAGGCTGGCTCTGCATCTGGCGCTGCGCGTCTTCCGACGACGTTGCGGTATGCTCCGATGCTTTGCCCATCGAAGATGTCGGCGGATGCTGCTTGGAATCAGCTGCCGTGGAACCAGTGGTTTGTCCGGTATAACCCGGAACATTCCCCGATCCTGCATCGCGGCTCGCCGTGTTGCAGGGACCGGCATAGACAGAGGTGCCGCTGAAGGCGAGCACCGCCCCCACGATCATAAGTCTGTTAGAGATCATAGCCCTTCTCCTCAGTTAGGACACTGGAGGATTGAACAAAAGTATTGGGCTTTCCGTTCCGAGCGTGTGAACTCAGCCCTACATTGACGAATGTCTGGGTTCACCCGGGTTTATTGTCGAGTTCGCCGGTCGCGCCAAGCGGCGCTACCCCTTATTCGGACAGGCCTCCAGCCGCCCGGGTCGCGCGAGCTTGCTTGGCACACCCCATTCGATCACCTCGTCGGCGTGGGCGAGCTTGTGCCACAGCCGATCGAACGGCTCTCCGCGCCTCAGCCAAGAAGCCGATTTCGCCGGAACATGAAACCGGTCGGAGTGAACCTTCTGGCCACCTCGAGCGCGCGGCTCTCGCAGCTTTCCAGCGCAATTTTCTGGGAAAGCATGACGTCTCCGATTGGCAGCTCGCCCTTCGGCAGGAAGCACAGCCCGATTGTCGGACGGTCCTTTTCATCGATCTCGCAGACGTTCGTCATGGCGCCCGGGTAGATCCTGTACTGCTTGCCCGTGTCGCCGCCGACGACCTCGAAATAGCCCTTTGCCGCGAACTGGGTCCGTTGTGCTGGCGATAGCCACTCTCGCAAGAGCCGCAGCGAGCGACCTTCCGGAGTTCTCTCGGCACCGCGTCGTATGAGGAGAGCCCGTATGGCTCTCATGCGCGAGCGTTCACCCGAGCGAGACGGCCTGAAACCAAACATGGTACGGACCGATCACCCGCCGACCAGCCTAGGGAAGAACACGGTTTCCTCCGCGTTCGCGTCGAACGACCGGATCTGCGAGACCTGACCCGGACCCGTCCGGGCCGCCGCGGTGAAACCGGCATTGGTGAGCTCGTAGAACCGCCGCTCCGCCCTCGCTATCTCTCGTTCGTTGGCCGGATCGAAGAGGTGACGGCTGTCGCCGGTACGGTCCATCACGATCTGGATTGCCATGATCATCCTCCTCGGATTGCTGATGGCCAAGGACCCGAGCCAGTATCCGGCCGAAGTCGCGGAGTTTCAAGAGAAGAAGATCGAGAAAACGCGTGATCGGCCGCAATGGCCAAAGCCAACCACATCGTTACTCGGAGCGGTCAACGATCTCGGCCGGCTGGACCGAGGACGGTCCGTGCCCGCTTTGAGCAATGTCTTACCTCGAGCCGGATGGCAAAGGACTATGACGCCCGATATCGCTAACTGATCGCTCGTGCGAGAACTTCGTCCTGAGGTCCGCTCGATGCCCCGGTCGTTGAGTTGCCGATCAATCAGGCGCGCATGAAATCTCTCTTCTCAACGACGGCGGCTTTGGTTTTCATAGCCACGACGGCGCTGGCGGAAGGCGTCTCCCCGCTGCCGAAAGTCCAGCAGGCGGGCGACACCGAAGCGGAGGACTGCTCAAAGCAGGTGTGGCGACATTTTTCGCAGGCTTGCCTCCGCTCCGAAGGCAAAGGCGTCGCTGCCGTTCGCCTGGTGACCCACCGAGCGTCGCTAGCGATTTCGACTCCTTTGGTCTCCGCGCAGATCAGGAACTAGTGGCAATCCGAAACGTTGGGGGGCGGGCATCCGAAGGGCTGCCCGCTCACGTTGGAGGAGATGATCGATGAAAAGTTTTCTTGCCGTTGCTCTGCTTGGAGCTACCGTGATCGGTGGCCCCGCATTCGCGCAGTCCGCTCAGCCTGCAGATCGCGCCGCGCCGGCGGCGACCAGCCAGCCGGTCGACGCCAAGATGGCGCTCAAGGGAAGCTGGCGGGCCTCGAAGCTGATGGGCCTGAACGTCTACAACGAGGCCAACGAGAAACTCGGCGACATCAACGAGCTGTTGGTCGACAAGAGCGGCAAGATCGAAGCCGTGGTGATCGGCATTGGCGGCTTCCTGGGAATGGGCGAGCACGACATCGCCGTCTCCATGGACAAGTTGAAGTTTGTCGAGGTGCCGATCCGGACGAGCGCGAGCGGCACCGCGACGACCGCCCGCGACACCACCACCGGCGCGGCCCCGACGAGCGCTGCCAATCGCAACACGAACGATTGGGTCCCCGACCACGCGGTCATGAGCGGCAACAAGGAGCAGTTGAAGGCGCTGCCGCAGTTCAAATATTCGGACTACAACTAATGATCGCGCGCGGAGAAGAGGGGCCCACAGGGGCCCCTTTTTGCGTGGCGGGGCACCGCAAGAACACAAAACAAAAGGGCTCGCCCGGGTTGCCGGACGAGCCGTTCGCGAGCGTCTATTCGCTCAGTGCATACGAAATCAAGAAATAGCCGATGCCACCAACAACGAGCACGGCGGGAACGGCCTACAAAATCAACACGGGCATCTTCTCCTCCAAACTCTGTTCGAGCGTTTCTGACAGGCCAACAGGGACCGGTCCTTTACTGCTCGGTGCAAACCTTGACCGTCTTCGCGGCGGACTCGGAGAAGAATTTTGTCTGGACCTGCAACAAGGACACGAAAGAACAGGCGAACGATGGGAGTGTGGTCGCGATTATGCGGATCACGGCCCCGCATCTACAGGCCTGGTTCTTCCAGCAGCGTCTTCCCTTCCCTCAAGTCGCGCACGTCGAAGCCCTCATTGAACCAGCCAAAGCCGAGCCAGGACGTGGTCGTCGAGATCAACGCACATCCGTGGCGCCTCGACCTGGATTGGCGCTGGCATCAGGCGGCGCTTGAGTTCGGCTGCATGCTGAGCATCAATCCGGACGCGCACTCGATTCCAGAGCTCGACCACATGCACTGGGGCGTCGAGATGGCCCGCAAAGGCGGCGTCCCCGCCGATCGGGTCCTGAACGCGATGACGCTGTCCGAGCTCACGCGCTACCTCCGCCAGAAGCGGCGCTCGCTCGCCCGCGCTGCCTGATGTCGCACGCCCAGGACCTCTCGCTGGAGGGAAGGATGGTTGCGGTCGCCGCCGATCGCGGGCACCACTGGCGCGTTCGTCCGGCACCGCTATCTCGCCCAGCGTCAGCTGCAGCTTCCCAATCTGCGGCAGGTTCACCTGATCCCATCCGAGCTCTTTGCGGCCTTCGCGGAGGTTGGCTTCGAGGTCCGAGCGGGAGAGCTCGGCGAAACATCACCACTCCCGGCCTAGATCTGGAACGGATGCCGCTCGGGGCGTTGATCGAACTCGGACCTGCAGCGGCCGTCGAGTTGAGCGGCCTCTGGACGCCCTGCGTGCTCATTGACCGCTTTCGGGGCCTTAAACTGCACATGCTCTCGTCGGCAGAAATGGGCCCTCCATTCAGCTGCGGGGTGCTAGGCGTGGTTCGGGTGGTCCTCGCCGGCAATACCGCGCCGGCGCGCCTCCCATCTCCCTCGTTCCGGCCCTTACCGGCTTTTAGGCGATGCACACTCGGCTGCTGGCAAGGCAGGTCGTCGGAGCGGGTCGGCTTGGCGCAAGCAGCCAGCGCGAGAGCGCGATTCCGCTCGGAACATCGAGCGCCGAGGACACGTTGCTCTCGAATGGAAGCCTTTCTGCACCGCCTTCTGACGGCCAGGTCGGACTTTCCGATCTGGGTGCGTTACACCTTGACGCTCGGCCTGGTCGGCATCGCGTTCATCGCCCGGGTGATGCTGGACGATCACCTGCGCTCCTACCCCGTTCTGCTGTTCATTCCGGCCATCTTCCTGTCCTCGGTCCTCTTCAACCGAGGCAGCGGTATCCTGGCCACCGTGGCGGGAGCCGCGCTCGCCACCGCCTACCTCATCCCGGGGCCACCATCCTCCGCTGCGATCCCACTCATCCTGTTCATTCTGACGGGCATCTGCATAGCCGCCGTCACCGAGCTCCTCAGGAGCACGCTGCACAAGCTCTCCGAGGCGAAACGCTATACCGAGGTACTGCTGCAGGAGCTCGCGCACAGAACACGGAACGATCTCGCCACGATCGTCTCGGTCCTCCGGCTCCAAGCCCGCTCGGCGACCGACCCGGCCGTTCAAATGGCGATTGCATCCGCAGTGAGCCGGGTGGACGTGGTGGCGAAGGTCCACGACCGTTTGCGCGATACCGCCGACAGCAGCCGCATCGCCCTTGCGCCCTATATCGAAGCGTTATGCGGGGGTCTGGCCGACTTCCATCGCGGCGTGCGCACGATCTCGATCGGCGTTCGCTGCGAGAACATCGAGGTACGGAGCTCGCAGGCGGCGTCGATCGGGCTGATCGTGAACGAATTGGTCACGAACTGCTTCAAGTATGCCTTTCCGGAGGGCCGCCAGGGCTCCGTCGAGGTCGATGTCCGCGCCAAGGACGAGCGCGTGCTAGTGATGGTGCGGGACGACGGCGTCGGCTGTCCGGCCGACGTCAGGAGCGGGCTCGGCACCCGGCTCGTCGGCCTTCTCGCGACGCAGATGAAAGGCGCCGTGGTGAGAAGGCCACTTCCTGAGGGATGCGAGGTACAGGTCTCGCTTGCGCTCGACGCCTGAGCGGCGAATGCGCTGAATTTCGCAGAAGGTGGCTGCAACCTGCGACCTGTTCTGGCGTAGTCGTGTTTGGAGATCGCGACAGACCATGGCTGCCCAATCGCCAAAGATGCTCGAAGAACGCAGCGATATCGAAGGCTGCACGCGGAGGCGACCGACCCGCTTGCGGTGCGGTTGCTCCAGGACATCATCGCCGAGCTCGAGGCGAGCCTGCCCACCGAGGAACAGGACACAGGCAAGAAGGCTGACGGCGGCTAGGCCCTGGGCAGGGATCGGTCCCGGCATAGGCTACGAACGTCTTTCCGTTTAGCAATGTAACGGGAGCCCTGTTGGCCGTCCTCGCCTCTCGAAGGCGCGTTCCTGTCGACGAGATCGCCGCGCTCACGTTCCTTCAGAGCAGCGATACCGGCCCGTCCCCTTCCGATGCGGGCGCCCCAAGTCAAGGCTCGCGGTGCGGCGCTTGCCGGAGATCATCCTTTCGGCAAGCCTAATTCCTCGACGGCCCGGCCGCAGATCTCGTCGGGATCCTTGAGGCCGGTCTGACCGACCTCGATGATCTTCCTGGCGATCAGTTCGGTCAGAGGGTCGTTGCGATCCTGCACTCCGATCCTGCGGAGCGCCTGTTCGTATGCCCTCGAAAGCCGTGTGATCTCTTCCGGCCCAAGAGGTGAGTTCTGAAGTATTCGATAGATGGCCAATCGTCATCCCCCGCTCGGGTAGCGTAGCACCGATGTGCTGTGGGAGCATTGCATCCTTACAGCTAATTTTAACTTCCGACGAAGCGGGCGTCGCCCAGGAGAGCCCCGCCGCTCCAAACCTCGTTGCGCAGGGAACGATGGCGCGTGTGCCAGGTTTTCCTGGTGCCCCTGCCCAAGGGGCGAACCCCGTACTGGCCCCAGCTCATAGCCCCCCTAGCCCCCGGAGCTGGGGCTTTTCTCGCGAGCTGAGTTTCCGCGAACGGTTGCCGAGTCCGTCCGCGCCACGAGGCGCTCAAGCTAATGTCCGTGCTGAACGTGACGAATCCGCCGATTAAATCTCGGGTAAGGCAACTTACGATTCACATATGTTGATGCTGGAACAACGTCAGCGGATTTCAGTCGCAATTGCATCATTTTCCCGATTCGTCCACCGGCGGGCCATGATCCAAGTTTGCTCGGAAGCTTGGTTTGGGGTTACACGACATGCGTGGACACTATGGTCTCGCGGTTGACGCCGCTGTGCTGCATGCGCGTCTGGAGCAGCTCACGTCACAATTATCCGAACTGGAAAAGCTCCGCGCCCGCGGTGCTCGAGGCTGAGCGGAGCGTTGAAAAGTGGAGCATGAGGGACCTCTTCCGGCGGAAGCAACAACCCTCCTAGAACTTGGTCGCCTTCCAGACTCCGCTGCATCTGGCAGCGCCAGAATAGCCACTCCAAGATCCCGTTCCACTTGTCGGTGCCAATCTGCCGGCGCCCGAGGCATGCTTGTCCTGAACGGTTACAGAAGCACGCACTGCGCCGGTTCTCGATACGCGCCCCCGAAATCTGACAAGGTTTGGATGAGAGATGTTGCCATTCGAGATGTTCACGTCGAAGTTGTAGCTTGGATCGCAAGATCCGGACCGCGTCTCGAAGATCAGGTGCCAGGCGCCATCGAAGGCGCGTATCGGGTAGGAGCGCGCCTCGGCGCAACCGGCATAGGCAAGGGTGAGACAACCCGCCGTCAACTTGGCAACTAATCGCATCATCGTCATAGCTTCAAACCCGGATGAATCTAGCTATTTGCCGCTCGTCAGAGGAGTTCCCTGTGGCTCCAGTAGCTTGAGAGCGGTTTCGATCTTCGCGAGCAGCGTCTGAATTTCAGCTCGCTCATTGGAGCCCGGATGGGCTTCGAGTCGCGCCAGCAATTGCTCCTTCTGTACTATCAGGTTTGCAAAAGCGGACATTGTTTCACCCACGATTGCCGGCGAAAGGGCCGCTCTTCGAGCGGCCCTTGTCTGGTTCACCAGCTTCGGGTGCCGAAGCTGAAGCCGATGCTCGGCCCGCCACCGTAGTAGCCGTAGCCCCGGTCGTAGTAGCCGGGGCCGCCGTAGTACCCGTAGCTGCGGCGGACCACATAGCCGTCATCGTCGCCGTAATAACGTTGCACGTAGCGCGGACCGCGGACGCGGTAGCAGCGGCCATACTCGTTGCAGACGAGACGGACCTGCTCGACGCCACCCACCTGGGCCGATGCGATGGCCGCAGGGGCGAGCGGGGCGGCATTCGCGGACGCCGCCATCAGGGTCGCCGTGAGCGCTCCCAACACGATGGTCTTCATGGTTGTTCTCCTTCCGTTGCGAGATCAATCGATCTCTTCGATGACGCGACGCTCATGGGGTTCGACGATGTAGGTGCGGCTGTCCCGGTTGATATACCGATACTCGCGAAGGGTCGGTGCATCCCGATAGACCTCTTCAGGAAACGCCTCGATTTCCACGCCCTCCGGCACGCGCTCGCCGGTGCGGATTTCGGTCCGGACCGAGCTGCCGGTGGTCACCCGCTTCTCGCGCTCGACCGGGCGCGCCTTGGCGTGCTTGCGGACGACTTCGCGATCACGGTCGGTGAACGTCGCCTTGCGCTGCTCCGTCCGCGCCGGCGCGGCGGCCGTCGAACGACCGGAGTAAGGCAGGACCGTCACGATCTTGTAGGTCGACGGCTCGACGATCACGATCTCGTCCTTCACCAGCACGAAGTTGTAGCCGCGGTACTGCGGCACGATCTCGACGACCTCGGCGGGCAGTGGCTGCAGGCGGATGTCGCGCGGGACGACCGTGCCCACCGACAGGGAGAAGTTCACGTTGGTGAGCGGCTGCACGTTCAGGTGCGAGATCGACGCGCTGATGCGGGTCCGCTGCTGATCGTTGATGTTCACCGACGCGTTCACGTTGGTGTTCGACGAACGATCCGCCGTGTTCTGCTGATTGTTCGGCTGCTGGGCCGTGTTGGTCGAACCGCTACCCGACGGCGACTGCGCCTGGTTGGTGGCCGAGGAAGGCGGATTGGCGCTCTGCGTCTGGTTGTTCGTGTTGGACGGAGTGTTGGTCTGCGCCTGGTTGGATGGCGTCGTCGTCTGGTTGGACGGCTGATCGGTCTGGGCCTGGTTGGTCGAATTGTTCGAGGTCGTGTTTGTGCCAGTACCGGAGTTTGACGACTGGCCTGCAGCAGTCTGTCCCGTCGAAGACGGAGACTGTGTCTGCGCGGTGTTCGAAGGACTGGTCTGCGAGGATCCGGACGACGTGTTGTTCGTCGGGGTCGACGCAGATGACGACGGCGTCGAGGTCGATGACGAATCCTGACGCTGGGCAGCGGCGGGATTGGAGTTCGACGAGCTCGGCGAAGATTGAGCGAAGGCCGAAGTCGCGATCGCAACGGCAGCGGTCGTAGCCAAAAATAAACGCTTGTTCATCTCTAAAACCTCCTGAAAGCGGACGTCGATTAACCCGAAGGGTCGAGTGGGGTTCCGTTTCGGGAAAACTTGGCAATCGGGGGCGATTTTTCCGGAGGCCGAATGATTGCTGTTGTAGCGAAATGGCACGAGGTTTCGGGGGCGGGAACAAGCGGAACTCCCTCGGCGAATCCCCGTTGGCAGTGACTACTTGCGAACACTGAGGAGGACATCATGAAGAAGTTGATCGTGTGCGGCGCGCTCGCCGCTTTCGCCCTCGGCACCCAGGCCGCCAGCGCCGCCGAATTCTACATCGTGCGCGATGCGACCACCAAAAAGTGCACCGTGGTCGACAGCAAGCCGACGACAACCACCACGACCGTGGTGGGCAACGGCGTCTACAAGACCAAGGTCGAGGCGGAGTCCGCGGTCAAGACCACCAAGGTCTGCACCGAGCAGTGAGGCACCATTCGCCGGCCGACAGGCCCGCGACCTACTGACAGCAATTGGAGGAAAAAGTTGGCGGCGTCGGCTATTTCCTGGTTCATATGCACTGAGCTACTGGCTTTCGCACCAACGGCCCGCCCGCACCCCGGACGGGCCGTTTTTCTTTGGCTCGCTTCGTGCCAGCCCAAAGAAAAAGGGCCTCCGATGGAGGCCCTCGACCCGAGAACGCTTGGTCCCGTCAGTTGTAGTCCGAATACTTGACTGAGGGAGCGCCTTCAGCTGCTCCTTGTTGCCGCTCATGACGGCGTGGTCCGGCACCCTATCGTTCGTGTTGCGGTTCGTCGTGGTCGTCGAAGCCGCACCGGTGGTGGTCTCGCGCGTAGTGGTGGTGGTGCTGGTCGAGCTTGTCCGGACCGGCTCTTCGAAGAACTTCAGCTTGTCCATCGAGACCGCGATGTCGTGCTCGCCCATCCCGAGGAAGCCGCCGATGCCGATCACCACGGCGTTGATCTTGCCGCTCTTGTCGACTAGCAGTTCGTTGATGTCGCCGAGCTTTTCGTTCGCCTCGTTGTACACGTTCAGGCCCATGAGCTTCGAAGCACGCCAATTGTCCTTCAGCATCATCTTGTCGACGGGCTGTGCGGTAGCCGCCGGCGCGGCGCGGTCGGCCGGCTGAGCGGATTGCGCGAACGCGGCGCCCCCTACCACGGCGGTGCTCAGCAAAGCGACAGCAAGAAAGCTTTTCATGTAATTTCTCCTCCAGCGTGAGTGCAGCACCCGTTCGGATGCCCGCCCCAACGCCCATCACTGCCGGCTGTTCCCGGATCGGAACGTGCGATTACGACCCCCGCTTTCGAATCCTTCGCGATGAGACGCACCTCAGGCGTGGTGCGCTTTCCGAGCGACCAGTCCCCGATAGCTCTCTTCGTACTGCCTGGCCATGCGGCTGGCGACGAAACGCTCCTCGAAGCGGGCGCGGATTGTGCTTCGGTCCAGCCGGCGCGCTTGCTCGACCGCTTCGATCGCCTGCTCCTCGTCGTCCACGATGAAGCCGGTGATACCGTCCTCGATCACTTCCGGCACGGATCCGGATCGGTAGGCGATGACCGGTGTCCCGCACGCCATCGCCTCGATCATCACCAGGCCGAAGGGCTCGGGCCAATCGATCGGAAACAGCAAGGCGGCGGCGCCGGCGAGGAACGGCTGCTTGCGGACGTCGTCCACTTCGCCGAGGAGTTTGATCGCTTGGCCATCGATTTCCGGCTCCAACTTCTTCTTGAAATAGGCTGTCTCCGCTCGAGGTATCTTTGCCGCGATCCGGAGCGGAATCTGGGCCGCCCGCGCGATGCGTATCGCGGCTTCCGGCCCCTTCTCTGCCGTCAGCCGCCCGAGGAAGGCCAGGTACGCACCGGCTTCGTAGGAGGGACCAAACAGGTCCTTGGGCAGGCCGTGCGGAATCGTCGCGATCCAATTCGCGTCCGGAAGCGGCCGCCGCTGGTTGTCCGAGATCGAGACAAAGGGAGCCTTCGGGAAAGTCCCGATCACATCGGGCAAGCCCGGAAGGTCGAGCCGACCGTGCATGGTCGTCAGAAACGGCACTCCGGTGCGGCTCAGGACCGGCAGAGGCAACCAATCCACATGGGAATGAATCACGTCGAACTCGCGCGCGCGCTCGCCGATGGCCTCGATCAAGAGCGCGCAGGCGGCGTTCGGGTCGACGCCTCGCCGCCCCAGGCGCAGCGCGCGCGGCCACACGGCGTGGAGCTTGGCTTTCGTGCTGGAGTCGCCGCTCGCAAACAGCGTCACGTCGTGCCCTAAGCCGACGAGCTCGTCCACCAGCCAGGCGATAACCCGCTCGGTGCCACCGTACAGCTTCGGAGGAACGCTCTCGGCCAACGGGGCAAGCTGGGCGATCCTCATCGAGCTAGGCCCCAAACGCGATGCGCAAGCCGACCACGAGAACCGCGGAGATGAGAAATGAAATTGCGAGCAGCGTCCAAGAGGGCCTTGTGCTTCCGCGGGCTACGCGCGCGACGAGCATTTTAATGGACCTCAACATTCGTCCCGGAAGAATCGCTGCAGGTAGGCAATCCCGAAGCCGGCGAGTTCTTCGGTATCGCTCTCACGCTCTTCTCCTCTCCTTTGCAGATGGCGCTCGAGCGGGCAGCGCCTGCTGTCCCACGGGTCGACTTCGGGGTGGTGCGCCCGGTAGACAGACCAGGCTGTTTCGGTGGCGTTCTTCAGAACGACTTCGTCGACCAACTTCACGCTCCCGCGGCCAATCCAGTCGCTGGCAACTCGAAGCGTTGGGCAAAGTTTCCGGTTTTTCCCGGTCATCCGTAATCAACCGGAGTAAGCGCGTTCAGCACGCTTTGGCACGGGCCCGCTCGCGTGCCGCGCGGCGGCGCTGCAGACGTTGGCTTCGGCCTGAGCGCCTGGCGGCCAGAGGCGGGGATGCCGACGCTGTATCGAAGAGCTCCACTGCGGCCGCAGCGCTCTCCGTTCGCATCTCGCCAGGCTTCGCTTCCATTTCGAGCACGGCACGGCCCTTCTCGGTGATGCGCCATCCGCCTTTCAGACGCTCGATCAAGCCTTGCGAGAAGATGTCGAGAACGGCCACGCGAGCGGCGAGGCGCTTCGTCCGCTCGGCCCAGTCGCGCCGGCTCGTCGCCAATATCGCCATGTCGCGCTTGAGGTCCGCCATGACGGCGAATCCGTCGGGATAGCTCACCAGGATCTTGAGCACCGTGACCTGGAAGTTCACCCCCGCCTTCCTCTGGCTATCGCCACATCGTCGACGCGTCGTGGAGAGCCTCGCGTCCCACCTGCTTCAGGCTCTCGGGCGAGGTATCGCCGTTGGTAGCGGCTTCCAGGATCCTTGAGGCCACATGGGTGCGTGCCCCGGTTTCGTAGCGCGAGACGTCTTCGCAGACCTCGTCGAATACGGCGCGCAGAAGCGCGGTCGTGGCCGGATCGAACATGGGAACCCCCAACGCGAGAAGAGATGTAGGTTACTGCGGAAACGCTTTGCGGCGAATTCAACATTGTTAAGGCGAAGCATGCGGGTATGCGCCCGTCGAGCGCTTCCGCGGCGCACCATGAACTGAACCCAACCCCTTCGTGTTGTGGTCCAAGCTCGATGCATTCGAGCGAAGCTGCCCCGGCGCCGAGCAACCATTGCCCGCTCGCCGCTGGGGCCAGTCGAAACTATTGCCATTTTTTTCCCGTTGTCTGAGGGGCACTCGAACACGTGAAAGGATGCTCGATGAAGAAGATTGCAATGTCGGCGCTGATGGTCGGCGCCCTCGGCTTGGCCTCTGTGGCAACGACGGCTCCGGCCGAAGCTCACTGGCGAGGCGGATGGGGGCCAGGCATCGCCGGTGGTTTGGTTGCGGGTGCCGTGATCGGCGGGCTCGCCTCTTCGGCGTACGGCTGGGGACCGGGTTACGGTTACTACGGTGGCCCGGGCTACTACAGTGCCGGCTATTATGGCGGCCCCTACGCCTACGACTACGATGAGCCGTATAGCTGGGGTGGGGGCTACACCACCACCTACTACACGGCGCCTGTCTCCTATGGGTATCGCTATCGCCGCGTCGTCCGCCCGGCCTATGCTTATTACCGCGGCTCCTATCCGGTCGTTCGGCACCACTGGCACCGGCATTATCGGCACTGGTGAGAGCGGCCCATCGCAGTCAACGAAGGCCGCAACCCAAAAGGGGCGGCCTTCAGCTTTTTGCGCTCCCCGCACCGATCACCACCATCCGCCTGCAAATGGATCGGCCCGCTCGAAGGCGAGGCGCCTGTCGGGTATCCTTCTCTGTAGCTTTGCCGAGCGCTTCGGGTGCGGCCGGGCCGCTGCGGAGACGCGAGCCGGCGCTTCTTTCCTGACCTCCACGGAAGGTGCTGCAGGCATTGCGGCCATGGCTTCGCGCACCTGGTGCTGCGGTCCTTCAGAGATTGGACCGGCCTGCGCGATCATCGGCACATCGGCGCGAGGCCGCGTGTCGAAGACGATCTTCTCCGGAAGAGCCCTCGCCGAGGCGATCCGGATGATGGTCCTGTCCGGATCGGACGGCCCCGCGCGCTCTACAGGAGCCGGCAGGTAGCGGTCCGCCGCAAACAGCAGCGCCAGTAGCAGTGCGCCGACGAAGACGAAGTATCTGATGATCGGCATAAACGGCCGCTCGCGAGGGAGGAATGAGGATTTCGGCGGGGCCGGATTGGGTGGCGGGCCACTGCGATCAACGGCCCGCCGGGACGACTCAGTCGATCTCCTGGACGACCGTGCGCGTCGAGGGATCGACTAGCATCACGCGTTCGCCCGAGTAGACATAGCGGTACTTGGTGAGCGAAGGACCCCAATCGGCGGGCACCGCCTCGAGCTCGACTTCGCGAGGCACTGGTTGGCCGACCACGATCTTCTCGCGGGTCTGCACCGGGCGCACCTTGTGCTCGGTGACGTAGGTGCGGATTTTCGTGCGGTATTCCGGCTCGATCTGCACGGCGGCAGCATGACCCGTGCCGGTGGTGGTGACGACCGTAGACTGCGCCATTGCGCC
The DNA here is from genome assembly GCF_028128625.1 of Bradyrhizobium sp. CCBAU 45389. Lineage (NCBI taxonomy): Bacteria > Pseudomonadati > Pseudomonadota > Alphaproteobacteria > Hyphomicrobiales > Nitrobacteraceae > Bradyrhizobium > Bradyrhizobium sp. CCBAU 45389. The sequence goes on along the minus strand of NZ_LBIY01000076.1, from coordinate 33,847 downwards.
GGTCGAAAGCATAGCCGCCATTGCGGCCGTCAGCAGAAGCTTGTTCATCTTGTTCTCCTCGCCGCCATATGCGGCATGCGAGAACCCGCGAATGATGGCAAGGTTCCGGAACGCGGCAGGATGATTGCCTGATTTTCCCGAACTTCGGACGCGAGAGCGCCGACGTGGGCATCGCTGGAGAAGTTGTCTCGGGTCAACTCAGTGGTTCGAGTCTAAGCGCAGTCCGCCAAGCACTCGGTGTGCGTTCATGGCTTCTGCAACACGGTCGAGAGGGCCGAGCCGTCGTTCAAGATCGAAAAGACCTCCCGCGAAGACAGATGCGCGGCGGCCTCCTCGAACGTCTCGCTCACATCCGCCCTGGCACGGCCGACTGCCAGATTGACATCGACCGTATTGGGCCGGGCGGCGCGAGGAGGCGGCAGCTGAGCGACGTGAAAGGCCAGCAGCTCGGGGTCTTCGCGAAGCTCCACCAGAGCGGGTTTGATGCCGACCTCAGCCGCCGCGCTCAATTCGTTGGCCCGGAGCAGGACGGGAGGCGGCTCTCGATCTTCAGGGGTGGCAAACAATTTGCCGGGCGCGGGCCTGGCCGTCAGCGCCCCGATAGGGACAGCGAACAGCAGGCCAACGATGACCGGCGACATCCAAAGCAGAAGGGGCAGCGAAACGGCGTAGGCGCTTGCGGCCATCGCGACGCCGCACAAGGTCGGGATGCCATACTTCCGATAGAGCTCGCGACGCTCGACCGTGCCGTCGTCGCGCCTTTGCGTCTGCCAGCCGGCATCGCGGCCGGCCAGAATTTCGACCACGGCGATTGATTGAAAGATCATCATCACCGGCGCCATCAGCGCGGATACGATAATCTCCGCGAGAAGTCCGGCCGAGGCTCGCAATGCACCGCCGAATTGGCGTCGCTCCGAGCCCTGCATCCAAAGCAGGATCACGCTCAGCAGCTTCGGCAACAGCAGCAGACCCATGGTGGCGACGAACACCCAGATGGCGAGCACGGGATCCTGGGCCGGCCAGGTCGGAAACAACGAGAAACCCTTCGGAAAATATTCTGGACGCACGAAGCGGGCTTGCAGCGAGATCAGCATCCCCAGCACCAGGAACAGCAGCCACAGCGGTGCCGTGAGATAGGCTCCGATCCCTACCAAGAAATGCAGGCGTGAAACCCAATGGAGACCTCGTGCGGGCACGACCGCGAGATGCTGAAGATTGCCTTGACACCAGCGTCGGTCGCGCGCCGCGAAGTCGAGCAGCGACGGCGGCACCTCCTCGTAGCTTCCCCCGAGCGTCGGCAGCATGTGGATGCCCCATCCGGCCCGCCGCATCAGTGCTGCCTCGACGAAATCGTGGCTGAGGATGTGCCCACCGAAGGGCTTCCGTCCGCGAAGCTGCGGCAGCGCGGCCGCTTCGGCGAACGCTTTGACCCGGATTATCGCATTGTGGCCCCAGTAGTTGCCCTCGGAGCCATGCCACCAGGCGACGCCGGCGGCGATCAGGGGACCGTACAGACGGCCAGCGAATTGCTGGACGCGGCTGAACAGACTTCTCGCGTTGACGATCATGGGAAGCGTCTGGACGAGGCCGGCTGTGGGATTGGTTTCGATGGCATGGACCAATCGGACGATGGTCTGTCCGCTCATGAGACTGTCGGCATCGAGCACGATCATGAAATCGTAGACGGCGCCGAACCGCGTGATCCATTCCGAGATGTTCCCGGCTTTGCGGGCCGTGTTATTGGCGCGGTGACGATAGTACAGCCTCGGCGTCCCGACTGCCTGACGCAATGCGAGCATCGCCTTTTCTTCGGCTACCCAGATGTCCGGATCGGTGCTGTCGCTCAGAACGTACCAGTCGAACAGCTCCCCGTCCGAGGTAGTCTCCAAGGACTCGATGATGGCACGAAGCCGCGCCGTCAATCGGTGCGGGTCTTCGTTGTAGGTGGGAAGCAGCATGGCGGTGCGGCTTGCGATTGCAGGCAGCTCCGCGTCTGGCGCGAAGGCGTCCGGACGGTGGGCAAGCAGCACGAAGAAGCCGGCCAGCGCGGAGGCGAACGAGAAGGCGACCCAGGCGAGCAGAACCAGGAAGAGCGCCAGCACCATGGCTTCGAGGACGGTGACGCCCCCTACCTCCAGCACGCGATACATCTCATAGCCGCCGCCCGCCGTGAGCGCCGCTGTTGAGAGCAGGATGAGGCCGCGCCGCCAGGCCATTGCGGGGGCAACCGGCGCAGGAATGCGGTCGGGTACCCGGTCCTTTCCGAGGTCTCCCGGAGCCATCGCGAGAGGGGACTCGCTCGGCAGTAGGCGCTGGGCCGCGATATCGCCGGCCATCGACCGCGGTGCCGCGCTCAGGGTGCCCATCGGTAGACCCAGATTTCCGACAAAGGCTTGTCGCCTTCGGCCAGCAACGCCCGCAGCTCAATCGGCTCGCCTTTCACCTGGCACTGGAAGCTGAGCCGCCAGCCGCTGGTGTACGGATTGGGCTGCGTGACGATGTTCTTCAGTTCGGACTTTTCCGCGGTCACGACGCCTTTGACGCCGGCGGGATCGATGCCCTTCAGGTTCTCACCGACCAGATCGAGCACGAAGAGGCGCGCATCCTCGCCCCGCGCCCCTATCCCGCTTCGCGTGAAGCGGGCTAGCGAATGCGGTTTCGGGCTATCCGGGCCCCAATGCAGTCGATAGGTGTAGTTGTGTTCGCCCTTGGCCTGCAGCGGGTTCTTTGGCCGCCAGAATGCGGCGATGTTGTCGTGGACCTCCTCCTTGGTCGGGATCTCGAACAGCACAACCCCGCCCTCGCCCCAATCTCCGATCGGCTCCATCCAGAGACTTGGGCGTTTTTCGAAGCTGGATTCGATGTCCTGGTAGGCGAAGAAGTTTCTCTCCCGCTGCATCAACCCGAAGCCACGCGGATTGAGATCCTGAAATGTGCTGATCTGGAGATCGCGCGGATTGCTAAGCGGTCGCCAGAGGCTTTCTCCCTTCCCGTTGAAGATCGCAAGGCCGTCGGAATCGTGGACCGTGGGACGGAAATCGTCGATGTCGTTGCGGTCGTTCGGGCCGTAGAAGAACATGCTGGTCATGGGCGCGAGACCGGCGCGCGGCATCTCGACGCGCGGGTAGACCGACATCTCGACGTCGAAGACTGTCGTCTCCCCGGGCCGCACGGTGAAGCGGTAGCTCGCGGCGCAGCTTTTGCTGTCGAGTAAGGCATGGATCACCATCGAGGTCGCACCCGGCGCCGGCCGCTCGAGCCAGAAGGCCTTGAATAGCGGAAATTCCTCGCCCTTGGCTTCGCCCGTATTGATCGAAAGTCCCCGGGCGGAGAGCCCATACGTCTGCCCCTTAGCCACGGCTCGAAAATAGCTCGCCCCGAGGAAGACGCAGACCTCGTCGTAATAGTCGGGACGGTTCATGGGCGCGTGGATGCGGAAGCCCGCGAACCCGAGATCGGCGTCCTCGAATGCCGGCACCTTCTCGCCGAAGGAAAAGTCCGCCTTGCGGTACTTGAGCTCGGCGGCCTTTCCGTCCGCGACCTCGAAGATGTTCACTCGGTTCTTGTAGAAGAAGCCGCGATGGAAGAACTGCGCCTCGAACGGAAGATTCTTGCCGCGCCAGAGCGCGCGCTCAGGCAAAAAGCGGATCGAACGGTACTGATCGTAGTCCAGGTCCTTTAACCCGCCCGGCAGCTTCTCGTCCGGCGCCTCGTACGGTTTGCCCGCCAGCATACGGGCCAAGTCCCTCACCGTTGACGGTCCAAATGCATCATCCAGCGCAGCGGCGAAACCGCGGCGCGAAGCGAGCAGGAACGCCGGCAGCAACGCCGACCCTTGAACAAGCTGGCGTCGGTTCACGTGCACTCCTCGCTACTGCTGCCGCGGCCAAGCAACTACCGCCACGCCCGCGAGTTCCACCGCCCCGCCCATCACTGGCCAGAGTGTGCCCCACGGCCCCGTCAGCCAACTAAAGAGCTGAAACCAGAGGTCGCGGGCTCCCCTCGCCCTGGCCCAAACAGCGTGCCGACCTGCGGCACGTCCGGCGTCGTCTGGCGGAGGACAAAATGGCGCACCGCCTAGCAAAAATAGAGCAAGCCACGATGACGGCCCCGATCGGAGGAAGAGTACCAAGGCAAGCGTGGGGCGGACGCGGCAGGCACGTTTTCGTCTGCCAGGACTTGGGAATTTTGGGATCGGTCATCCCGAATGTTGGCTGAGCTTCACTCGTCGCACGGAACCCGCGATGCATCCTACTCGTTCCTTCCCCTCTCTCGTCCATCCTCCGGCCATGGCCCGAAAATCGACCCTGCCTCGTCGCCTGCAGCCCATGCTGGCCACGCTGACCGATTCACCGTTCGATGATCCCAATTGGGTCTTCGAGGACAAATTCGATGGTTTCCGCATGGTCGCGGAAATCCGGCGAGGCAAGGTTGCGCTCTACAGCCGAAATGGCAAGATCATCAGCCGCAGCTATATCGAGATCGCCAAAGCGCTGGAGGACATGAAGGACGATGCCGTGATCGACGGGGAGCTCGTCGCGATCGGAAAGGACGGCGTCTCGCATTTCCAGTTGCTTCAAAACGCGCTGCGCCATGAGGCCAAGCTCTTGTACTGCGCGTTCGACCTCATGTTCGCGGACGGCGAGGACCTGCGTGCGCTGCCGCTCCTCGAGCGCAAGAAGCGGCTCAAGGCCATCCTTCCGCGCCACAAGCTCGTCGCGTTCAGCAACCACCGCAAAGGCAAGGGAACGAAGTTCTTCGCAGAAGCAGAGCTGAGACATCTCGAAGGCATCATGGCCAAGCGCGCCGATAGCCCGTACGCGTCCGGACGCCGGACCGCCGACTGGCTGAAGGTGAAGACCGCGCAGCGGCAAGAGGTCGTGATCGCCGGCTTCACGGCGCCGAGGCGAACCCGGCCTTTCTTCGGCGCTCTCGTCCTCGCGGTACGCGAAGGGGATGCATGGCGGTACATAGGCCACGTCGGCACCGGCTTCAGCCACCAAGTTCTCGAAGAGCTTCACGGCAAGCTCATGAAGCTCAAAACCGCCAGGTCACCGTTCCCTGCCAAGGTGAAGGATGAGCAGGTCACGACCTGGGTGCGTCCTGCGTTGGTCGCAGAAGTGAAGTTCGCGGAGTGGACCAGCAACGGCGAGCTGCGCCAGCCGGTCTATCTCGGCCTGCGGTCCGACAAAAACGCGAAGGACGTCGTACGCGAAAAGAAGTGGTCGCGAAAATAGCGCCGCCGAGACGAAGTGTAGACCTGTTCAGCCGGCGTCGCGCTCAGATGCCGAAGGCCATGGCGGCAAGGGCGGCAACCCGAGAGCCTTACGTACCGGTCCGAACGAACGCCGGTGCGCTGCGCATGCGCCGAGTCTGGCGAGCGCTTCATAATGAGCCGGCACCGGGTAGCCCTTGTGATCCGCGAAGCCATAGCCGGGGTGTCGCACGTCGAGCGTCCGCATGACGGCGTCGCGCTCGACTTTCGCGAGGATGGAGGCGGCCGCGATGCTGGCGGACTTGGCGTCGCCTTTGATGATGGCCTGCTGAGAAATATCGATTTCCTTCAACCGCTTCGCATCGATCAGCAAGTGCTGCGGCGTCAAGCCTAGCCCTCGGACCGCACGCTGCATAGCCTGAATGCCCGCCCAATAGATGTTGATCGCGTCGATCTCCTCGACCTCGACGAACGCCACAGACCAACACTCCGCCTTTTCCTTGATCTCCTTCGCGAGTTCTTCGCGAGCCGCGGCGTCGAGTTTTTTCGAGTCGTCGATTCCGACGATCCGCGTGCCCGGTTTCAGGATCACGGCGCCAGCGGAGACCGGCCCGGCGAGAGGGCTCATTCCGGCCTCATCCACGCCTGCCACGGCATGATGGCCTGTTTCCCACAGAGAGGTCTCGAAGCGGAGCATCTTGCGGAGGCGCTGCCCTTCCGACCTATTTTCGAAGCGGCGTTTATCGATTGAAGCCAGGATGGCACGCGCTCCGGCGCGGGTGTCGGCCCGCAAGATCTGCTCGACGCTGGCCTCGAGCGGTCTTTTCCCGACGACATAGCGCTGACGCAATACATCGAGTGAGTACTGGGACATTACGGCCTTCGTGAAGATTGACTGTGGGGAGCATGTCAGTGAACTTTATGGCGATTGTCTGAAGTAGCTATACAGCCTCACCGACCGCGCAACGCCCTCTCAAAAGGAACCCGGCCAGTTCTCCCGCGCGGGTTCGGCCTCCATTTCCTCGCTATATTATCGCTCGCCGGCTCGGTAGAAGGATCCGTGCTCAGTCGCCGTCCTGAGTAGATCGGGGCCGGCATGGCCGCAAACAAGGTAACGGCGGTACGATTGGGGCTGGGGAGGCAAATCGACAGTCCGGGACTATCAAACCGCTGCTCCCATTTGGCGGATTTTTCTTCCCTCAGGCGCTACCTCAAGAGGCGTTTGCTCTCGCCCGTTCGCGCGCCTCGCGCCGACGTTCACGTCTTTCGCGCCGTCGCTTGGCACGATCGGCGGGCTGCCGCAGCGGAGGAACAGGCGCCGGCGAGGTCGCACTCGTCTCCAGAACTGGAGGCGCCTCAGCCCTATCCAAGGCCGTTGGCCGCGCTTCTATCAATTCGAGCAACGCCCGTCCTTTGGACGTGATCTTCCATCCTCCGCTTATCCGTTCGACCAATCCTTGTGAGAAGATGTCGAGGTCGGGCACTCTGGCCGCGAGGCGCCTGGTCCGGTCCGCCCAGTCGCGACCACTCGTCGCCAGGATAGCCATATCCCTCTTGAGATCCTCCATCACGGCAAAGCCGTCCGGATAAGCTACCAAAATCTTCAGGACGGTGACTTGGAAGTTCACGCCCGCCCCCGCGATCAGCGCCACATCGTCGGCGCATGCGAGAGGGCGTCGCGTCCAACTTGTTTGAGACCTTCGGGAGAGATCTCGCCTCTCGTGGCAGCCTCTAGGATTTTCGACGCGACGTGGGTGCGTGCGCCGATCTCGCGGTGCGAGACGCTTTCACAGACTTCATCGAGAACCGCGCGCAAAAGCGCGGTGGTTGCCGTGTCGAACATAAGCTGCCCCCCCTAAGGGAAAATCTAATCCTAGCGCGGTTTCGCCCGCTTGGGGATTCAAGCATGTTAAACTTTGCGGACGGTGCACTGCACCCATAGCTGCGTCTCGCCCCCAATGGATCGCCTCTCTGGCCGAAGCCCCCAAAACCGAACTGATTAGACTGAAAGACTACGCTGCCCAAACACTCTCCCCAGCGCAAATCACGCAACTTGATAAACTTCCGCAGTGGCGCGGCCTGCAACGCGCAAAGTGTCCCCTCTCATTGCAAATCGCGAGGTTGACGGCTCTATGCGCCGTTGGTTCGGCCTCGCGGCTGTCGCCTTTCTGCCGGTCAGCGCGATAGTCTCACGCGACCTCGTCGAGATGGGATTTACCATCCGCCAGAGCCTGCGCGGATGACGAAGGAGTGACCGTCTGGCGTGACCGGTGCTTCACGATAGGCTAGGCCGACTTTCGCTGCGGCTTTGCAGCCGGCTTCTTGGCCGCGCCCTCCTTCGCCGTTTTTTTGCCGGTGATCGGCATCAGCATTTCCTTCTGCCCGGCGGTCGCCTTGCGCGGCTTCTTGGCCGGCTTCTTCGGCGCCTCCGTTGGGCCAGTCGCGTCTCGTCCGATGCTCTTGCGCAGCGCGTCCATCAGATCGACGACATTCTCGCCCCGAGGACGCTCTTTCGCTCTGATCGGCTTGCCTGCGCGCTTCGCGTTAATGAGATCAATGAGGGCGGTTTCGTACTGGTCTTCGAACTTGTCCGGCTCGAAATGGCCCGCCTTCTGATTGACGATGTGCTTGGCGAGATCAAGCATGTCCTTGGTAACTTTGACATCCTGAATGTCATCGAAATACTCATCCGCGGAACGGACTTCGTAGGGATAGCGCAGCAGCGTGCCCATCAGCCCCTTGTCGAGCGGCTCGAGCGCGATGACGTGCTCGCGATTTGTCAGCACCACACGGCCGATTGCGACCTTGTTCATCTCGCGGATGGTTTCCCGGATAACGGCGAAGGCATCATGCCCGACTTTACCGTCCGGACGCAGGTAGTAGGGGCGAATGAGATATCGCGGATCGATCTCGCTGCGGTCGACGAACTCGTCGATCTCGATGGTTCGCGTCGATTCCAGCGCGACGTTCTCAAGCTCTTCCTTGGTCACCTCGATGAAGGTATCCGTATCAACCTTGTAGCCCTTGACGATGTCCTCGTTGTCGACCTCCTCGCCGGTGTCGGCGTCGACCTTGGCGTACTTGATCCGATGGCCAGTCTTTCGGTTCAGCTGGTTGAAAGATACCTTTTCGGATTCCGACGTGGCCGGATAGAGCGCAACCGGACAGGTGACGAGGGAAAGACGCAGGAAGCCTTTCCAGTTGGCGCGGGGGGCCATCGCAGGGAACTCCATTACTGATGCCGGATTCAAGACGAACCAACCGGCTTGGTTCCGACATCGCGAGCCGTCCCATAAGAGGACTTTTTTCTCAGCGGCTGCCTTAGTCGGACTCGACTTTTGTTCTTGTTATGTTCTAATTCAGGCATGACCGATCGACCCGCGAGCTGGCGCATGCCGACCCCGAAGCAGATGGAAAAGCTGGCCGCTGAAGCCGCCCGTAGGCCAAGCCCCTCCACTGGGGCTCCGGATGCGCCGCTTCCGGCCGGATACTGGGAATCGGTCCTCAGAGACCCTCGCGCCGGCACGACCGGCACTCAGGTCCGGCAGCGACGTCTCTCCGAAATTCAGCGCCACGTGCTGCGCGTCTCCTGCCGCCGCTGCGAACGGACCGTGGAAATCCAGACGGCCGATGCCGTCCGCTTGTATGGCGCCCACGCAGTCTGGAAGGACGTGGCGCAGCGGTTGCTCGACAACACCTGCCAGCAGCGCACCGGCAGGCATGAAGAAGACGGGTGCTGGCCAGCGTTCGAGACGCCGTAGCCGCTCTGGATTTGCCGATCCGATCTCTTTGCGCCTGGATGTCTGGATGGCCCCGAAGTATCACCCCAGCTGTCGGGCGGCGATCGCAAGGCTCTGGCGAAAGAGCTCGGCAAGGCACGCGCGATGGCCAGCATGCTGGCGACCCAATCGGCGGAGATGCGGGCCAAAGGCGGGGCGATGATCCAGCAAGCCGACAGGCTGCTTTGCGAAAGCTGGAACGAGCGGATGTGGAGTGACGGCGAACCGATCGATCCGTCGCCGACCATCGATCAGGCCGTAAATGGAGGCTTCCCCTGGCTGGAGATCAGGTGCGCGCGCTGCAAGACGCCGAGCGATGTCGACCTGGCCGCGATGAAGCACCCGCCGACCTCCTTCGTGCACGATCTCGCCAGCCGGCTGCGCTGTCGCAAATGTGCCAAGGCCGGCCGGCGTCCATCCGCGACTCTGCTACAGTTGACCTGGCAGCCGCGCCACCCTCGAGCCGAATCCTGACTGATGTGCAATCTTTATTCGATCACGACCAATCAAGCCGCGATCAACGCGCTGTTCCGCGTTGTCAACCGATACGTTGGAAATCTGGCGCCGATGCCGGGGGCTTTTCCCGACTACAAGGCACCGATCGTGCGCAACGGAGTGGAGGGCCGCGAGCTCGCTACGGCGCGATGGGGAATGCCGTCGTCGTCAAAGGCGCTGATGGACGCCACGAAGAAGCGAGCCGAGAAGCTGCAGGCCAAGGGCAAGGCAGTGGATTTCAAGGGATTGCTACGCATGGAGCCGGACGGCGGCACGACCAACATCCGCAATGTGAAGAGCAAGCACTGGACGCGATGGCTGGGGACCGAAAATCGCTGCGTGGTGCCGTTCAACTCGTTCAGCGAGTTCAACAAGGCCGAGGGCGGTGATATCTGGTTCGCGCTCGATGAGACACGTCCCCTCGCCTGCTTCGCCGGTATCTGGACCAACTGGACGTCCGTCCGGAAGGTCAAGGAAGGCGAGACGACCAACGACCTCTACGCGTTCCTCACGACGGAGCCCAACGCCGAGGTCGGCGCCATCCACCCCAAGGCGATGCCGGTGATCCTGACAACGCCAGATGAAGTCGAGACCTGGATGACGGCCCCTGCGGAGGAAGCCTTGAAGCTGCAGCGACCGCTTCCGGACGGCGCGCTGCGGATCGTCGCCCGCGGCGTGAAAGAAGACCCCGCGCCAGGAACTTAACGTTCTGCACAGGCGCTGCGGAACAGGTGGACAAGCCCTAGCCCTGCCGATTGCGAATCCCTGATCCGTGCTAACCGCCCGGAACGAGCAGGCGGGCGGGAGGATTCGTCCAGGCAGGAGCGATCTCGATGCTGATGACGAAGGAAAGACGGCCGGCGATCCGGACGCTGCGGGGCTGGGCAATAGGCGTACTGCAGGAGGCCGGCGCCATCCAGGAGTGCGACAAGCACGGCTGGATGCAGGACCGCGCCGACCCGCACGCCCGCGATCGCGCTTTCGACGTCGCGCGTCGCGATCCGCCAGCGGATATCTCTATGGCGGTAGCTGTCGCCGAGGTCCGCGACGTGCTGGACTCGATCGGCGACGTCTGTCCCGAGTGCCCGCCCGAATAGCACGCGACTTCAGCGACCGAGACACTTCTCCACCTTCTTCCGCGAACTGCCGACCTTCTTGATGGCCTTGTTGACCGCCGAGGCGGAGCGGCCGGTCTTCTTCGACTCGTAGCGCACCTCGTAGTCCTGCCCGCCGGCCACGCGGGCGCGGTCCTGTTTGCGTCCGCGTGCCGTCTTCTTTGCTGTCGCCATATGATCCTCCAGTCATGAATCTCGCCCCGGCGCAGGGGCGGCGACCTCGTCTATGCCGACAAGGTGGACCACGGCTTCGACAAATCCTCCGCCGCCGACTGTAGAAACGGCTGAAGCCGCTGATCCGGAAAACGCAGCCCTTGCCAAGCGCATCGCGCACAAGGGCATCTGGGTCGAGCCGAAGCTGCTCGCGGAGATCGAGTACCGGGCCAAATCGGCCGAGGAAAGGTCCGGCACCCGTTCTTCGAAGGACTGAGAGGACCTTTAAGAAGCCCGTTACGCAGCCTGTACGTGCCCCAAGCCATATGCAGCGGACTGATCCGGGAATCCGCCGTGCAACTCGTCCAGTAGCCGCTGCTCGCGCTCGATCCGGCTTCGGTAGAGCTGGCGCTCGGCCTCGGTTTTGGCGCTCGCCAGCAGGAGACGATAGTGTCCGATGACCTTTTCGCTGCCGCGGATGAGGAGGTCGCGAAGGTCGCTCATAGCTCGGCCCTCGCTTCTACGGAGCCAACCGGGCCGTGCGGCACCGTGAACGCGACGGGGAAGGTTTTCGTTGCAAGGGATTCGAGCGAAGCCTTCTCCTCGGCGAGGCGGCGTTCGATAAATTGACGTTCAAGCTCCGATAGCTTCGTGCGAAGCAATCGCCGGTAGCGGTGGATGTTGTTGCGGTGCGCGCGGATGCGGGCCAGATCTTCATCGAGCATCGTCGTCACTCCTGACGGTCGTTAAGGTCCTTTTCGGTGTTAAGAAAGCCGGGAAAGAGAATTCCCGGCGAAAAAATATTGGGCCGCGATTTGCTGTCAAGGCCTGTCGCCGCGCATCTGCAAGTCCTTTTGGAAATCGCAGGCGGGAGGCGACGCGCGATGGCCGGATGTCGCAAAATTTTTTGACTTCGACCTCTTGAAACGGCTTGTCGTTTTTCTAAGTGATTTTTCGCCGCGAGAGCGGTGTGCCGGGCGCCTTCATGGGTCCGGCGCGGGCGCCGGCCGGGTACCAGACCCGCTCTGACTCCTGCCGTGCGCTCCTTGTATCCAACTTGCTCTTTGGAGGACTTGGACATGAGGACCACCTTCGACTTCGCGCCCCTGTGGCGCTCCACCATCGGCTTCGACCACCTGGCCGACCTCGTCGACAGCACGCTGCGCCAGCCGAGCGAAGACCACTATCCCCCTTACAACATCGAGCGCACCAGCGAGGACCACTACCGGATCTCGCTCGCCGTCGCCGGGTTCGGCGCCGACGACATCGCTGTGACCGCCGAGCAGAACGCGCTGATCATCGAGGGCAGGAAGCCCGAGAGGATGGCCGGCGAGTACCTGTACCAGGGCATCGCTGCGCGACCGTTCCGGCGCGTGTTCAACCTGGCCGACTACGTCCAGGTGAAGGAGGCTGCCTTCCGTGACGGACTGCTGATCATCGATCTGGTCCGCGAGGTGCCGGAAGCGATGAAACCGCGCCGGATCCAGATCGGAAGCGGCGCCTCTCTCGCCTCGCAGATCGAACAGAAGAAGGCGGCCTGACGCCGGTCAGGGTTCGACGGCGGAGCGCGGCGCGCGCAAGCCCGGCCGCGCTCCCTGGCTCATGCAACGAAGGAGAAGAACCATGGCAGTTCGTGATCTCATTCCCTGGTCCAGAAACCAAGAGCTTGCGCCGGCGCGCGGCACCCACGACCCGTTCATGACGCTTCACCGCGAAATGAACCGGCTCTTCGACGATGTCTTCCGCGGCTTCGGGGGCGCAAGCCCGTCGCCACTCATGGAGCGGCAATCCAGTTGGCCGAAGATCGAGCTCAGCGAGACCGACAAGGGGCTGACGATCTCGGCCGAGCTCCCGGGCATGACGGAGAAGGATGTCCAGATCGAAATCGCGAACGGGGTGCTGACCATCCGCGGCGAGAAGAAGAGCGAGCGCAAGGACGAAGGCAGATACTTCACCGAGCGTTACTACGGCTCCTTCCAGCGGCAGATAGTCCTCGAGGACGTCGAGGAGGACAAGGCCGAGGCCTCGTTCAAGGACGGCGTCCTGACGATCTCGGTACCAAGGTCCGAAAATCCGCGCGCGGGCGTCAAGCGCATCGCGATCAAGTCGCAGTAAAGACCCGGGCGGCGGTCGCCGCCACCCGAACTCACCGAAACACCTCCGAGGAAGGAGCGTAAAGGGAGACATCGATGACCAAAGCCGGCACGAACGCAGGCAATCTCAAGCCCCTCTTCCATCCGGCGGCGCACTATGCGTCTCCGGAAGACGTCCTGAACGATCCGGAGCTTTCCGCGCCGGAGAAGCGGATCATCCTGTCGTCCTGGGCGTCTGATATGTTCGCCGTTGAGTCCTTTCCCGCCTTGCGCGAGGTACCTGGCATGAGCCACGCCATCCGGCTCGCCGACATCCTCGCCGCGCTGCGGCGGCTCGACGGCGAAGACGACGACCCGCCGCCCGGCGGGGTGTCGACGCGGCGGCGGCCTTGGGCCGCCGCGCTCCGGAGGTCGGCATGATATTCACGCAGGCCGTTATGACGATGGTTCTGATCGGGCACGCTTCGGCGACATGGGCCGTTCCGTTCGCAATGCTCGTCGGCTGCGCGCGCGGCACAAGCACGACATAGCTTCCTCCCGATGGGTGACGCGCGCCGGCCGCTGGGCGTCCTCGAGTTCGACGAGATGGCTTTCCGGGTACGACCGGATCTTGGCGCTGCCCATTGGGATATTGTCGAGCATGCCGCCATACACACCGACGATCGAGACGGTGCCGAAGTTGCGGCAGCATTGGATCGCCTGCCGCAAAACATGCGGCCGGTCGGTGCCCATGAAGGTCGCCACCTGGATGCGATCCATCACGGAATCCTTGCTTGCCATGGTCTCGGGCTCGGTGCCGACCGCGTCGATGCAGGCACCGGCACCGCGGCCCTGCGTGAGCTGCCGGATGCGTTCGTAGACATCTTCCTTCATGAAATCCAGCGTCGTGGCGCCGGACTGCATGGCGAGCGTCAGGCGCTCGGGTACCGTATCGATCGCGATCACGCGTTCGGCGCCCAGCAGAAACGCGCTCTTGATCGCAAACTGGCCGACGAAGAGACGAACAAGCAGGTCGAGCGTCTCGAAAAGGCCTTTGAGAAATTGGGCCAGTCGCCGAGCGGCACGCAATGTCCGGCCATCGATGGCATCATCAAGGAAGCGGATGAGACGGCTGGCGAGATCGAAGACAAGGCGGTACTTGATGCAGCGATCGTCGCCAACGCGCAGGCCGTCGAACATTACGAGATCTGCCGCTATGGCACACTGATCGCCTGGGCTGAGGAGCTCGGACACGACGATATCGTGCGTTTTCTGAACACGAACCTGAACGAAGAGAAGGCGGCGAACACCAAGCTCAACACGGTGGCGTTGCGCAAAGGCGTCAACAAGAAGGCCTCCACCGCTGCCTGATTGCCATCTGCGGGTCTGGCGGATGATTGCGCCAGACCCGTTTCCTCTCGGTGCCCCAATACGTAGGCGACTGTCGCCATGACCAATCTGACAAAACTGCCGAGCTGGGTTGACAAAGACAATATCTTTGCTGTCGTCGAGACGCCGCGCGGCAGCTCGTGCAAGCTCGATTTCGATCCCAAGCTCGGTGTCTTTGCCCTGGCGAAGCCGCTTATGGCGGGCCTGACCTATCCGTACGATTGGGGCTTCATTCCTTCGACCAAGGCTGAGGACGGCGACCCGCTGGACGTGCTGATCCTACATGACGCGCAAACTTATCCGGGCGTCGTGCTGCGCTGCCGTCCGGTTGGCATTCTCGAAGTCGAGCAGAAGAAGAAGGGCAAGTCGGAGCGAAACGATCGCATTTTTGCTGTGCCCGACCGATCACCGCTCGAAACCAATCTCAAGGATATCCGCGATCTCCCTTCCCGTGCGCGCGATGATCTTGAACAGTTCTTTCGTGCGACGAACGCGTTGGAAAACAAGGAGCTGAAGTTTCTTGGATGGCATGGCCCCAACCGAGCGACCAAGACCATCAAGCGGCTGGCCCGCTGAGCCGACAGACCGGGCATCATTGGCAGACATTCGGGCCGTCACTGGGAGGGCCCACGTGGGTCAGGACCTCAGGGTCTTGGACCATCGCCCTTCATGGCGACGTCGCTGCGCTTAACCGATTGAAACTGCTTCCTTTCGTGAACATCACAAGCAAGCGCTTGAGCTTTTCTGGTCGGGTGAGATGAGCGGCACGATGGCCGACCCGCAACAGGATCCACGCGGCGCGCCCGACATGGATCCGCTTTGGACCATTCTCGATACCACGCCAGAAGGCCGCGGCACCGACTGGTATCCAATGCTCGCTTACTGAGCGCTCCTGCTATGACTGACAATGCGTGCCCGCAGCTTCGCGGGCGCGCTGCAATTGTATCGCGAGCCCGCCGCTGCACATTCCGCAACAGGATGAGTTCGGCAGTCGAAGAACTGGCCGCCCGGAATGAGATAGCCGCTTCGGACTTGGTGAGTGGCGGCCGAATTTATGTCATGCTTTTCGTTGCAAGCCTTCACGCCTACGGCGTCGAGATCAACCCACTTGCCGTAGCAACTATCCAACGATTGCCCCAGCGCACGATAGAGTCGATTCGCCCGATGCCCGGGACTTCATCGCCCCGTGCTGCCATTCGAATCCCATCGGGCCCTTCGAGCACGGCCGTTCCGGCGCGAACATCGAGGACTGCCCATCCCACAATAGTCGTCGGCCTTGTCTCGGGGACCGGCAGGAGGAGCCCCGTAGGCTGGACCGAGCCTGTTATCGACATGTCCGGCTCGAGAACATCCGCCAGTTGCGCAACACTCGGTGCCTTGGCCAGAGGCTTCGGGCCAAGGCTTGAGGTGAACGTGGAGGATCCACCAAAACCAGGCGGCGTTCGCGAGCTTGATGCTGATGCCGTCTTTCGGGTGCTTTCGACCTTGCTGACTGGCTTAATGCTCGGCATGCGGCGCGAAGCCGCTTCCATCGAAGCAATTGGATTGAGAGCCGAGATCGCTGCAGGAGCGAACAAAGCACCAGCCCAACCCAGTCCAATGCCGCCAGCCAACGCGACCAAGACGACCGAAAGAGTGCCTTTTGAACAATTGCCTTGCCGAAGGAGCGCCAGGACCTCATCTCGATCGGACGTCGAGAAATCCAATCGGTCAAGAGTGACAGGCCACATCGCGAGCTCGACGGTGTCGTGATCCGCGGCCGTTTCGATCCTCTCCAAGGTATTCGCATGGTACAATTGCATGCTCGGGTCCCTTGTGGTCACCAATGATCATGCCGGGAACTAAACCAACCGTTAACGGCCGGTGCACTCAGCACAAATAAGGGCGGTCAGCGCAAGGAAATCAAAGGCCATGATGTCTCGCGACGGGGGCTCCAACCAGAGCGGTGGGACTGTGCGGGGCGCGCATCTGCAGGCGCGGCGACAAGGCGACCATCTCCGTCGACGACACGAAGATTCTGCAGCGGCGACAGTTCCGAGCGTGAGACACGCCGCGCCTGGCTCTAATCTGCCACTCGTCAGCAACAATCTCGTCTTCAAGTCTGCTCCGACAACAATGTGGCCATTCGGGACCGCTTGACGGCAGCCTCCGAAAGTTGCGGACGTCCTTGCGTACTCACCCGTGATGGAGCGGCAATCCGCGGTGTCACCACGCCCGCAGTTGCGGGATAGGTGGGAATCCAGACGGTTCGCGCACGGCAAGACGCACCAAGCCACTACCTGCCTTCCCGACCGAAGCAGCCAACCTTAAGACTAATAGGCATTGCTGGGCCGCAGCAGCACCCTCACTGTCTTCAACATGATGACGATATCGAACCGCAGCGACCAGTGTCGGACGTACTGGAGATCTCGCTTGACGCGTCTTTCCATGGCAGCGATGTCTCGCGTCTCCCCCCTACATCCGTTGACTTGCGCCCAACCGGTGATCCCTGGCTTCACTGACTGTCGTTCCGCATATTCGGTTATCAATCTCGAATAGATCGCGTCATGAGCCAGTGCGTGAGGCCGCGGCCCAACGAGGGACATGTCACCACGGAGCACATTGAGGAGTTGCGGCAGCTCGTCGACACTGGTCTTCCGAAGGACTCGTCCAACTCGCGTAACACGGACATCGCTTGGGCTCGCCTGTCGAACATCGTTCCCGTCCTCCAGACATGTCATCGTTCGAAACTTCCAGATTTGGAAGCGTTGACCATCGCGCCCACCGCGCCACTGACGAAAGAACACCGGACCAGGCTTATCCAGGGTTACCGCAATCGCGACGACAACGAAGACCGCGATCAACGCAACGATTGCGATCAAAGTGACCACAACGTCGAATATCCTCTTCGTTCTACAATTTGGGTTTGCCCGCGATGCAGAGGAACCGGCGCGACTCGTTCCATCTTGTCTGACTCTGCTTTCTGAGCGCAGAGTAACGTCCGACCTCGCGGACCGCAGCTCGACAATTGAAACCAACCCAAGATCTTCGGCGACGGCCTCGATCGCACTCGCGCGATTCACAATATCAGCCGTGCTAACGTCCACGAACGGCGCGCTGAGGGGCGCGCGAGAGCGATGAACACCGAGTTTTGGCATCGTACTCCTCATTCGAGAGGCGATACCGAGTCCTGCTCCGGGAAGCTGTCCCCACTCTGTCGCCGAGTGAACCTTTCATGCGAAATTTGCGGCGTGCCCACCACCCGGCTGCAATTGACCGTCCTCGTATAGCCACGCGAATGCACGGTACATGCCGTCCGCAGGACTCGCGAGAATTCATCGGCGCTAAATCCGATGCGCTGTTGCCGATACTTTCGAGCGTTTGCGGGCCGGAATGCAGCGCCTAATGATCGATGCTGATCCGCCCAACAGGAAATGTAGGGGTCTTCGGACACCGTTCCGTGGACCCCCCGATACCAGCCGGAGGAAATACTTTGACCGGTATCATCCTGGCCCTAACCAGCTTTCTGCTCTTCTTGACGCGTATTCTGGGTGTCCGCCAAATGATGCTGGCCGTCATGCTCGTTCGCCCCGCTTGTGACCGAGCCTTCGACTGGCTGAAAGCGGCATCCGAACAACAGACCGGGCCTGGTGCGGCGATCAACGCCCTGGTGATCGCAATTGCGATTGTCACCATTATTCATGTTCCCGGGATTGTCCTGTCGGCCCCCCTCCTGGCTTGGGCAAGTGTTCTTCTCACAGCCGCCGCCTCGCTCGTCCACGCTCCAGATCCAAGCGGCGGATTGCGAGACCTCCTGGCGTTGTTCACCTACGCAGCCGTATTTACGCTTCCATATGCGCTTGTCAGAACCAAAAAGATGGCCACCCAATGCCTCGTCGTGGCGCTATGTTCGTCCGCCGTACCGTCGATCTTCGCATTGCTGGAACTCGCGATGCAATCGGACATCTTGACCGGCGAGCAACGCCTGCAAAGCACGTTCACCCATCCGAATATTTACGCCTTCTACATTGTCAGCGTCGTGACCGTGATCCTCTATATGCTTTGTTCCGCAAACTTTAAACTTTCTCCGATCAGGCGCCGCGCAGTTCTTGCCTACGCCGGCTTCCTGCTGTTTCTGTTGCTTCTCACGAAGGCCCGTAGCGCATGGCTCTCGATGGTGATCATCACGGCGGGATACGCAGTCTTGGTGGACAGACGCTGGCTTCTCGCGGTTCTTTGTCTCCCTATCCTGCTTCTTTTTCCTGCCGTTGGTGAACGCTTATCCGATCTGAAGTCGGGCACAGTTGCAGTCGGCTTCGAGCAGCTCAACTCCCTGGCTTGGCGAGAAGTACTATGGAATGACACGCTTGAATGGTTGACGTCCAATCCACCGGGTCTCAATGGCTACGGGCTGAACTCGTACAAAGCCTACGTCCCCCTGTTTTTCTCCCGCGGAGACGGGCAGGTCAGAATCGGCCCCCACAATGCAATCCTGCAGATATATTTCGAGATGGGTATGGCTGGCCTGGCGAGCTTCAGTCTTCTTTGGGCGACGGTCGCGCTCAAGGTATTGTCCACATGGAGCACAGATCTTCGAGGCGCTCTGACGATGTCGTTCTTATGCGCCGGATACATAGTCATGTGCTACTCTGACAATCTTCTCGATTACCTGCAATTCCAATGGTTCTTCTGGTTCATAATGGGCACTATTACTGCTTCCGCACGACTAGCGCCTCGCCCATCGCAGGCACGGTTCGCAGTCGCCTGATGAATCGTTCGCGGCCAGAGGCGCAGTGCAGGCGGCGATCTCACGAGCGCATCGTTCACTCTCGTTCGCTACCGCACCGCAGCTGAGAGAGGTCGATCCTCCGCAATCGCGATATCGTTCTGTTGCGATACGCTCGTTGCAAACAGATCGGCCAGGCCTGCAGCCTCTCGGTCAACATCGTGCAATGCGAGAACCCGTTCGCGTCCCCTCCGTCCCATCGCTTCCAGTTGTTCGCGCGGCGCCAGGAGACACTCCGTCATGGCCGCAGCGAGCGCCTCTGGTGCCCCCGCGGCAGCCAACCAACCGGTCTCGCGCGGGATGACCAGCTCCGGAATGCCGGCGATTTGCGTCGCCACCACCGGGCGTCGCAGCGCCATGGCCTCCATTATGACGATCGGAAGGTTTTCGGCGAGGCTTGAAACGACGAGCGCGCGAGCGCTGATGATTTCGCGCCGTACATCAGCATTGTTCAGCCAGCCGCGCAGGCGTACGGTCCCGCTGAGCCCGAGAGCAGCGACCAGTATTTCGAATTCCTTGCGGCCTTCGCCATCACCGACGATGACCACCTCGAATTTGTGCCCATTGGCTGCCATAACCGCGGCGGCCTTGATCAAAATATCGAGGCCCTTTTCGCGAGAGAATCGCGCGACGCAAACAAAGCGCGGCGCTTCGCAGCGCTCCATTTCGGACATAGCGTTAAACTGTTCGTCTATGCCGCATCGGATTAGCTTGATTTTCCGGCAATCCGACAGTTTACACCACCGATAAAGCTGAGCGCGCCCGTAGTAGCTCACCGCAACGACGAATGCAGCCGCCTCGATCTTGGCCTCCAGCGCAAGGAACTCCGGCTTGTCAAATTCGCCGCAGCCATGGACTGTGAAGCTATATGGAAGACCCGAGAGGCGGGACGCAATCAGCGCGAGCTCGGCGGGATTGGTTCCAAAATGCGCGTGAAGATGGGTCGCTCCCACGCCGCGAGCAATGGAAGCGACGCCGCACGCTTCCACAAAATAGAAGGCATGCACCAGGGGCCCGCGATCACTCCTGCGCATCATGCGCAACGTCATCAGCAACGCCCTGCCGAAGCCGCGGGGCCGCAAGAGGAGCGATGAAATCGTGGCCCGAAGCAAGGCGGACGGGCGTTGCAGCAGGTAGATCGTGCGCTTCTCCTCAGCCAGGTCGCCGGGATCGACCAACTCCTTGCCAGCCCTGGCGGCCACACGGACCACCGCGACTCCCAGGCGCTCGAGCGCAAGAACCTCTCGCTTGATGAAAGTGTGGCTGATCGCCGGATATTGATTGATCAAGTAGAGGACAGTCGGCATGCGGTTCGAGCCGCTGGGTGACGGCTTCTTCGACGGGACCGATGTTAACTGCATCTTGAGCTCCGCATTGATCGAGTTGCTCATGTCGCCACAAGGTGCGGCCGACAAAGGCGGATTTCCCAGGACAGCCCCGACCGGTGCCGAACCTGCACTTCATCGAGAATATGCACGCTATTGCGCGAGCGTTGCCATGCCCGTCGGGACTCCGGTGACTCCCAGAGGGAGATGACAAGCCTTCCATTCTCTTTCAGGAACGCCGCAACCCACCTCAGGATCCAGTCCGGCCGTTCGAAGTAATAGAGAACCTCGTTGAGGACTATCACGTCGAATTTGCGATCCGGCACAAACGTCGCGATATCCGTCGCGATGAATTTCGTGGACTCGTCCGTCCACCGAATTCTCGCCATCTCGATTGCGACAGTGGAAAAGTCAACGCCGACGTAATCGATATCTTCTACTGGTCGAAGCCAAGCACGCAGCAGGCCGATACCGCATCCGAGATCGAGCACGCTCGAGATGTCTCCAATGTGCCTGCAATATCCCGCGATCACCGCATAGCGTGCCATTTCCTCGAGATCGTTGAGATACTCCCATCGTCCGCAGGTATATTCTTCGTCCATGAGCAGCGGCGACACACGGCAGAAGCCTGGCGCAAGTTGCTTCGGAAGCGCCGCTTTGACCATGTCGCGAACGCCTTTGCGCAATCGCGAGGGAAATACGCGCTCGATGACTTGAGGCGGTTGCATGTGGCGTTTCCGTCGTCCGATCGCTACCGATGGCGTTGAACCGTAACACTCGTCTCACCGAGGCACACGCCTCGCTCAGTGGAAATACGGACTAGTTCCGATAGGTCATTGACCCCTCACCTCCAGCGCCGACTATCGTGCACAATGTGGCAGTGACCCGGGACCGGCTGTGGAGACGACGCAAGCACACTTTCCGAGCGCGGATTGCGGCACGCTCGAAGAGACGCGATCGGCGAGGCTAAGGCGTTCGCTCGATGTGGTCCGGCAATTACTCTATTCTTCTATCGGAGCTGTTCTCCATTTCAGACTTCGCAATCACTTCGCCGCGCGTCACCCGTCAAGCGGCTCAGTGAGTTTGCGAGAGGCAGGATGAGGGCACCTCGATCATGCGTCTGCGCGAGGCGATGCTCAGTTCAACGTTGCAGCAGAATTCGACGGTGCTGGTCTACTTTGCGACCGGCGTCGTGATTGCGCACCTGCTCACGCCCCGGGAGGCGGGGTCTTACACCGTCGCAATAGCCGCCATTGGCGTGGTTACCGGACTCAAAGAATCTGCGATCGGATCATATGTTGTCAGTGCGCCCGAACTTGACGACGACCTCTTGAAGACAGCCTATGGTTTAACGCTGACGATCGCCACTTGTCTAATGCTCCTATTCATTGGGCTAAGCGGTCCACTCGCGGACCTCTATCGCGATCCTGCTCTCGGCCACACTTTGAGGATCGTGGCTATTGCGCAGCTTGGCCCGGCCTTCGCCTTTCCAGCGACCATGCGCCTGATGCGCGCGATGCACTTCGGCTCCCTCCTCGTGGTCGGAATCACCGCGGCCATCTCGCAAAGCCTGGTCTCCATCACCCTTGCCGCACTCGGATACGGCGCAGCCGCGTTGGCATGGGGCTATTTCGCTGCTGCTGTCATCACAGCATTGGCCTCGTTCGCATTTTGGCCCGATGCCGTACGCCTTCGGCCGATGCTGAGAGGCACTCGACGTTTGCTTGCTTTCGCTAGCTGGACTTCGGCGGCACTCTTCGTCGGTTGCACCGCAACGTCAGCCCCGGAACTGCTGATCGGGCGCGCGCTTGGCCTCGCCGACGCCGCCCTGTTTGCTCGTGCCCAAAATCTGGTTTCTTTCGTTCGAAATGGGCTGGTCCTCGGCCTCGCCCGACCGTTGCTTCCGAGCCTCGGCGACCGCGCAGGTAAGGGCATTAGTCTAGCGCCGATCTACCGTCGTCTTGTTGAAACGATTACAGGCCTGGCGTGGCCCGTCTATGCGGTGCTCGCGATATGGTCCGAACCGCTTGTGCGAGCGATTTATGGCGCTGCTTGGACCACAGCCGGGACTTTGATGCTGCCCGTCGCTGTCGCTCACGCGCTCACACTGGCTGTTGCCCCCCAGTATGACATACTTGTCGTCAAACGCCGTCAACAGCTGCTTTTCACTTCCGAAGCCGCGATATGTGTATTCACGATAGTGGCGGTTGCGATCGGCCTGACACTGGGACTCGGCGCCGCCGTCTGGAGCCTGGTTTTGAGCAGCATCTTTTTTGTAATCTGCTACTTCAGCGCTATCAAATCCGCGATCGGCGTTTTGCCAAGCTTACTGTTCGGGGCCTGGGGCCGAAGCTTGGCGGTCACTTTGGTCACCATGCCGGTCCCCCTCGCTTTTAGGCATTTAATTCCCGATCGGCCCGTCGAAATCATACTCGGCTTTATTGCATCGAGCATGGTGTCGGGAGTGATCTGGGTAGCCGCAGTTTTCCTTGTGCGGCACGAATTGTCACTTCACCTCGGCGGCCTTCCCCGGAGCCTCCTGTTTCCATCACGGCTGGGCACTCTTCCCCGACCATGGCCGCAGCCAAACCAAACCGAACGTGGTTGATCATGCGACCGCAAAGAGATCAACCACTCAGCCGCCTCGACGAATCCGGCAGATCACGATTAGGCCTGTTGCAGCCCAGACCGCCGGCAGGCCGCCGGCAGGCCTCAAAGATGAAGGCCCATGTTCCGGCCGAGCGCAAAGCCGAACCGAGAGTTGAGGGCATTCCGGCCCTCGATGGCCTTCGTGCAATCAGCATCCTGCTCGTCTTGGCAACGCATCTGCTTCCGCTCGGCCCAAAGTCTCTCAATCTGAATTCGACCGCCGGTCCGATGGGGATGAGCCTGTTCTTCGCCCTTTCTGGCTATCTGATCGTCAGCACACTTCGAACCGCCACGATCCTTGAATTCGTCGTAAAGCGGATCGCCCGTATCCTGCCACTTGCCTATCTCTATATTCTGCTGGTTGTCATCCTGTTCGGTCTAAGCAAAGGGGCGCTTCTCTCCCACGTGAGCTTCATGATCAACTACAGACTGGACCAGATGCTGCCGGTCACGGAGCATCTATGGTCGCTTTGCGTCGAGGTTCATTTCTACGCGCTTGTGACAATCCTTACGGCTGCGGGCGGTCGGCGGGCACTGTTGCTCGTTTGGCCCTGCTGTGCCGCAATAACCGCGATGCGCATCGCGGAAGGCGCTCACATTGCCGTGGCAACGCATCTGCGTATTGACGAAATTCTTGTTGGTGCGTGCGTTGCAACGTTGCCGATAGTCCGTTTTGGCACCTCCGCCTACTCCCTCCTCGTCTGGATGCTGGCAGCGGGGGCCTGGGCCTCCACTTCACATCCGCAGAGCGAATGGCTGCAATACGTTCGACCCTACGCGACGGGCCTCCTGCTCTGGGCAACAATATCCCAGCCGCCCAATCGTCTGATGGCGATCCTGGGTAGCCGGGGGCTTCGCTACGTTGCAGCTACCTCCTATGCGCTCTACGTCATCCATCCGCTGACGGCTCACGGATGGTGGAATGACGGAAGCATCTGGGAGCGATATCTGCTGAAAAGGCCTATCAGCATCATCTTCACGGTGGTCGCGGCCCACATGTCGACCTTCTATTGGGAACGCGCATGGCTACAAACCACGCGACGTTGGCTTCGTTCTAGGCGCGCACAGACGGCACAGTCCATAGGGCAGCCGCAGAACCTCCCGGGACCGTGATCTTGCGTGTCACTTGTACGGCTGTTCTCCGCTTTCGGCCCGGGTCAGATTGATGGACCCGGTCAAATCATACAGCTTGGACCCGACCATTGGGATCTTGACGATGTCGTTCGGCATTAACGGAGTAGTTTCTTCCGCTATCAGCGCTCGCGTCGTTTCGCCATCCTTTCGAATCAAAATGAAGCCGGACCGCTGCGTTTTCTCCGCGAGACGCTCGCGCGCCTCGGCCGGCGCGCTGATTTGCGCTTCAGTCAGCAGGTCCCCTGCCGTCCTGATCCGTGCCCGAACATCTGCGATCTCATCCCTGGTTTGTTGCAGGTCACGTGTGTTGGAGCGGCTCCTCTCAAAAGTGCGTTCACGAAGCCGCTGCTCCGCCAGAGCAATATTTTCCTCAGCCCTCACGATCGCAGTCTGCATGTTCATTTTCTCGTTCGATATCTGCGCGGCCGCTCGTTCCAGATTGAATAGGGTCGGCATGAGCGCGAGCCCCCTCGCCGAGAGCGAGCGCATATCCCTCAGTTGCGTTTGGATGGTGCTATCCTCTTGGCTCAATGCCTCGATTTGGCCGCGGAGTGAACGAATCTCCTGCTGATAGAGCGTCTTGACTTCCTCGAGCGCTGCCGTTTCCGAACGTATGGTGCCGTATTCGACGGCAAGGGCCGCTTGCTCGCTTTCCGCGATGGCTGCGATGGCGGGATTATCCTGCTGATCCCGCAATTCTGCAGGGAGAGAGATATCTTCCCGCCCCGCAATTACGGCCGTCAGGCGAGCCTCCCGGGCCAAGAGACGATTCTGCTTCTGTACAAGCGTTCGGATATCGCCTTTGGCGAGGGCAATGTCGCGATCCAGCCGCAAAAGACCGACTTCGGGTCTATAGTATCCGCCAGCGACGGTGATTGCTTGAATAACGGTAAGCCCCGGACGAAATGGGTACTCGCCGGGTCGCTGAACATCTCCGAGAATGGAGAATGGACGATACTGGGTGATTTCAACTGCAGCGAAGGGCCGTTCCGCCTTCTCCGAGCGACGTTGCAGCCGGTCAGATATCTGCTGTGCGAGATCGTCGAGACGCAGACCTACAACGTTGACGTTTCCAATCAGCGGCAAGGAGACGACGCCGTCCGGCGTTATTATGTATTCCCCGCTCAGATCGGGCCATTCCTGCACCTTGATTTTCAGTCGATCGGAGACTCCAAGTCGATACTCTTGTGCGACAGCAGATGTCACGGCACCCGTCATCGCGGCGCAAAGAAGCAACGTGATCGAACCGAATGTTCTCATGGTCATGGCACACTCTGATCGTTCCATTTCGGCCTCGACGCTCGACGAGCCGCCTGCTCCAGCGTCTCGGAATCAAACGAACTCCACGGCGTCTTGTTGATAACAGTTCCACGAATTCTCTCGCGCATGGGTCCAAGGTCACGAAACGCCTGTTCGAGCTGCCGCTCCGATGTGCGGTCCCATTCCACCACGATCAGGAAGTCCTCGACGATTTGGCCGGCGGAGCGTGCGTCAGCGGCGGTTGCGAGTGGGGGCAGATCGATAACGATCCAATCGTAAAGGGGATAGTGACCGCTATTGATGAGTTGGGCGAACCCGAGCCACAGCATGTCGAGACTGCAGACGACTCCTCCACTTGGCAAGAAGTGCAGATTGTGACTGCTCTCTCCCTGGACCACGTCAACCAGACTGGCCTCGCCCCGGAGCAATTCATGGAGGCCTTTGCCCTCAGCTGGACACACGCTCTTGGCAGAAGCCGCCGCGCCGCGAGATGCGTCAACAAGAAGAACGCGCGAGCCATCGCGTGCGATTAACCTGGCCCAGCTCCGGGCAAGGAACGTCTTGCCCTCACCCGCCCCAACCGAAGTGACGCCGACGAAATGAGGATTCCTCTCGGACCGTTCAAGGATCGCCAAGCGCGCGCGACGCAAAATCGACCCGCTCAAGACAGAGGCCAAATCAGCACGTCCGCCATAGCGCGGGATAGCTCCGCCTCTCCTTCTCCGAGGTAGGTACCCGAAGCATTCAACGCCTGTCGCGGCAACGAGCTGCTCGGCGCTGCACACGCGTCTACTAAATGATATCAACGCAAGCTGGATGGTCATGCCCAGAGCACCGCCCAAGACGGCCGCCAATCCCAGCACGATGCCTAAGGCCGGTCCATCCCTTGAGTCCGGTGCCACCGCCTCGCTGATGATCCGAGCTGTCGGGCCCAACACCCTAATTCGCTCTCGTAAGGCCGCGCTTGTCGTTACAACCGCGTTTGTGTCGTTCTGCTCCTGGACAAACGCTGCCGCCAACTCATTGGCGAGCTTGGCAGCATCCTCTGCGTTTAAGGCCCTTCCTTGAACAGAAATGACTTGGCTTGCACCGACACGATTGACGCTCGTGTTGTATCTCAGGAGCGCGGCCGCGGCTTGCCTACGTGAGGAGTCCCGATCGGAGGCAGATGTCAACCATGCTGCAAAACGACGAATGGAGCCCGATTTCGGCAACACCCGCTCGATATTGTCCACCCCCATCCTGTCGATCACCCTGTCAAGGACTTTGCTGGCCTTCAACATCTCGATCGCGCTTTGAATGAGCGAGTTCTCGACAAGAACCTGCGTTACGACTGCGTCCGGCCCCGACAATTGCAGCGTCGTATTGGAAATCAGCAGTTCGGAAGACGCCGAGTACGCGGGAATTCGAACCAGGTCGTAAGACATACCCCCGACCAATCCTATAATGGAGCCGACCAGCAAAGAGCGACGCATTCTCCGCTTTTGCTGGCGAACCTTCGTCAGAAGGATCCTGAGATCAACTCCATCGCGCCATGGCGCACCCATGGCTGATCGATCCTCGCCCGCATCGAAGATGGAACGTCTGCTGTTGGTCGAATCGAGCATCGATCGAAACTCCACTTGACGTCTTCTAAAGTCAGCGTCGAGCGTGCGCCCGATATCTCGCAGAGGGGTCTCGCCTGGCACGGCACTATTGCTCATGCAGCGTCGCCTGGACGGCCTCCAACTTGTGCCAGGGGAACCCGCGAAGCCGGTTATTGCTGTCGGGAAAGCACGACGCTTGAGCCTGCCCCGATGGACACCGCAGAATGCCGCCAGCGCCGAAGTATGGATGATTGGCCCCCTCCGCCAGCGGGTTCTCGGCGTACAGCACCACTGTGCCAGCCGTGTCGCGCACCACCATTCCGTATCGCTGCACCGCGCGAGCCACCATGCGCGCGTACGGATCCATGTCGATCTGATCGAGATTGAGAGTGTCAGGAAGACGGAACGTCGTTCCCTGAGGTATCGCGTTGGGATCGACCTCTCCGCCGTCCGTTCGCTGAGCTGGATGCGCCCACACCAATCGGCGCGTCTGCGGCAGGGCGACGTGAACCGCATGATCGATTGCGCCTTGGCGCTGCTCGGCGATCGTGATCAGACCCGAGAGCAAGGCTAGTCCCGTTGCGGCCGTGCCGAACTTGTAGCCTTGAACCGTGGTTGGAAAATAGCCGGGATTTCTTGCAAGGTCGTCGATCTTGCCTCCCCATGCGGCCCGCCACTCGTCGACGGTTCGTCCCGTGGAATCAACGGTCTTGCGGCCGCTTTTTTCCATAACCCAGAACTCCCAGTACCGGCCTGTCGAAGGCTGATACACAATTGCTTCCTGGTCGGTGCCCACCGATGGCTGGAAATGGTCGGGAAGCGGAACATGATCCCATTGCTGTTGAAGCGGCTCGAATCGCCATGCCGGATCATCAACCCGCTCCGCCCTGACGCGAACCGTGGGCTGACCGGCGCCGACAACGTAGAGCGGGGGCGCGTATCGATCAATGTTCACCGACGCAACACCGTAGTGCCTCGTGATCTGTCGCTGCAGATCAGTTACCCAGGCATCCGAACGGGAATCACGAGGAGCATCCGTCGCCAGTCGCCGGTGGACGTAGCTCTCGGCGGCGAATTCGCGATCCGGCACCATGATCAAGGATGGACGATCTTTTGACGAGGGCTGCGTCGCCCGGCTCCGACCTGCCATGCCCGCCAACGAGCAAGCGCAGACAGCAACAATGAGTAAAGCGCCTGCGATGAAATAGAGGCGCGATGTTAGGCCATGCATGACCAGGCTCTCTCGACGCGGCTGCCGCTGCCTCCGCCGGCGCGCAGTTGGGCAATCATGCCGACTGGCCGAATAAGGGCAACCGGTCCAAATTGACTAGTTCGTTCGAAGATCGCTTAAGGTCGCAACCGGCTCACCTCAACAGCTCACCTCATTGCGCGGCTGATGCCTCCACGGAATAAGGCTAGTCGACATCGCTGTGAACTACTCACCATGTGTCGCTGTCATATCCGTGCGGACGCTTCTGCTTCAGCTGGCCTCGCCTACTCTAAAGAACCCAATTCGGATCCAACGCTCGTTTCGTAACCGAGAGCAGGTTTGGAGCGGCTGATCCGCACTTGGCTGACGGAATGGTTCGTGTTGTTCGGGGCGGGCTGCGATGTGCGAGGTAGCATGCCGATTGCCGTTCAGACGGGCGGGAGTGCACGCCTTCATTCGCCAAGATCGCTTGAGCCGGACTTTTCGCGGCGGGCTTTCTGTATCCAGGGATTGTTATGCGATGTGGTGACAATCGAGGAGGTCACGCAAAAGGTTGCGGCGTCCATCAAGGCGACACGCAGTTGTAACATCGTCACGCCCAACGCGAACTTTCTGCGGCTGGCACAGTCCGATCCGGACTTTAGAGATGCTGTGCTCTCCAGCGATCTTTCGATGATCGATGGAATGCCTCTTGTCTGGTTTGCCCGCGCTCTCGGCATCTCCGTTCCCGATCGCACATGCGGATCGGACCTGTTCGATTCATTGATGCTCCAAACCGGCGAGCGATTTAATGCGTTCTTCCTTGGAGCAACCCGTGACATCGGCCAGCGAGTGCGCCGGCGTCTCAATGAAGGCACCTCTGGTGTACGGTGCGCCGGCGTTTACGCGCCCGGGTTCGGCTCCGTTGAATCAATGAGCGATCAGGGAATTCTCGACGTCATCAATGGAGCCGGTGCTGACTTGCTGATCATCAGTATTGGAGCTCGGAAGGGCCTCCTATGGACCAGTCGCAACGAGGGTCTGCTTGCGCCGCCGATCATCTGCAACCTGGGCGCCACGGTCAATTTTGTCGCGGGAAGTGTCACGCGTGCACCCATCTTCTTTAGGAAGCATGGCCTCGAATGGCTATGGCGGGTGAAGGAAGAACCGGCTCTTTGGACACGGTATGCTCGCGACCTCATGGTCCTGACCTCGCTGCTATTTGGTCACATTTTGCCTTGCCTCGCCGAATACCGCCTGCACAAACCCTCACGCGCACAACTTTCGGCCGCCTGCTTGCGACGTCGTCAACGGGACGCCACCCATACCATCGAGTTCATCGGCGCCTGGACAAACGACAACATCGCCCCGGTTCGCGAGGCTTTGACGGCGGCTACACGAACGCGAGGCAATCTCGTGATTGATCTGGATGGCGTGACGTTCGCCGACGCCGGTTTCCTCGGACAGATTCTCCTCGCCTATGGATATCAACGACGAATGCGTACAGGCTTCGTCCTTCGTGCATCCAGGAAACCAATCCAAAGAATTCTGCGTCTACATGGTTGCGGCTACCTGCTTCATGCCGGCGACAGCCAGGTTGAGCCTCGACAAACCGCGCGCCGGCTGCACCCGGCAGGCAAGCCAGCCGCCCGAAGGCTTTGGCAGGCGACTTTAGACGCCTGTGGCGCAACCTGGATCAATCCTCACCATCACTGAGATGTGGTCGTGCTTGCTGCAATTGTGACCTATACTCTTGGCTTTGCTACCGCCGCTTTGGCTCTTGCCACTATCGCGTTCGCGATTCAGGCAGCCGCTGGGATCTTCCCGCACGACCCTTCATACGTTCTGTCGTCGCGTCGCCCGACGATCGCGGTACTGATCCCGGCGCACAACGAAGAGCAGGATATCGAAGCAACTCTCCTTCGGATCAAGATACATTTGACGCAGAACGATCGCCTCCTGGTCGTGGCCGACAATTGTACCGACGCCACGGCGGCAATCGCTGCAGCTGCCGGTGCCGAGGTTCTGGTTCGAGACGAGCCATCGTGCTGTGGCAAGGGCTTTGCCCTCGCCGCCGGTCTTCGCTACTTGAACGCAAGCCCCCCCGAAGTCATCGTATTCATCGATGCAGACTGCGAGATCAGCCCTCATGGCGTTGAGGTGCTGGCCCGAGCATGTGCCGCCGCAAACGCCCCGCTGCAATGCCTGGACTTCATGATTCCGAACCCTGACAGACCCGCTCCACCGCGCTTGGCGGAGTTCGCATGGCGCGTCAGGAACGATCTACGGCCGCGCGGTTACGCACGGCTTGGCCTGCCTTACCATCTGCTCGGAACGGGCATGGCCCTGCCCTGGAGCATGGCAGAGCCCGAGCTTCTCGCAACCGGGCATCTGACTGAGGACAAGTATTTCGGACTGGAACTCGCGATAAAGGGATACGCTCCTCGGTTCTTTCCAGGAGTCCGCGTGACAAGCTACTTTCCCGACGCGCAACGCGCTCACGTCCAGCAAAAGCAGCGCTGGATGCACGGGCATTTTGGGCTGATGAACAGCCACTTGCCGCGATTGCTGTATCACGGCCTCCGGCGGCGGGATATCGGCTTGTTGGCACTGGCTGCCGATCTCGCCGTTCCACCTCTAGGGCTGCTTGCTGTCGCCAACGTGGCTCTCGTAGTGCTGTGCTTCAGCTGCATGATTGGTATCGGATCGACTGTTCCGCTTGGTCTTGCAGCCATCGACATGGTCCTCTTCTCGTTTCCTCTCGCAACGGCGTGGTACCTCTGCGGACGCGATCTCATCGGCATGGAGGAAATCAAGCAAGTGCCACGGCACGTCGTGATGGTGCTTCGCTCTGCCGTGGATCTGGCCCGCGGTCACAAGACCAAGTGGCTCAGGGCTGATCGGTCGCAGGCGAGTGTTCGAGATACACACTATACTCATCGATAGTTGGATCGGTGGTCTCTCAGGCCTGTCCAGCGTGGGTTTGACCTAACCCAAAAAGGGTCTGTCCAAACGACGTAGTTCTGATCAAGCGCTTCAGAAATCGTTTTGGATCGTAGCGAGGCACGCATTCCCCGAGCAGCACTGCTCGAGCATCGCCATACTGGCCGCTGTCAAGCAACTGGCGCGCATACTCAAGCATGAGAAAATTCGCATAACGTCTGCCGCTCTCGGCCAATCGAGGATCCAACTCGTCGCTTGCTATCAAGTCGTGCAGTCGCTGAGCCGGGAACGGCCGCACGGCCGCGCCCGCCGCACTGCAGCGTGTATGCGAGCGAGCGTCGTTGTAGGTCGCCGTAAGCTTGGCGGTGTAGAAAAATGCGCCTTGGCAGGCAAGCCTGCACCACATATCGATATCTTCCCCCGTTGAGATTCCCTCAACGAACAGCCCGGCCGCGACCAGCTCGTCCTTGAGAGCGATGATCGAGCTAGAGCTGATCGGATAGCCACCGCTGCGGAGCGCGAAGGAGAAGTAATCTTCTACTCTCTGGGCCACCAGCCTCGGATCAATCAATGGGCAGCTGGCACGACTTTGGAGCCGAACATTGCTGAAAGCGGCAATCGCATCGCTGCCATCAATTGCCTTCAACAGGGTGGCAAGATGGTCGCATGACCACACATCGTCGGCATCAAGAAATGCTATCCACTTCCCGCGCGCGGCGGTCATTCCACGGTTTCGGGCTGCGGAAACCCCCGCATTCTCCTGCGCGATGAGAAATAGGCCCTCGAGGCCCGCGTTTTGAACCAGCTTGGCGCCATCATCCGTCGAGCCGTCGTCGACAACTATGATCTCAAAAGCGACATCTAGCTGACTCGCGGCCGAAGCGACCGTCCTCAAGATGAAGTCGGCCTTGTTGTACAAAGGAATTACGATGGATACCAACGGCGTCTGCCGTGTCATCACCGACCCCACAAGCCTCCACTTCAAGCCTGTAACGAAAGCACCGCCTAGGCCACGTCGAATAACCCTTGGTACATTAGGGCATGCCGCTGCCAGAACAAGCAGCGATGTCCTCCTCACGTCGCACTAGTTCTCAGGGACAAATTGCGCCCGCCACGACCGGCCGCTCAAATCCTCCTACGTTTTTATGTACGCGAACACCGGTTCCGCCGCTGTCACTGTTGGGCCAAGCAGTCGCTCGATTGGTATGCTCGCCGCGGTGGCTCGCCCCGAACCTGCTCATACGGTCAGACTCTGTGTCGTCGGCTGTTCGAATACCTCGGGCGCGCACACCTCAGGCGTGACGGCGGAAATGCTTGGAGCGCTCCCGGACTTTGGCGAGTTCGCTCCCATGGTAACCGTCCGGATTCTGCAGTTGCCAACGCCAATGGTCCGCACACATTTGCTCCAACGATCGGGTGGACTTCCAGCCCAACGCCTCAATCGCAAAGGTCGGGTCGGCATAGCAAACGGCGACATCGCCGGCCCGACGCTCCCTGAACTCATAGGGCACTGATCGCCCGCTTGCTGCTTCAAATGTACGAACGACGTTCAGAACGCTGCTGCCGTTCCCCGTGCCAAGATTGACCGTGAGCACGCCGGGCCGACTCAGGTGGCGCAAGGCGCTCAAATGTCCGGACGCGAGATCGACCACATGAATGAAGTCGCGGACTCCGGTGCCATCAGGCGTATCATAGTCGTTTCCCCAGATCTGCAGCGTCTCCCGCCGTCCAATCGCCACCTGCGCCACAAACGGGAGCAGGTTGTTGGGAGGGCCCAGCGGGTCTTCCCCAACGAGCCCGCTTTCGTGTGCGCCCACCGGATTGAAGTAGCGCAGATTGGCGATCCGCCAACCGTCGTCGGACCTGCAGAGATCCTTCAGCATCTCTTCGATTGCGAGCTTTGTGCGGCCGTACGGATTGGTCGGACAGAGGGGATGCTTCTCGTCGAGCGGCAAGTATTTAGGTATCCCGTAAACGGTCGCGGACGAGCTGAAGACAAGTGTCTTCACATTCGCCCTCTTCATTGCCGATACGAGCCGCATCGTTCCCAAAAGGTTGTTTTCGTAATAAGTCAGGGGCCGTACGTTGGAATCGCCGACGGCCTTCAACCCTGCAAGGTGAATGACCGCGGTCACTCCGCAGGAACGAAGTACGTCGTGAATCGCCTCTTCATGGCGGATATCTGCGTGCCGAAAGGCGAGCGCACGCCGACAGATGGATTGCACCCGCTCAAGCGAGACCTTGTTGCTGTTGGAGAGATTGTCGAGCACGACGACATCGAGCCCGGCGTCCAGCAATGCGATACAGACGTGGGACCCGATGTAGCCGGCACCTCCAGTCACCAAGACCATCTCGGACAGCTTCCGCATTCGTTCAACTCGCCTCCTTGCAATGCGACACCACATTACTGGCAAGTTGCGCCCACGGGGGCGTACAGATTTTGGGCTTTATGAGCTACTTCTGATGGAGTGCACCGGGTGAGTCCGCCCGAGCCAAGCATCCGCTCGACATCAAGCTTCGAGCAGCCGTAAGGATAGATTGGATGTTGTGGATGGATACATCTAGATCGGAAGTCGATCGGTCACGCAATGGTAGCAACTCGACGCGAGCACCAACGGCGGAGCGACACGACTTAAGATCGTTTCGCGCAGGCCGCGTAACCTTAGTGCGCGTTTAGGGCAAGCTTAGCAGTCCGAAAGGACTAGGGCTCGGACTCAATTGATCCAATAGGCAACGATGGCGGCGAGATGGACGGCAGCCAAGAAGTTCCTGGCTAGT